>NZ_NMZQ01000041.1 GCF_010093125.1 Veillonella sp. R32
AAATAAATTATAGAACCTTTATTTCATAATTCCTTCTTTTTTTCTTCGTTATTCCTTAATTAGACAGATGTGCCTATAACATGCACAAAATGAATTTTTGTTTGTTGATAAAAGATGATATAATATTATATATAAAATAACAAAACGAAATAATTATGCAAGAAATACTTTTCAGAAGATTCTGAAAAGTATTTCTTTAGAAAGAAGAGGATGCGTATGAGTCAAATTAAAGCTTTTTTACAGTCTCCCTCTGCTGGCGGTATTTTACTGTTAATTTCTGCAGCTTTAGCCATTGCAGCAGCTAACTCACCATTTTCAGAACAGTATTTTCAGTTCTTAAAATTCAACTTAGGGCCATTTCCGGTTGAATTGTGGGTTAATGATGTTTTAATGGCCATCTTCTTTTTAAGTGTTGGGTTAGAAATTAAGCATGAAATGATCAATGGGGAATTAAATACGAATGCTAAACGTATTTTACCAACTGTCGCTGCTTTTTGTGGTGTTATGGTACCAGCTATTATCTATTTTATATTTAATCACGATAATCCTTTATATCATCGTGGTTGGGCTATTCCAACAGCTACAGATATAGCTTTCTCAATAGGCGTAGTATCTTTGTTAGGTTCGCGAGTTCCTATAGCGATGAAAGTGTTGCTTACTACATTAGCGGTGGTAGATGATTTAATTGCTGTAGTTATTATAGCAGCCTTTTACACAGATACGTTGCAGTTTATGTACATGGGGTTTGGTGTAGTTATATTTATTCTTCTCATGATTTTGAATAAACGCAATATTTTTAATCCATTGCCTTATATAGCACTGGGTGTTGTTTTATGGTATTGTATTTTTAGATCAGGTTTACATGCTACCTTATCTGGCGTATTTTTAGCTATGACTATTCCATATCGGGCACAATATAAAACTGGTAAATGGATTTCTCCAGTTATACAATGGAATTCAGCGCTTATTAAATGGATTACTTTTTTAATTTTGCCACTCTTTGGCTTTATTAATGCGGGTGTATCCTTCCATGATTTCTCTGTGAGCGATTTATTCCATCCAGTAGTATTAGGTGTTTCTTTAGCCCTATTTTTAGGTAAACAAATTGGTGTATTTAGTACAGTATATATCTTAGTTAAGACTAAGTTAGTGGATATGCCAGTCCATGCTACTTGGTCGCATGTATATGGCATTGCCGTTTGTTGCGGGATTGGTTTTACCATGAGCTTATTTGTTGACTTATTAGTTTTCCCACCAAGTCACGCTCAAGAAATGGCTAAAGTAGGGATTTTTATTGGTTCTATTTTATCCGGTTGTATTGGTTATGTAATATTACGATATTTTACACCTGATGTTTCTGAGTTAGAAAAGAAAGACTCATAAGAATTTAAAATAATCGCTACTATTCAATTTGGTAATAGAAGTTTGCTGAAAAGGCCCATCATTTTGCCGTGATGGGCCTCTTATTTTATTGCCATTAAGTTTTTATTTGCGGTATAATATATACAGATTTTATTAATAATAAGTCATTGTATAGTATATATTATTTATAATTTGGAGTGAGGGAGTACATGGAGCGTTTGAAAGAATTATTACACGCACCTGCTACAGGTGGTATTTTATTATTATTAATGTCAGTCATTGCGGTAGGGATTGCTAATTCAGGCTGGGCTGAAGGGTATGCTTCGTTTTTACATACGATGATTGGGCCATTGTCTGTGGAACTGTGGGTTAATGATGTATTAATGGCGATTTTCTTTTTAGGTGTTGGCTTAGAAGTAAAGCATGAAATGTTGGAAGGGGAATTAAATACCCATGCCAAACGGTTTTTACCAACTATAGCAGCTTTGATGGGGGTTATTGCACCGGCTTTAGTTTATGCGGCGTTTAATTATACAAACCCTGTTTTATTACGTGGGTGGGCCATTCCTACAGCTACGGACATAGCTTTTTCTATAGGGATAATTTCCCTAGTAGGCCTGCGAGCACCGTTAGCAGCTAAAGTTTTTCTAACTACTTTAGCGGTGGTAGATGATTTAATTGCTGTTATTATTATCGCAGCTGTTTACACTACAACTTTTAATTTTGCCTTTATGGGTGGGGCGTTAGCGATATTTATTCTTTTGTTGATTTTAAATAAAAAGAATATTGTAACACCTTGGCCTTATATAATTCTAGGTGTTGCTCTTTGGTTATGTATTTTCAAATCAGGCTTACATGCTACCTTAGCGGGTGTTATTTTAGCAATGACAATCCCATCGCGCGTATGGCAGGGGGAAAAAGAAATTTTACCATTGAATCAATGGCATCATGCCTTAGCTATGTGGATTACGTTCCTGATTGTACCTTTATTTGGTTTTGTTAATGCAGGGGTATCCTTTGGGGATTTCCAAAGCAGTGATTTATTTCATCCGGTTGTATTAGGCATTGCGCTTGGCCTATTCTTAGGTAAACAAATTGGGATTTTTGGTATCATGCTGGTATTAGTAAAAACAAAACTGGTAAAATTGCCTAATCAGTTGACTTGGACGCATATGTATGGCGTAGCTCTTTGTTGTGGTGTAGGGTTTACGATGAGTTTATTTGTTAATTTATTAGCCTTAGAGCCTGGTCATACGCAAGAATTGGCTAAAGTGGGTATTTTCTTAGGATCGATTGTATCTGGTTTACTCGGTTATGTAGTACTTCGCTATGTAGCGCCTGTACCTAAGGTAATCGAAACAGACGAATTCTACGAATAAGCGAAGGCTAAAAAAGTTAAAGCATGTTAAAGAAAGTTGTTTGAAGTAAAACCTATGTGGTTTCTTTAGACAACTTTCTTTTTATTTGAAAAAAGTATAACGTAGTGGGAAAAGTGCTTGAATTATAGCCTCAAAGTGGTGATAAGTACTGGAAAAAAGGCTCAAATTTTGACAAAAAGCCCAAAATACGGTAAAATAGTGTTGCATTTAGATACGAGGTGGAAATATTGAGAAAACTTAGAATAGTGACAGTTCTCTTGACGTTTCTAATGGCTTGTACATCTGTTGTACTAGCCGATGTAGGACGCGGTGATCGCGGTAGTGAGGTGCAACTCGTTCAGCGTTTAATGATAACGCAGGGGTATCTCGTAGACCAAGCTGATGGTATTTTCGGTAATAATACAGAATATGCAGTGCGCGCATTTCAGAAGCAAATGGGCTTATCTGCCACTGGCCGAGTTGATGGTGATACCTTAGCAGCGATGAAAGAGAACAATAAGCTGTTTGCAGCAACGCAGCAGTCTCGCAATGTACGCAATAATGTGGAAGTTTCACGTTTTGGTGACCGAGGCCGTTCTGTGTCTGATTTGCAAGCTCGTTTGGCCAGCAGTGGTTTTTCACCAGGCTCCATTGATGGCATCTTTGGTGATGGTACAGCCAATGCATTAAAGCGTTTTCAAAAGGCAAATGGATTAGCTGTAACTGGTGAAGTAGACAGTAAGACAATGGCGTTGCTTTCTAAGCAACGAGGCGTTCCTACAGAGTATAAGAAGACTCTTACGATGAACGCTACCGCCTATTCAGCTGATGATCCTGGCAATACAGCATACACAGCGCGTGGTAATTTATTAAAACGCGGTTATGTGTCAGTCGACCCTGATGTAATTCCATTAGGTACGGCTTTGTATGTTGAAGGCTATGGTTACGCAGTAGCTGATGATACAGGTGGCAGTATTGTAGGTAATCGTATCGACTTAGCCATGGATTCTCATGGTGAGGCCATTCAGTTTGGCCGTCAAACGGTTACGGTATACGTATTAGAATAATGGGGATACAGATTTTAGAGAATCGTTAGTACTTTGTAGCAATTCAATTATTAACATCTAAAATGCAGCATAAAGCCTTCGATAGCTATCGAGGGCTTTTTGTGTTATACGAACGTTCGCTATTTTTTGTAGAGGAATGTATGGATTTTTAAGGGAAAACTATATATTTATAATCTATTTTGTGGTATTCTTAAAGAGAGAAACGGGTTGTTGGCTGAGGCGGCAACGTTATTTTTTTGTATAAGGAGGTATACAGTGGAAAAAGTGCGACGCGTAGAGCGCATGGTAGCGCTTACTAAACTGTTAGTAGATTCTCCGCAAGAATTGATATCTTTACGCTATTTTTGCGAATTCTTTGATATTGCTAAATCTACCTTAAGTGAGGATTTAAGTTGTGTAAAAGCATCATTACAACATTTCTCCTTAGGGACACTTGAAACGGTTGCCGGTGTGGCAGGGGGCGTTCGCTTTATTCCATATCGTCAAGGGGAGCGGGCCTTTGCTGTGCTTAAAGAAGTACAACAGCGCTTACAAGAGCCAGATCGAGTGATTCCCGGTGGTTTTTTGTATATGTCGGATATTTTGTATGATTGGCATATTACGAGTCGTTTAGGGGAAATTTTTATGACTCGTTTTGCTGAGCGTCAACCCGATTATATTATGACGGTAGAGACGAAGGGCATTCCTTTAGCCGTTATGGTGGCGCGTGCTTTTAATAAACCATTAGTCATTGCGCGACGAGATAGTAAAGTGACAGAAGGGTCTTCCATTAGCATTAATTATGTAACTGGCTCGTCAAGGCGAATTCAAACTATGTCGTTAACAAAACGAGCTATCCCCCCTAAATCAAAAGTGTTGCTCATCGATGATTTTATGAAAGCTGGGGGCACGGCTAATGGTATGAAAGAATTAGTAACTGAAATGGGTGGCACCGTTGTTGGTACAGGCGTGTTAGTAGCAACGGCTACGCCAGGCCCTAAAGTGGTGGGCGATTATGAAGCGCTACTCGTGCTAAATGGAGTTGATGAAACTTCGCGTACTGTAGATATTGAACCTGTATATTATGCGCCTAATGAGGAGGCTTACGAATGAAACATATAACATCTTTAATTTTAGCAGCTGGTAAAGGCACACGGATGAAGTCTAAATTACCAAAAGTATTACACCCTGTAGCAGGTAAAGCTATGGTGGAACGGGTGCTTGATACAGTAAAAACAGTGGGGACGGAACGTAATATTGTAATCGTAGGTTTTGGCGGTGAAGCAGTACAGGCTTATTTAGGTGAACAAGCAGAATTTGTGGTGCAACAGGAGCAGAAAGGAACGGGGCATGCTGTAAAACAAGCGAAGCCTTTACTAGGTACTTATGAAGGTACGATTTTACTCCTTTGTGGTGATACGCCATTGGTTACTAAAGAATCGTTAGACGCTTTATTGGCTGAACATGAAAAAACAGGTGCGGCAGCCACTGTTTTAACGGCTCATATGGTGGACCCAACGGGCTATGGTCGTATCATTCGTGATGAGGCAACCGGTAAAGTCTTGCGCATTGTAGAGCAAAAAGATGGTAAACCAGAAGAATTAGCAGTGCAAGAAATTAATACCGGCATGTATGCGTTTGATAGCCAAAAATTATGGCCTTGTTTGGAGCAGCTATCGGATGACAATGCACAAGGTGAATTGTATATTACCGATGTAGTGGGAATTTTGGTTAATCAAGGCGACCGCGTAAGTGCGTATATGATGACCAATGAAGAAGAGTCTTTAGGGGTTAATTCAAGAGCGCAGTTAGCCGAAGCGGAGCGTATTTTGCGAAATCGCACAAATCGCCATTTCATGGATCAAGGGGTAACCATTATTGACCCTAATAATACTTATATTGCACCGGAAGTTACGATCGGCGCTGATACATTTATCCATCCTGGCACCATTTTAGAAGGTAACACCGTAATTGGTGAAGGTTGTGAAATTGGGCCACATAGTCGTTTTACCAATGTAGTAGTTGGCGATGGGGCAGTGATTCATTTTACTTATGCTCACGATTGTGAAGTAAAGGCTGGCGCTGATATTGGGCCATATGTTCATTTGCGTCCTAATACTGTGATTGGTGAAAACGTTCATATTGGCAACTTTGTGGAAGTAAAAAATAGTATTGTTGGGGCCGGCACTAAATTCCCACATCTGTCCTATATTGGTGATAGCGATGTAGGCAGTGGTGTTAATATTGGTTGTGGTACGATTACCGTTAATTATGATGGTAAAATTAAACATCGCACGCATATTGGTGATGGCGCCTTTGTAGGTTGCAACTCTAATTTAGTAGCCCCTGTATCGGTCGGTGATTATAGTTATATTGGGGCTGGTTCTACGATTACAAAAGATGTGCCAAGTAAAGCCCTAGCAGTAGGGCGTGCTCGTCAAATTGTAAAAGAGAATTGGGTTACTGATGATACGTTTAAGAAAAAGTAAAAAAAGTTGATTACTTTTTTGCAATGTAGGTAGCAAATAGTATACAATAATAAAGAATGAGGTTTGCTAGGAGCAACGAAGTTATTAATAAGCAAAAGGGGTATTGAATCATGGCATTTGAAGACGGTAAGAAACTTAAAATTTTCACAGGCAATGCAAATCCAGAGTTGGCGAAAGAAATCTGTGATTACTTAGGCTTACCTTTAGGCGAAGCATTTGTAGGTCGTTTTAACAATGGCGAAGTTCAAATTATGATTGACGAAAGTGTACGCGGTAAAGACGTATTTATCGTGCAACCTACAAGCTATCCAGTAAATGACAATTTAGTGGAATTGTTGGTAATGGCAGATGCTTTAAAACGGGCATCCGCACGCCATATTACAGCGGTTGTACCTTACTATGGGTATGCTCGTCAGGATCGTAAAACACGCGGTCGTGAACCAATTACAGCTAAATTAGTGGCTGATTTAATGCAAACAGCAGGGATTACTCGATTGGTAACTATCGACCTTCATGCTGGTCAGATTCAAGGCTTCTTTAATGTGCCAGTAGACCACCTCTTTGGGGCTTCTATTTTGGCAAAATACATTAATGAAAAAAATATGGAAGATTTAATCGTAGTATCGCCAGACCTTGGTGGGGTTACGCGTGCTCGTGATTTAGCTGACCGTATTGGTGCGCCTATTGCGATTATTGAAAAGAAACGTCCACAGCCTGGTGTGGCTAAAGTTATGAACTTAATTGGTAATGTAGAAGGTAAAAATTGTATTATCATTGATGATATTGTAGATACAGCTGGTTCTTTAGTAGAAGGGGCTAAAGCACTTAAGGAATTTGGTGCTAAATCCGTTATGGCTTGTGTAACGCATGCTGTGTTAACTGACCCTGCTTGTGAACGTATTGCCAACTCTAATATTAAAGAATTAATCGTTACTAATACGATTGATTTACCAGAAGAACATAAATTACCTAACATTACGTCTTTATCGGTGGCTCCTTTATTGGGCGAAGCGATTATGCGTATCTTCCATGAAGTATCAGTAAGTAATTTGTTTGATAAATAATACGCCTATTGACTGTTTAGTTCAGCCTATAGTGCGTTGACTATGAATGGATAAGGAATTTAAACAGTGAAAATGGTAGTAGGTCTGGGCAATCCAGGCAAAGAGTATGAAAAGACAAAACACAATATAGGCTTTATGGTCATCGATGCTATGGCTGCCAAAGAGGCACATACACCTTGGCGTGAAGACTTTAAAGCATTGATTACGTCGATTACCATAGATGGTGAAAAAGTATTATTAGTGAAACCTCAGACATTTATGAATGCTAGCGGAGAATCGGTAGGGCCTTTGATGCGGTACTATAAAATTGATCCAGCTGATGTATATTGTGTCTATGATGATATGGATTTGCCAGTTGGTAAATTACGAATTCGTCCTAATGGTAGTGCTGGTGGTCATAATGGGATTAAATCACTGATTGCCCATATGGGAACATCAGAGTTTCCTCATTTTCGTTTTGGCATTGGTCGTCCTTTGCCGCAATGGACGGTGGTAGACCATGTGTTAGCACCTTTCCCTGAAGACCAACAAGAAAAAGTAACTAAAGGGATTAAGGCTATGGCTGAAGCTATTTTGGGGACATTGGAAGTGGGGATTGATAAAGGTATGAATTTATATAATCCTAAAAAAGGTCGTCGTCAGTAATAGTTGAATAAATTTGCATTAAAATCATAAATGTGTTATAATTTTCGGCTTAAAGTATAAAAGGCTTGACAACTTCTAAGAATTTCGATATAATAACTCTATTATCCGGAATAGATTGTCAGTGTTAATGCTTTGAGGAGGATGAACTTTAAACCCAACAACGTCATAATCTTGAACATTCCTGAACAGTCGAAAAGGGTATGTGGTAATAACCCAACCACTTTTAAGCAGTTGGTTTTAACCCAAACCGCTGTAAGACATTATTACAAGGAGGTTCGATTATGAACAAGATTAAAAGTTTATCGAACCGCTTATCGGTGCTGGGATATAGTGGTTTCGAGATTTCTCACATTATTAATAACGCCTCAAAAGGCAAAGAATTAACAACATTGAGTGGCGGACAGCTACGACATGTTATTCAGCAAATGGAAAAATATGTAACGCTTGGCACGCAGTATGCAGCCGCTTATAGTAAATAAGATAGCGTAAGACACAGGAGACTATACGGAGTTATAGTCTCCTTTTTTCGTATTATAATGATGTATATAGATACTAAAGAAGATATATTAAAGAAGATATTAGTGAGCTAATTAAGGGAGGATTGCATGTTCGTACGTCAAAACAGTAAATCCCGTAAATCACGGCCTTTGCCACCGAGAACACGTCAAACCCCACGTATGGGAATGTCGGTTAAGTGTATGGTTTTTTGTGATGGGGATGTTTTGCTTTTACAAAAGAAAGATAGAGAAGGCCTTAGACCTTGGGAATTTCCCGGTGGTGGTTTAGAATTTGGTGAAGATTTACATGATGCCGCGTTACGGGAAGTGCGTGAAGAAACAGGTCTGACTGTAGAATTGTTGGATGTGGCTGGTTTATGGTCCTATAAGCGCACTAAACTACAATTTTTGACCGGGGTTATTTTCATTGCTAAAGCAACGAGCCGTGAAGTTGCTTTATCTGACGAACATACCGATTTTGCTTGGGTAAAACCTTCTGAATTTCATACATATCGCTTGCAAGATTCTTTACGTCAAGCGTTAGAACGGATTCAAACCAGTAATGAACGAGGACAGGAATTGCGTCAGTATTTTGTAGATACATTTAAGTAGAAGGCTTGCTAATAGGATGAAGAAGATAGACGATAAGCAAACATTTTTATCACAAAGAGACATGCCTTTTGTAGAAGCTTTGGAGAATTATAAAAAAGAAGGATTGGCAGCGTTTCACACGCCGGGGCATAAATTAGGCATAGCAGCTCCTACGACCTTAAAAAAGTGGATGGGGCCTGCGCTACCTTATGATTTAGGGGTCATGTATGCCCTTGATGATTTACATGAACCAGAAGGGGCTTTAAAAGATGCACAAGATTTAGCAGCACAATTATATGGGGCGGAACAGACTTGGTTTTCCATTAATGGCACGACGGCTTTAATTGAAACCATGATTATGGGCACGGTAGGTCCTGGTGATACCATCATTATTCCTCGGGAAGCACACCGCTCAGTCATGGGCGGTTTACTCTTAAGTGGGGCTAGACCTGTGTATTTAGAAGGGCGTTTTGATGAACGCTGGGGTGTGCCCTTAGGGACCACCGTAGCCGAAGTTAAGGCGACCTTAGCGGCGCATCCAGAAGCAAAGGCTTTAGTCCTCGTTAATCCTAATTATTATGGCATTGCCATTGACTTACAGGCTATTGTAGAGGTGGCCCATGAGCAGGGCGTTATCGTCTTAGTTGACGAAGCCCATGGGGCCCATTTACCTTTTGGCAAAGCCTTACCAGCGAGTGGCTTGGCTTGTGGGGCTGATGTGGTAGCGCAAAGTACTCACAAGTTAATTGGGTCATTGACGCAGACGTCCATGCTTCATTGTCAAGGTTCACTGGTTAATCGGCGACGCCTTACGCAAGTGCATCAAGTCTTGCAGAGTACGAGTCCTAATTATATATTGTTAGCATCTTTAGATATGGCAAGACAACAAATGGCTACGGAAGGGGCTACTTTAGTGAGTCATGCTGAAAGGCTAGCCCATAAGTTGCGCCAATCCTTGCAAGTAATTCCTGGTATTGCTGTACCAGATAAAGCTGATTTTAATCATATTTATGAGTATGATTACACCAAGGTGTTAATTGACTTTAAAGAACTAGGCTTAACTGGTAGCGAAGCGGAATTATTGCTTCGTAAAGAGGGCATTGAAGTTGAATTAGTGCAAGGGTATCATGTGCTTGTATTAATTACTATTGGCGATACAGAGGCTTCTATTAATCGTTTAATAGGGGCGGTGCAGCAGATTGCCCATATGACGGTAGCCGTTAAGGGGGAGCCAGTAACAAATGCAGTGGAAGATGTGGCCCTTAACAGTACTAAATTACCGGTGCCAGAGGTGGTGTTGACGCCACGAGAAGGATTTTACCAACCTATGACAACGATACCCTTAACGGAGGCTATTGGCCACGTAGCAGGTGAAACAATCAGTTATTATCCGCCAGGGATTCCATTTCTTGCTGTAGGTGAACGAATTACACCAGCTGTGGTAGAATATATAAGAGAGCGGCAAGCCTTAGGTTATGTGCCCAATGGGTGTGCTGATAAATCATTGACGAATATTCAAGTAATTGACGATATACGGTGAGGTGTAACATGGGTCGACTCATAATTATTGAAGGTGGCGACGGTAGTGGTAAAGCTACGCAAACAGCATTATTAAAAGCACGTCTTGAAAAAGAAGGGCATGCTGTAAAGGCCGTTAGTTTTCCTAACTACGATAGTCCGGCAGCTATGCCTGTTAAGATGTATTTAGCTGGTGATTTTGGTAAAAATCCGAGTGATGTCAATCCTTTTGTAGCTAGTAGTTTATATGCAGTGGATCGCTTTGCTTCCTTTCGCATGGACTGGCAAGCTTGCTACGAAGAAGGGGGGATTATCTTAGCTGATCGTTACACTACGTCGAATATGGTGCATCAAATGGTGAAATATGAAGATGCGGTAGCACGACGCCAATTTTTAGATTGGTTAGAGGATTTTGAGTTTGTTAAATTCGGTTTACCGCGTCCTGATGTAGTTTGCTTATTAGATATGCCACTAGCTACGAGTGAAGCGTTAATGCGGGAACGAAAACATAAAACAGGTGGGGCTACAGGTGATATTCATGAACGCAATCATGCGTATTTAAAACGAGTACATGATGCGTATGATGAGTTGGTGGCACGCTATCATTGGCAGCGTATTGCTTGTACTGATGAAAGTCATAGCTTGCGTGCCATAGAAGCGATTCACGAAGATGTATATGAAGCAATACGACCTTTATTAGCCTACAAGTAATAAGTTGTTTTTTAGGGCCTTTACGGTATATAATAATATATTGTAAAGGTCTTTTTCGAAGAGCTTTTCAGAAGAAAACAGTCCGTAGGAGGTGCTATGTCGTATTTTGATCAAGTCATTGGACAACAATCAATTATTGCTCATTTAACGACCTTAGTTGAACGTGGCACATTACCACATAGTGTATTGCTATATGGCGAACGTGGCCTAGGCAAACTAAATACGGCAATTGGCTTGGCGTCCTTATTAATAGGTCGTCCTGTTTTTTCGCCCGATGGAGGCGCTAGTTTTTTAGAAGCTGTGGCGTCAGCACGGGTTGCTGATGGTGAGTCGGAGAAAAAAGCAGAAGCGGAAGGCTTACCTATTTACATTGATCGAGGCGATGCCTTTTGGTTACGGCCTATGAAAGCTGTCTTGAAAGTAGAACAATGGTATGAGTTGTTAGCTTCTTATTTGGGACGAGCTAGTGAAGGGCGACGGGTGGTCATTGTAGAAGATTTTCATACAGCTAATGCAGTTATGGCGAATGCCATGTTAAAGACCATTGAAGAGCCACCAGCGAATGTATTTTTTCTTATTATTACCAATCAGATAGCGACGGTATTGCCTACCATTAAATCCCGTTGTATGCTAGTTCCTTTTGGTCCTGTAGCTGATGATGTTATTGTAGCAGCGTTGGCGAAGGAAGGGCTTCAAGGTGATTTACGACAGGCCTTAGGGGCTGGTCAAGGAAATCCAGCTTTAGTGCGGGAACTGGCTTTAAAAGGGTCTTTGCCCTTATTAGAGCAGGCTATGAAAATTATGGAAGGTTTACCTAAGCGATTATTTTTTACGCAATTAAGTTTGCAAACGGAGGCATTAAGTCGTGATGACATGCGCGAGCTAATGGGCTGGTTACGTCTATTAGCACGAGATATGTTGGCATTGCGAGCTGGTGCGCCAGATGAAGTATTACAGTGCCCTTTGCAGAAGCCGCGGATGTTGGCGATTTTAGAGGAATGGCGAGTAAAATCGTTATTAGCGGTGGAGCGCGAGACTTTAGGCGCTGAAGAGGCACTTCGATTATATGTGAAAGCCGGTTTAGTCATGGATGGCGTGCTAATTGCGCTACGACAAGCCATAAAGGAGGACACCCAGTGACTACCATTGTTGGAGTTAGATTTAAAAAGGCGGGTAAAATATATTACTTTGCTCCTGGTGGTGCTAATCTGAGTTTAGGAGATGGCGTTATTGTGGAGACGGCTCGCGGTCTAGAATTTGGTGATGTGGTAATTGCGCCACGCCAAGTAGAGGCTGAGTCAGTAGTACAACCGTTAAAAAGTGTAATTCGTAAGGCTACCCCGAAGGATTACAAACAGGTAGAAAAAAATAAGCAGCGGGAAGAGAAAGCCTTTGAAATTTGCTTAGAGAAGATTGCTAATCGCAAACTACCTATGAAGTTAATCAATGTAGAATATACTTTTGATATGAATAAAATTATCTTTTTCTTTACCGCTGATGGTCGTATTGACTTCCGTGATTTAGTAAAAGATTTAGCCACTGTATTCCGTACGCGTATTGAATTACGGCAAGTAGGGGTTCGTGATGAAGCTAAAATATTGAACAGTATTGGTGCTTGTGGGCGACCACTTTGCTGTGCTACCTTCTTAGGAGATTTTACGCCCGTATCTATTCGCATGGCTAAAGATCAGAATTTAAGTTTAAATCCGACTAAGATTTCCGGTGTTTGTGGCCGACTTATGTGTTGTTTAAACTATGAAAATGATCTCTATGCCAAAGGTGGCGATTTGTATACACAAAAAGCCAAAGTTGTACCTGTTATTGTGGAGCCACCAGGCATTGGTAAAGATGTGGTAACCGATGAAGGAATGGGCAAGGTACTAAAGATTAATCGCAATAAGAAAACTGTTAAAGTTCAATTAGAGGAAGGTCGCACTATTGACTTACCTTGGACGGAGATTGTGTTACCTGATGAAGAGTAAGGACAAGCCACAGGAGCGGTTAGACGACTTATTGATTGATAATATGAAACTGTGGCAGCGAACAGATCAGTTTTGTTTTGCTATTGATGCGGTTATATTAGCTCATTTTCCAAAATTTCATGAGAAGCGATCCTATGCAGATTTAGGCACGGGGACCGGCGTTATTCCTTTATTGATGACTACGCGCGGCGCTAAGCAGATTACAGCCATTGAGGTAAACCCCTTGATGGCTGAATTAGCGGCTCGCAATGTGATTCTAAATAAAAAGGAAGCGTACATTGAAGTGGTAGAAGCGGATTATTGTCAGTTAGTTGGTTCTCCCTGGGTAGGCCGGTTTGATGGTTTAGTCATTAATCCACCGTATTTCAATGCGCTTCAAGGAAAGCCACCTGATACCGTTGATGTGAGTTTAGCTCGGCATGAAACAAATTATACTTTGGGCGATATAGCGCAAAGTGCAGCTCGCTTAGTTAAATATCGTGGGCAGGTTTGGTGGATTTATGGGGCTGAGCGTTTGGTTGATTTACTAGTTGCTTTAAGAGCCGTTAAATTGGAACCCAAACGAATCCGCTTTGTCCATAGTTTTCCCAATACTAAGGCCAAATTAGTGTTAGTTGAAAGTACTAAAGGGGGCCAAGTGGGCATGCTTACAGAAGCCCCGTTATATATTTATGAGCAACCTAATGTATACAGTGAGGAGGTGCGTAGTTGGTATGAGCGAAACTAAAGGAACCTTATATTTGGTGCCTACGCCTATTGGTAATTTAGAAGATATGACCTATCGGGCGGTCCGTGTATTGCAAGAAGTTCACACCATTGCGGCTGAAGATACGCGCCATAGTGGGTTGTTATTGAAACACTTTGATATTAAAAAGCCTTTAATTTCTTATCATGAACATAATAAGGAAGCCAAGGAAGAACCGCTACTAGCGTTGCTGTTAGCCGGACATGATGTGGCATTAATCAGTGATGCTGGTATGCCTGCTATTTCAGATCCTGGAGCCGAGCTCGTGCAGGCGGCTATTGAAGCGGGCCTTATTGTAGTGCCGTTGCCGGGACCTAATGCGGCTTTGACAGCCCTCATTGCGTCAGGTCTTGATACGCGTGAATTTACATTTCTAGGCTTTTTGCCAAAGAAAAGTAGTCACCGACAAGCCTTATTAGAACGGGTAGCCTCTTATACGGGTACCTTGTTATTTTATGAAGCACCCCATCGTTTACAAGCTTCGTTACAGGAGTTATATAAATATTTAGGTAATCGTTCCATTGTAGTAGGTCGCGAATTAACTAAGAAGTTTGAAACCTTTGTGCGTACTGATTTAGCTAGCTTACAACAGGCGGAGGATTGGTTAACCATTAAAGGAGAATTTGTCTTAGTTGTGGGCGGTGCCGTGCCTGATGAAACTAGGCCGGACACAGCGACAACTTTATCGGCTACTGATTATGTAAGTGCTGTAACGATGCTTATGGAAGAAGGCATATCTAAGAAAGAGGCTATTCGTGAAATAGCCAAACGAACAGGCGTTTCCCGACGAGATGTCTATAATGCAGTGGAAATGGCACTGCGCGATTAAGAGGAGGTTATTGTATGACTGATACAGCTAATAAACGTTTTTATATTACTACCCCAATTTATTATCCAAGTGCTAAATTGCACATTGGCCATACCTATTGTACGACTATTGCGGATACAGTGGCTCGTTTCAAACGTCGTGCTGGTTATGAAGTACGCTTTTTGACCGGGTCTGATGAACATGGTCAGAAGATTCAACGCGCTGCCGAAGCGATGGGGATTACACCGTTAGAATATACGACAAAAATTGTAAATGGCTTTAAAGATTTATGGAAAGCCTTAAATATTTCTAATGATGATTTTATTCGCACTACGGAAAAACGTCATGAAAAAGTAGTTCAATATTTATTCCAAAAAGCCTATGATAAAGGAGACATTTACAAATCTAAATACAAAGGTTGGTATTGTACACCTGATGAAACCTTTTGGACGGAACAAAAATTAGGGCCTAACCATACTTGCCCTGATTGTGGTCGTCCTGTAGAAGAAGTAGAAGAAGAAAGCTATTTCTTCAAAATGAATAAATACGCTGACCAATGGTTGAAATTTATTGATGAAAATCCTGACTTTATTCAGCCAGAAGCTCGCCGTAATGAAATGATTCAATTCGTAAAACAAGGCCTTGAAGATCTATGCGTATCCCGTACAAGTTTTGACTGGGGGATTAAAGTTCCTTTTGATCCTAAACATGTAGTGTATGTGTGGTTTGATGCTTTAGTTAACTATATTAGTGCTTTGAATCCTTTGGAAGAAGATAAGAGTTTATTTGAAAAATTCTGGCCTGCTGATATTCATTTGGTAGGGAAAGAAATCGTTCGTTTCCACTCTATTATTTGGCCAATTATGCTTATGAGCTTAGACTTGCCAATTCCTAAGAAAGTTTTTGGTCATGGCTGGCTCGTAGTTGACGGCACTAAAATGAGTAAATCCCTTGGTAATGTAGTGGATCCTATTCCATTGATTGATATGTATGGCTCTGATGCGTTGCGCTATTATTTACTCAGTGAAATTCATTTAGGTAATGATGGTAACTTTACTTTGCCTAACTTTGTACAGCGCGTTAACTCTGATTTAGCTAATGATTTAGGTAACTTGTTAAATCGTACCGTAGCTATGGTGGAGAAATATCATGGTGGTGTGATTACAGCTATGCCATCTGTTAGCGAATTTGATAAAGATTTGGCTTCCTTAGCGATGCAGACTGTTAAAGAGTATGAAACCTATATGGAAGCTTTTGATTTGAACCGTGCGTTAAAAACGGTATGGGCCTTTATTAGTCGCACGAACAAATACATTGATGAAACTATGCCTTGGGTATTAGCTAAAGGCGCTAATGAGGGGGATGCTGAGAAATTACAGACCGTAATGTATCATCTAGCAGAAGCTCTTCGCATTATTGCTGTATTAGTGGATCCTGTCATTCCAACAGGAGCACCTAAGATTTGGGAACAATTGGGCTTAGCTGGCTTTGCAGACGCTAAATTAGATGATGTACGTCAATGGGGTGGCTTACCAAGTGGTACTAAAGTAGTGAAAGGTGATCCTATTTATCCTCGCTTTGAAGTGCCTGAAATGATTGATGCACCAGCAGCTGATAGTGCACTTAGTGAAGCTACAGCAACTAGCGCTGCCACTGAAGAAACAGCACAGGAAATCCCACCAATTAAAGAAAATATTGAATACGATGATTTTGCTAAATTAGATTTGCGGGTAGCGAAAGTTATTTCTTGTGAAAAAGTAAAAAAATCTAAAAAATTATTAAAATTCGTACTTGATGTTGGGGTGGCAGAACGCACTGTAGTTAGCGGTATTTCTCAATATTATGAACCAGAAAGCATGATTGGTAAAAAGGTTATTTACTTAGCTAACTTGGCTCCTAAGAAGTTAATGGGCATTGAGTCTAGTGGCATGATTTTATCAGCCTCTGATTTTGCAGACCATTTAGAAGTAACAAATATTGAATCCTTAATTCCAGGAAGCTTGGTGAAATAAGATGCGGTTATTTGATACGCATGCGCATATTAATGACAATCGTTTTGACAATGATAGAGAGGCTATGCTTGATGATTGTTTAGCACAAGGCGTGGAATATATTATGTGCCCTGCAGTGGACCGTGAAACAGCGGAATCTGCTATTGCCTTAGCAGCTAAATACGATTATGTATACGCTGCCGTAGGGGTGCATCCTCATGAATCAAAAGATGTGACGGAAGAGGACTATGAATATTTTAAAGACCAAGCCTTGCATAATGACAAGGTGAAAGCCATTGGTGAAATTGGTTTAGATTATTATTATGATTTCTCAGACCGTGAAACGCAGATGCGCGAGTTTAAGCGTCAACTAGACTTGGCTCGTGAAGTGGATTTGCCAATTATAATTCATGACCGTGATGCCCATGGGGATATTATGGATACGTTACGCACCTATGGCAAGGGCAATTATGGTATTTTCCATTGTTATTCTGGCAGTTGGGAAATGGCGAAGGAATGCATTAAAATGGGATACTATATTTCCTTTGCAGGGCCTGTAGTATTTCCTAAATCGACTAAACTAAAAGAAGTGGCGAAAGAAGTGCCGTTAGATCGTTTATTAATTGAAACCGATTCGCCATATTTAACACCACCACCATTTAGAGGTCGTCGTAATGACCCTAGTAAGACACAATTTGTGGCGCAAGAAATTGCTAGCTTAAAGGGGATGGATCCTGAAGAATTAGCGGACATTGCTTTAGCGAATGGGAAACGTATATTTAATATTAAATAGGATATATGTTAAGGGTGTAAAAAAGACATGCTACCGGTGGGTGGCATGTCTTTTTTTGTATAAAACGCGTAAAGATTATGTAATATTCTTGAAATACCCTTTCAGTTTAGGTAAGATTAAGGTAACATATTGTTTTAGAGTGAGAGGTAAAAATATGAAACGTGTTTCGTTTATTGATTTAGGATCTAACTCCGTTCGTTTTGTTATTATCGAGATTAATACAAATGGGAGCTATCAGCTTATATATCAACAAAAGGAAAGCATTCGTTTAAGTGAAAACATGTGGGAGAAGAATCGTCTCACTGAAGAAGCGATTGAACGGGCTATTTTGACCTTAAAAGGCTTTGCTCATATGGCATCGGCTATGGATAGCCATGAGATTTATGCTGTCGCTACTGCGGCGGTACGCTTAGCTAAAAATGGTGAAGACTTTATTAGCATTGTAAAAGAACGTACAGGCATTGATTTAGTATGTATTGATGGCTCTGAAGAAGCTTTTTTAGGGTTCCTTGGGGTAGTGAATACAATTGGCTTGGAAGACTTTATCCTCTTTGATTTAGGGGGCGCTAGCATTGAAATTACCTTAGTTAAGAACCGCAAGGTAAAAGAAAGTGTAAGCCTACCTATGGGCGCCTTAACCCTAACTGGGAAGTTCCAAAAAGGGGATGAAATGAGTGATAAGGAGCGAAAAAACCTAATTACTTATATTCAAGATATGCTGGGAAAGGAAAAATGGCTTAAAAATAAACAATTGCCATTAGTTGGCATTGGCGGTACTGTTCGTAACTTGGCTAAAATCGATCAACGAGGCCATAATTATCCAATCGCTAAATTACATAACTATGAGCTTACTTATGAACGTTTGGATGAAATTTATGACATGGTTTGCACTAAGACTTTAGAACAACGTCGCAAGATTGCCGGCCTTTCGGTGGAACGGGCGGACATTATTATAGCAGGGACCGCTTTAATTCGAGAGCTTATGCAATTTGTAGATGCCAATACGATTCGCGTTAGTGGTTGTGGCTTGCGTGATGGTATGTTCTATCGATATTATGGTGAACATTATTTAAATCCCAATGGAATTATTGACAACATCTTAATGCATTCCGCACAGAATGTACTACTTGGTATGGTGCAATGTGATTTAATTCATGCGAAGTATATTACAAATTTGGCGACTATGCTTTATGATCAATGGAATAAAGTATATAACTGGGGTGAGCGCATGCGCGAACTCATTCAAGTGGCGTCTTTATTACATGATTTAGGTAAGAGTATTAACTATTATGGCCATGCTCGTCATAGTGCTTATTTGATTGTAAATAGTAATTTATACGGCTTATCTCATCGAGAACAGGCTATTTGTGCTTTTGTGGCGGCCAATTCCCATGGCGCTAATAATAAGTTTATTAAGAGTTCTCCTTATGGGCATTTATTAAGTACTGAGGATAAAACAATGATTGCCCACGTTTCACTCATTCTAGCCTTAGCAGAAGCCATTGATGAAAGTCATGAGCAATCCGCTGTATTAGTGGATACTGATTTTACAGATAAAGATATTACCGTTACAGTTTGGAAAAAGCCTGGAGGCAATACCTCTATGGTTGAGGTGGTGATTAGTAAATTAATCAAACAATGTAAAAAGGATTTCAAGAAGAACCTAATTGTAGAATGGCGTGAAGCCTTGTAAGGAGGTATTATGGCCTTAGATAAGCCGCTCTTGTATGGAATTATCCATTTAGGGGCTAGTAGCATGAGCATGACCATCGTAGAGTATAAAGCGATTGACGATGTAAAGATAATTGAGTATGCCTCCCGTGATGTAACCTTTGGGGAAGAATTGTTTCATAATAAACGCCTGTCCTTCCAAACGATTGAAGAAATTTGTCGCCTTTTAAAAGGCTATAAACGGCTCATGAAAGAAAATGGCGTCACGGAGTATACCGTATACGCAACGGCTATTGTTCGTGAAGCAGACAACCGGCGGAGTATTATGGACCAGATTTTCATGCAAACAGGCTTCAAAGTAGAAGTAGTCGATATGCCGAAGGAAATTTATTATAAATATTTTGGCCTTTATTATCATATGATGCAACAAGGGCTGACGAATACGGATGATGCAGCTTTGTTTTTGGATATTACCTCTGGTGGTGTAGGGATTACCGTTTGGAAAGGGGGCGCCCTGTTATTCCAAGAAAATGTCCATTTGGGAACCTTGCGCGTTATGGAGTCCTTTAATCGTAATCAACGTTCGTCTTTGTCCTTTCCTGATGCGGTAGGAGAATACTTGCACAGTATGCTAAAGCCTGTAGAAGAAGAAGTACGGCGTTTCAACGTTAAATATTTTGTCTTATCTGGTGATGAAGCCCGTGAAATTGCTAATTTAATGGGCTTTGAAACGCATGGTAAAGAAACAATGGCGTTATTGCCTAAGCAGTTTGAAGAATTTGTCGACTCCTTTCATGGTGTGACGGCGACTAAATTAGTCAATCGCTATGGCTTACCAGAATATCGAGCCAATATTTTGATGCCTACCATTGTGTTGTATTCCGAATTGTTAAAAATGGTACATCCTCAAAGTTTACTCATTAGTTCGTATGGCTTTGTAGATGGGGTAGTACTGTATTATGGCGCTGAAATTGAAAATAATAAATTTTTATATATGATGCGCGAACAAAATTTACAACTTGCTAGGGCTATTGCTGATAGCTATCAGGTAGATCGGCATCATGCTCGTGAAGTGGAGCGTTTTTCCTTACAGTTATGTAGAGTGTTAGCTGATTATGGAATTACAGATCGCATGATTTTTGTACTGCAGTTAGCAGCCATTTTAGAAGAAGTGGGGAAATTTGTAAGCCTTCGCAATCATAGTGAACATGCCTATCATATTATTATGGGCACAGACTTATTTGGCTTGTCAGATAGCGAAAAAGAAGTAGTGGCTAATGTAGTGTATTACCATTATAAAGGTAAGCCTGACGATGATGATGAAAACTTCCGCTATTTAAAAGAATCGCAAAAGGTGTGGGTTATGAAGTTTGTCGCTATTTTGCGTTGCATGCGGGCTCTAGATGTGAGTCATAAACGGAAGATTTCAAAGTTAGCTATTAAGCGGGACGATAAAAAAATCCTTGTGAAAGTACATACAGACCAAGATATATCATTAGAAAAGTGGACCTTTGAGCGAGAAGCTGAATATTTCAGTGAAGTCTTTGGTTTAGAAATGGTCTTGCGTATAGGAGGCAAATAAGGTATGTTTGATAACTATAAATATTACTTTAACCGTGAATTATCTTGGCTAAAGTTTAATCAGCGCGTATTGCAAGAGGCGATTGATAATTCGAATCCTTTAATGGAAAAATTACGCTTTATTGCTATTACTAGCTCTAATTTGGACGAATTCTTTATGATTCGTGTGGCTGGTTTACGTCATCAAGAGGAAAATGGGATTGTAAAATATGATGCGGCTCATATGGATGCGAAAGCGCAATTGAAAGCTATTGATGAATCGGCAAAGCGGTTGGTGCGCGTTCAGTATACCTATTTGAATCATGTCATCGAAATGCTCAGTAAAGAAGGGTTACACTTTGTTAAACCAGAGCAGTTGAACAGTGAACAATTAGAATGGTTACGTATGCATTTTGAACGGGTTGTATATCCCGTAGTTACCCCCCTTGCAGTAGATTCAGGGCATCCATTTCCATTCTTAGCGAATAAAACAATTAACACGGTAGTACAAATTAAGCGTTCCATTGTGGAAACGGAAGAAGATGCGGAAGCTAAAATTGCCATTTTACCAATTCCTTCGGTATTAGATCGCATTATAGAAGTGCCAAGTAGTGAAGGTCAGCGTTATTTTATCTACTTAGAAGATATTATTACGTATTATGCAAATGCGTTTTTTGTAGGCTATGATATTTTGAAAGCTATGACCTTCCGTGTTACGCGTGATGCGGATTTAGAAATTGATGAAGAAGAAGCGCAGGACTTATTACTTGAAATGGAAGAATCCTTGCGCCGCCGTCGTCGTGGTGCTACGGTTCGCTTGGAAGTAGCCGGGGAGCCTGATGATGAGTTATTGCATTTTATTCTATCGAGTTTGCAATTAAAACCTAAAGATGCCTTTATGGTGCATGGGCCTTTAGATTTGTGTATGTACTTTAGTTTTTGTGATTTACCAGGTTATGAATATTTGCGTTATGCACCGTTTGAATCGTGTGAACCAGCCGATTTAGTGGGGCATGAAGAAGAAAATATCTTCGATTTAATTCGTCGTCATGATATTTTTGTACATCACCCTTTTGAAACGTTCCAAACAGTAGAAGACTTTGTGGCACAAGCCGCTAATGATGCCAATGTATTGGCCATTAAGCAAACGTTATATCGTGTAAGTAGCAATTCGCCGATTATATCGTCCTTAATTAAAGCAGCCGATAATGGCAAGCAAGTAACGGTACTTATGGAAGTAAAAGCGCGCTTTGATGAAGCGAATAATATTTTAATGGCTCGGCGTCTTGAAAAATCGGGCTGTCATGTTATTTATGGCTTAAAAGGGTTGAAAACACATTCAAAGATTACCATGGTTGTGCGTCGGGAAGATGATGCTATTCGTCGCTATGTTCATCTGGCTACGGGTAACTATAATGGTAAGACCGCGCGATTATATACGGACTGTGGGATTTTCACCTGCAATGATGAGTATAGTGAAGATGCATCGTCCTTCTTTAATTTAATTTCTGGTTATTCTGATCCACCTATTTGGAATAAATTTATCGTAGCACCACTTAATTTGCGAGAAAAGATTATGGAGCAAATTGATGAGGAAATTAAATATGCTGAGCAAGGGGAAGAGGCATATATGATTGCTAAGATGAACTCCTTGCTAGATAAAGAAGTGGTAGCTAAGCTCTATGAAGCCTCCTCTAAAGGCGTAAAAATCGACTTAATTGTGCGTGGTATTTGTACGTTGCGCCCAGGAATCCCTAAGGTAAGTGAAAACATTCAAGTGCGTTCTATTATTGGTCGTTTCTTAGAACATCATCGTCTATTCTATTTCCGTCATGGTGGTAGTGATCGTGTTTTCTTATCCAGTGCAGATTGGATGCCTCGTAACTTGAACGAACGAGTAGAGTTGATGATTCCTATTGAAGATAAAGATCATAAAGAACGGATTCGTAGTATTCTAGATTTATATCTACGAGATAATCAAAAAGCCCATGTTATGCGTGCTGATGGTTCTTATCGCAAGTTAGTAAGTAAAGATGACCGCATTTCAGTACAAGAAGTGTTGATGAAAGAAGCAAAAAAGGCTTGCGAACGTCCCAAATTAACAGTTATTGAGCGGATGCAACCTATGTATAAAGAGTAATTAGAAGAAAATATTTACACGAATCGTTTAACGAATGAGAGCGAAATACATTAAATTGCTTTAATGTATATTTGTTTATAAATTTGTAAAATTTTAGTAAAAACAAATAATTTTTCTAACCCCAAGAAAGGCATGATTTTGATAAAGTGTGTAATTTATCAAAACTGTGCCTTTTTTATTTCAAACTAAGAGGTTCTTCATACCCCTTATGGTATAGGGATTTTAAGCCCATTTTTTTAGTATGAATCATTTATTATTACTAAACTGAATAAAAAATGAATGATTGATTTAGCAAAAAAATAAATATATGTGGTGATAACTCTTTATGTACACTGTAAAAAGACATAACTAAAACATGTCGCAGATTTGATAAAATGTGAGAACCTCGTGAATACAAGGGTTGTTGCTTATCCCTTCCAAAATGATTGACGTTGAATATCTCTTTGTGGTAGAATAGGCGAGCAGGAGGGATTAGATGACAAAATATCTAGTAATGCAGAAGAAGAATATGACGATTCTTGCGAAGCGTCATACAGGTCTTGTTCTGTTACTCTTAGCAATGGTGTTTATTACTATTTCAGGCTTTGCTTGGAATGAGAAATCTGTCACTATTACAGCTGACGGAGAGACGCGCATTGTTAAGACACACCTCAACTCAGCGGATGGGATTTTACATGATGCCGGGATTACGCTAGGAAGTAAAGATGCCGTATTATTAAGTACAGCTACTGTACAAAACGGTACGGAACTTACAGTATTACGAGCGTTTCCTGTAAAAGTAACAGTTGATGGCGTAGCATCTGAAGTGATGACTGTGCAAACAACAGCCCAAGGCTTAGCTGATGAGTTGGGATATAAGGCACCTAATTACGTACCATTGGGAGATAGCAAAGCTCATTTACAAGCTGGTAGTGAAGTTGCTATTGCCCGCGTAACCAGTCGTTCTGTTAAAACGTATGAACAACCTGTAGAAGTACAGGTGATTCGTCAGCGAGATGACACTATGCACGTAGGCGAGCAGGAAGTAGTCCAAGAAGGGACTGCTGGTCTAGTCTCCGTTCAAGAAGAAATCTTGTACCAGGATGGTAAGGAAATTAAAAAGCAAATTATTAGTCAGAATGATATTAAACAGATGGTACCGACAATCATCAAAGAAGGGTCCCGTGATGTAGTTGAAACATCACGTGGTGTATTACGTTATCGCGAGGTGCTTACAATGGAAGCGAGTGCGTATTTACCTGGTGATGGTGATGGTCGAGGCATCACAGCTACCGGTATGGTAGCAAGACGAGGCGTAGTAGCGGTAGATTCTAATGTAATTCCATTGGGAACACGCTTATACATTCCTGGTTATGGCATGGCCATAGCCGCAGATACAGGGGGCGCTATTCGAGGTCATCGTATTGATTTACTGATGGATTCGTATGGTGAAGCCATGGAATTTGGCCGTCAATCTGTAGAAGTCTATGTGTTACAATAAGTAACTAAGTAAAAGAAACGTATAGTCGTAAACGCATCGTAAGAAGCGGTTCACAGTTTTGTGACCGCTTCTTTATTATTTTCTCAGAATTTGGTAAAATTAAGTAGCTAAAATAGTAGGTTCAGGTAGTATGAAACGCTATTAAAATTAAAGTGTAGTATTAGGCTATTGTGGAAAGGACATACTTATGTTAAAAGAAGTCATTGTAGTAGAAGGTAAGTCAGACATTCAACAAATTGCCAAAGCTATCGAAGCTGATTGTATTGCGACGGAAGGGTTTACCTTACGTAAAGGCGTATTAGACCAGATTCAAGTAGCCTACGACAAACGAGGTATTATTATTTTTACAGATCCTGATACAGCAGGGGAACGGATTCGCCGATTTTTAGGTAAGAAGTTCCCACAGGCACAACATGCTTTTGTTTCCCGTGATTTAGCAACAGCTAATGATGATATTGGTATTGAACAAGCTTCACCGGAGGCAATTCGTGAAGCACTGGGTCATTTACATACTCATTCATTAGAATCTTCTGATGAATTCACCATGCAAGATATGGTCGCTCATAATTTGACGGGGTTCCCAAGAAGTGCTGATAACCGAGCTATTGCTGGGGCTAAATTAGGCATTGGTTATGGAAATAGTAAACAATTTCTATATCGGCTCAATCACTATGGGGTAACTCGTGAGGATTTTAATGAAGCTATGCGTGATATTATGATTGGCTAAGGGCCTACTTATGTTTTGAAAGGAACTATATGTTAGAATCGATTATTGCAAGTCCTGAGGTTGTACATTATATATGTAAGCGCTTTGGCATTCATATGAGTAAAAAGTTAGGACAAAACTTTTTGATCTCCCGTCATGTTGTCGATGATATTGTAAAGGCAGCACAATTAATTCCTGGAGAGCCCGTACTTGAAATCGGTCCTGGAATTGGTACCTTAACACAAGGACTAGCGCAGAGTAAGGCAGATGTTACGGCCGTTGAGCTAGATCGTCGTTTGTTAGAAGTGTTGGATACAACGTTGGCTGGTTATGATAATGTGCGTATTATTCATGGGGATATTTTAAAAGTTAATATTCCTGAACTAATGAATCATAAACCATTTAAAGTAGTAGCTAATTTGCCATATTATATTACTACACCCATTATTATGTCCTTATTGGAAATGAAATTGCCTATTGAACGTCTTGTGGTAATGGTACAAAAAGAAGTGGCCGAACGGATGGTGGCAACGCCTGGCTCTAAAGCGTATGGTGCTTTGTCGGTAGCCGTGCAATATTATACGGAGCCCGACATAGTGTTTGAGGTATCACCTAAGTCATTTTTACCGCCACCAGAAGTGACGAGTGCGGTGATTCGTTGTCGTTTGCGTAAAGAACCACCTGTCCAAGTGGCTGATGAACGATTATTATTCCGTGTTATTAAAGCTGCCTTTGCACAGCGTCGTAAGACTTTTAGCAATACTATGAAAACGACAGGCCTTACGAAAGAACAGATTAGTGCTATTTTAGAAAAAGCTCAGATTGATGGGAATTTGCGTGGTGAAACATTTACACTTGAAGATTTTGCCCGTTTAGCTAATGCTTGGCATGCACTATTTGAAGCATAAGGAAGGGTAAAATGCTACAGAAAGTTCTAAAGGGAATCGCTATATTTGTTGTTAGCATCGCTTTTATTATAGGTGTTTTTTATGTTACGGCACCAGTGTACTCTTTGCGAGGTGTTCCCGTTTTAAATTATCATCAAGTGAATGATGTAAAATTTTCACCGCTAACGATGAAAACGGCTGATTTTGAAGCACAAATGTCGTATTTGCATGAGCAAGGGTATCATACAATTACCTTAAATCAACTTTATAATTATTTACAGTATAATGGACCTTTACCGGATAAGCCGGTAGTTATTACCTTTGATGATGGTTATGTAGATAATTATGAAGAGGCTATGCCTATTTTGCAGAAATATGGGATGAATGCTACTTTATTTATGATTGGTGATTCTATTGGTGCGCCTGGCTTTTTAAATGCACAGCAATTGCGTGCTATGGAAGCGAGTCATACGTTTAATGTGGAATCACATACCTATACGCATAAAGATTTGCGTACATTAGGTGCTCCCGCAGTAGCAACGGAGTTTAACAAGTCTAAACAGATTTTAGAAGCTGTATTAGGACATCCTGTTGAATATATTGCCTATCCTTGTGGATTTACTAATGCTGAAGTGGATAATTTAGCGAAAGAGACTGGCTATCGCTTAGCGTTTACTGTAGATACAGGCAATGTTAATAAAGGGGAAAATGATTTTAATTTAGATCGAGTTCCTGTGTTTGAAGGGGATAATCCGCTGATGAGTATGAAATTAAGATTGCATTATGTGGAAATAATAGGGGGGCTTTGGGCGCTCCGAGATTTTTTGCGTGACCACAATCAACCTACGTTGGCGACGCTTGTTCCGTTATTTTAAGACTTAATAATTATGAAGTATACAAAAAGGCTCTACTCATGACCAAAAACGGTGCTCTTACGAGCGATGCCTGCTGTCATGGGGAGAGCCTCTTTGTATATACATTATGCTTTACTAGGAGAATTTTAAAATAGGGGAAGAAAATAATAAAAGAACCTATCTGTTGGAACAATACCTTTGGCTACATGCAGCAGGTTGGCGAATCAGATAGGTTCTTTATTATAGTTTTTTATTAAATCAAAATATCCATATTTTATATTGTGATTTAGTATAATAATACGAATTATAGATGCTCATTGAGCGGTGGCGTTTCAAGGAATGTTACTTCAGGATTGCGTTCTACTACCCACCCCATTTGCCATTCGTTACTAATTAAAATAACGGTGCGACCACGGTTATCTTTAACGGCCATAGCATTATCTAGCCCTTTGAGCTGTTTAATATCAACATTACCTTTTACCCAGCGTGCTACGCTATAAGGCAAGGAGTCAGTAATAGGTTCTACGCCGTATTCATTACGTAAACGGTATTGCAGTACTTCAAATTGAAGCATACCAACAGCGCCAACGATGAAAGAATCTAGGGAATGAGGTTGTTCAAAAATTTGGACAGCCCCTTCTTGGGCTAGTTGGGTCATACCTTTTTGGAATTGTTTGCGTTTCATAGTGTCTTTTGGACTCACACGAGCAAAAAACTCTGGCGGGAATACAGGGAAGTCACCAAAGGTTACTTTGTGATTAGCGGCGCAGAGCGTGTCGCCAACGCCCATAGTACCTGCATCAAAAACGCCAATAATATCGCCTGGATAGGCTTCGTCAATAATAGTACGCTCAGTAGCTAAGAATTGCTGTGGCTGAGCTAAACGGATCGTTTTACCTGATTGACGATGAAGTACAGACATGCCCTTTTCAAACTTACCAGAGCAAATACGCATAAATACAATGCGGTCATGATGATTAGGGTTCATGTTTGCTTGAATTTTGAAAACGAAAGCAGAGAAGTCTTCCGAAGAGGCTTCTACAGTTTCTTCTAAAGCTTGTCGTGGTGCAGGGGATGGTGCTAAATCGAGGAATTTTTCTAAGAATGGTTTTACCCCGAAGTTAGTCATAGCAGAACCAAAGAACATAGGCGTTAATTCACCAGCACGTACACGGTCAAAGTCAAATTCATCACCAGCTACATCGAGTAGTTCAATATCATCAATAAGAGATTGATGGACTTCTTCGCCTAAGAGTTCACGGAAAGCTGGATCGTCTACAGACTCTTTTGTGGATGCTAATTTTTGTTGGCCGTGGGTTTCATCTTTGGCGAATAAGTCAACTGTGTGCGTTTCACGGTCGTAAATCCCTTGATATTCACCATTAATCCCTACAGGCCAATTCATAGGCACTGCACGAATGCCTAGGGAGTTTTCAATTTCTTCCATTAAGTCAAAGGGATTGCGACCAAAATGGTCAATTTTGTTGACGAAGGTGAAAATAGGAATACCGCGTTCTTTACATACAGCAAAGAGTTTTTTAGTCTGCGCTTCCACACCTTTAGCTACGTCAATCAGCATGACAGCACTGTCAGCGGCCATTAGGGTACGATAGGTATCTTCGGAGAAATCTTGGTGACCAGGGGTATCTAGAATATTTACACGGCAACCGTCGTAGTCAAATTGAAGCACGGAGCTCGTAACGGAGATACCACGTTGTTTTTCAATTTCCATCCAGTCAGATACAGCATATTTTTGTGTTTTACGAGACTTTACGGAGCCTGCTAAGTGAATAGCACCACCGTAAAGGAGTAATTTTTCAGTTAATGTAGTTTTACCAGCATCAGGATGCGAAATAATCGCAAACGTACGCCGACGTTTAACTTCTTCTAAGAATGTCATGTTGTCACCTCATACAAATTATCTATCCTTAAAATTATATACTACAATGCGCTTGGTTGTCATTAAGGAAGTGGTAAATCCTGTTAAAATATAATGAATAGATTCATACCAGTAAAGCATATCAGTAAGTCATACCAGTAAGGTGCATTCACACCATTGGTAGGGATTAGTTCTAGTAGGGTGAGTCACTTCCTTTTATGAAATGACAAGATAGTGTATAATAGAACAGATAAAGGAGGGCCTATGAGATTATTTATTGCTGAAAAGCCTAGCATGGGGCGAGAAATAAGTAAATATTTGCCAGAACAAAGTCGCGTACAGAAACGTGATGGCTTTATTGTACAAGGCGATGATGTGGTGACGTGGGCCTTCGGTCATGTATTGGAGCAAGCTGAACCAGGCGATTATAATGAACGCTATAAGCGCTGGAATGCAGCTGATTTACCAATTGTACCTGAGGAATGGCGTTTATTAATTACGAAGAGTAGTGAAAAACAGTTTTATACTATTAAGAAGTTAATTGAAGAAGCCGATGAAATTGTTAATGCTGGTGACCCGGACCGAGAAGGGCAATTACTAATTGATGAAATTTTATTGTTCGTTAATAATCAAAAACCTGTAAAACGCATTTTGCTTAACGCTCTTGATGAGAAATCAATTCGTTCAGCGTTAGCGGATTTACGAGATAATAAAGATTTTTATAATTTACAACAATCAGCGTTAGCTAGAGCGCGTGCCGATTGGTTAGTGGGGATGAATTTGTCACGTGCCTATACATTGCAACAACGCCGTCAAGGCAATAAAGTGACCTTTCCTATTGGCCGTGTTAAAACGCCAACCTTGGCCTTAGTAGTTCGTCGTGAACGAGAATTAGAAAACTTTGTGCCGGTGGATTATTTCACGTTAAAGGTACTTTATGAGCATGCCAATGGTAGTTTTTGGGCTACTTGGCAACCAAAGGATGAACAAGAAGGGTTAGACCCAGAAGGCCGTTTATTGAATAAAGCCATTGCGGAGGAATTAGCTAAACGTTTAGTGGATAGCAAAACAGGCCGTATTGAGAAGCGTGAAAAGAGTAAAAAGAAGGAACCGCAGAAACTACCTGTATCCTTATCCGCTTTGCAAGTAGCGGCTGGTAAAGCATACGGTTATGATCCACAGCAAGTATTGGATACGGCGCAAAAACTTTATGAGAAGAAGTTAACGACATATCCCCGTTCGGATTGTGACTATTTGCCAAATAATCAGTATGGTGATCGAACCACTATTTTGGCGAATTTAAGTAAAAATAGTGGCATTATTGGTGAATGGGCTAAGGGGGCTGATTCATCTATAAAATCGCGGGCCTGGAATGATAAGAAGATTACGGCCCACCATGCCATTATTCCGACTACCGTAGCTTGTAATATGGCGACATTGCCAGAAATGGAGCGGAATATTTATTTCCTCATTGCGCAGGCTTATATGGCACAGTTTTACCCTGAACATGAATACGAGCAAACTCGACTTACAGTAGCACAAGAAGGGGAGCAATTTGTAGCTCATGGCCGAGTTATTACGGTATTAGGTTGGAAAGCTTTATTTCAGAAACCTAAAAAAACGGGCGTTACTAATGAAACTGACGACAGTGATGATGAAACTAGCGATGATAGTAATGAAACGTCAAAAGATGGCAAGAAGCGACCGGCCATTGAAGAAAGTGGCGAGCTTCCTAATGTAAAAAAAGGTGATTCCGTAGTGATGGATAATTACGCCATTGATCCTAAGCAGACAAAACCACCAAGTCGTTTCACCGCCGCCACTTTATTGCAGGCTATGAAAGAGATTCATAAATATGTGAAAAATGAGGATTTGAAGAAGCAGTTAAAAGCCGTATCGGGCATTGGCACGGAAGCTACACGGGCTACAATAATTGACGAACTGATTAACCGTAAGTTTATGTCTGTTAAAGGGAAAAAGAAAGTCATTCAACCTACGGATTTAGGTTATTTACTGGTGGATGCGTTGCCAGAAGAAATGCTCTATCCTGATGAAACAGCCTTATGGGAAGAACGGTTGGCAGCTATGAGCGAAGGGGAAGATTCGTTAGATTCGTTTTTAATCGATCAAGTGGCTTTCTTGAAGCGATTGATTGAAAAAGCTAATAGTGGCTTGACCATGGATGGTTTAGATACAGATGGTTTTAATATTGCCAGTACGGTACGTACGGTGAAACGACAAGCCCCATTAAACGGTGAAGGGGCTTCACATAGTAGCCTCAATAGTAGCAATCGTCAACCTTTGAGTGAAGCAGAGCTTAGTCAATTGGCAGATTGCCCAGCTTGTGGCCAAGGGAAATTACAACTTAGAAATGGTAAATTTGGCGAATTTTATGGTTGCACGGCCTTTCCAAAATGTCGACATACACAACCTGTAAGCGGAGCCAGTCGGGGACCTCAAATGGGGGAAGCTACCGGTGCCTATGGAGGGGATAATGCAATTGACCCGCAAGTGGCAGCAGCCTTAAAAGAAGGCGAGGCCAAGGGGACTTTGCAATATAAATGTCCTCGATGTGGCGCAGGTTATTTAGTGCCAATTACACGTAATGGACGGATTAATTGGACCTGCTCAAACCAGCCACAGTGTAGAACAATCGTGGCGGACGTAGAGGGAAAACCTATTAAATTTTCTACGTGATGTATAAACAGCCAATCATATCTACCGAAAACCCGAGTTCTTACGAACAATGGTTTTCTTGCAGATATGATTGGCTGTTTTCCTATATCGCAGATAAATTTAATAGATTTTTCCAGAGGGGAATTTGAACAATGGCTTCTTACAGGGCTACATAGGCTTTTTATCCGATTCAGTAGAAAGATTTACTAGCTTTTTCCCTCTTTTTGAAAAGACGTCGTCCGCTCACGCTAAAAGGATTTATTGGCTAATTATAGTAAAAGGTAAATTCTCGTTTAAGCATTGGCTAATTATAATCACTTTTATAATTGAATAAGTTAGAAAATGTATAAAAGGGTATTCCATCTCTTTAAGAACCCCATTGTTCGTTAGAACTCTAGGGGTTTGTAAGAGATGGAATACCCTTTGTTGGTTTAAATAACTATAAATATAAAAGTGATTATTAATATTAGATATTAAGGTAATACGAGAATTTACCTTTTACAATAGTCGAATCGTCAGTTAACGTGAGCGGCGACGTCTTGTATTCGCCCCTTTGTGTCCCGTTGCTTTATGGCGTTTCGCTTTAGTTGCTTGGTAATTCGATTTTATAGCAGGTTTCTTACTGTTTGTTTCTTTTTTAGGGGCTTGCGCACGGCCTTTAGTTTTAACCTGACCATCCGTTGTATATTTAGTTAAGGTTGCTTCAATAGCTCGTTCAATACGACGAAGCCAAGGTTCATCAGCTTGGGTAGCATAGGTAATAGCAATGCCACTAGTGCCAGCACGGCCAGTACGGCCAATGCGGTGAATATAATAATCTACATCATGAGGTACATCAAAATTATACACGTGACTGATGCCTTCAATATCAATACCGCGAGCGGCAATATCAGTAGCCACTAAGATTTGTGTACGGGCACGAGCAAAGTCACGTAAAATTTGAGTACGACGTCCTTGAGTCAAATCACCATGCAGTTCGCCGATATTAAAGCCAGCAGCAGTTAATTCATAAGAAAGACGAATGGCTCCTTCTTTTTTGTTACAGAATACAATGGCTAAATAGGGATTGTCCTCTTTAATTTGATCCATAAGTCGTTCTAATTTTTCTTCTGGTTTCACCATAATAACTCGTTGTTCGATAGTATCTAAGGTGACATTATTGCCTTTTACGGTTACGGACATAGGTTTTTTCATGTACGCTTTGGCAAGACTGCGGATACGATCAGGCACTGTGGCGGAGAAGAGCAATAACTGACGATTCGCATTGGTGCGTTCAATGAGTGACTCCACATCTGGTAAAAAGCCCATATGAAGCATTTGATCGGCTTCATCTAATACGATACGTCGTACGGTGTCTAACACAAGCGAACCCCGTGTAGCATGATCAAGTAGACGACCAGGCGTTCCAATAATAACATGAGGACGACGGCCTAATTGTTGCAACTGGCCTTCAATGGTACGGCCTCCAATAAGAGGCAATACATCTACACCGAGAACATCGCCAATGTGTTTAGCTTCTTCGGCGATTTGTTTTACTAATTCCCGAGTCGGAGCAATAATAAGAGCCTGTTCTTGAAATACATCAACGTGAATTCGTTGTAGTACCGGTAATAGAAAGGCTAAGGTTTTGCCTGTACCGGTTTGTGCCATGGCGATTAAATCATGGCCTTTGAAGGCAGGGGGAATGGCTTGCTCTTGAATCGGGGTAGGTTCTTTAATACCTTGTTTGGCTAAGGCATCTATTAGCTCAGGTACGACACCTAAGGTCTGAAATGATTTCATGAATTAACTCCTTTTATATGTAATAGAGAATCTTTTAAAGTATTAGCTAGCGAAATTATATATTTATTATAACATAAGTTCTATCGCTTGTTATATGAGTGCCTTTTACTACGAAGTAATTTATCAATTTTTACTACGAAGTAATTTATGAATTTTTACTCATATACATAGTCTGTTTGCTAAAAATATATACTAATAATACATTGAGAATTATTATTTAATTGATAATCCTTTGATAAGAGTAGTAAATTTAATATATTTGGTATTAAAAGAGAAGATATATCAAATGAGAATGATAAGAGGGGAATGCTAGTAACTACAATGTATAGAGTTAAATAGCTTGTGATAATGAAAATTGAAAAAAATCTATACGCTTTGACATGTTTCGATATTGCAAATCATTATTGAAATTATCCTCCACTGTGTTATAATTTAATTGTAATTTTTTATCAGTATTGGCGGATTTTTTAAACAAACATTATTTATAGAATAAGATTGTTTTGTTCTGCCACAAGGAGGTGTAGGACTGTGATCAAATCGTTGGCGTCGATGAAACCAGGTGAGTCCGGTACAATTAAACAATTGCGAGGTTCTGGTAACATCAAACATCGTCTTGTTGACATGGGGTTAGTACCAGGGACTTTTGTGCGAGTTATGAAATTCGCACCTTTAGGTGACCCAATTGAAATTAAAGTGAAAAACTTTGATTTAGCCTTACGTGTTAGCGAAGCAGAAACTATTGACATTGAAGTAAGTCAGGAGGCCTAGGATGAGTGACCAAAATACCACGTCCATCCGCATTGCATTAGCGGGGAATCCGAATTGTGGTAAAACGACAATTTTTAACAATATTACCGGTGCTAAGCAGCACGTAGGTAACTATCCCGGTGTAACCGTGGAAAAGAAAGAAGGGGAATGTACTTATAGTGGTAAAGATTTGCTCTTTATTGACTTGCCTGGTACATATAGTTTAACAGCGCGCTCCTTAGATGAATTAGTAGCACGTAATGTTATTATCAACGATGAACCAGATGTATTGGTAAACGTTATCGATGCTTCTAACTTGGAACGTAACTTATATTTAGCAGCTCAATTATTAGAGTTAGAACGACCATTAGTTATGGCTCTTAATATGTCTGATGTGGCTAAAGATATGGGCGTTAATATTGATATTAAAAAACTTAGCGAATTAACAGGGGCCACTATTGTTGAGACTGTAGGTCGCGATAATGTGGGGACTAAAGAATTATTGCAGGCAGTTATTGATGTAGCTAAAGAAGCTAAAAAGCCAAGTGCAACGATCGATTACGGTCCTACCTTAGAACCAGCTATTGATGAAGTAATGGCTGAACTAGAAAAAGCAGGTACTATTTCGTATCCATTGCGTTGGGTGGCCATCAAATTGTTAGAAGCTGATGCGGATGTGGTGAAAAAAGTAAAAGCCTTTGATCACACGGAAGCGGCGTTAGCTAAAGCAGAACAATGGCGTGAAACATTAAAAGATAAAGTTGACCTTGAAATTATTTTCCAAGAATTCCGTCATAGCTTTGCTGTAGCTACTTACAATAATTGCTTACAAGGGGCACCTAAAGAAATCGAAACAAAATCGTATCGTTTAGACAAGATTTTGACACATCGTGTGTTAGGTTTGCCAATCTTTATGATTGTTATGTGGGTATTATTTAACTTCGTAAATGAAGTAGGCGCATATCCACAAGGCTGGATTGAAGATGCCTTTACGGCGCTTGGTGATTGGGCCACAACAGTGATTCCTGATGGCCAATTACAATCCTTAGTTGTAGATGGTATTATTGCCGGTGTTGGTGCGGTATTAAGCTTCGTACCACTTATCGTGTTATTATTCTTAGGTATTGCGTTCTTAGAAGATACTGGTTATATGGCTCGTGCAGCTTTCGTAATGGACCGTATCATGAGAGCGTGTGGTTTACATGGTAAATCCTTTATTCCTTTATTGATTGGTTATGGTTGTAGTATTCCAGCTATTATGGGGGCTCGTATTCTAGATAATAATCGTGACCGCATGATTACGATTCTAGTTTCTCAGTTTATGACTTGTAGTGCCCGTTTACCGGTATATACCTTGTTTATCGGTGCGTTCTTCCCAGTAGCGCAGCGTGGTACGGCTTTATTTGCTATTTATTTTGCCGGTATTATTTTAGCGGTTATTATGGCTAAAGTATTCCGCAAATTCTTATTCCCTGGTGAGTCTGAACCATTTGTAATGGAATTACCACCATATCATATGCCAACTGTAAAAAGTGTATTAATGCATATGTGGGAACGTGCTTGGTTGTATGTTAAAAAGGCTGGTACCTTCATTTTAGCAGCATCTGTATTGATTTGGTTCTTAGCTTCTTATCCACAAGAGGTACAATATTCCGAAGATTTCGATGCAGCGCGTGAACAAGTAACACAAGAGTATCAAGCTAAAGATGATGCGACTTTATTACAATTTGGTATCACCACTGACGATCAGAAAGAACCTATTATGGCGTTAGTTGATCAAATGGCAACCATTCAAGAAGAACAAGATGCAGCTGCTGAAGAAGCTGGTGAAGAAGAAGAGGAAATTGGCGATGAAGGGCTTAATGGTCAAGCCGCTGAAACAACAGCGCCAGCAGAAGAAGCAGCTCCAGAAGTACCTGATTACTTCAATGACCTTCAAGTAGCTAATGCTAAGGAATTCCCAGTAGCTTGGGCTATTTACTTAAATAACCAAGATAAAGAGGAAGCACTTGGTGAACTTGATCAAAAAGAAGCGTCTGAAAAATTAGAAGGCTCTTATGTAGCTACCATTGGTAAATTTATTGAACCAGTAATGCGTCCATTAGGCTTCGACTGGAAGATGAGCGTATCCTTAGTAACAGCCTTAGCAGCTAAGGAAGTTATGGTAAGTACCTTGGGTACTATTTATGCTGTAGGTGCTGATGAAGATAATGAAAAACCATTGCAAGAATACTTGCGTACGGATCCTTCCTTCACACCACTGGTAGCAGTTGGTTTAATGATGTTTGTTCTTATTTATCCACCATGTTTTGCAGCTATGGCTGTATTTAAACGTGAAGCAGGTGGCTGGGGCTGGTTAGGCTTCTTCATGGTTTACTCCACAGCACTTGCATGGGTAGCGGCTTTCATTGTATATAATGGTGGCCATTTACTAGGATTCCATTGATTTAAAAAGCACTTATAAATTTAATGAATTTGAAAGTGCATAGCGTTTTTTCGTTAAGTTATTAGCTTGTTTCCATTCGTTGCTAAATGAGAATTGACTACTGATACTCATTGAGAATATAGCGCTAATCAGTGTTTTCTTGAAATATTTTCAAAAAGGTATTGATAAAATGAGAAAGATGGTGTATGATAATGGAGAACCTAATAGTTTATCTTATCGGATTAATCGCTGTATTATTTGTTGTTCGTAAAGCCTATAAAACTATGTCTGGTAAAGGCGGATGTAGTTGTGGTTGCGGTGGCAGCGGCAAAGGTAAAAAGAATCATGTATCTTCTACCGGTTGCGGTTGTGGCTGTGGGGGCAGCAAATAAATAGGATATAACAGTAAGTACTGGCGAATACAGGGTATTCGATAGATTTACGGCAAAAGTAGCCAAGGTTCAGTGAGGTGGGCCTTGGCTATTTTTATAAAGTAGTAGGTGTTAATACATTTTTTATTCATGATTTCATGGTTTAATGGGTCACTCGTATTGTAATGTAGATGAAAGGTGAGATTGATATGTTTAACGTAGACAAAAACAAAGTAAAAAATGCTAATTTATTCGCAGCTGGTTTAGCTCTTGGTACAGTAGGCCTTAAAATGTTAACTAGCAAAGATGCTAAAAAAGTATATGCTAATGTAGTAGCGGCTGGTCTTCGCGCTAAAGAAAGCGTTATGCAAACAGCTGAAAAAGTTCAAGCTTCTAGCGGTAGCATCTTAGCAGACGCTCAAGAAATTAACGAAAATCGTCGCAAAGAAGAAGCTTTATTTGAAGAAGAAAAGGGTGAATAATTAATATGTTGAAGTTTTCGGTTATTCAACGATTATCGAAACGTCTTCATGTTAGATGCACCGGACGCTTGTTTGATGAGGCAGAAGCTGCTTATGTAGAAAGTACCTTAATGCAGAATCCTGCTATTAAAAAAGCGCAATTCTTTACTCGTTCACGGGACTTAATCATTCAACATACGGGCGATGAAATCGCAGTGCGTGATGCCTTGGTAGCTCTTAATGAATTAGATTTTACGAAGGCACCCGCATTGACTGAATACTCCCCGCGATTGGTTAATAAAAAGTATAAAGAGTCTATGATTAGTCAGACACTCGTTTACTTAGGTAAGAAATTGCTCTTACCAGCACCAATCAATATGGTTTGGTCTTGGTTTAATGCTTTGAAGTTTGCTAAAACAGCAGTGACTATGCTATGGCATCGTAAATTGACCGTAGAAGTATTAGATGGTGTAGCGATTACTGTATCTTTATTACGTGGTGACGTTTCAACAGCTGGGGCGATTATATATCTACTCGGCATTGGTGAAACGTTAGAAGAATGGACGTTGCGTAAATCGGTGCTCAATTTGGCTGAAAGCATGTCCTTAAACGTAGATAAGGTATGGGTAAAAGTTGATGGCGTGGAAGTAAGTCGTCCTGTAGCAGACGTAGTAGAAGGCGACCAAGTAGTGCTTCGCCAAGGTGAGGTAGTGCCATTGGATGGCGTAGTACTTGAAGGGGTTGTACTTGTTAACGAAAGTTCTATGACTGGCGAACCAGAACCAGTACGTCGTGATGAAGGATGCTCTGTATATGCAGGTACCGTTGTCGAAGAAGGGTCTTGCATCATTGAAGTACGAGGCAATTCTAAATCCTCGCGTTATGAACAAATCGTAGCGCTTATTGAAGAGTCGGAACAGATGAAATCTGGTATGGAACAAAAAGCGTTCCACATGGCTGATAAGTTAGTACCTATTAGCTTTGCTGGCACTATTTTGACATACTTATTAACGCGCAATACGATGAAAGCCTTATCGTTCTTAATGGTAGATTTCTCCTGTGCTTTAAAATTAAGTATTCCATTAGCTGTCTTGTCTGCTATGGAAGAAGCCTCCAAACGTGGTATTACGGTAAAAGGTGGTAAATATTTAGAACAAATTGCAGCTGCTGATGTTATCGTATTTGATAAAACTGGCACTTTGACTAAAGCAGAACCTGTATTTGAAGACATTATTACTTTTGATGGCAATGATCCCGATGATATGCTAATGTTGGCTGCTTGTTTGGAAGAACATTTCCCACATTCTATGGCGAAAGCAGTCGTTAATGCAGCGGAACAACATAATTTACCACATAAGGAAAAACATTCTTCCAAAGTAGAATATATTGTAGCTCATGGGATTGCTTCTAAAGTAGGAAATCGCAAATGCCGTATTGGCAGTGCTCATTTCATCTTTGACGATGAAAAAACAGTCATTCCAGACGGTGAACAGGATAAATTTGATAATTTACCAAGCGGTTTCTCTCATTTGTATTTAGCTATTAGTGGTCGCTTAGCAGCTGTACTTTTAATCAAAGATCCAATTCGTGAAGAAGCAAAACAAGTGATTCAAGACTTACACGACTTGGGTATTAAAAAAGTTGTTATGATGACAGGGGATAGTCAACGCAATGCAGAACGAGTAGCTCGTGAAATTGGCATTGATGAAGTGCATGCGGAAGTATTGCCAGGCGATAAAGCAGCCTATGTGAAACAGGCGAAAGAAGAAGGCTATACAGTCATGATGATTGGTGATGGCATTAATGATTCGCCAGCTTTATCAGAGGCTCATGTAGGGATTGCTATGAATGAAGGGGCTCCGATTGCTCAAAAAATTGCTAATGTGACAGTTTCTTCTGACAATTTAAGTAGTATTGTAGATTTACGTCGCATTGCGATGCGTTTGATGGATCGCATTCAATTTAATTACAATTCCATTGTTGGCGTTAATGGTGCATTAGTTGGTTTAGGCTTATTCCAAGTATTAACACCTAGTACAACAGCTTGGATGCATAATATGTTTACGTTGGGGATTGGTTTGCGCAGTATGACGCCGTTATTGCCAGCTAACAAAGAGGCTAGCGATGAGGCTATTATTGAGGCAGATGCTCAAGTAGTAGCGTAAGGGTTAATAAATTGGCGGGTTTTCTTAGGAAAGCCCGCTATTTTTGTTGAGTTTTCAGGGCGCCTATAGTAGAATAAAACTATTGAATTAATGATTTGGGAGGTTTTGGCATGAAAGTCCTCGTTGATATTTTGGGGCGTACCTTTTATATGAGCTTTTTTATTATATTAGTTCCGTTAGGTGCTTATACAATTCATAATGGGTCGAGTGCTATGGTAGCTTTAATTAGTTATTTAGTATTGTCCTTATTAATACCATTGGCTTATTTGTCATCGAGTCGAAGCGGTTTTGGACCTAGTGAGAAACGAATTGGTCGGCTGTGTTATATCCTTGGTTGGGTGTTAGTACAATTAGGGACGTATCAAAGTTTCTTTGTTGGTGATTTTTCCTTCTTGTGGGCGTTGCCCAGTGTAGGACGTGATGTGGCCTTTGTTATTGTCATGTATATACAAGTGGCCTTGTCTTTGACGGTAGGGTATATTATCAATAACTTAGTTCGTAGGAGTTCAACAAAATGATAAAAAATTTATTGCGTATGTTTATCTTGTGTGCCGTCATCGTAGTGCCTATTTCTATGATTATCTTGGCTACACAAGGGGCCACGTTAGGTATGGTAGCCTTTTTAGTGTTAGCCTTGTTAGTACCGTCCGTACTGCGTCGCCACAATCGTTTGGAAGGCTTAGTAACCTATCCTTGGCGCAGTGGTTTGTATGCGTATAGTTGGCTTTGGTGCTTAACATTCTTCTTTTTAGGGGATAGCGTTGTGCCCTTTGCTGTATCGGCGGATAATACAAGTTTAGTTATTTTAACTTGGGTGGTCTTATTTGTAGTGGCTCTCTTTGCTATGATGATTGTTAATGTTATTTTAACCATGTTTTTCAGTCGCCCACGGTTTAATCGCTGGTTAGATGATTCCTTAGATATGGCGATTTATTCCTTGCCGGTGCCGATGTTATTATTAGGGGACGTACTCTTTTTAAACGTGCCAGATCCAGCTTTAGCAGCGCAAATTAGTCCACAAGTGTTTGCCTTTTTACAGCTTTGGCTGTATGGTTTTGTCATATGGACTATGGCCGTTATTGCTATTTATTTGCATCCAAAATTTGGGCAAAAGCAAGGATTGCGCTTAGGGCGTATTATGTTGACGGCACTTGCTTGGTTGGCCATTAATGGCCATTTGATGTATGGCTGGAAACCTGATTTTGCTATGGAATTGCTATATTTCTTGATGCCTGTATTCCAAGGCAATATTTTGGTGTATATTACACCAGGGGTGCTTGAATTTATCGTGTTAGCTTTATCAGTGGGATTAGGCTTGCGGTTAGAAGATAGCATTGTTAAGTGGCAAAGTAAAAGAGCTACTAAATAAGAACGGAGGAAGTACATGGCAATTACAGATAAAGAAAATTATATAGATAAAACAGCTGAGTCAAAGGTAACTGCTGATGAAACATCTAAAGAGGTAGCTGCTAGTGAAATGCCTAAAGAGGTAACTGCTGGTGAAATGCCTAAAGAGGCTTCGGCCAAGGCAACTAAAGGGAGTAAGCCAATAAAGAATCCGTATGCTAAACAGCGTTTTAGTTTGCGTCAATTAACAATTATCGGTTTGTTATCAGCCTTGACCGTAGTATTGGGCGTGACTGGGCTAGGGTTCATCCCAATCCCACCTATTAATGCTACAATTCTGCACATACCCACTTTAATTGGTGCCCTCTTAGAAGGACCGAAGATTGGTATGGTAATTGGTTTTATATTTGGCTGTTATAGTTTGGTACAAAATATGATTCAGCCTAATATTATGTCCTTTGCGTTTTTAAATCCCCTTGTATCTGTGTTACCACGCATGTTAATAGGGCCTATTAGCTATTTAGTGTATCGCTATTTACCTTTTAAAAAGGCTCTTTGGCGTGTTATGGCAGCCTTTTTTGTAGGGACCATGGTACATACGATTTTAGTAATGGGTTTAATTTATATTATTTATGCTGAGCCTTATGCAATGGCACAAGGAATTCCTGTGCAAAATGTAGCGAACATTGTTATTGGTGTAGCTATTTTCCACGGACCGCTAGAAGCATTGGCGGCTGTTGTAGTAGGCACTCCCGTAGTAATGGCGTTGCGGGCTAAACTTAAGAAATCTTAATAGAATCTATACTAAGACTAGCCCTGACGTATTTGTCAGGGCTTTTTAAATGGATATATTGATACATGAACAATTGTTGTTTTGTATAAGTGTTGTAATGTAATTACTGTGAATTGTGATTACAGTGAGTTAAGTTGTTATGTTATTACTGTGAGTTGAGTTGTGATGATTGTGAAAGGATGATACTATGAAAAAATGGCGTTCAATAGGTCTTACCGGTGTACTAGCGGTAGGAGCTTTGGTAAGTACTTTGTTATTAGGTGGTTGTGGTTCTAATACCAATGAGGCAACTGGTGAAGGGCTTGCGGTAGTTACGACTGTGTACCCCGCCTATGATATAGCTAAGCAAGTGGGGGGCGACAAAGTGCAGGTCACTATGCTAGTACCACCAGGCACAGAGCCACATGACTGGGAACCTACGGTGAAAGATTTAAAAGCGGTGGGTAAAGCGAAGGTTTTTATTTATAATGGCGCCGGTTTGGAACCTACTGAGAAGTTATTGACACCAGATATTATTAAAGACGCTAAAACGGTTGAGTTGGCCAGTGCTGTTGATGTATTACCCATTACAACCACTGAATTAACAAGTGAAGGGGAAGCCGCTCATCATGACCATGAAGGGGAAGCGCACCATAATCATCAACATAAGGACAGTCCTCAGCCTGCTACCGAAGCACAGGAAGAGGCGGAGCATGATCATCATCATGGCAGTGTAGATCCACATATTTGGTTAAATCCTATGAATGTAGCTAAGGAAGTGGATGTAGTAGTTAAAGCGTTTAGCGAAGCTGATCCAGCAAACCAAGCCTATTATGAAGCTAATGGTAAAGCGTATAAAGAAAAGTTAGCTGCGTTAGATACAGCGTATAAAGCCTTTGCTGATCAAGTAAGCAATAAAGAATTAGTAGTCACTCATGAAGCCTTTGGCTATTTAGCTAACCAATATGGATTTACGCAAATCGGCATTATGGGCATTGCCCCTGATGCCGAGCCAACGCCAGAACGGATGGCAGCCATTATTAGTTTCGTAAAAGCCCATCAAGTGAAAGCTATTTTTAGCGAAGAATTGGTGAATCCTAAATTAGCGAATGCGATTGCGACGGAAACAGGCGCTAAGGTTTACAAGCTAAATCCTGTGGAAGGTTTGACAGAAGCACAAATGCAAAATGGGGAAACTTATCTATCCATTATGACACAGAATCTAACTGTTCTTCGTGAAGCCTTAGGCGTAAAATAAAGGTAGCCATTTCTCAATGTCATGACGGGTATTGATATTTATCATTACAAACCTATTGCTCATTACTAATTGACTATGATAAAATATGAGTAACAGGTAATAGTAATTTTAGGAGGTTGAAGCAAATGGCTAAACGTATTCGTACTATCAACACTGAATCTTTACAGAAAACTGCTAAAACTGGTGGTTGTGGCGAATGCCAAACTTCTTGCCAATCCGCTTGCAAAACAAGCTGTACCGTAGGCAACCAAGTTTGCAAACAAAAATAAGATTTAAAGCACAATAGTGATGAGAATTGACCTAATTGTTACGAGGTAATGATTAGGTCTTATTCTCATATAACACCAATAGCATACAAGTTTCAAAGGCGTAGCTAACAATTTTGGGGTTAGTAGAAGTTTTTAATAATAAACTAATAGCTGATGCACTATAAAACGAGGTTTTACCATATGGGAGAGAGTGGGGCGAGCGATTTTCGTGCCTATGTAATTCTTTCATATATGGTAGAACCTTTTTTTAAGACTAAAAAGCAGAGAGATGTAGTATAATATAAACGTAGTAATAACTATTAAAATATATGGAGGTACCATGTTAGAATTAAAACCAATGATTCACAAATTCAAGATGAAGGATAAGTATTTCTGTCTTGATGTAAATAGTGGCATTATTCATGTCATCGATGAATTAACTGATCGTGTGCTAGATATTTACGACGGCACAAATCGGGCGGAGGTTCATAAAGCGCTAGATGGGGTAGAAACGCCAGCTGAGCTAGATGAATTGCTAGATGAAATCGATGGATTAATCAAAGACGAAATGCTCTATGCACCAATGTCTGAAGATTTTAAATTAGTAGCCGCTGAAAAGCCCATTGTTAAGGCTCTTTGCTTGAACATTGCCCATGATTGTAATTTGGCTTGTAAATATTGCTTCGCTAGCCAAGGGGATTATGGCGGTGTGAAACGTGAACTCATGAGTTTTGATGTAGCTAAGCGTGCCGTTGACTTTTTAATTTCTATGAGTGGCCCTCGTCAACATTTGGAAATTGACTTCTTTGGTGGCGAACCGCTTATGAACTGGGATGTAGTGAAACAAACTATTGAATATGCGGAAAAAGTAGGGGCTGAACATAATAAGATTTTCAAAATGACTATGACCACCAATGGTGTGCTCTTAACGCAGGAGAAAATCGACTATTTAAATGAACATAAATTAAGCATGGTCTTATCCATTGATGGCCGTGAAGAAGTACATAACCACATGCGTCCAAGCGTGGGCGGTACGGATACGTATAAGACGGTAGCGAAAAATTTAATTAATGCCGTTAAACAACGTCATGGCCTAGAGTATTATGCTCGTGGTACTTACACTCATAATAATCTTGACTTTACCAAAGATGTTATTGCCATGTCCGATTTAGGGTTTGAGCATTTATCCATGGAGCCAGTGGTAGGTCAAGAAGGGGAATACGTACTTCGTGACGAAGATTTACCAGCATTGATGAAAGAATATGAAAAACTAGCTGATTTATATTTAGAACGTCAAAAAGCAGGCTGGGGTGAGAAGTTTAACTTCTTCCACTTCCGTATGGACTTATATCGTGGTCCATGCATGGCGAAACGGTTGCGTGGCTGTGGTGCTGGCCATGAATATATGGCGATTGTGCCAAATGGGGATATTTATCCTTGTCATCAATTTGTAGGCCGTGATGGCTATGTGTTAGGCAATGTGTTTGAAGGCCTTAAGAACTTTGATATTCCTCGTGAATTCCGCAATACTCACGTATTTACGAAACCAACATGTGCAAAATGTTGGGCTAAATTCTTCTGCTCTGGTGGGTGCCATGCTAATAATGAAACCTTTACAGGGACCATTCACGAGCCGTATGCATTAGGTTGTGAGCTACAGAAAAAACGCATTGAATGTGCAATTATGATTCAAGCAGAGCTTGATGAATTACGAGAACAAGGCATTGTACCAAAAGAGGATCCAGCCTTCCAAGAACGAAAACAGCATAATTGGATGTAAGGGAAAAGTATACACAGATGTTATACATAGTATAGTAAAGGAACTATTTATGAAACGACAAGGTATACGATTTACAGGCATAGTACAGGGGGTTGGCTTTCGCCCCCTTATTGCCGTTATAGCGCGTGAATTACACTTAGTAGGCTTTGTATATAATGACGATGCTGGGGTGTATACTGAAGTGCAGGGCAAAGAGGAAGCAGTGGACTTTTTTGTAGAGCAAGTGCAGATTCGCAAGGGCCCATTGGCTCGCATAGATAGTGTGACTGTTACCGATTTATCCCTCGGTGAAGAGGCTTTATTTGTGATTGCACCATCGCCTGCGGGAAAACAGCCAGCTACCTTTATTGGTGCTGATACGGCCCCTTGTGAAGCCTGTCGTCAGGAACTACATGATCCTATGAATCGCCGTTACCATTATAGTTTTATTAATTGCACGCATTGTGGGCCTCGTTATACAATTGTTGAAACGGTGCCATATGATCGTCAGTTTACTTCTATGAAGGAATTTCCTTTTTGCAAAGCTTGTGAAACGGAATATAAAACAGAGACTAATCGCCGTTATCATGCGGAGCCTAATGCTTGTCCTGTATGTGGCCCTCAATATTCTTTGTATGAAGTAGTAAATGGTGAGCTTCAGGCCTTGACTGGTTCAGACATACCAATAGACCCACTTACGTTAGGGCGTGACTATGTTATGTCTGGGCATATTGTAGCGTTTAAAGGGGTAGGTGGCTATCATTTAGTCTGCGATGCCACGAATGAAGCAGCGGTGTGGCGTTTGCGAGATCGTAAGCAACGACCTCATAAGCCTTTAGCCGTCATGGTAGATTCATTAGCAACGGCTCGTCAGATTGCCCACATTACACCAGAAGAAGCAGCGTTATTACAAACGCCGGCTCGGCCTATTGTGTTATTACCACAGCGATCGGAAGCGAAGGTTGCTTGGTCAGCTGTAGCCCCTTATAATCATTACATTGGTATTATGTTGCCCTATGCGCCAGTTCATGAAGTGTGGCTACCACCCGGTGCGGTATGGGTCATGACTAGTGGTAATCGTAGTGGCGAACCTGTCATTTATGAAGATGTTGAGGCGAAGGCGAAGCTAAAAAGCGTAGCCGATTATTTTTTAGTTCATAATCGACGGATTGTGGCTTCCGTCGATGATTCTGTAGTTGAAGTGGTGAAGGGTGAAACATTACCTATACGGCGTAGTCGTGGCTATGTGCCTACGTCCTTTAATGTGCGCTTGCCTAAGCAGGGAGCCACTACAGTCCTAGCTATGGGAGGGGACTTAAAAAACGCCTTTGCTATGAATCGTGGTGAAGCAGTCCTCATGGGGCCACATATTGGTGATTTAGCCAATGAAGCGATGAATGAAAGTTTAATTCATACTATAGAGCGCTATAAGGATTTATTTGGTTTACGGCCTGAAGCGGTGGTAGGTGATTACCATCCACAATACTTTGCTAGTCAATATGGCAAAACGTATAGTGAAACTCATGGAATCCCCTTCTTGTCTGTACAACATCATCATGCCCATGTGGCAGCCGTTATGGCAGAATATGGTTTGCAGGAAGAGCCCGTGCTAGGGATTTGCTTTGACGGTACGGGTTATGGTTTAGATGGCACAATTTGGGGCGGTGAATTTTTACTCTGCCAAGGTGCGACCATGCAACGTTTGGCTCATATTCATGGAGCTCCTTTGCCCGGTGGTGAAGCAGCCGTCAAAGAACCGTGGCGCCAAGCGTTATGGTATATTCGAGATACTTATGGTGATACGCTTCCCAGTTGGTTAGAATCTTGGCTAAATGGGTTACCAGAAAATTGGCAATTACTGGATCAAATGATGACGCATGGCATGCCCATGGTGCAAGCTAGTAGCGCTGGTCGCTTATTTGATGCCGTAGGATCCTTATTGGGCCTTGGTAATGTGCATACCTTTGATGGGCAAATTGCCATGAGCTTAGAACAGTTAGCCTATGGTGAGCGTGGCAAAATTAAGGAATTTACCTTTGATGGGGAAGTCCTTGATTTTAAACCTTTAGTGCAAGATATTATAGGCCATTTAGGAGATGGTATTTCTAAGCGAGTGCTAGCCGCCTCGTTTCACCGAACTTTAGCCTATGGCATTACGGAAACTATGGAATATTTATGTTCCTTATATAAAATAAAACAAGTTGTTTTATGTGGTGGCGTGTTTCAGAATCGTCGCCTCATAGAAGAAATGATGAGCATTAATCATGATCAAGTTATGCTATTGCCACGGCAAGTGCCACCTAATGATGGTGGTTTGGCCTTAGGTCAATTGTGGCTTGGTCAACAGCGATTATAATCACCACCAGATAGTTAGGAGGTAAGCGTATGTGTTTAGCAGTACCAGCTCAACTCATAAAAGTAAATGAATTTATTGGCACCATTGAACTCACTGGCGTTACGCGCGATGTGAACCTTATGTTAGTGCCGGAAGCCAAAGTAGGTGACTACGTATTAGTACACGCTGGCTGCGCTGTACAAGTAGTTGATGAAGAAGAAGCAAGAGCTACGATGGATGCATTTAGGGAGTTGGAAGAACTTGAAGAAAATTACTTTGCAGGAAAAAACGCAGGTCGCTAAGGAACTGCTTAAAGATATAGAAGCCCTTCATACACCAGGTGAAACAGTTCGTTTCATGGAAGTGTGTGGTACTCATACAGTGGCTATTTTTCGCGAAGGGATTCGACAATTATTGCCAAAAGGTATTGAATTAGTCAGTGGTCCTGGTTGCCCTGTGTGCGTAACCGATCAAGTATATATGGATAAGGCCTTAGCCTATGCGGCTATGGATGATGTCATAGTGGCTACCTTTGGCGATATGCTTAAAGTGCCAGGGACTCATAGCAATTTGTGGGAAGCAAAGAGTAAGGGCGCACACATTCATATTATTTATAGCCCCCTTGAAATTATTGAGCTTGGCAAAGCAAATCCTCATAAGAAAATCGTCTTTTTAGCCATTGGTTTTGAAACGACGATTGCCGTGATTGCAGCCGCTGTTAAAGCCGTGGCTATGTCAGGGGTAAAAAATGTATTTTTCTTGGTGTCTCATAAATTAGTACCCCCTGCTTTGCGTGCTTTAGCGAATCAAAAAGAAGGCCATTTGGATGGCTTTATTTTACCGGGGCACGTCAGCGTTATTATTGGTGAAGAACCGTATGGATTTATTCCGACTGAATGTCATATGCCATCGTGTATTGCTGGATTTGATGGCCTTGAAATTTTGGCGGCTGTCCGTGATTTATTACAGCAACGTCAAAGTGGGCAGTACTATGTAGGCAATCAGTATAAATCTGTAGTGGCGAAAAAAGGGAATCCAGTAGCTATTCAATTAATGGCTGAATTATATGAAGTGATTAATGACACTTGGCGTGGGATTGGTACGATTCCCCAATCTGGCCTTCGCTTGAAAGGGGAATATGCCGCTTTTGATGCGGAACGAGCGATTCCTTTAGGTCCCATTGAAAGTGGTGGGGCCCCGAAAGGTTGTCAATGTGGCCGTGTTTTACAAGGTCTAATTCGACCTGATGAATGTGGCCTATTTGGTAAACTTTGTACAGCGGATCATCCCGTAGGGGCTTGCATGGTATCTGTAGAAGGCAGTTGTGCCGCTTGGTATAAATATGGTCGAGCTAGTGGTGGCATGACTTGGGAAGAATAAAGGAGCTAACTATGGAAGAAACAATACGCTTAGTTCATGGCAATGGTGGTCGTTTTAGTCATGAATTGATGGAGCGCTATATTATGCCTCATTTTAAAAACGATACCTTAGCTAAATTGCACGATGGGGCTCAATTTGCTGTACCCGCTGGTCGTATGGCCTTTACAACAGACTCCTATGTGGTGACACCACAATTTTTTCCTGGTGGCAATATTGGTAAACTCGCTGTGTGCGGTACGGTCAACGATTTAGCTATGAATGGGGCTAAGCCTTTATACCTAAGTTGTGGCCTTATTTTAGAAGAAGGTTTGCCAATGAAAACGTTGGATACTGTACTGGCTACGATGGCTCAAATGGCAAAGGAAGCGGGCGTATCGATTGTAACGGGCGACACAAAGGTTGTGGAAAAAGGGGCTGTTGATGGCCTATATATTAATACGGCTGGCGTTGGTTTAATTCCTGAGGCCATTCATATTGACCCAGCGCGCGTTAAGCCTGGTATGAAAATTATTGTATCGGGCTCTTTAGGTGACCATGCCATTGCCGTTATGGGGAGTCGCTATGAATTGGCTTTGCCTGAAACGATTAAAACGGATTGTGCTCCGCTCAATCATATGGTAATGGCTGTACTCGAAGCGGTAGGTGATAAAGTGGCCGTTATGCGTGACCCTACGCGTGGTGGTTTAGCTACGACTTTGTATGAAATTGCTAGCCAGGCACAAGTGGGAATTCGGGTAGATGAAGACACCTTGCCAATTCACGAAGAAGTGTTATCTGTATGTAGCATTTTAGGCTATGATCCTTTGTACTTAGCCAACGAAGGCAAAGCTGTATTCGTAGTTGAAGCGGATGTAGCTGATGAGGTATTGGACATTTTGCATCAGACTAAATATGGCCATGAAGCGGCTTGTATTGGTGAAACATTGAGTGCTAATGCAGGTAAAGTGGGCTTGAAAACTGCCCTTGGTGGCGTGCGCTTGCTTGATCAACTGGGTGAAGACCAAGTACCTAGAATTTGTTAAGGTGTGGATGGAATAAAGTGAATAATACAGCAAAATAGCATACATATATTATTGATAAAAGCAGTCTTAAGCAATGGCCTTAGGACTGCTTTTTTGAATAATATAATTACACGATTCGTTTAAAAATGTGAAGGTGTACATGAAATATAAATGAGTGGAAAAGTCTAATGAATACAAGAGTAATCTAGATTAGTGCCTAGTAATTTGATGAATTAGAACATTAAGTGTACACTGTAGAAAAACATCAGGGGGGTAAACGTCTATTGGTAATTGACTACATTGAAATAATTAGTCTATGATAGAGGAGTAAAGGTATATGAATTTTTAGTTAATATAATCATATGCTAATAATTTAGAATATTTTGAACCTTAAAGAAAATTATGATGAATTAATTTTAGTTGGAGGGGATAATATAAGTCGTCGGAAGGTAAAGAGTAGTAGTTTATCTTTTAGTGTGTGTTAATGAAATCGTAGTTATTAAAAGTTTATAGATGCGATTTTGGTGAAACATGTTGTTTTATTAAAGTTATTAAAGCGAGGTAAAGGTAATGAAATCAAACCAAGATAAAAAAGCATTATCTAAATTAGTGGCTGCCGCACTCGTTGGTACGGTAGGCTTGTCTGTGTATTCTGCCGATGCAGCTACAGAGTATTATGCAGGCGAAAATGCTCAGGCAACTGGAAGTAGCAATGCAATTGGTGCAGCTGCTAAAGCTGATAATTTTAGTAATGCCTTAGGTACATCCGCAAATGCTGATTCTTATAGTAATGCCATAGGTACATCCGCAAATGCTTTAGGAGGTGGGATTGCTATTGGTTATAAGGCTAAGGCTGAGAGTGTGAATAATTACAATGGTAGTATTGCTATTGGTAGAGATAGTAAAGCAACGCAAGGCGGTATAGCTATTGGTCAAGATGCAAAGTCTGAAGGAACTCAAACTATTGTTATTGGCAATAAAGAGGTTAAATTTAATAATGCCACTGTTGTTGGTTTGGGGGTTAAAACTGTCGACCTAGCTGGCACAGCTATTGGTGCAATGACTACTGCTGGTAGTCAAGCTACAGCGGTAGGCTATTCCGCTACAGCTAATGGAGCCAATAGTGTTGCTTTAGGACACGGTACAAATACTGCTAAAGATGGTGGTATAGCTATTGGGGAAGGTGCTATTAGTAGTGAGTCTGCTTCTATTGCTATTGGTCAGAATACGGAAAACAGCGGAAGTGATAGTGTTGCTTTAGGAAGTTCCGCTGCAGTTACAAAAAAGGAAGGCATTGCAGTTGGTAGACTTGCTAAAGCTAATGGTGAATATGGTCTAGCATTAGGTACTAGTGCAGAAGTGACAAGCGATAATAGTATTGCTATAGGTAATAGTGCCAATGTATCTGGTGCAAATGGTCTTTCCTTAGGTAATGGGGCAAAAACTACTGTAGCAGATGGGGTGGCTTTAGGTAGTGGCTCAGAAGCTAAACGTGCAGCAGGTGGCTATGGTTATATTCCGCAAAGTGGTGATAAGTCAGGATTTATTGGGCGCCTAGGTGGTATTACACCTAATAGAGAGGCTGTATTTAATGCACAACGTGATCAAAAGTTAGATACTTCTATATATAAGGCTACGGCTGGTGCCATCAGTGTAGGTAAAGATGCCGTAAAAGATGCAGCTGGTAATATTACTACTGCTGCTGTAACTCGTCAAATTACAAATGTAGCTGCTGGTGGTCAAGATACTGATGCTGTTAACTTACGTCAATTGAAAGATTTAAACATCGCTGTGGGGACGCAGTTGGCGACAAAATTAGATGCTAGTGCATACAAATATGTATCTATTAACTCTGATGAAGAAGGTAATAAAGATAATAAAGGTGCTACTGGTGGCAATTCTATTGCTATTGGTCCAAATGCTACAGCTACAGCCGTGTCTAATGTAGCAATTGGTGAAAATAGTGCTGCTGGAGGTCAAGGCTTTGCTACGGCCTTAGGTTCTGATGCTAAAGCAAATAACACTGGTGCTGTAGCTATTGGCTCCAGTGCTAATGTAACTGGTGTCACTGGTATTGCTATGGGTTATGAGGCAAAGGCTACAGGCACTAATGGTGTTGCTCTAGGTATGAGTTCTCAAGCAACTAGTTATGGTATTGCTATTGGGCAGGCCAAAGCCTTGTCACAATCAGCGATTGCTCTAGGTGATGCTGCCAATATAGATAATGCAAGTTCATATGCTATAGGGATAGGCGATGGTGTTGCAGTAACTAAGACTAAGCAAGCAGTTGTTGCAGGTGTTAAAGCGCAGGCTGATAATTCACAACAAGTTGTTTTATTGGGCTCACAAGCAAAAGCAATAAATTCAGGAAACTCTGTGGTTATTGGCACTAGTGCAACTTCTAATTCAGTAGAAACAGTGGCGATTGGTAAAGGCACGATTATTACTGATAAGGCCGCTTCTGCTTTAGCAATTGGTAACTCTGCTTATATTGGCGAAATAAAGGCTGTAGATCCAGGTACAAAACCAAGTGATACAGCTAATCCTGGCTATCGCAATAAAGGTACTAGCGAAGAGATAATGACGAATCCTCTAGACAAGAGTAAATATTATTTCTCCACCGCTGTAGGTACAGATGCTAAGGCGTTTGGTTATCAAAATACTGCTTTTGGTGCAGGTGCTGAAGCTCATAATACGAATTCCTTAGCATTAGGCTTTATTGCTGTAGCTAAAGGTGATTTCTCTGCTGCTATTGGTAGAAATACAAATACCGATGGTACTTATGCAACCGCGGTTGGTTTTAGCGCAGATGCAACTGGTGAATCTACATTGGCGCTGGGGAGTCGTGCCGAAGCTAATAAAGCATCTGGCGTAGCCCTTGGTGCAGACTCTATAACCAATGTTGATAAAGGGGTATTTGGCTTTGACCCATCTGGTAAAAATCCTGACTTAACAACTTTCTTGGGAGCGAATAAAGCTGCTTATGATACGCTTCAAACTGATATAGCAGCCGCTCAGACTGAAGTGGATACAGCAAGACAAGCTGTTATTGACTTACAAAATTCTAAAAATGGTAAAACTACTGAAGAAATTGCTGAAATAGATAAAAACTTGGCAACTGCTGAAACAACATTAGATGAAAAGAAATCAGCTTTAGCCGCTAAAGTTAAAGAATCTAATCAAATGATATCTACATGGCAGGCAACTGCTGCTGGTGTTTCCGTAGGCGATAGCGAAACTGGCTTAACCCGCCAGATTAATAATGTAGCAGCTGGTACATTAGATACTGATGCAGTCAATGTAGCTCAATTAAAAAATGTTACATTGAATGTGACTGGTGATAATTTAAAAACAGATAGTACCGCTATTGGTAATGTAAATCTTGCAACACAACAATTGGCTATTAATGGTGATAGCAATATTACAACTACTGTTGCTAAAGATGGTCAAACAGTCAATTTAGCATTATCTAAAACGGTAACAGATAAATTAGGAGCGGTTCAATATTTATCTGTGAAATCCACTCAAACTGCTAATAAAGATAATAAAGGAGCTACAGGAAGCAATGCAATTGCAATTGGCCCTGCAGCTCAAGCTACTGGAACTAGTGATATTGCAATTGGTAATACAGTAAAGACTTCTGGTGGTTGGGGTGTTGCTATTGGTTCTCAAAGTGAAACAACAAGTCAATCGGTTGGCATTGGATATAATGCTAAAGCAACTGGTGGAAGTGCGACAGTTGCCTTAGGTGCTTCTACTATTGCTTCTGGTAATGTTGCTACGGCTATTGGTTATGGTGCTCACTCCACAAATGAACAAACTATTGCAGTGGGCTTTATGGCAAATGCCGCTGGTGAGCAAGCAACTGCTATTGGGCGAGAAGCAAATGCATCAGGTTTAGTAGCCGTTGCTCTTGGTGTAGGAACGAAGGCTGATGCTGATGACTCGGTGGCAATTGGTCGCAACTCTTCTGTTGCTTCCCAAGGTGTTAATAGTATTGCCATTGGTCAAAAAGCATATATTGGTCAAAAAACTGAACAAGGTGGAACTCCATCAGAAGGTATTCCTGACCATTCGCTATCTGTAGCAGATGATGATACTAGTTCTGGCAAACCAAATCAAGAATATATGAATTCTATTGCTATTGGTAATACAGCCAAAGCGTTTGGATACCAAAATACGGCTCTTGGTGCTGGAGCGGAAGCACATGATACAAACACAGTAGCAGTAGGGGTTGCTGCTAAAGCAAGAGGGAATTATGCATCGGCCATGGGTAAACAAGCCAATGCTAATGGGTTAGAAGCCACAGCTATTGGTCATTGGGCACGTGCTTATGGTGACAATGCTATTGCTATTGGTTCTAATTCTATTACTAGTACTCTTGATGGAACTGGTGAGGTTAAGAATGGCATTGCTATTGGCCAGCAAGCTCGAGTTGCTTCAAATAACTCAATTGCTTTAGGTCAAAATTCATTAGCATTTGTTCCTACAGATTTAAAAACCAAAGCATATTTGTCTGAAGAAGAATTTGCTGCTGAAAATGGTGTTATTTCTGTTGGTAATGCAGAATACACAGTTGGTGATGCAAAAGTAGCTGAAAATCGTCGTCGTATTACTAATGTAGCGGGCGGTGCTGATGATTATGATGCAGTTAATGTAGCTCAATTAAAAGCAGCTAAAGTAGAAGTAGCTGCCGGGACTAATGTAACTGTAGATACAGATACTACAGCTGGTTATACTAAATATACTGTAAACTCCGTTGATACAGATACGAAGTTAGTAAATGGCACAGCATTATATAATAACGATGGAACAGGAAGCATTACGCTAAATACAGATCAAAATGGCACTAAAGGGACAGTTTCTGTAACTGGTCTTCAAGATAAATATATTACTGGTGTGACTCTACAAGATGGTACATTGAGCATTACTCGTAATGATACAGATACTCCATTTACTGTTACCAATATTGCTACAAAAGATGATGTAACATCTGCTATTGGTGATTCTGCATGGAAATTGGGAGTTGGAGTTGCTAGTACAGCTCCTAATTCTGGCGATGCTACGGCTACAGGAACAGCGACTAGTATTAAAAATGGTAATGAAGTAATTCTTCGTGCAGATCGTGGTGTTAAATTAAATCAAGTTGGCAGTAATATTGATATTGGATTAAAGTATATTGATATGGATCCGTCAACTGATATTGCGCCTGATCAGATAGTAGATGCAAAAGCAAGTGGTCATGCCTCTTTAGCAGTTGGGCAAAATAGTGTAGTAGATGGTCATCAGGGGACAGCTGTAGGCTTTAGTACTCATGCTGGACAATATGCATTAGCAGCTGGTTCTAAGGCAGATGCTTCAGGTTCTAATTCGGTTGCTCTTGGTTATAATACCAATGTAACTGGTCAAGGTGCTATAGGTATTGGCAATAGTAAGGCAAAAGGTAGTACTACAGAAGAATATTTACCAAAAGTCGCAAGTAATTTTGGTATTGCTATTGGTGATGCATCCTATGTGGATGAAAAATCTGAGTATGGAACTGTTGTAGGTCCTAATGCGGTTATTACTAATTCAGCAAAAGGAACGGCACTAGGTCAAGAGGCTACGATTGATAAATCTATAGAAGGTGTTGCACTAGGCAATGCAGCTAAAATTTATTCTTCTGAAAAAGGGATTGCCTTAGGTAGTGGTGTTACTGTTGATGAGTCTAATAATGCCGTTATTATTGGCAATACGTCACAAATTTATAAGTCACCAGATTCTATAGCTATTGGGACAAGTACAGCCGTAACAAACTCTAAATATTCCGTAGGTATCGGTAATGGCGCTACAGTTAATGCTAATAGTGCTGTGGCATTAGGACAAAATGCGAATGTAGGCGCTAACGCAGGTGTAGCTTTAGGCTCAGATTCGGTTGCTAAACGTGTTGCTGCTCAAGGATATGATCCTTTATTAAATATAAAAGGCGAATATTATAATGATAAAATTGCTGCAGAATATGGATTTGCTGATCGATATAAAGAACTTGTACAGATCTTGAATAATAGTCCAGAAAATACAGCAGCTTATAGTGAGGCAAAAGCTGAAATTGAAAAACTTGTTACTCCATATGTAGCTCGAGCAGGTGCAGTTTCTGTTGGTAAAGAAGGCTATACTCGTCAAATTACTAATGTAGCAGCTGGTTTAGAAGATACTGATGCAGTTAACGTAGCTCAATTAAAACGTTTACGCGCAACCGGCACCAATTACTCTGGCGATGATACGACAGCTATTCACCGTGATTTAGGTGATGAGTTAACTATTACTGGTGGGGCGGATGTATCCACTGCAGAAGCAAAAGCTAAGTTAACTACTGGCAATATTGGTGTGGTGGCTAATGATACTACTGATGGTTTAGAACTTAAATTAGCTAAGGATATTAACTTGACTGCTGATGGTAGTGTGGCCTTTGGTACGGCTGCTACAGCACCAAAAGTAGATGCCACTGGTTTGACTATTTCTGATCAGTTAAAATTCACTACTGCAGGTATTTCTGCCGGTGATTTACAGATTAGCCATGTTGCGGCTGGCGAAGATGATACCGATGCTGTAAATGTATCGCAACTAAAAGCTCTTGAAAAACAAGTAGGTGCTGCTGGTGATTTAACATTAGTCGATAAAGATGGCAATCCATTAGTTAAAGACGATAAAGGAAATTTATATAAAGAGTCTGATATAGATGAAAATGGTAAACCAATAGATGGTGCAACTCCAGTAAACCCTGAAGATACAACATTAGCATCTGATACAGGTAAGAGCGGGTTGGGTCAAGATAATAATGATAATAATGAAGCAATTACACCTGATAAAGCAAAAGATTTAATTGGTGGTACAAAAGGTGAAGATGGAACCCGTGGCAAGGATGGTTTATTAGATAAAACGGGACCTACTTTAAATAACATTGCAACAATTAAAGATCTTCAAGCCTTAGCTCAAGCAGGATTAGATTTTGCTGGTGATGATGGTACAGAAGTACATCGTGCATTAAGCCAAAAATTAACTAT
>NZ_NMZQ01000042.1 GCF_010093125.1 Veillonella sp. R32
AGAAGTGATTTAAATTCAGGTAGTTCAGAGCTGGCTACTAAGGAAAGCCATTGATCAATGGCCCATTGGATATTTTCTTTATCTTTAAACATTAAAACGCGTGAAAATGCTTGTTTTAATACATAGGCACGGTGTAATCTGGAAGAATAATGGAACATATCCATAAGTTTTGTGAATTCTTTGTCTGTTAGTGCTTTAAAGTGTTTTGTTAAAATTCGTTTGTTAGTTTTAAAGGTACGGCTTACATTGGATAATGTATTTTGCTCGGCTTTGCGGACCCTTTCTAAGGCAAAGGTAATGAGACGAATTAAGTGGAACCTATCGGCGACGATTTGTGCTTGAGGGAACCAATCACGCATTACAGACCGGAATTGCAACGACATATCCATCGTGATATATTTTACGTTGTTTCGTATATACCTTGGGAATTGAGCAAAGTATTTGGCTAGTTCGGTAGTATCTCGTTTGGGCAGAATATCTAATATTTTATGAGATTCTGGATCCGTGAGAATGACTTGGTACTTTTGTCCCGCTGCATTTCCTTTAAACTCATCAATAGATAAGACCGGTGGCAAGGTTGTGGGACGACTGTATTTAATTTCTTTAAAGACTCTGATGACTTGATTTACACTAACGTGGCAATGCGTAGCAACGGCTTTGAACGATATTAT
>NZ_NMZQ01000043.1 GCF_010093125.1 Veillonella sp. R32
CATGGAATGAACTTCATCGGAGCACAGAATTTCCTACTTATTGGGATTAAAAACCAACACGTTTTGTCCTATAACCCTTTATTGTAAACACTTTGTGTTTATTTTTTGTTGGTTTCTGTTGTTTTTAAAAAGACCGTTTGCCTAATTTGGGATGGCTACAAGGCTTTAAGGTCAAGCGGTCGATAAGATGGGCCGCTTCGTCTAAATCTACGTCTTCATAGCTACCTTGCCGTTCTAGGACACACATAGGATGGTCCACACCGACTTCGCCGGCTGGCAGGTAGACATATTCTTCATTAGCAGTATCGCCAAAGATATAGCCTGCTTGCAAATGTTCTTTATGGATTCGACTCATACTTGGTTGCTCCTTGTAAGATTAGATAATTTGTTTCAATTTAAAATTCATAAAATCAGCCGATACTAAGTGTAATTGCGTAGCCCCAACGTGATCTGGAATACGTTCGAACGAAGATTTATCATGTAAATGACCAAAAATACAATGATCCACTTCGTATTTGGCTAATAAATCGGTGAAACCACTGGCTTCATTTTTATCATTGAAGGGTGGATAGTGCAATAATAAAATCCGTGTAGGCTTTGTTATTGACGAGCTGGGTAGGGATTCTATTGCTGGTAAGGCTGGTGAGGTTGAGGTTGGTAAGGCTATTGCCGTTTTTGGCAACGCCGCTTCCATTTCCTGCAAAGCTGCTTCCGTGCGCAGTAGTTCACGCGCATAAATAGAGGTATCCTTTGCTTCGTCAAAGGCTGTGTCGCGGGGACACAAATAGCCACGCGTACCGCCGAAGGCAATGTTGTTAATGGCGGTGCCATGACCTTGCAAAAAGGTTAGGCTATGTTGCATGGCCTGATTCATCTTGTTAGCACTGCTCCACCAGTAATCGTGATTGCCACGAATTAAGTAAATTTGCCCTGGTAAGTCAGCGATTGTTTGTAAATCAGGAAGGGCATCAGCTAATTTTAAAGCCCAGGAAATATCGCCCACAACAAAGACGATATCTTCTGGGCTTACTTGTTCACGCCAAGCTGAAATAATACGCTGGCGGTGATTCTGCCAATGGGCACCAAATACATCCATTGGCTTAGTAGGCGGTTCGCCTGAAAAATGAAGATCGCCAATGGCAAAAATTTTCATGGTATCTCCTTAACATAACTATTATAGGATATGGTTAAAACTCGTTACTAACAAACGGGTATTAGCGTTTATTGACTCACGCTACGTATTGCAAGCTTTTCATTTGAAGCGAGCCTTTTAAATTCCCTTATTTGAAAAAGTCTTGGTTTAACTCTTGCTTAACTTGTTCAATGCGCTCTTTATTGCTAATTTGACTAATTGTGTAGCCCACATAAAGTGGGGAAGTAATGTAACGAGGTACTATTTTAACATACTGTGAACTAGTATGTAAATCATAGAAAAATAAGTTGTAAGAGCCACTATGTTTTGAAAAGTCAGTCAAAATATAGCGCAATACTTGTTGAATACGACGACTTAATAAGGCCAAGGAGGTATCCTTGTTAAATTTCATATTAAATTCGAAAAAGCCGATAATGGGCTTATCTGACAAGGTAATGAGTAAGTTGTCCTCCTCTTTTAAAGTAAGACCTTCAAAATGCGCTTCTTTAATATCTTGGCGATAGTCATAGTCATATAGTCCGATGATTTGGCTATGGGGATGGCGAATAGAGCCACCAGACATAGGTCCAAAATTTTTAAAATATAAAACGGATTTGAAATCCTTACGGGCCATAGTTTCACGCCATTTGCGCAAAGAAAATTCGAGCACCTTTTCCGCTTGTTCAGGACTATACCGGGAAAATTCACTAAAACAATCATGCGTTTCAATGATGACGGTAGGCCAAGTGCGGTCCAGTACAGGGTATTTATTCATAAGCCAAATGATGTCGCCTTCGGTATCTAAAATATTAGTTAACTCATCGACAGCACAGAAGGGACAGGCTACTTCACGGTGGCGAATATTTTCAGGTTTACTCCGGCCCATAGCTATATTAAATGTTAGTGGTTCGTTCATAAGTACACCTCTCTTATTTAATACTATCACAGGTTGGACCTTTTGGGCAGTATGATATAATTAATTAGTGTAGATAATTTTAAAAAATTCTATATAGGAATATTATTGTTAAACATAGTCATAGAAATAGATACGGGCGTTGAAATAGATGGGGAGCGCCGAATAAGGAGTTTGTATGAAACCGACAACCTTGTGCTTAATTATAAATGATAAACATGAGATTTTATTAGGCCGGAAGAAGCGTGGCTTTGGAGCTGGCAAATATAACGGCTTTGGTGGCAAGAAACAGGATCAGGAAACCTTTCGTGAGTGTGCTGTACGGGAAGTGTTCGAAGAAGTATCCCTTGTGGTGAAACCAGAAGATTTAATTCCCGTCGGAATTATGAATTTCCAATTTCCTTATGAAGAAGCACTTAATCACTTGAATTATACATATATTATTAAGAACTACGAAGGGTTACCTATGGAAAGTGAAGAAATGGAGCCCCATTGGTTTGCTTTTGAAGATATTCCCTTTGAAATGATGTGGAAAGGCGACGATATGTGGATTCCGGAGGTATTGCAGGGCAAATTACTCCATACCTTGCTCATCTTTGGTAAGGATAATGATGAAGTGAAATTAGCTGAAAATACGTATGTGGCTAAGATTGAAGAGTTTGAAACGGTAGCGGACATAATGACTTGTTTGCGAAAGGAAACGAATTAGTGAGTGAGATAAAAATAGATGCGAACGCGTCTAAGTGGACGACTGAGTTATTACATTGGTATGATTTGAATAAGCGTGATTTGCCTTGGCGACAGACGAAAGATCCCTATTGTATTTGGGTTTCTGAAATTATGTCACAGCAAACTCGAATTGAAGCGATGAAGCCCTATTACGAAAATTGGATGATGCAATTTCCTACTAAAGAAGCGTTAGCTACGGCCGATGAAGATACGGTAGTGAAAGCGTGGCAGGGCTTAGGTTATTATTCAAGAGCTCGTAACTTGCGGTTAGGCGTGCAAGAAGTAATGACAAAATATGGTGGAGAAATACCCCGCACTCGTAAAGAAGTAGAAAGCCTAAAGGGCGTTGGTGCTTATACAGCGGGGGCTATTTTATCTGTTGCATTTAACCAGCGAGAAGCGGCTATAGATGGTAATGTGTTACGCGTCTATGCCAGATTGTATGCTATACAAGAGGATATAATGCGAACAGCTGGAAAAAAAGCGATTGCTGCTTTAGTGGAAGCTACGATGCCTTATGACCGGCCAGGCGATTTTAACCAAGCTTTAATGGACTTTGGCGCCCGCATATGCATTCCTAAGGCCCCACGTTGTGAAGGATGCCCGTTACGTCAGTGGTGCAAGGCTGATGCCTTAGGTATAGCTGCTGAGTTACCAGTGCGAATTGTCAAAAAAGCGATACCTATTATTTCCGTGATTACTGGATGTATTCAAAATGACGAAGGGGCCTATTTATTGCATCGCCGGCCCGCTAAGGGTTTGCTCCATTCTATGTGGGAGTTCCCTAATGTTGAAATTCCGCGCCATGCGTTAGTGCAAGATAAAAAGGAATTACCGTTAATCGGTGTGGCGCCATTAGTTTCACATTGGCAAGAACAAGGGGCGGTTATTAAGTGGCAAGAGGCTTGTATAACGACTTTGCGCCATGTATCTTCACATCGCTGTTGGGATATGGAAGCCTATGTGGGGCGGTGGGAGACTACCACTGATACAGTTAGCGTGGCGCTGGCTAGAGAGCTAGTAAATAATCCTGAGCAATGGCGCTGGGTAAAACCAGCGGATTTTGCAGAGTTACCCTGGGCAGGCCCACATGGCAAATTGACAGTATTTTGTAAGTAGTCATTGAATTGGTAAGATGTAATTAAACTAGCGAGTATTAGATAGGCAGGTGAGAGAATGTCCGCACGTTTTATGTTTTTGGCTATGACAACGCTCATTGTGCTACTGATTGTATTTGTAAATTCGTATTTAATTGTGCGAGTGACAAAAGTAGCTAAGCGTGCGTTATGGTTTTGGGGGTTAGTGGCAGCTCAAGTAGTGGCTATTGGCGGCACTACTTATTATCAGCTGGCGCAGGTACAAATTTTTGATACAGCCTTATATAGCTTCTGGAAAAGTTGGGCCATCGGTTCTTATGGCTTGCTACTAGGCCTAGGTGTTTGCTTTGCTATTATGATAGCCTTAGCGTTGGTAGTGGCGGCTGTTAATTGGAAGGCCCATACAACGACTGAGACTGAACAGCATAGTCGGCGCCAATTTTTACGGAATGCCTTATGGGCCGTGCCCGCAGTCACTGCTGGCGGTGGTGTAGTGCGAGCCTATGAAGGAGCTAAAGAACTTGAGGTTAATCATATTGATTTAGTATTTCGTAGTTTGCCGGAATATTTAAAAGGTTATAAATTGGCACAAATTAGTGATGTGCATATTGGTCCCTTTATAGATTTGCATGATTTTGATAAGATTACAGAAGCCGTGTTAGCTGAAAAGCCAGATCGTTTGGTAATTACAGGCGATTTAATTGATGAATTAGATTGGTTAAATCCCTTGTGTGGGCGTTTAGAAGAATTATTTCCTAAAATCCCTGATGGCATTGACTATATTTTAGGAAATCACGAGTATTTTAAAAACTTGCCCCTCGTATTAGAAGCATTTAGTAAAATTTCTATGCGCATGCATCGCAACTCGTCCTTGCGTTTAAGCGGCGGTTCGTGGCCGGTGTATTTAGCGGGGGTTGAATATTCCTTTGACCGTACTGGTGAACAGCGGGAAGTGTATCTAAAAGAGGCCTTAGCCAATGTTCCTTCGGAAGCCTTTGTTATTTTACTGGCGCATCATCCTGATTTTATTGAAAATGCCTTTGCCCATGACATTCCTGTGACTTTGTCAGGTCATACCCATGGCGGGCAGATTGTAGTGGGGGATACGCCATTAGTACCGGTTGGAACTCAGTACTTTAAAGGAATGTATCGTGACTCTTGGAAATATGGCTATGTGAACAATGGTACGGGCCATTGGTTTCCCGTTCGTTATAACTGTCCTCGTGAAATTACGATTTTCACCTTTAAAGAAGGCAAAGAGGCATAAAAACGGCGAAAAGGTAAACTTTTTTTAAATTATTGACCGTAAAATACAAATTAGCATTGTGAAAATCTAGTAAAAAGTCTATAATGAATGAGTTATCGCACAGCTATCCGTGTGATAAGCCAGGCCTTAGGTTAGGGCCTATGTATTGACTAACGATTTGGTAGTTGAGGTGAAATAATGGATCAAAATATTATTGCCTTTATACTTGGTATTGTAGAAGGGGCAACCGAATTTTTACCAGTCTCTAGTACTGGGCATATGATTTTAGTAGGCGACTTTTTAGGGTTTACTGGGGAACGAGCTAGCGTATTTGAAGTATTCATTCAGTTAGGTGCTATTTTATCGGTATTTATTTTTTACCGTGAAAAGTTTATGACTATGTTGCGCCGTGAAAACTGGGTGCGCACCAATGGCTTATCCTTAGCGCATATTTTCTTTGGTATGCTGCCAGCCATGGGGATTGGTTATTTAGGTCATTCTTTTATTAAAAATAACTTATTTTCACCAGGCACGGTTATTATTGGTTTAATTATCGGTGGTTTATTTATGTTGCTAGCAGAAAAATATCACCGCCCTATTAAAATCCACAATGTAGATAATTTGAGCATGTATCAATGTTTGTTGATTGGTTTATTCCAAGTCTTGTCCTTATGGCCTGGTTTTTCCCGTTCTGGTTCGACCATTGCAGGGGGCTTAATTTTAGGAGTTAGTCGTAAAGCAGCTGCTGATTTCTCTTTTATTATGGCCGTGCCAATCATGTTGATTGCATGTATTTATGATTTGTTAAAAATCATCGACCAGCTATATTGGTCAGACTTTATTATGTTCTTTATTGGCTTCGTAACGGCGTTCGTGTTTGCTTACTTGTCCATCGTATGGTTCTTGAAATTCTTGAACAAATCCTCTTTGGCAGGCTTTGCTTATTATCGTTTTGCTGTAGCTGTAGTGGCGTTGATCTATTTCTTCGTGTTCTAGAGGCTAGAAGCTAGCTTGAAAAAATAATAAGTTGCATCACATTAAGTTTTTGCTGAATGTAATGGCAATTGATTTAGTACAAATGACAGCTACTTACTTTGTTGTAAGTGGCTGTTCTTTGTTTTTTAGAAAGTTTATGATAAATTTTGAAATTTTATGAAAAAAGTACTTGCGCAAATATACGGCGTATGCTATTATAATAAAGCGCTATACGGTGAACGTAAGCGTGAACAAATTGTCAAACTGAGCTGAAAAAAATCTATTGACAAGATGTTCTGGAATATGTATAATATTCCTTGTCGTGGTACGCTGGCGTAGCTCAATCGGTAGAGCAGCTGACTTGTAATCAGCAGGTTGTGGGTTCAATTCCTATCGCCAGCTCCATTTTTATTCGTGGAGGGATTCCCGAGCGGCCAAAGGGAGCAGACTGTAAATCTGCCGTCTTCGACTTCGAAGGTTCGAATCCTTCTCCCTCCACCATTCATCGCGGGGTGGAGCAGTTGGTAGCTCGTCGGGCTCATAACCCGAAGGTCGCAGGTTCAAGTCCTGTCCCCGCAACCATCTTTTATACGTATGCTGGTGTAGCTCAGTCGGCAGAGCGTATCCTTGGTAAGGATAAGGTCACCGGTTCAATCCCGGTCACTAGCTCCATATACACATGGCGGCATAGCTCAGTTGGCTAGAGCAATCGGTTCATACCCGGTGTGTCCGCGGTTCAAATCCGTGTGCCGCCACCACTAACTTTTTGTTAGATACTCACATTTAAAATGTGGGTTATTTTTTTAAACTTTTTCGTATTTAGGAGGTGGACATTTGTATGTCTGAGAAAAAGGAGTTAGCTAGGGGGCTGAAAAATCGTCACGTGCAGTTATTGGCTATAGGGGGCGCCATCGGGACGGGTTTATTTTTAGGATCAGGTCGATCTATTCACTTGGCTGGTCCATCTATTTTATTTGCGTACATCATTACCGGGCTTATTTCCTTTTTCATGATGCGTGCGTTAGGGGAATTATTACTATCAAATACTGAGCATCATTCCTTTGTAGATTTTGTGCATGAGTATTTAGGGCCAGGGGCCGCGTTTCTTACAGGCTGGACTTATTGGTTTTGTTGGGTATCGTTAGCCATGGCTGACGTTACAGCCGCTGGGGTGTATATGCAATACTGGATTCCCAATGTGGAACCGTGGATACCCAGCTTATGCATTCTATTAATCTTATTTGCTTCCAATTTAATGGCTGTTAAGATTTTCGGGGAGTTAGAATTTTGGTTTGCTTTAATTAAAGTTATTGCCATTTTAGGTCTTATTATTGGTGGTTTGTATTTAGTATTTATTGGCTATCAAACGGATGTGGGGGCTGTAGGTTTTGCTAATTTATGGACTAACGGAGGCTGGTTCCCTAATGGTTGGGAAGGCTTTGCGTTATCCTTCCAAATGGTTGTTTTCGCTTTTACTGGGATTGAATTGGTTGGTTTAACTGCTGGTGAAACGGAAAATCCAAAGAAAGTTATTCCTCAAGCTATTAATAATATTCCAATTCGTATTATTATCTTCTATGTAGGCGCGTTGGCAATTATTATGAGCATCTATCCTTGGACTGCTGTAAATCCTAGTGCGAGTCCCTTTGTTCAAGTATTCAAAGCGGCTGGTATCGTTGCGGCGGCTGCCATCGTAAACTTTATCGTATTAACTTCGGCAGCCTCTGCTTGTAATAGTGGTCTTTTCAGTACTAGCCGTATGGTATATACCTTGGCTCGTGAAGGGAATGCGCCACGTCGTATGTTCCGCCTACGTTCCAATCAAGTGCCAGTTAATGCTGTAGTATTCTCGGCGCTCGTTATTTTTATGGCCGTTATTATGCAGTATATTATGCCTGAAAACGTATTTATTATTATTACAAGTGTATCTACGTTCTGCTTTATTTTCATTTGGGCTATCATTTTGGTATGCCATATGAAATATCGTAAATTGCATCCAGAACAAGTTAAGGTAAATCCATTTAAAATGCCTTTATATCCAGCTATGAATTACATTATTTTGGCATTCTATGCCTTTGTATTAGCTTCTTTGGCCTTTAATGAAGAAACCTTAATTGCGCTTCTATTTACGCCAGTTTGGTTCGGTATGCTATGGTGTTTCTATAAATTGCAGACTATTAAACAGAATTATGGTAACTAATTCAAAGGTAAATCACCAAAATCTCTTGTAGATTTTGGTGATTTTGCTATATATATTCTTTTCATTACTGATTTTTTGTATTATAATGGGCGTTTATAGGCTATAAGGCTACAAATGGCTTAATACTGTATTATTTTGCTTTAACGGCAAATATTCGTCAAAAAAATTAACCAAAAATATTAGCAACGTCATTAGCTGCCTTTTGTCTCATCTCGTCTGTATAGTGGATGTAATTTTTAATAACTGTTTGTACCGTATCGCCTAATAAGGCTGCTACAGTTTTTATATCGACTTTATTAGCGATAAGTTTGGTTGCATAGGTGTGCCTTAGGTCATGAAATGACTTGTTTTTTATAAATCGTCGTATTATCCTATTAATTGGCGCTGTATTTGACGATTTTTGCATAAACAGGAGTTGCATATCATTAACAGGGGCTAACGGGGCATACAGGCTCAATATGGCACTTAAAATAGGGGGTATTGGTATAGTGCGTATGCTGTTAGCAGTTTTTGTATCCTGTAATTTATATTTATTTTTGTCGTATTGGGCTAATTGCCGTTTTACAGTTAAGGTATTGCTAGTTAAATCTATATCAGCCCATGATAATCCCAAAACCTCTCCGTAGCGTAATCCAGTATAAGCACCTATAGCGCATTGTACATAGTATCTTAGATACTTTGGTTTTAGGCTACATAGTAAGAGTTCGATTTCTTGGTCTGTATATACTCTTAAATCTTTTTTTGTTCGTTGTTTATTGATTTTAATATCTATTAACGGATTAACAGCGATAATATTATATGGTTTAACAGCATAAGATAAGATTGTTTTTAACATTGATAGATATAATGTTTGGGTAGTGGTAGCTGATTTAGAGGATGTAAATTTTTGAGATATTTGTAATGCCGTTATCTCTTGTAAGGGGGTCTCTGCTATATCGCCTATAAATTTTATCGCGCTATCTACAGCTTGTAGTGAGTTATAGGTGAGCCTAGATTTATTATCACCCTTGTATATGTCGGTAAATTGTTTTAACGTAATACCTTTGTAGTCCGTGTTAAGTGCTGGCTCGTTTTTTATTTGCGCTATTAGATCGTCACCGTAGTTTTTAGCTACCCACTTTTCGGCAAACCCTTGTTTGGACTTTTGACGCCATTTACCAGAGGAGGTTTTATAGCTAATAATTACTTGCCAACCGTTGTCCTTTTTACGTAAGGTTTTATTATATTTTAGCTGCATAAAAAATCACGCTCCTGTCTAAAAATAGGTATGGTTAATAGACTTAGAGCGTGTTATAATTTAATTATCGAGATTATGGCGCTCTAAGTGCTGTATGATTGTGCCTCATCTGTTGGCGCAGGTGGGGGATTTTTTTAGGTTTTTAGATTTAGTCTCCAGTATAACTATCGAATATAAAGTCGATTGTTGAACGTATAGTTGAGTTAGCACCCACAATTTTAATCATTTTATAAGCTTTAATGCCAGTGTTACAAATAGGGGTAGCCAATAGAGCTACTAAAAAACTATGCGTTGCGGTTTCCGTATTAGTGAAATCGAGTATAACTGTTTTACCTTCAGCAAGAGCAGGTAAAATTTGCTTGTCTCTACGCTTTATAGCTTCATATTTTACTTCACAATTACTGCCAAAGTAGTTATACATATTGATAGTAACTTCTTGTGATACGGTTTTATCAGAACGGGCCTTGACTTCTGCTTTTGCGCGTTGGCGTAGGCGCTCCAATTCTTCGTTAATATCAAAGGTTTTGAACTTATCAAAACCAATGGTCATATATACAAATGTTCCTGGCCAAGGCTTTCTAAGGGTATCAGAGGTTAGGTCTGTAGGCGATATATGCAATAGGCCTTTGCCTGAAACGATATACATATCAGCTTCCAAGGTTTTTCCTATATTAGATGATAGATATAGCCCCATACCTGCATTATTTTGACCTTCGTATGGTTGTTTTGGAGCTCCGAATGTTCCAGATATTTCAGGCTTTATAGAAGCCTCTAATGCAGTCATATCAGATGTGAAAGTGGGATATGTTTTTTCTAAATGTGCTTTTATTCCTATACCCAAATCTGCAATTATAAATGATAGTTGTCCTTTATTTTTGTACCAGTTAAATTGTAATAGGGAAGGGATGTCTGGATTATAACCATGCTCTAAAGTGTTGTATAATAGTTCCGAAATGATGTAGCGTAACGTGCTTTCGTGCCCCGAAATTAAGTCCATTCTAATTCGAGTCGTATAATCTAATATTTGATTGAGAGCTGTTGGAATATCTGATGATTGGTTTCTGATTGCAAACATAGGTTTATCGTATATAAAACGAAAATTTTCATTACTATTATAGAGGACGTTATATGTTCCTGCGCCACCTAGTCTGTACCACATTCCACCTAGAGCTGAATCTTTGTTAAAAAATACCTTAACATAACAGCCTTTAGATTTTAAGAACCATATATACTGAATAAGTAGTGCTAGGGCTTGATAATTGGCATTTGTGCAACTAGTACCATCTATAATTAATTTAGCTCCATTAAAGTCCCAGTCAAAAATAGAAAGGTAGGTATTGAAATCAACTATATTTTTGTTTTTAAAAGATAGTGTTGTTGGTAATTTTAAAACAGCTGTACCTTTTTTTGTGTAAATAACCTTTGACATGTTACCTCCGTTCTTGGTATACTCTTCTTGTACAATAAATGCTTAGAGACATCTATGAGTATCTTACTCGTCTCGTAGGAATATTAAAGAGGAGAAAATATATGTTGTCTTTACTCCCTCTGTAGACCTTTGCGATATCGCAAAGGTCTTTTTCTTCTTTGTAGTCCATATTTTTAAACCAAATTAACCAATAACAAAACAATTGACCAAAAGATAATGCTTATACCTATGTTAATCATAACCTGGGTATAGTTTATCCTTTCAAAGTTTTTAACCCAACTTGGGTGGATTTCAATGCCTTTGTTTTGTAATTCTTGTTTTAGTTTTATATTATCGTTAGCAGTATCAGGCGATATGCCGTGGCGAGCTGCGACTTTGGAAAATGCTCCGTGTCTTTCTTTGATATTAGAAAATGATGTTAAATTTGGCGTATCAAAGTCTGATTCGGTATAAATAGGCGGTTTATAGCCAATTAATGCATAACCTAAAGGACGAGTTAGAACATTTCCATAGGCTCCGTGTTTTTCAGCTTTCCAGGGGAGATACAGTAGACATGCTAAGATTGATAATAACATTAAAATTATAACTATTTTATTTTTTTTGTTCATGGTTTTTAAACTTACCATAATTAATACTCCATTTAGGGTTAATATATTACTAATAAAATTTTTATATTTCATGAAAATAGAAGTCTATTCCTTCTAACTCATTATCTGAAACACTAGAGGTTCTTACCATTTTTTCAATTAAATTAACATGGAGATCAGAATAAAAGTCATCATGAATAATATGAGAAAGTTCGTGTTTTAACTCTTCTTTTGCCTTTACTGAAGAGAGGTTCTTTTTTATATAGACGTTATAGTGGAATGGGTCTTCCGTAGTTTCTGCATATGCATTCATATGAGGTAAATCACAGGAAATTACATTAATTGTCAATTGACATCATCCTTTATTTCTCGATTTTAAAAATTCAATATAATTTACAGTATCTTCCATTTGTTCTTTTGTTAAATCTTTACTTGCACTAAAAAGTGCTCTAGCACCAGGCTTATTACGTATCATTTCAGCGAATTCAGCAGCTTCTGGGTATGTATAATATTCATCATTTTTCTTGGTATTTACTGTTACAGGTTGGTCTGAGTCGAGTTGTTTTAATAAGTCATCTAAAGTAAGACCAACACCAATTGCTATTTGATTTAACTTATCTATTGATGGGCTAATAGGTTGATTAGTTTTTGGATTATATATTTTTTCTAACATACCAATATAAGCTTTACTTAAGCCCGTTAGATTACTAAAATCTTGCATGGATAGGTTATGTAACTCTCTATAGTTCTTAATAAATTCTCCGATATACATTTTACACCTCCTGTTAGGTATATTGTATAATATATTTTACAAAAATTCAAATATATTCGTCTAAAATATTTGACAAAATATTTTTGTCTGTTATAATAGACGATGAAAGGAGGTGAATGCCAATGTATAAAATAAAGGAGTTTAGGGAAAAAATGAAAATTTCTCAAGAAAGGTTGGCGGAAAAGGCTGGCGTTTCAAGAGCAACCATTGCCTCCTTAGAAGCACCAGATAGTGAAACGACTACAACAACTAGCACTTTGATTAAAATTGCATCTGCTTTAGAGTGTAAAGTTTCAGATATTTTTTTACCTTAATTGTCTATTATAATAGACGAAAGAAGCTTTACAAACTTAATTTAAAGGAATGTAAAAGAATAGAGGTGATTATATGAGCGTAACGTTAGAGGTTAATATCAAAGATTTAAATTTAGTAGTAAAAGAAAAAGAGCCCCGAGTTGACGAGGCTCTGGTTGCTAAAATTAGCACTTGTAAATATCACGAAAACTTAAGACCAATATATTTTATTGAATTGTCAGATGGACGATGTTTTAAATGCGAGGAATATGACCAAGGGCTGAATAATGTTCTATCCAGTCAATAACGTCTTGAGATAACCATCCTTGCAAAGGTTGGACTACTTGAACAATAAATAATCTATCGTTATTGTCAATTTTAGGTGCTAAATGGTTATATACAGTATTAGAAGAATCATTTGTTGCAATTAGCCATTGAGAGTTTAAACATTGGCAATAACTATTATAGCTTTTTATAGCTTTGATTAGGTCAGTATAATTTTGACCTTGTTTATTTAAATCATAACTAATTAAAAATACAGACATTATAATCACCTCCTTTCTAAGGTGATTATAACATAAAGCGAGGTGAGAATTATGGAATGTAGAACTTACGGTGTATCTGATGTAGCTAGAATGCTTGGTATTTCAGAAAAATCAGTATATGCAATGGCTGATAAGCGCATAATCCATCGGCTTAAAGATGTACCTAAAATGCGATTTAGCAAAAAAGAAATCGATGCATTATGTGGAATCGAAGATGAGTTTAACGTTTGGAATTATCGGTCAATCAAAGCTGACAATGAAAAACTTAAGCTAGAAAATCAAAAATTAAAAGAACTCATCAAAAAAGCAACAGCAGAGTTACTTTTGATGAGTAGTGGGTTAGTAGAGGAGTGATGATATGCGTGTAATTGATGATTTGATTAGACCCATCTTGTACAGCGTTACTGGCTTTGGCCTGATTGCCACAGTCGGCACTGTTGACGTTGGCCAAGCTGACGGTGTGACAATTTGGGCGGTGGTGGCAACATCCACAGCGTGTTACTTTGCTGCAGAATTGTTGGGTAAACGTCATGTATAAAAAAAGCCCCTCAACCGCTGGCACGGTTAAAGGGACACAGTAAAATTATCTATTTTTAGTATAACACAGGAGTAGTGAAAATGATATATAAAAAAGTGTTTGATGCTAAGATAGCAACCCACGAAGAGTGGTTAGCTTTTAGAAAGACTGGTATTGGTGGTAGTGACATGGCAGCCATTATGGGTCTTAGCAAATGGAAGTCACCATTGGATGTATGGCTAGAAAAAACTAGTAATGAGGTTAATGTGGAAGAAACTCGTTTTACATATTGGGGCACAAAGTTGGAAGCGTTAGTAGCTGAAGAATTTACTATTCAGACTGGATATAGTGTACGAAATAATAATTATACCTTGCAGTCTATTGAATATCCGTTTCTTTTAGCTAATATTGACCGAGATATTGTCGGGCTTGATGCAGGTCTTGAATGTAAAACGGCTAATGCATTTAAACGTGATGAGTGGGAAGGTGATCAAGTACCTGATGATTATTATATTCAGTGTCAACATTATATGGCGGTAACGGGTTATTCATCTTGGTGGATTGCTTGCCTGTGTGGTGGCAATGAGTTCTTTTATAAAGAAATACCTCGTAACGAAGAAGTCATTACGGCAATTATCGAGGCTGGTCGGGAGTTTTGGAATATGGTAGAGCAAAATATTATGCCAGCTGTTGATGATTCTGAGCGGTGCAATAAACTGCTTAAAGAATTACATAGTAAAAGTAATGGAAAATCTATCGAGTTACCAGACACGGCTAAAATTTACATTGAACAATATAACAAGGCTAAAGCTGATGAAACAGCAGCAAAAGCACGTAAGACAGAAGCACAAAGTCATTTATTTGAGTTATTAGGTGCTAATGAAAAAGGAATTATTGACCAATATACAGTCATATGGTCACCAGTAGCAGGACGTAAAAAATTTGATACAAAGCGATTTGAAAATGACCATCCACAGCTAGCTGCTGCATATACAGTGCAAGGACAACCAAGTCGTCGATTTGATATTAAAGGAGCGAAATAACTTATGGCAACAACAAATGGCATTACATTAAAAAATAATCATCTTAAACCAGCTACTAAAGTTCCAACTACATTAAGCGGGATGTTAGCTTCGGATGATGTAAAAAAGCGTTTTAATGAGTTATTGGGTAATAAAGCCCCAGGCTTTATTAGTAGTTTATTGTCGGTTGCTAATAACAATAAATTACTTGCTAAAGCAGACCCTAAAACTGTAATTGCAGCAGGATCTATGGCAGCTGCCTTAGATTTACCAGTTAATCAAAATTTAGGGTATGCCTATATTGTCCCCTATGGTAATGAAGCGCAGTTTCAGATGGGATATAAGGGGTATATTCAGCTTGCTATGAGAACTGGACAATACAAGACAATTAATGCTTGTGAAGTCTATGAGGGTGAAATTCGGGATACGAATCGATTTACTGGTGAGTTTGAATTTGGAGAACGAACTGGTGATGAAATTGTAGGGTATATGGCGTACTTTAAGCTTGTTAATGGGTTTGAGAAGTATATTTATATGAGTATGTCCGAAATGCAAGCACATGCTCGTAAGTATAGTAAAACTTATAAAGGTGGTACTGATAAATGGGGAATTGCAGATTTTCATAGTATGGCCATTAAAACAGTACTTAAACGTTTAATTCGTAAATATGGGATTCTATCTATTGAAATGCGTCTCACTAAAGCCATTGAAACGGATGGTGGCATTATTAAAGATCATGACGGCACACTGGAAGCTGATTTTGAAACAATTGAAGTAGATGGCACATATATTAATGCAGAAACGGGGGAAGTTATTGATGAAGCAGTTAATGATAATGAATTAACTGAAGAGGAGAAGGCCGCCATTTTAGCAGCTGAGCAACTCGAACAGTAAGGTAATTGGTAAATTAAATTAGCCAGCAAGTTACTAGTAGGTGGCTTGCTGGCATCCATAAGGAGTATCTATGAGTAGGCCAAGAAAGGCAGGGATTAGTTATTTTCCTTTGGATACGGATTTCTTTGAAAATAAAAAAGTAAGGCGACTTACTAGAGCATTTGGAGCAACAGCTGCCTCCGTACTAGTCAACCTGCTATGTACTATCTACAAAGATAAAGGGTATTACATGCGGTGGGATGATGATACGCTGGCTTTCGTGGCGGACGAACTCTGTCTAAAAGTTGGCACTGTGCGAGAGATTGTCGTAAAGGCGATTCAAGTGGGGTTCTTCAATGCGAATATGGCGAATCTATTTGGTACTGATGAAGGTCAGGCTAAAGGAGATTACAACGGCATACTTACTTCAGTAGCCATTCAAGAACAGTACTTTGATACTTGTAAACGGTCAAAAAGAAGTGAGGTATGTTATGACGCAAGATTTCTGCTCATTTCTATGAAACCGTATGAAAAAATAGTTAACTCTGGAGAAAACTTAGTTAACTCTGGAGAAAACCTAATAAACTCCGGAGAAAGTACACAAAGGAAAGTAAAGGAAAGTAAAGTATATACTACTACATCTACAGATGGACTGAATGATTTATTTAATGCATATGTTGAAAATGGATTTGGTACAGTATCAGGTCTTTCTAAAGATATGATACTTGATGATGTAGATACATATTGTAGTGAATGGTGTAAAGCGGCTATGGAAGTAGCGGTAACTCGGAATAAGCGGTCATGGTCATATGTAAGAGGTATTTTAAGGCGATGGCAAAGTGAGTATAGTCTAACAGATAAACCGTGGGAGGTTGAAGCAGTTGGAACACATAGGCAAAGCAATGAGCAATTTAAAACAGCGAATCGAGCAGTATCGACAAACAGCAATGGAGCGGGAGAGGTTGATTGGGCCAATGACCCCGACCATTTTTAAACCTATTAATTGGGAGTATTACGGCATCTATAAGCGTTATCAAAAAGTTACTTTAGAAGATATGACAGTATTAGATGAAAATAAAGAAGCTTTTGATGTTATTAAGGAGTACGCAGAACATGTAGTACATAAACTAGATGCAGGTTTAGGCTTGATTATTAAAGGACCTGTAGGAACAGGTAAAACGACAGCTGCAGTAGCGATTATGAAGGAGGCAATTCAGAATAAGCAAAGTCCGTATTTTATTTCTATGATTTCGCTGCTGGATAAACTTATGAGTTTTCGTGATCAAGAAGAGCGATATGAGTTTGAACAACGAATTAAAAATTGTGCGTTATTGGTTTTAGATGATTTAGGTGGCGAATATATTGGCAAAGATAAGGAAGAGAGCTTTATGCTAAAACGAATCATGTCAATTATTGCTGAACGTAATCAACGTTCTAAATCGACTATTATAACAACTAACCTGAAAATCAAAGAATTGAAGGAACGTTATGATGAGCGTGTTATTGACAGACTAGGTAGTACAAATCAGATTATTACACTATCAGGACCTAGTTTGCGTAAAGAGGAATGGAGGGAATTATGAACTCAGTACAGATATTAGGCAATTTAGCTCGTGACCCAGAAGTACGCTTTACTAAAACAGGTAAAGCCGTAGCAACATTTACAGTGGCTGCGACAAACACATATTTTGATTCCACAACCAATGAACAGAAGGAACAAACCTCGTTCATTAATTGTGTTGTATGGGGGAAATTAGGGGAGGCGGTTGGTAATCTTCGCAAAGGTAACCGTTGTTTCGTTGAAGGTCGTTTGAATACCCGTTCTTATGAAACTGCGGACGGTCAAAAACGCTATGTTACTGAAGTTATTGCTAACTTTGTAGGGCAGTCATTACAGGCACAGGCAAATGAGCCATCTAATTTTGATAGCTTTGGTGGCGGTAATGAAGAGAATATCCCGTTTTAGAAGGCAGGTGGCATGATGAATAGTCGTGATAAAGGCGCTCGTGGTGAACGTGAGTTTGCTGCTCTTTGTCGGGAACAGGGATTTGATAATGTAAAACGTATGCAGCAGTATTGTGGTAATACAGGAGATGCAGCAGATGTAAGCGGGTTACCCGGAATACATGCAGAGGTTAAACGAGTAGAACGGCTTAATATTTATGATGCAATTGGCCAAGCTAAACGTGATGCTAAAAAGCTTGGCCGTACACCAGTTGTATTTCATCGTAAGAATCGTTGTGAGTGGTTAGTTACTATGACGGCTGATGATTGGTTTAATTTATATCGTGAAAGTGAATTAAGTAATGGAGTATAAACTATGAATGCATATAATGAATTTATTCAAAAACAAGTTATGAAGTTAGATGCTGCGAATAGTCTTTTAAAAGAGGTACAGTCTAGTCTAATTAAAGCATCTTTAGGTGGTAAGTTAAAAGAAGAAATATTTGCAGAATTATTAGAAGAACATTGCATAAGTATATCTAAAGCAAGTAAACACATTTTAGAGCTCCAAGTATATTTATTGTGTCCAGAATTTAAAATGTTAAAGGAGCAAGGCGATGAAAAAATATTTATTTGATGTATGTCATTATATTGATTGTTTGTTTAGTTTTGTATTTATTATTGCCTTTTTACGGTGGATATTTGGGTATGTTGATAATTTATTAATCATGTATGTATCTTTGGCAGGAGTAATACTATGGCCAAATAAAAAATATTGGGCAAAATGGTTGGATATTGATTTGGAGGAGCAAAAATGAAAAGAGGGTTTATAGTTACCAATGATAGCGTAAGCAAACCAAAACGTAGCACATCTCGTAGCGCAGGATATGATTTTGTATCACCTGTCGAGGTATTAATAAAACCAGGTGACAAGGTAATGATTGATAGCTGTGTGAGAGTGTATTGCAATAAAAATGAGTATTTAGCTTGTCATATACGGTCTAGTTTAGGCAGTAGAGGTGTAACGCTTACTAATTGCACTGGGATAATCGACAGTGATTATTTTGACACGGGTAACACTATTAAAATGATGTTGGTTAATAACGGAGAGGCTCCTGTATTGATTGATAAGGGTGACCGTGTAATGCAGGGTATCTTTTGTGAGTATTTACTTGCTGATGACGATGATGTCACAGTAGAGCGTGTAGGCGGGATAGGTAGTACGGGCAATTAATAAAGGAGTGGTAGTAATGACGATTAATGCTAGCAATATGCAGGGGATTACTGCTAGGTATAAATACAAGGCTGCATGGATGGAGTATCGCAAAATTTTAAAACGCATCAAAGATGAGGCTAATCTTGGTCATGATTTTGTAGATTTGACAGTACGGCGTGATGTAGGTGATAGCTACATGCAGCGTATCCGTAATAAGTTAGACGATAAAGGGTTTATCACAGCGTTAAATAATTATAATCATTATTATTATTTTAGCGTTGCTTGGTGGACTAAGGCTGATAAGACAGTGGCAAGTAGAGTCTAGTATTTTGCGATTTTGTTGACGTCAACAAAATGGTGTACTCTTAGAAAGGAGAATTAATTATGTATGCTTTAGAAGTTTTGGATATCATTGATATGGTAATCGACTTTGATAAAATGCCCGCTGATAGCAATACTTTACGATTACGTCGTGCGGTAGCAGAGGCAGAGGATAGATACGATGAAAATGCAACCGAATTTAATCGGAATAAAGTAGAAAAAGCTGTCAAAGATTACCACCAATATTATTTAAATTGTAATAATCATGCGATTGCACAAAATAAAGCGAAAGTAGATATGGTGCATAGTCCTAGTCATTATAAGCTGCGTGGCTTAGACATCGAGAGTGTGGATGTGATTAGATCCGTATTAAGTGATGAGGAGTATAAGGGCTGGTGCAAAGGCAATGCCCTTAAGTATCTGTTTAGAGCGGGCAAAAAAGATGATGAGGTGCAGGATTTGAGCAAGTGCGATGTATATGTAAATTGGGCGATTAAAGCTATGGAGGTGTAAATTATGTTGGTACCTAGTGGCAAGTGGTCAGTCTCATTGAATGGAGAAAGATTTGGCGAAGCTGAATATAACTCTAAAGATGAAGCTATTGAAGCGGTTTTAAAGGGGTTAGAAAGTAAAGAGGGTTACTACTTTGAAGATGAGATTGATTTTGAGCCATTGCATAAGTCGGATGTGACTTATTTTTATGTAGGTCAAGCTTATTGTTTTGAAGCAAAAATTGATGTGGATGATGTCATTGAAAGACTACAAGAAGCGTGTTGTAATGAACTTGATGAATGGGGTGAAAGTTATTTAGAAGATTTGCCCGATTATAAAAAGACAGACTTGGAAAGTAGATTAAATCAAGCATTTAAAGAGTGGGTGCATAAATGGCATATGGCACATAATAGTTTCCTTGTAGATGATGTGGAAAGAGTATTGGTATGATGCACCAACTTGTGCAAATAATGCAATAGTTGAGAGGTGATTAATATAGACTTAAGCAAAATTAAAAATGAGGCGGAGTGGTATTTGTCCCATTATCAGCAAATTAATAGCTTAGTAGTACAATTGCCAGAAGATAACCGTTTAAAATCAATAAAGGTTTGTGACCGAGTGATTGTCAATCCTAAAGTAGTACTTAATGCTATTGATTTAGCGTTAGCTAGTGTTGATAGTGATTGTCGTCGTATTGCATTAAAGCGTTATATCGATGGCGAGTATTGGCGAGTAACAGCTAATGATGAGTGTATCAGTCACCAGACATACTATAGGCGACTTGATAGTGTTATTACGAGTATGGTACTACAATTAGTAGCAAAAAAAATAATAAATATTTATTAAGCAGAGGGCGTAGCTAATTAAAGTTGCGCCCTATTTTTCATGATGAGAATAGCAACTCTTGATTGCTAATATAATATAACCATAGGGGACATTGTAAGTTCTATTTTCCTTTGTGTAATTCCTTTCATGTGTATTCTTTACTATCCCCTTACTTGCGCTGGATGGGGCTAGCAACTATCATCCTCCTAACATTAAGAGCAAAAGGGTCCGAGAGGGCCTTTTTTGCTAACTAACATTATTTTTAAAACGAGAGGAGAGCCTATGGCAAAAGGTAAATATCAACAATGGCTTGAGCCAGATAATTTAACATTGCTCAAAGGCTTTGCTCGCAATGGGTATACCGATGAGGATATCGCTCAAAAAATGGGGATTAGTGCAGTCACTCTTTATGAGTGGAAAAAGCGGTTTCCACAGATAGCTAAGGCCCTAAAAAAGGGTAAAGACGTCATAGATGATGAAATTGAGGAAACTCTTATTAAATCGGCTATGGGATATAGCTATGACGAAGTAATTAAAGAGCTGCGTAAAAATGATGAGACAGACGAAGTTGAACTTGTTGTAACTCGTGTGGTACGCAAACATCAGCCACCTAATGTAACTGCATTAATCTTTTGGTTAAAGAATCGCAGACGTGAAAGCTGGCGTGACAAGATTAACAAAGAGGATTTACAAAGTCACAATGTGTTGTTGACAGTAGGTGATGTTAATGCAGAGTAAGCATATCAACTTGCTAAATGATGTAATCAATCCTACAGCTAGACAACGTGAGTTTATAAAATCAGTGCTTAACAACAAGTATATCTTGTATGGTGGTGCTGCAGGCGGAGGTAAATCGTATATATTGCGTTGGTCAATGGTATATCTATTGATTAATTGGTTTATCAAAACTGGTTTAAAAGGTATACGAGTTGGCATTTTTTGCGAGGACTATCCATCACTTAAAGATAGACAAATAAGTAAAATCCGAATGGAGTTTCCTTCATGGTTAGGGGATTATAAGACTACGGATCATGAGTTTGTCCTAAAGCCAGAGTGGGGCAATGGAGTGATATGTTTTCGTAATCTTGACCGTCCTGAAAAATATTTATCGAGTGAGTTTGCAGCAATTGCCATTGATGAAATGACACTTAATGAGCAAAATGTCTTTGATTTTTTGCGTATGCGACTTAGATGGACAGGAATTGAGGATACTAAATTTTTTGGAGGGACAAACCCTGGTGGCAAAGGTCACATGTGGGTGAAATCGCTTTTTATAGACCGTAACATCCCAAAAAACTTGCAACAATTTGCTGATAGGATAGCTTTTGTACAGGCCAAAGTTGATGATAATCCGTATTTAGCGACTACTTATATAGATAATCTTGATACACTGCCTGACAAATTACGTAAAGCGTATAAGGATGGCAATTGGGATATTTTTGAGGGACAGGTTTTTGAGGAGTTTGACCGAGATATCCATGTAGTTAAACCGTTTGATATACCTAGTAATTGGACTCGATTACGAGCAATGGATTGGGGGTTTACTAAACCATATGCAATATATGGAGCGGCAGTTGACCAAGATAACACGATATATATCACGCATGAGATATATGGGTGTAAACAAGGGCAACCGAATGTTGGCACGCAAGAAACAGCCCGTGAAGTCGCTCGTAAATGCAAGTTTATGAAAGATTGGTATGGTGTGGCTGACCCGGCTATTTGGCAACGAACTGGACACGATGGACCGACTATTCAAGAAATCTTTGCAACAGAAGGTATTGTGTGGGATAAAGCGGATAATGACCGCATTGCAGGTAAGATGCAAGTGCATGAAAGACTGCGACAACGGAAGGTAGTTATATTTGAGACTTGCCAAAATCTTATACGAACATTGCCAGCACTTACGTATAGTAAGCGTAATGTAGAGGATGTAGACACTGATCAAGAAGACCATGCGTATGATGCGTTTAGATACATGCTAATGAGTAGACCTATATCAGCGTATGATGTCAAAAAAGAATTTAACGATGGCTATAAATATGTTGATGGAGATAATGAGGAGTACAGTGCATGGGGCGTGTGATGAGTGATAGGGCGTTACGTGATTACGCCTATAAAGTGCTAAAAAGTGAGTATGGAGAACGGGTTGAAAATGGCATTGTAATTCCGGCTAAATTTACGGATGAGCAGTTAGCTGAATTTGCAAGTCATATGCCACAGTGGCAACTCGAAGAAATGTATCGCATGATTTACGGTTCTGAATTGGTTGAATAGGAGATGACTAATTATGTTTGATGTGTTAACTGCAAAAGAGAATGTAAAACGTGCATTAGTCATCAATGAGGACTGGCGAAAAGAGGCACACGAAGACTATGCGTTTGTTCAAGGCAAGCAATGGACTGATAGTGATAAGAAAATACTTAAAGATGCTAACAGACCTTGCATTACAATCAACCGCATCAGACCTGTAGTTAATCTATTGTGTGGTTATGCAGCTCAAAATGAAACTGAGCCGGATTTTATGCCTCGGTCAGAAGAGGATGACCGCATTAGCCGTGTTGCTAAAGGCATTACAAAATATGTGCTTGATAGGACTAACTATCAGCGTGAAAAGAAAAAGGTATTCCGTGACGTAGTGACGTGCGGATTAGGTGCGTATTGGGTATCGTATGACTTTGATTACGCTAAGATGGATGGACAAGTGCTGATTGAACGCATGAGCCCATTTGATGTATTTAAAGACCCTGAAAGCGTACGAGAAGACTTATCGGATGCTATGTTTTGCGGTCGTTATACGTGGGAAAGTAAAGAAAAATTAAAGCAAGTATATCCTGATAAGGCTGAAGAAATCGAACGTTTATATCACAAATATGATGATACTGAACAGGAAGTAACTAATGCATATCCTCGATGGTATGACAAAGACTTACAGAAGGTTAGAGTGGTTCAGTATTGGTATAAGGAATACACTACGAAGACTATTTATGTGACGTCAGATGGCGTAGTTGAGGAAAATAGCCCCTTGTATGGATTGGCCAAGGCGCTTGGTGTTAAAGGTCAAGAGATACCGGATGTAAAGATTAGATATGCCACTTTTGCAGATGATGTGTTATTAGAGGATAGCGAAAGTCCTTATAGTCATGGGCGATTTCCATTGGTTTTTCAATTTTGCTATTACAGCGGTGAAAATGCAGACGATGACCGATTAGAACCTGCAGGCGTTGTGCGTGATATTAAAGATGCACAACGTGAGCTTAATAAAAATCGTAGTCAGCGCATGCACATCGTTAATCAGCAAGCATTAGGCGTTAGAATGTGGCACGGCGTAACGGATGAACGCATTAAAAAGACGATTAAAGATAATATTACACAACCGGGCGCCAATATTTTCTTGCCGCCGGGAATAACGTACAATGAAGGCTTACCGGCTAATCAGTCAATCGGGAATATGGAGCTTGAGAACCAAGCCAATAGTGACTTCTATACGATAAGTGGTATTACGCCTGAGAGTTTAAGTGGCTCTATCGGTGCCATGAGCGGTAAAGCGATTGATTTAAGACAATCTGTTACAACAGTACAGACCGCAGATATTTTTGACAAAGCCAAAGAGTCAGAGCGTCAAATCGTGTTGATTTTGTGGGGTGAAAAAGGAAAAGCCGGATTAATACCTCAATATTATAATGAGCAGAAAGCAATGCGTATTTTAGGTGATGATGGCAAAGCAGAATTTGTTCATATTGAACCTAATCTTAATCAAGCAATGGTTGAACAACCACAAGTTGACCAATTCGGGCAGCAACAATATGACGAAGACGGCAATCCTGTTAAAAAAGTACTGTATGACTTGTCAGCATTTGATTTCGATATCACGATCATTACTAGTCAGGCATCCGCAACCGCACGCAAGGCAAGTCTTTATCAATTACTTGAAGCTAAACAAAGTGGTGCGGATATTCCAATGGAAATCATCGTTAAATACATGGATTTTCCAGACAAGGATGAGATGCTCCGAATGCTTAAAGAGCGTAGCAGTCAGCCAGCACAGCCTGATGTACGATTGAGTGCTAATGTAAAAGACTTACCTGCAGAAGCGTTAAGTGAATACTTACAGACAATTGGAGTAAATATATCACCTCAGCAAATTATGGCAGAACGGCTTGCAGCACAAGGCAGTAATGACCAATTACAAATTAATAGTGCGATGCAAGCGCAACAAGGATTTACACAACAGCAACTGCAAGAACAGGCAAAGCAACAACCGCAATTGCCACCACAAGGCATGCCGCCGGAAATGTAAATAAATTGTCCTGATCATGACGCTAAACTGATTTCCATGCGAATGCTTAAGCACGTAGCCTATCAATGATAGTGGACGGTTTAAGAATAGCTACTCCGTCTGATTATGACGATAACTAATCAATTCGACCTGCAATGTCGATAAACTGCGATTAATTTTCGTCCCGATTATTGACGATAAACTAATTAAAAAGGAGATAACTATGAACGATGATGTAAAAGATGTAGTGAATGCAGAAGAGTATGGTTTAACAGCTGAAGATTTAAAAGATGTAGAAATTGATGATAAGTCTACTGATGTTACCGATGAACCAACAGGTGAGCAATCAGACACCCCTCTTAACTCTGAGAGTGAGCCATCAAGTGAAGGAAATGCAGATGTAGAGGAATCAACCAATGCTACTGAAGAAAATCATGGCGATTTAAACAAGGCACTTGCGGCTGAACGAAAACGCCGTAAAGAAGCTGAGAAAAAACTAAACGAATTTAGGCAACAATCCGCACCAGTTACATTAACGGCAGAAGAAGTCTCTAATATTAATGAATTTGCAAAGAAAACTGCTATGCAACAACTCGGAATTGATAATATGGAAGACTTGATGTATACGGACCCCGAAAAATATGCTCAACTTTTGGAAGAGCAAGGGCGTATTAAGTATGTGGTGACTCAACAGCAACAACAGCGGATGGTGTTGCGTAATCAAAACATCGCTTTTATTCAGTCTATTCAGTCAGCAGATGATTTCCAAGACATGTTGGCAATAGCGCAAGATGAACTTAATGGAATGACACGTGCTGAGTCTAATCCGATTGATGCGGCATTTGCTCGAACCGGAGCAGGTGTAGGTACACAACAAGATTTTGAAGTAATTACAAAGTTTGTTGAACGATTGCGTGGCAAGCTCAATGAACAAGCCATACAGCCACCTATTAATAATCCGTTAGAAAAGGCATCAAATTTGCCAAAAGCGGATGCATTAGGCGGTGGCAACGGTAAAGCGTTGGGTACTATTACTGATGATGAATTAATAAAAATCGTTGCCGAAGGGCGTGAGGCAGAATTGCCAGAGAGCCTACAGCGACAGATTAAAGAGTTAATCGGATAAGGAGCGATAAATTATGGCAGATATGGCTAATCAATTGACAATCCCTACAAATCTCGTCCCTAAATTGTGGGCGCGAAAAGTATGGCATGAAGGAGTAAAGGATAGCTATTTTGAAAAATTCACATCTACGGATGGCAAGAATGTTGTACATAAAAATGCGGATTTAAAGAAAGTAAAAGGCGATAAAGTAACCTTTGGTTTAGCTATGAATTTAGCAGGTGATGGTGTAGTTGGTACACGTGCCACACTAAAAGGCAAAGAGGACCAGTTAAGCATTTATGATTTTAGCGTAACTGTTGACTTGATCCGTAACGCTGTTACTCGTTATGAGGCAGAGGACCAGAAAAGCCCTTATGATAACTTGCCACTTATTAAAAGTGCATTAACTCAGTGGTTATCCGATTATTTGGATAATACGCTTATGGCTAAATTGTCTGCTAATCCAACAGCAGGCGAAGTAATGTATGCTGCCACTGCTGGTACTGTGGCAGGCACTGCAGCTACTGATAAATTGACTTGCAGCTTAATTAGCGCTGCTCGCCGTAAGGCTAAAATGCATGCACCAAAAGTTAATCCGATTAAAATCGATGGTCAAGATAAATATATTATGCTTGTAAGCCCTTGGGCATCTCGTGATCTCAAAGAAGACCCTGTATGGCAAGCCGCACAGCAAAATGCTAATGTGCGTGGTGCTAAAAACCCTATTTTCTCAGGTTCTTTGGGTGAATATGACGGTGTTGTACTTTATGAATATGAACGAGTAGTAACATCTGATACGGGTGCTAGTGGAGCAACCATTAATCGCAACTTGTTATTGGGTACACAAGCTGCATGCTTTGGTGTAGCTAGTGAACCACGTCATATTGCACAAGATGATGATTACGGCAACGTACAGGGTAATGGTATCAGCATTATGGCAGGCATTGAAAAGTCAAAATACAATAGCAAGGATTATGGTGTTATTCAAGTCATCACCGGCGGCAAAAAGGATTAATTAGTGTTTTAACAAAGGGGGGAGTGTAACAACTCCCCTTTAATTGTAGGAGCGATTATATGATTATCAAAGAATTACTTAATCGTGCCTTTATGCAGATTGATGATACGGGGCACGAAACTTATACTCCGTATAAATTATTAGAATTCTACAATGAAGGCAATCACTTGCTTAATCATTTACTTGCTAGTGTGTTTCCATCATATGTAAAGCGGACATATATATCTACAGGCATTGGAAAAGTAGAGTTACCTACTAATTGTATTGCCGTGTTAAAAGTAACCGCTGATGGGCAAGAGATTGATGATTATACGGTAAGTCAACTTAAGAATATCGCTTTTGATGCAGATGCAGAAGAGACCATAGAAGTTGAGTATGTTCCGACCGTTGATTACATGATGTTAGATGGTGAGAGCGGTTATATCGCGGAGATTGAGACAATGTTAGTTGATTATATTGTGTATCGTGTGATGCAAATGGATATTAATGGATTGGTAGCTATGTGGCAAGCAAGATTATCAGAGTTAGCTAATCAAAGCGGTGGTAACACAGGTGTAGTAATGGCAAGGGGGTATTACGATTATGGTGGTCAGCGAACTGATTACGGAGATTAATCTTGAAAGTAATGAGATTTTAGACAATGAAAAAGAATATATCCCTTATATTAATGCAGCCATTGACCACTTATCTATGATATTAACTGCCATTAAAGATCGTGAAGTCATTAAGCGTAAATCTATTAATAATAACGATGTTATTCCTGTTGGATTTATGCAGTTTGTGCCTAAACAAGGATATCCTATTACTATTAACAATGGCTCTTTTGAGACGTACGGGCAAAAAGAAGTAAGAGATGTATATTATGCGGTGAAAAAAACACATATTGCTAATATGGCAGATAGTATTCCTTTTACAGAGTTATATACTCATTACTTAGTGCAGCTAGTTTCTTATTTGGTTAAGAAAAAATCATTGATGATTGAATATGCAGGATTTGATAAAGGGTTTATTGATAGCTTGACACAACTCATTCAACAATCAAGGGGGTATTAGCATGGGTGAGAAATTACTTGCTAGTACTCGTGGTTTTAGATTGGGCATTGATTGGTCAACGAGTCCAGAGAATATTGGTATTGAAAGTGTTGTGCAAGCCTTACAATGCGAATTTGACAGAACTGATGGTGCATTACGAACTGTGGCAGGTGTAAGAATTGCTTATGATGCAGGTATTGAAGTAGAAAGCTTGTTTTACGATATTAACCGTAAACGGTTTTATTTCAATAGTGGTAATAATCTTTATTATACTGACTTGCATACACATGAATTAATCGGGCAATTAACAGGTACAAAAAAGCCTAAATATCACATTTATGATGGCGATGTATTAATTGCTAGTGGTGGCAAGCTACAAGCTATTACAGGTAGTGGCACATTAATTACGATTGATGATAGTCCTGCTTGTGAATTTGTAAGCAGTTACAGTGGGCGTGTGATTGTATCAAGCATCTATGGTCATAGCGTGTACTGGAGTGCTATTGGTGATTATAAATCGTGGAAAAATAACACTAATGATGCATCGAGTGGTCAATATGTTGATGTGGGCTATAAAGACCAAGGAACGATTATTTCATTAGACTTTTTAGGTAAATCAATACTTGTTTACAAGCAGTATGGCAAGGTGTATCAGGTAGTTGGTGCTCCATCTGATGGTTATTTTAGTGTATTACCTTTATCGACTACTGGTTATTGCAGTGGTAGCGCAATTAACATTGATGACCGTAGCTATTATTTAGGCAATAGCGGTTTAATGTCATTTATGCCTACTAATACGTATGCCAACATACAACCTTTTGAAACTGGATTAAATATCAACGCTTATTTAATCAAAAATATCAAAGATACTTGCGAGATGTGGCACGTACCGAGTCGAAAACAGATTTGGATTAAGCCAGAAACAGGCAATCTTGTGTTTTTGTATCACTATATCCCTCGATATGAGGACGGACGGGGTGTGTTTACATCACGCAAATTAACACATAATTTACATGATGTCGTGGATTATAACAAAGACGTATATGTAGCGTATGGTACTAAAATTGGCGTGTTGGATGAGCGTTTAGATACTGACGATGGTAAGCAGTTACAAACATCGATTATCTCTGGCAATAGGCTGGCGACTAAACTCTTTATTTTATTAATGAATTATGACTTTGTAGCTCACAATATCATTGATGGATATGGCAATGTACAAATCAGTAATCGGACTCCAAAACAAATAAAGTTTGTATCTAAAGATGAGCGCTTAAACGATGAGGACGGCGTGTTATTACACGACTATAGTGATTTGTTATCTCAAGATGAGTATACCAAGGTTTATAAAATCGGTGGCGGTGCAAATCGTAATCTACAGATAAAGATATTTGTACAAAAGGGCGCTATATCTATTAGGCAGTTTGACTATAATTACGAGGAGGTTTAAATGTCATATCAAGAGATATATCCACTAAACGATAGTCCTAGTGGTGATACTAAGCGTGAGGCTATCCTTAAAAATCGGCAAGAGATGCTAAATATTGCTGATGAAATAGATAAAAAATCTAACGGCAATGGTAGCGGTGGCGGATTGCGCAATCGTGTTTTAAGCGGCAGCACATCAGGTGGCCAATATAACTATTTAAGCGGTGATAGTCTATCAGTGGCTATAGATGGCACAGTAACGCCTGTAGTAGTAACCTTTGCTAATGGATTTGATATTAATGGAGCTGTAGACTATGTTAAATCGATTACAGCAAGAGCGACTCCATGGGTAGTACCTGCAAATACAACGTCATATTTGTATCTTGATTATAATGTTGGGACGGGTGCAATTAATTATGGTAGTACAACTATTAAACCTGTTATTAGTAATACTCCACCAGAAAATGCAAGTACTAATATGCATTACTACAATGAGATGCTAGCTAAAACGTTTTATTATAACGGCATTCAGTGGGTTGATAAAGTGCGAGTGTTTATTGCAGCAGTCAAAACTACATCTACAAGCGTTTCTGACATTATTTATCTAGAACGTAGTGATAATACGATTACTAGCAAGCAAATTGGAAATAGTACGATACAAACAATCAATTTGTCTGATGACAGCATAACAACAACAAAGATTAAAAATAAAAGTGTAACTTTAGATAAATTAAGCGATGATGTCACAACGGCCATTAATACAGCTGTTAATAATGTGTTGGATAAAGTATATCCAATTGGATCTATTTACTGCAGTACTATTGCAACTGATCCTCATGAGTTGTTTGGGTTCGGCAAGTGGACATATATTGAACAAGGTAGAGTTTTATTATCGCAAGGAAGTAATTTCAAAGCAGGTACTATGGGCGGTGAGTCCATGCATACATTAACTCTTGAGGAAGCTCCTTGGCATAATCATAATGAATTTACGGACTCGAGTGGAGCACACACACATAATAGAGGCACTATGGAGATTGCTGGTAATGTTTGGGCAACAGTAGGTCCTGAGAATGGGGTGACAGGTGTATTTACTTATGATGCGGAAGGCCAAGGCTTCACTAATTGGACTAATCACTCTAAAGATGGTAGATTGATAAGTTTTTTAGCGTCTCGTAATTGGACTGGATTAACATCTGAGGAAGGCGAACATAGCCATAAAATTGCTGGAGACGGTGAGAATCAACCTCACAATAACATGCAGCCATACCTTGCGGTATATATGTGGCAGAGGGAGAGCTAATGAAGCTAAATAACCTTAAAGAAATGATTGAAGACTATGAACGATACACTCAAGAAGTAGTTAATCTTGATGGATTTTACTTTGATAAGGAAGACGGCTCATTTCATGATGACTATTACACCTATTTTAAATTTTTTGATAAACAAGGATTTTTATTTTGGTGTGTAAAGGAGATTGAGGGTCAAAAGTATATATGTTTGTTGCAAACCTATGGCTTTTTTAAGGCTATGGCACCTTATGTAAAAGAGGTTATGCGGTTAAACGGCATTAAGTATGTATTGACATTTACAACTCGTAATCCACGGGCACACATGCGTAAATGGCATATGCAACGGCTAGAGACAGAGGATTATGAGTATCGAGGTAAAAAATATTATGCGCTTATCGCCACATATGACGATGTGCATTAGAGAGGAGATACTATGTATAAATTTGATTTACAGTTATTTGGCGGTGGCAAGAATAAGAATAAATCATCTACAAAGGTTAATTTATTACCGTCAACACAAGAAGAACAAAAAGCATTAGCTAATCAGTTAGATTATATTAATCAAGCTAATCCGGCTGCTAAAAATGCTTTACAAATGGGTAATAATGCCATGAATGGAGCAAATGTAAATGTTGACTATCAAGGCTTGTATAATCGTTATTTGAATCAAAACAATCAGAACTTAAATAATGTTAACACTATGAGCGGTCAAACACAAAATGCAATGAAAGATAATGCTAGTGCTAACGCTCAGTACGGCTCAAGCATGGGTAATGCTATGGATAGCATGAACAATACAGCCAATACCCTTAATGAACAGTATAAAAATGCGTTATCAGATTTTAACAACAGTTATAGTGGTATTGCTAATGGTCAATTACCTACAGCGTATAGCGAAAATCGTGAAAAGGCGTTAAATAACTCACTTGAAAATACAGTAGGTAATACGTTATCAGGATTGGCTAGCCGTGGAGTGATTAACAGTAGTCAAGCGGATACGGCCTTTAATGGTATCAGTAAGAATGCAAGCGATACATTGGCTAATCAATATGCCAGTGATTTAGGACAGGCTGCACAATTGGCAAGTAATGGATTTGCTAATAATTTAAGCGGTATTAATGCTCAACAAGGATTATGGAATAATCAGTACAGCAATAATATGAATGGGTTGAATAATCAAGCTAATTTGGCTAATCAATCTTATTCAAATATTTTAAGTGGTATTAATACGGGCAGTGGATTAACTAACCAGGCAGAAACGATGGCTTATAATCCATTGCAGTATGGTGGCACAGCACAGCAAAATGCAGTACAGTATCCAACAAGTTTATATAGTTTAAGTGCGGCGTTAAATAGTCCAAATAGTAATTTATGGGAGGCAATGATGAGAGCAAGATATGGAGCAAGTAGTGGAAATACATCCTCAACATCACAACAAGGCAGTGGCAACTTTATTACAGGTCTTGTTGGTGGTTTTTGTTTTCCTGCAGGAACAGACATTGCAACACCTACAGGGGCAGTAAATATTGAAGTAGTCAATGATGGAGACCAAGTACTTACATTGGGCAATGTTATTAATGTTATTAAATTACATAACATGGGAACTAAACATATTTACACGTTAAAAACTACTCGAACCGCTGTTAATACAACAGAAACCGAGAAATTTAAAACTCGTGATGGATGGAAACTGCTCACAGAATTAGTTATTGGTGATGAAATTATGACAGTACATGATTATGATCGTGTGACTGAAATTGTTGATACAGGTCGTGACGATGAAGTTTATGTGCTTGAATGTGACGGAGATAATACATTCTATGCTAATGGTGTTTTAGCTGAAGGTCTGACGGACGCTGATAAAAAAGCAAATGAAGAAGTTGAAAAAGTGGTAGAAGAAAAGACCGCTGAAACGATAGAAGAAAAACCAAAAGCAAGACGTAGAAGTAAAAAAATGGTAGAAGCCGTAGAGAAGGAGGTTTAATTATGGGAATGACTGATGAAGCTTTAGGACGTTTAGCCGGCATGTGGCTTGGTCATCGTTGGAATCGAATTCAAGAAAATAATGCGGCTAAAGCGTTGGGTAATATGTATGGATATGATTATGATGCAGAGAAAGCAGCACAACAAGGTACACAGCAAGCGATGCAACAAGATGCTAATAGTAATCTTTGGAATCAAATACCTAATGTACAAAATAATATTGCACAATATACACACCCCACTAACCAAGTAGCATTTAATTTGCCGAATAACACTCAGGAGAATCTTTGGCAGACAGATTTAACGCAGTATACTCGCCCACAACAAAGCAATAATAATGTGTGGCAAACAACACAACAACCGACGATTGCTAATGGAGCTTTAGAGGCTAATCAGAATTTATGGCAAACAATGCAAAAGCCACAGCAATCACTGCTTAATCAATCCAATAACAATAGTTTATGGAATTTTACGCAACAACCCAATTCAGGACAAGCATTTGGACAATTTGTAAACCCGCAAGCAACCTCATTAAACGGCGCTAGTGTTAATGAGGGAAGACATAATCAAGCTAGCGCTTTACCGGATATGCATAAACCATTGGCAGAAACTAATGGGATGGGAATCCCAGACCGCAATGCGATTACAACTAATTATCAGAGGCAGTTTGGTAAGGATGTTGTAGCATTGGTTAAAGGTGGCATGAATTTGAATGATGCAAAAGCATATGCAGCAAATCGGATGCAAAGCAACATCGATAGAGCATATGGAGATTATGTTTCTAAATTTACTGATGATGTGCTTGAACCAATGCGACAGGATATTGTTAATAACCTCATGTATACCACTGATAAAGATGGTAATACGGTGGTAGATACATATAACAGCAGTAAGGTTAAAGGCATGTATAGTGCAGTTACACGCTATAACGCACTTGCCCAAAAGGTAGGGGCGCAACAAATTGATATGAATAATCTAGCTAGTGCCGCGGCTATTAATAAACCTAATATTAAATACCAAACGATGCCTAATGGTTATCTTGTTGGGTTTGATGGTGATACGGGTGAAGTGCATAATGTTGGTAACTATGGCAAGGTTTCCCTTTATGGGGCACAAAACGGTCATATTATTACGCATGATGATAGTGGCAACATTAAAGATATTGGTGGTTATGGTGCCGTAAAATTACAACAACTTGATGATGGTACAACTTATCTTGTAAGCGCTGATGGGCAGAAGCAACTTGTTGGTAAATTCCCTAAATTTGGTAGCGGTGGTATCGCTTCCGGTGGCACGAGTGGGTTACAAGCACAACAGTTGCGTACATTAGCTTCATTGCATACAACTTGGATGAAACAGCATTTAGATGCGGATGAAAGCGAAAGCCCGTACTACAATGATTTGCAAACTGCTCTAGCAAATGGCGTTGGTGGCAGTAAAGGTGCCGCATCAAGCGATGACCATGCAGACTTAAAAGGTCAGGATAAGGCTGTTGCCGATTTAATCGATAAAAAGCGAATGAACGGTGAAAGCCCTGAGCAAATTAAAGCGGAGCTTGAGGAAGTTTTTGGCAAAGGAAACTATTATATTAATTGGATTTGGTAGAAAGGATTAATTATGAATAGTTTTAGCGATATTAAGAAGAAATATGACAGTGAAGGTAGCTTTAATAGCTTTTCCGAAATAAATACAGCTTTCAATGGAGAACCTCAGCCGAGTATGCTCGACAATATCGCTAATGTTGCAAGCTCTGCGGTAGATGGGGTGCGTGAATTTGCTAGTGGTGTTGGCGATTTTGCGACTAATACAGTAAAAAGTATTGGCGATTGGTATGACAATAGTAAGCAAGCACTATCAAATTATTATGATGCGGCTAATAAAGGGCTTGCTGATGGGACAATGATTAATACTGGAGACGGTTATATTATTAACCCTGATAAAAGCGATACATCAGAAGCCGATGAATTGCGTAGCCTCGGAAAACAAGCTTATGATACAACGATTGGACATCCAGCAATGTATGCTGCAATGACTCCATATATGCCAGCCCCCATTAAAGCGGCGGCAGGGCTTGCAACCTTACCAACACTGGCTAGTGATGCAACTCAAGCGTATGATAGCAACATGCAAACTGCCGATGCAACTGGTGGTTCATGGATTGGTGCTGTAGGTAATACAGCTAAAAATTTATTGATTGACCCACTTGTAGAACCGGTTGAAAAGTGGATTGAAAACCCTGCTAGTCAAGTTGACGCAATTCGTCAAGGCGGTTTAGGTGCCGCTTATGACAATGTATTAATGCCATTTGAAGGTGCAAGGGGGGCTTATCATTTAGGCAAGGCAGTTACCCCTAAATCAGCAAAAGCTAAAGTGGGGGATGTCATTGATAATGTAAAATCACAAGCATACGATAGCTTTAAGGATATTAGCGATAAATTTAATAAAAGTGTAAAGCCTATTTCTGATGGAGATAGTTTTGCAAGCATTAAAGAAAACTTTGTATCAGAGCCAATTCAAGCCTTGAAATCATTTGATGAGAATATCAGTGAATGGAATGCTGATACACCGACTGATATGCAACGGGCTATATACGACAGATTAAGAAGTGATGGCTTTTTTACTGACACTGAAGCGGCTGCAATTACAGGTAATATTGCACAGGAAAGTACATTTGATAAATTTGCTAAAAGCAGTGATGGGAATAATTCGGAGGGGCTTGCTCAGTGGACTGGCTCTCGGTTAGATGACCTCAAGCGGTTTGCGGCTGAGAATAATAGTGATCCGTACGACTGGAGAACTCAAGTTGATTTTATTAAGTATGAAATGCAAAATAAAGAATCTGCTGCATTGACAGCCATGCGGGAAAATCCGAATGCTACTCCGGAAGAAATGGCAGTTATCGTACGGGAAAAATATGAGCGTCCTGACCCCACCGCTGCTAATGATGCCAGACGTATGCAAGCAGCAAGAGAGGTATATGATGGTCAATCTAGCCCGCATAATAATACTCCGAATATGGCAGATGGTAACAATAATCGATTCATAACAGAAACGTTTAAAGAAGAGCCATATAATCCGAATACTATTGATTTTAGTAATGAAAATAGAATTGGTACTGTTGAAGTTGGTAATGAAAAACCAAATTTGAACTTATTTGAAAAATCTGCTGACCAAGCTGAAGTTATGAATAGGGCAGAGCATAATCTGAATATGTTTGACAAAACGAAGGTTAATCCTGAACAAACAAATCCTTATTCTGATATAAAGCCTGCTGAATTGGCAGAAAAGATTAAATCTAAAGAAATCGACCCTAAATTCAGAGAGTATGATGCAGAAAAATTGGCTGAATATGAGAAGTATTCAGAAAAAGAGTTGTTTGAAAAAACTCGTGACAATGTTATTCAGCTTAAAGAAGGTGTTACAGATCCTTTAGGTAATACTGTAAAAGTAATGTATGACGAATCAAATAAACATGCGATAGACCAAATAGCTAATTATTTTATGCGAGGGCATAGTGATGGTAAGATAAGCAAAAAACGTGCATTTGCTACAACGTTAATTAAGGAGACCGCTAGCAATCCTGATTTGATTTTGAGACAGGCTAATGGACGAAATGCATATGTTAGCTATTTTAAGGGAATTGATAATATAACTCATCAGGTCATTGTAAGTCTTGACGAAGCTGATAGAGGAAAAATTATATCGTCTCATGTAGCTGCGGATATGCAGAGAAAACGTCATAATGCCATAAAAAAACTCATTTCAGATACTAAAAAAGCCGACGCAATTGTATACGTCAGCGATAGTATTAGAAATGAGTTAGAAGGTGGCCTGTCGCAGTATCACCGACCCCCAACTAGTGATAGGGGTTCAACACTGGATACTCAGCTCCACCCATCTAGTAATTTAAATATAACAGATGTGGTGGAAAAAGTAAAGCCAAATGATGTGCAGTACTTTTCAGATAATCCCCAATCACCTTATCGATATGTTGAAGGTGAAGAGAATTTAACATCCGATAAACCTGTAAACCGTCAAGAGATTTTTAATGCTATTGATGAGAATTTTAAATCAATTAGACATGGGCGTATTGGGAGAAAAGGTGTTTTAGGCTTTTTCAATACTAAAACTGATGCGGTCAGAGTAAGAAATTATGGCGATTTTGAAGCAGCTGCTCATGAATTGGGGCATTATTTGGATAAGTATTTTGGATTTACTACCAAAGAACACCAAGCTGAGCTAGTAAAAAATGTTCATCGTAGGTTTGGCGGTAGATATGACAAATTGGATTCTACAGGGCTAGCAAAAAAAGGTTTTGCTGAATTTTATCGCGATTATACAACTAATAGAGCTAGGGCTAAGGCAGATTTTCCCGAATTTTATGATGAATTCACTAGTAGATTGAAGGCGGCGCCGGAGCTAAATGCACGAGTTGAAAAGGTAAGTGCAGTAATGCATCAGTGGTATCGACAAGATCCTCATGAGCGTATTAAAGGCTCAATTACGTTTGGTAAAAATAATTCCTTAATGGGCGATGTAATTAATAATCCAAAAGAAACAGTTACTCGATTTTTGGATGATGCGTATACACGAGCTATTGATGAACTCCATCCATTAGAAAAGATAGTTAGTGAAGTGGAAGATATTACTGGCAAAAAATTAAAATTTGCAGATAATCCATTTATGCAAGCATGGGTATCTCGTGGCTGGGTAGGCAAGGCTGAAGCTTTATTAGAACATGGCCCAGGGTCATTTAAAGAAGCTGTTGCGGATATTCCCAATAATTTGCACGAAGATTTTTCAGCATATCTTGTAGCAAAACGGCAGATGGATATTTTGCGGTGGAATAAGGCGCATCCGAATGAAGCAATATATACTGATAAATCAATTAAAGATGTTATTGCAACCATAGGACACTATGAAAGAACTTATGGCAGTAAATTTATTGATGCGCAGCAAAAAATTGTATCTTACAGTAATAAATTATTGGATTTAATGCGTGATGCGGGGTTAATCAGTCAAAAGGATATTAATGCAATGCGTGCTAAATATCCAAACTATGTGCCATTTATCCGTGATTTTGGCGAAGCCGGAATTGATAACTTTGGCAGTAAGGGTGACGGATTTATGAATGTTCATGCGCCTATTAAGAAGATGAAGGGGAGCGGGCGTGATATTGTTGACCCGCTCGAAAGTATCATTAAAAATACCTATGCTACGATTAATGCCATTGAAAGAAACAAAGTTGCACAGTCGTTCGTTAAAATTTCAGAACAAGAAGGTATGAGTGATCTTGTTGAACGGGTAACAGGTACACCTTCAGCTAAAGACTCTACTTTTTATGTGATGAAGGACGGTAAAAAGACCGTTTATCAAACAACACCGGATATTTATCAAGCCTTACAATTTACAAATGCTGAAAGTGTCAAATGGTATGTAAAGGTAATGAAAACTCCAGCAGGATGGCTGAGAGCTGGCGCTACGCAATTAAGTCCAGAGTTTATCTTGCGAAATCCTGTACGAGATATGATTGGTGCAACAATATATAGTCAACATGGCTTTATTCCTGTTGTGGATACATTGAAGGGCATTATGCATTATCTCAAAAAAGACAATGTGTACTGGGATTATAAGAAGAGCGGTGCCGGCAACAGTGCAATGGTAAGTCTTGACCGTAATTATCTTCAAAATTCTATTCGAGATATTTTAAAACAACCGAGTGTGATGCGGAAAATTGCTACCTCTCCACTCGATGTGATTAGAGGGCTAAATGAAGCAACAGAAATGGCAACACGATTGGCTGAGTTTGATAATGCACGCAAGGGCTATACAGGCATTATGAACCGCTTAGCTGGCGGTAAAAGAAAGCCGTTGAGTAGTGCAGAGGCTGCGATTCAAGCACGTGATGTTACGTTAGATTTTAGCCGTATTGGTAAAAATACCAAAACATTCAATAAAACGATTGCATTTTTTAACGCATCATTACAAGGTACTGATAAGATGATACGTTCATTTCGTGAAAATCCGGCTGAAATGACGTTTAAAACAGCTGCATTTATTACCTTACCGAGTGTGGTATTGTGGTGGCTTAATAAAGATGACCCTCGTTATCAGGAGTTACCACAATGGGAAAAGGATATCTTTTGGATCATACCAACAGAAGACACACTGATTAAAATCCCTAAACCATTTGAGTTGGGCATTTTATTTGGCACAGCTCCAGAGCGTGCACTGCAATATGCTTACGATAAGCAAAGAAATGTAAACGGCAGAGGCTTTGAAGGCTTAGGCACAATGGCTATGGACAACATGATGCCATCGCTTATGCCTACTGCTGTAATTCCTTTATTGGAATGGGCAACAAATTATAGCTTTTTTATGCAGAGGGATATTGTACCTCAAAGCATGACTAAATTACCTGACCACTTACAATCTGATTGGCGTACATCTTATATCGGGAATCAGGTAGGCAAAGCATTTAATGTATCACCTATGTTAGTAGACAACACCATTAGAGGGTATGGTGGTGGATTTGGTTCTTTGATTATGGATATGACAGACCGCATGAGTGGGGTTGCTGATACACGTCCTGCTAAAAAATGGAATGAGCAACCAGTTATTAAAGGTTTTACCGAGACCCCTTATAAATCGAGCGACAGCGTGCAACGATTATATGATGAATATAACAAGCAAGAAGGATTACTTAAGGCTATGCAGTTAACTGGCGAAAAGCAAGAGGGGTTTGACGCTAGGTCCTATAATATGATGAAACAAGCGCATAAACAATTACAGCAATTGAATAAAGCGTCTAAACAGATTAGGGAGAGTAAAAGGCTCTCAAGTCAGCAAAAGAGGGAAAAGCTCGACATGATTGATTTTCAAAAAGTTAATGTAGCTAGGAGAGGGCTAAGCTTACGACCTATTACAAAGTAAAGGAGTAAATATGGAAACTAATCCAATGTATGACCTCGCCTGGTGGTCGTCCTTAGTTGGCGTTGTACTAGGTGTAGCAACGATTTTAGGATGGTTTATTAAGACAGTGATATTTGATAGGTGGGAGGCTAAACAGTCTGTAACCGAGGTTAAACGCCTTAAAACTGACGAGGCGGTGAGTGACATTAAATCTGTTACGCAAACCACATCAGCCGATGTACAAAAGATTTTGTTAAGTGTGGAACGCACCAATGCGACATTAACCGAGCATAACCATCGCTTAGAGTCGCAAGAGGAGCGTATACAACGCCTTGAAAATAAAATTTTGTGGGGCGATAAATCATGAAATGGATAAATCGCTTAAAAGATGTATATAAAACAATAAAGGCTGCCGACCTAAAAATCGGCAACCTGCTGTTTTATGAAGTTGTGATTGGCATATCTCTATTACCACTGATATTTGTAGTGTTTTCACTATTATATATATGGTTTGCACACATTACGGACGATTGGGCATTTAAAGTGGTTGAATATGCGATTAAGATTATTAATGCTATCCTTACAGGTCAAGTGATGGCTTGCATTATTGCGTATGGGGCAAAGTTACGTGATAGCGATAATAACGGTATCAGTGACGATGATGAGAGGAGTAATAAATAATGCAGATTGTAGATGTATCTGAGCATAATGCTAATGTTGATTTCGGGGCATTAAAGGCAGCAGGAGTAGATGGTTGTATAGTGCGCCTTGGATATGGCAAAAGTGGATTAGATAGTAAGTTTTACGAGTATATCAATAAAGCTGTTGAGGCAGGTATGCAGATTGGCGTATATCATTACTCATATGCGCTTGATGAGGCTGCTGCTGAGATTGAGGCACAGTTTATCATCGATACACTCAGACAAAGTGGACTCACACCAGACCGCTTAGAGCTTGGCGTATGGCACGACATGGAAGATGGCGACGGATATAAGGAGCGCCACGGTATGCCGACTAATCAAACACTAACTAATATTGCTAGCATCGTAATCAATCGATTATGGCAAGCTGGATATAGCAATGCTGGTTTGTATGCAGCATATGACTATATAATAAATAAGTTATATATGGATCAATTAGGTTGCGATATTTGGTACGCTCAATATAACTATCAGATGGATTGGCAGGACCCACGTGTTAAACTTTGGCAATACACAATGTCCGCTAATATTAACGGTCAATTATACGACATGAGTCGCACTGTGTGAGGTGATTGTATGAGCAAGGTTAAATTATACCTAAGCCAACATAAAAGCGCTGTGACAGTGATTATAGGCGTTATAGCAGTAGTGTTAATTGTGCTAGTTGTGGGATACAAGCAATCAGGTGATAAACAACAGCCTAAAATAGTTACTACCGATACTATCAATAATGCCCAAGCCTTATCTAAGAGCATCAATGTAACACCTGATACGGCAGTGCAAATACAGCGTGAGATACAGCACACAAAAGAGCCTGCAGCTACATATTATCTGCAAGCATCTGATGTTAAAACTGCTGCCAAGCAGACTCAACAGTCTATAAACAATAATAGTAAGACATTGCCTACGGTCGTAACAGAAAAATCAGATAGAACTGCAGTTGTAGCTAATGAGCAACAACAAAAGGTTGATGTTTATAAAATCAATCTCAATAAGGCACACAAGATTAAAGCAGGGATAACGGTGATTGACGATAAATCATATGCTACTGTTGGCTATCAGGCAGGGCGCTTTGAGGGCATGGCACATTTTAAGTCAGATGGCAAGATTAAAGGTGCAACTGCTTTATATACAGTTGCTGAATGGTAAGAAATTTCAGCAAATGACAAATGAAAGTTGATGATAATATATTTTTAAGGTATAATTGGAATACAGATAGGAGGTGCTTTTATGAAGGAAAAAGGAGTAAGAAAAAATAAATATTCTTTTTGGGCAAATTTATTTTTATGCGGAGTATCTATGATTTCTTTATACCCTACAATTCATTATAAATCACCCATTAGTCATAGTTCTGCCGACATAGTTGAAAAGGCTTGGGAAATGACAGGAAATAGTATGTATTCTGCAGTTGATAGAGTAGGGGGAAGATTAGGGATAATTCATGGAAGAAGATAAGCTTGAGAAGAATGAAAACCATAACTCTGTTGAAGTAGAAGAAAAACCTGAGGTAAAAACAGCTATTCGTGAAGTGATATCGGCTACGTATAAAGGACCTTTGCCACCGCCTAATATTATGCGAGGTTATGATGATATATGTCCTGGTGCAGCTAAAATGATTTTAGATGAATTTCAAGCTAATTCTGAGCATGTGCGAGAAATGGAAAGAATGACTCGACAAAAAGAGCTGGATATGGCTAGTCGAGGTCAAATTATTGCTACAGTATTTGGTGGTGTTTTATTTGCTATTGTAATATGGTCTTTAGTTTCAGGTTGGTTTTGGATAGCAGGCGCAGGTATTATTACAGCGTTAGTTTCTGTGATAACTGCGTTTTTGAAAAGAGAAAATTAGAATAATGAAAGCACTCACAATAGTGGGTGCTTTTTAGTGATTAAAATGTTCTACAAAATTAAAGGAGTGACAGCTGTTTTGCTTTGACGGCAAAAACACGTCAAAAAATATACAGAAATTAATCTTTTTTTATAGACTTTAAATCAAGATATAAAAGATGGCCAATACGCAATATTACTCATTTTTATAAAAAAGTAGACAAACAAAATCGTTACGGAGTATAATGGGCGTATATAGGTTTTTATTTTTGTGAAGGAGGCTCATTACTTCAATGGCAAAAGCAAAATTTGAACGTACTAAACCACATGTTAATATCGGTACTATCGGTCACGTTGACCATGGTAAAACAACTCTTACGGCAGCAATCACTAAAGTATTGGCTGAAGAAGGTAAAGCTCAGTTCCAAGACTACAGCATGATTGACAAAGCTCCAGAAGAACGTGAACGCGGTATCACAATCAACACGTCCCACGTTGAATATGAAACTGAAAACCGTCACTATGCACACGTTGACTGCCCAGGCCATGCTGACTATGTTAAAAACATGATCACTGGTGCTGCTCAGATGGACGGCGCTATCTTGGTTATCGCTGCAACTGACGGCCCTATGGCTCAGACTCGTGAACACATCCTTCTTGCTCGTCAGGTAGGTGTACCAGCTATCGTTGTATTCTTGAACAAAGCTGATATGGTTGACGACGAAGAATTAATCGAATTAGTAGAAATGGAAGTTCGTGAACTTCTTTCCACTTACGAATTCCCTGGCGACGAAGTACCTATTATCGTAGGTTCCGCTTTGAAAGCTTTGGAAGGCGACGCTAAATACGTAGAAAAAATCAAAGAATTGATGGCAGCTGTAGACTCCTACATCCCAACTCCAGAACGTGATACTGACAAAACTTTCTTGATGCCAGTAGAAGACGTTTTCACAATCACTGGTCGTGGTACAGTAGCAACTGGCCGTGTTGAACGTGGCGAAGTTAAAGTAGGCGACACTGTTGAAATCGTTGGTCTTAAAGAAAAAGCAGAAAGCTATGTAGTAACTGGTCTTGAAATGTTCCGTAAAACTTTGGACTCCGCAGTAGCTGGTGACAACGTTGGTGCGCTTCTTCGTGGTGTAGATCGCAAAGATATCGAACGTGGTCAAGTATTGGCTAAACCAGGTTCCATTCACCCACACACTAAATTCAAAGGTGAAGTTTACGTATTAACTAAAGAAGAAGGTGGCCGTCATACTCCATTCTTCTCCAACTACCGTCCACAGTTCTACTTCCGTACAACAGACGTAACGGGCGTTATCGAACTTCCAGAAGGTACTGAAATGTGTATGCCTGGTGATAACATCACTATGAGCATCGAATTAATTACACCAATCGCTATCGAAGCTGGTCTTCGTTTCGCTATCCGCGAAGGTGGCCACACAGTAGGCGCTGGTGTTGTTACTGAAATCATCGAAGGCTAATTTGGTGATTTTACACAACGAGTATACCTAGTATAGTCGATAATAATTGAAGAGACACCGCTTGAGGGTTACCTTGGGCGGTGTTTTTGATTATTTTAAATTTTTCTGGCTCTTTGTCAAATTTTGGGGCGCTAAAGAGATTATGCACTCTTAGGAAGGACATGCGACGTAATTGTTGCGTGTCCTTTTTTAGCATTAATGAATAAAATCCGATTACGAAAGCGTTCGAAGTTTTGTATTCCAAACGCACAACGTTTCAGTGCTTTTATTTTATTGTTACAACCTTCTGTAAAGCCGTTAGAGTACGGTAATGTTAGGGCATTCACTATCTCTTCCCGCCAAAATTTAAAGGTCTTTAGAAGTGATTTAAATTCAGGTAGTTCAGAGCTGGCTACTAAGGAAAGCCATTGATCAATGGCCCATTGGATATTTTCTTTATCTTTAAACATTAAAACGCGTGAAAATGCTTGTTTTAATACATAGGCACGGTGTAATCTGGAAGAATAATGGAACATATCCATAAGTTTTGTGAATTCTTTGTCTGTTAGTGCTTTAA
>NZ_NMZQ01000044.1 GCF_010093125.1 Veillonella sp. R32
ACAATAAGCATTTCTTATTATGCTAAATATATTTAATAGATCTAAATTTAATATTTGAATTTTTATAACAAAATAAACAATTAAAAAATAAAATATTTAGTATATTTATTCTTCTTTAAAACAAAAGAAAAAAGAAAACCACAGACAAAAGATATAAAAAATAAGGAACTACTAGCCATGGATTCTCCCACCCTTTTGATCCACAATAACTAGAAATGAAATAAACAAATAATATATGTGATATAAAAATACCAAATGAATTTTGCGAAATTAAGGTTATAGTTTGTTCCACATGTTTATGTGGAACATGATTTTTAAAAAGCTTAAAAATTATAGAAACTACACAAAATGAAGATATAAAAATAAAAATAGATTGATAATTAGATAATGTAGGATGAAGAAATGGAAAAAATAAATATAACATTATACTACAAAATACTGAAATAAAAAGAACTATAATTAAAAAATAAATTTTATTAAAAATAGATTTTTTCGAAATATATCGTTCTGAGCAAATTATATATCCCAATATAAAGTAACTTACAAAGGAATCAAAAATACCGCCAAAAAAATTTGCAAAAATACTCTTATGATGATCAAATGTCAACGGTATCATAATAGTTATTAACGTAACTATTATATAAACAAGTGCAAGTTTATTCGATTTATTGAATATAATCGCTAAAAAAGGAGCTGATAAATATAAAGGAATTAATACTTGAAAAAACCACAGTGGATTCATAACACCTAACTGAAAATTTAAAATAAAATTATAATTTTTAATACTATATAAAAAAGATTCCAGTATACTTAGATTCTCATTAAAATATACAACTAAAGTATTAAAAATTATACAATAAAAAGCACTTATTAATAAAAATTTACAACTTTTTGTTAAATTAAATTCATAATCACTATTATTAATCTGCTTATTTATCAATAAATATCCAGAAATCATAAAAAAAATCGGAACACCTATCCGCGATATTTAAAAGAATAAAGGCGTAAGTACTTCATTTGCATGAATACCATTAATATGAAAGCCTGCAGCATCATGCGCATGTGTAAAAACCACTAAAATTATAGCAATAGTTCTTAACAAATCTAAATAAAATATTCTATCTTTTACCATTTAATTTTTAATCTCCTGTTTTTATAATATATATATACTTATATACAAAAATAAATCATGCTTAAGTTACTCAATTATATCTAATTCACAATAAATTACTATCATCCATAATTATAATACAATATTCCATATTAAAAAGGCCCATGTAATGAGCCTTTTTATTAAAAATTACTATAGTAGTTTAAAATTATAGTACTCTATTGTTACAGCTTTAACTACTTATTATTTACAGATTTCCCAAATTTTTTATTCCATTCAGGATTAGGATTCGTAAAGAAACAATAATATATTTTTTTTAAAAATTCTCTTTGTTTAGAATATTTAGGAAACCAACTTCTTAAAACTTCTCTTCGTTCACTATTTTCTGGAAATATTTTTTCTGCAATAATTCGTAAATTAAAATTTTTTCGAGTATTAATCTCTCCCCTAATAGATAATAAACACATTTTTCTAATAATTTCTTCATAATAAGGAGATTGTCTTGCATATTCCCACCAATGATTTCCTTCACCAACTAAAGGGTAATCCCAAGGCTTAGGAAATGCTGCATAATGTACTATAAATGGATTTTTTAAATTTTGTTCCCATTCTTTTATTTTTTTCTCTTCATTTTGCATAATATGTTCTACAGATGCCATTCGAATAGGATACACATTCCATCTTGAATCTAAATATTTAATTTTCGTATCGAAAAGTACATTAAATGCATCTTGTTCAGCGCATCTAAACTTATATTTTTGCCATAAATTCATAACATAATCAATAGAAAAATCTCGTCTAATATTCGATAAATCAAAAACTAATACATCTGCATTTACATACCCCATAGGATTTATTAAGTTTAGTTCACCTAAAGGAATATCCATTTTCAAACGACCTAAATAACCTAAATCAACAACACCTGCAATATACTCCTTTTCCAAAAAATCTACATTAAGAAGTTCATATACATCCTTTCTAGCTAAAACATCTGCTCCCAAATTTAATACAATTTTATATTCTTTAAAAATCCATGGTATCGCAAGCTTAAAATAATTTAAATATAAATATTTATATCTACTCCTTTCCATATATTCTTTAACTAAAGGTTTAGGATCAAAAAACCTCAAACTAACATTAGGATAATCTTTTACTAAATTTAATAAAATTTGGCAATCATACAAGTCAATCTCACTTGTTAATAACACAATATCATACTCATATTCATCAGATATATAATCTAATATTGATAATAGTGTTACAGTGAAATAAGGAATATATTGATCACTAAGGACAAACGCAATTGCACATTTATTTTTAAAAACGGGCTTTAACTCTTTTTCATATAATGATTTATCTGTAATTTCCCACTTATTTTTTTTTATTTTAGTTATTTTTTTCTTCTCCATTCTAGAATTACCCTTTATCTAATTTCAAAGCTTCCAAGACATTGTGAATTCCGTTCTCAAATGATATTTGAGGGGTCCATCCTATAGCATTTAATTTTCTTACAGAAGGATTAACATTGACCATTCCCGTTTCAGGATATTCAATTACACCATAATGTAACAAACTTTTACTTTCAGTTATTTTTTTCATAATTTCAATATAATATTTTAAATCATGACTTTCTCCAGAACCAAAATTATAAATACCTGTAGGATGATCTTCTTCAATTAATTTTACTAACGCTCTAACAGCATCATCAATATATAAAAAATCCCAAATTTGTTTACATTCAGTTAAATCACAAGGTGCATTAATTAACATTTTTTTTAAAACGGAAATAATCATCGTTCCTTCATAATCACTAGGTCCATATAGACTAAAAAATCTTGGCTCAATTAATGTAAATAAATACTTTTTAGATAATTCCAAAGAATCTTCATATAGTTTTAATTTAAATTTTCCATATTCAGTATTAGGTTTTGCAATATCTTCTTCTGTTAACTTTCTATCTGCTTGCCATAGTCCATATTCAGCTTGAGACCCTGCAGTAATTACCTTCTTACACCCTAAATCAACAAAAGCTTTAATACAATTTATACCTAACTCATAATTACGCTTTTGTCTATAAAAATCATTACGCAATGAACCTCTAGTCCCATCCCACGCTAAATAAATCAAACAATCTACTTCAGATAATTTTTTTGCCACCTTAGTATATTCATCCATATCAGATTCAATGACTTGTACACCTTTATATTTTTCAAAAAAATCTTTATTTGAGTTTTTCTTTCTAATCACAGCTATAATTTCATGATTTTTTTTATACATAGCTTCTATAATTTTTTTCCCAATAAAGCTTGATGCTCCTAATATAGCAATACGCATAATTAAGCTCCCTTTATCATCCTAATAACTCTTTCAGCAACTTCATTAGCATCTAAATGATAAACACTTCTTAGATAATTTTGGCTACCTACTATTGAGGTAAATTCATTATTAAGACCAAATCTTAATAATGAGGCATGAGAAGATATCCCACTTATAGCTTCAGCTACAGCACCACCTAAACCACCTATAACAGTATGCTCTTCAATAGTAACAAGTAGTTTAGCCTTTCTTGCTAAAGATCTAACATTTTGTTCATCAAGCGGCTTAATACACGGAACCGAATAAACACTACATTTAATGTTTTGACTAACTAAAATATCAAATGCTCTTACTGCTTCTGATAAAATAGTACCAGCAGCTAATATAATTACATCTTCCCCTGACTCCTTTATTGGAATAACTTTAGTTACATCAATACTTTCATTCTGTTTATGAATATATGGCTCCTTCCCCCTTGCCATTCTAAGATACCCGGGGCCCTCTTTTTTGTATAATTCTCTTAAACACAAAACAGCTTCTATAGCATCAGCAGGTACATACACATCCATTTTAGGTAACGCTCTCATCATTGCAATATCTTCAGTCGCATGATGAGTCATCCCTAACGTCCCATAAGCAAAACCACCACCTACAGCCAAAACTTTAACATTCGCATTGTGATAGCATACTAAATTTCTCAACTGCTCAATACACCTCAATGTAGGAAAATTTCCAATAGAATATGTAAAAACTTTATTTCCCTCTAATGCTAAACCAGCTGCAATAGAAGTTAAACTCTGCTCAGCTATGCCTGTATTAATATATCGATTAGGAAATTGACTGCTATACTTTTCTACTACATTAAACCCTAAGTCTGCTGTTGCCAATATAATACTATCATCTATTTTTCCTAATTCCACTAATTCAGCTATTACATGATCTCTCATAAATTTTCCTCCAATTCAGCTAAAGCATTTTTTAAATCTCCACCTTGAGGATCTCTATAATGCCATAACAATGAATTTTCCATAAAAGAAACTCCTTTTCCTTTAACTGTATTAGCAATAATAACAGTAGGTTTACCCTCAACTATAGGCTTATTAAAAGCCTCTTTTAAAGCATGATGATTATTTCCATCTGCTACCATAATTACATTCCATCCAAAAGACTCCCATTTTTTATCCAGTGGCTCCATATCCATAACTTCATTACAATTACCCATAGCTTGCATTTTATTTCTATCAATAATAACAGTAAAATTATCTAATTTATATTGAGCCGAGAACATTGCTATTTCCCACACAGAACCTTCATTACATTCTCCATCTCCAACAATCGCATATACATGATAATCTTTATTTCTAATTTTACCATTTAATGCCATTCCACAAGCAGCACACACACCTTGCCCTAAACTACCAGTTGATAACTCTACTCCTGGAACTAATTTATGTGAAATATGAGAAGAGAATATACCTCCATTATCCCCATATGTATCTAATACATCAGTACTATAAAACCCCATTTCTGCTAACACTGCATATATAGCAACACCATTATGCCCTTTACTTAAAATAATTCTATCTCTATTCTCATTTTTTGGATCATTCGGATAAACTTTGGCAATATTATTATACAAGACTGCAATAATATCTGCGCATGACAAAATACCACCAATATGGGACGCATGTGCATGACTTACCATTTTAATAGCATGAATTCTTATTTTTCTCGCTAGTTCTTCACTTTTCATCTTAAACTCCTATATAATATATTACCCCAAAAATTCTTTAATTTGTTTATCCATACAGGCATTAATATCCCCATTTGACAACCAACATCTATTCCACTCAACAATTTTTTCAATGGCCACCTCTAAATCCCATTTAGGCGACCAATTAAATATTTTTTTTATTTTAGAGCAATCCAATTTTAAGAAATTAGCTTCATGAGGTCCACCATCATATTTATTTATCCACTTAAGGTTATCCCCCCATTTACTTACAAAAAGGTCTACCAATTTTCCTGTTTCAAAACAATCTCTATCATCTGGGCCAACATTGTAATACCCTGCAAAAGCCTTATCATCATATTGCTTAGCTGCAATCATCAAATATGCAACTAAAGGTTCTAAGACATGTTGATATGGCCTTGTTGAAAATGGATTTCTAACAATTATATCTTTTTTCTCAATTATTGCCCTAATACAATCAGGAATAATTCGATCATCAGCAAAATCACCACCACCAATAACATTCCCAGCTCTTGCTGTCGAAATGCTAACAGAACGATTTTCAAAAAAACTACAATTATATGAATGCGTTACCAATTCACTACAAGATTTAGAATTCGAATAAGGATCAAATCCATCGAGTGGTTCATCTTCTCTATATCCCCACTCCCATTCATTATTTTTATAAACTTTGTCTGTTGTAATATTCAAAAATGATTTAACAGATTTACTCATTCGGACACACTCTAAAATATTAACACTTCCCATTACGTTAGTCTCATACGTATAAACAGGATTATTATAACTTTCTCGAACAAGCGGCTGTGCAGCTAAATGAAATACTATTTCAGGCGCAATCTCATCAAATGCTGTTTTTAATTTTAAAAAATCTCTTATATCACCTATATATGAATTTACTTCCTTATCAATTCCAGCAATTTCATATAAAGACGGATTAGTAGGAGAAGGTAATGAATAACCACTTACATCGGCTCCAAGATTTTTTAAAATTTTACAAAGCCATGCTCCCTTAAATCCTGTATGACCAGTTACTAAAACTTTTTTTCCATTATAAAAATTCCTATCAAAAAACATATTAAGCCTCCCATACCTTCCAAGGTGCTTTTCCAGCCACCCATAACTTTTCTAACTCATCTTTTTCTCTCTTTGTATCCATGCATTGCCAAAAACCTTTATGCATATAACTCATTAATTGCTTCTCTTTAGCTAATTGTTCTAAAGGTTCTCGTTCAAAAATACAATCGTCACCACTGATATAATCAAAAATCTTCGGCTCTAATACCATAAAGCCTGCATTTATAGGTGCACTATCTCTTGCCGATTTTTCTCTAAATGATTGAACTGCATTATCAGAGTCAATATTCAAAATTCCTTTTGACTGTTCTAATTGAACCGCTGTTAATGTTGCAATTTTTCTATGTAAACGATGAAATTTTAATAAATCAACTATATCAACGTCACAAACTCCATCACCATATGTCATTAAAAACGTTTCATTATTAATATATTGTTGTATACGTTTTATCCGTCCACCGGTCATAGTATGTAAACCAGTATCAACAACAGTTACTTTCCAAGGTTCGCAAGTTCTGTTATGAACTATCATTTTATTTTCTTGAGTAAAATCAAAAGTAATATCAGACGTATGTAAAAAATAATCGGCAAACCATTCTTTTATATAGTGTTGCTTATATCCTGCACAAACTATAAAATCATTAAATCCAAAATGGCTATAAGATTTCATAATATGCCATAATATAGGCATTTCACCAATTTCAACCATAGGCTTTGGTTTATATTGACTTTCTTCAGAAATTCGTGTTCCAAAACCGCCTGCTAACAATACTACTTTCATAAAATACCTCCTAAATATAATTAATTATATATTTTAAACATTTTTTAAGATTGTTACCAATTTTCGCCACAAAAACTGGTAATAAACAATATAATTTTAATCTTAAATAATCCCCATTGATAATATCTATTGATTTTTTGTACTTATAAATTAATCTAAAATTTAAATTATTAATACTCCTTAAAAATAACAAGTAGCTATTAGATACTAGCGCATCTCTTCTAAAAAAGGATATCGTCTTATACTCAATTGATTTAAAGCTACTAGGTAATACAGAAAATCCTTCATTCATTTTTTCAAAAACATAAATATAATAACGCTCATCATGAGTCCACCAGTGATCTTTTTTTTGGGGATTATATGATATAAAATTTGTATAAATAACACCAAGATTCAACGAGTCATTTTTAAAAATATTTATCAACTCTAATAAAGAAAATGCTATCCACCAAGGGATTTGTTTTTTTTGATATTTATAAATTATCCCATTAAGGAATGCCTCTTTATAAAAATCAGTTCTAATAATTTGAGATCCCCAATAAGTTAATCTAGAAAAATATTTCTGGCAATATTTCATATAGTCAATTTCTTTATATAAAATATTTAACTTATACTTACTATCTTGATTAAGATGTCCGCGACGATTATCTATATCAACATTAATTAAATCAAATTCTTCAAAATTTTCACATAATAATATTTTCTCAAATTGATTATAATTGACTAAATTACCATCACCCATTAACCAAAAAAAATTTGTAGTAACTTCTTTGATAGCCAACATTGCTTTATCATCTGCACTAATATCTGTTCTGTATCTTTTATACTTAATTTTATTTTTATCCAAAATCGATAACTTAGATATAATAACCTCAATATTATTATTTATACTGCTATCATGAATTTCAAACTGAAATAGTTCTCCATGATAAGGAATAATACAATCTTTTATAATCTTTTCTACGCATAAAAATCTATTTGTTGGTATTACAACAGTTATCTTATCCATTTAATCACCTATTCAAATATTCTATATCAGGTTTAAAAAATATTCCTTTTATAGTGGACTTAAGTAAAATATTAATACGTCCGATTTTATGATTTGGAGATAACCTTAATATTTTCAATATATGATATGATAATCTAATACTTTGATATAACCAACCACAAATTCCTTCTCTACGATATAAATAAACATCATTTCTATATAAATATTTAAATCGATCAATCATATTCCAATCAGCAGTGGAAATATTTGCTCCTTGATTCGATTTGCACTTATGTACGACAACAGAATCATTTAAAAGATAACAAGAATAATACCTTGATATTCGTCTAGTATATTCCCAATCGTCAGTCCATATAAAAAAATCTTTAATTGGAAGGCCTACTTTTCTAATTATTTTAGTTGGCAAAAATAATGACACAAAAGAAGCCATTTTTATCTTTACAACATCATGCTTAGTATCGTTAACATCGATATTTTTATATACACCTTTACGCTGTACATTCATAGTACATAAAGAAGAATCCTTCCACACTACTTTACTAGATAAAAAACCATACTTGCCTTTATTTTTTTTATCAAAATCCATAAATATTTTTAATGTATTTTTTTGAACAATACAATCATCATCCATAACCCAAGCATATTCATAACCTAATTCAGTAGCCATCCTCAATCCTAAACTAAAACCTCCAGCTCCTCCAATATTTTTACCAGTATTATGATAAATAATATTATCATTATAACACTTTAATCTCTCAACAAATTGTCTTGTCCCATCACAAGAATTATTATCAATAACAAGTATATCTATTGAATTCTTTTCTTTTAAAAGATTAAGAATGCATTCTCTAAAAAGATTAAGTCTATTGTAAGTTACTACTATTGCCACAATTTTATTCATAGAATCCCCTCATTTACTCTCTATATATTGTCTATATAAATCACAAACTTTTTTGGACTCCCCCATAGCTTTTATTTCACCGCTAGCAATCCATACAGCTTTACTACACATTTTCTTAACTTGTTCTTCATCATGTGAAACAAAAATAACTGTAGTTCCTTCTCGTTTCATCTCTTCCATTCTTTTGTAACATTTCTGTTGAAAAGCATAATCTCCAACAGCTAAAATTTCATCAATAATAATAATATCAGCTTTTATCGCTGTAGCAATTGAAAAACCAAGCCTAGCTACCATCCCTGATGAAAAATTTTTTATAGGAACATCTAAAAAATCCTTAATCTCCGCAAACTCAACAATATTATTAAAATATTTATCCATAAGACGCTTACTATATCCTAAAACTGCGCCATTTAAATAAATGTTTTCCCTTGCTGTTAGTTCAGAATCAAAACCCGCACCCAATTCAATTAATGGAGCTATAGATCCCTTTACTATTACACTTCCACTAGTAGGTTTATATATGCCAGAAATTACTTTTAATAATGTACTCTTACCACATCCATTTTCACCAATAAGTGCCCACGACTCTCCTTTCTGAATATTAAGTGAAATGTTCTTCAATGCATGAAACTTATTAAAACGCAATTTACCTTTTGTTGCCAATATTAAAAAATCTTTTATGCCAGAAAATTGTTCTTCAGCAAGATTAAACTCCATACTCACACTTTTTATAGAAATACAGACCATATATTGCTCCAATCATTTTCCCCTAAATGTACATTAAAAAATTATTTTGTAACTTTTTAAAAATAATAAGACCTATTATTAACGACAATACACTAATAGTAATACATAAGGCTGTTAGTTCAAATCCTGGTATTGCTCCTTCTAAAATAATTTCTCGAAAATAAAGTAAAATATAATAAAGCGGGTTTAACAATAACATCTGCTTAAACTCTACTGGGACTATATTAATAGGGTAAAATATAGGTGTCAAAAATGACCATGCTGTAGTAAAAACACTATATAAATGAAACATATCTCGAAAATAAACCGCAATTGCGGAAACTATTAAACTGACTCCCAATGAGAAAACAAGCAAAAAACATAATGGAATTGGAAGTAGCAATAACTTTTTTGTTATAGATACATCAGTAATTAACATAACTATAAAAATTGCTACCATACTAAAAAGCATTGTAACAAAACTTGATAAAACTCGCGATAATGGAAATATTAGCTTTGGAACATAAACTTTTTTTAAAAGAGCTGCATTCCCGACAATAGAATACATAGCCGAAGTAGTCGATTCCGAAACAAAATTAAAAACTACTTGCCCTATAATCAAATATAAAGAATAATTAGGTATATCAAATCTAAATACTTGTGAAAAAACTATCGTTAATATACACATCATCATTAATGGATTCATAAGACTCCATAAATATCCGAAAAAGGATCTTCTATATTTTATCCTTAAATCTCTTAATACTAGTTCTTTTAATAGTGGTATATACTTATAAAAGCTCTCTAGTGATTTATTACTCATAAAACACTCCTAAAATTTATTAAACAACATATTACTAACTATCTAAAAATTTTTCGATAAAAAAATGCTATTATTTTTTTTATCCAATTTTGTTTCTCCATAAAAGAAACATTTTGTTCTTTATATAAAACTCTATTTTTTTCTAACCATACATCAAGTAATATTTCACTAACAAAGCCAAAAATGCGCGCTTCATATGTATCATAGTTAGAAATATCTACTCTATTTTCTATTTCACCTAAAATATCAAATAACCACTCACAATAAGCATCATACATATCTCTACGCATAACAAACATATTAAACATATGAGCCCAGGTACGATTACATACTAAGTCAAAAGCATCCCTATACTCTGGCCACTTCTCTAATATAACTTGCTCAGCTAAATCTAAACCTTCACTATGATGAGCATGATTGTAGTGAGAACGATTACTTTCTATATAATATTTTCGCTTATCAGCTACTACTACTGGATAATTCTCTAAAATCTGCTCCCAATCAGAACGAAGGAGGATTTGCTCTTGCTTCGCTTCTATATTTCGTACTTCTTTTTTAGTAAAATAACGTCGATAGTGAACTAGTCCAATATAATCGGCTTCTAAATTTTTCCACGCCCAATAAAGAGCTGTTAATTCACAGTAATTAGGATTTTTATGCGAAATATGGTCCCCTGTATTGTCTCCTATATATCCTATATCTGCCTTTCCTTCTTTGCCAACGTGAATCGGCATATAAAAATCATCATTTGGCATCCAATAAGGTTCATGTGCTGCTACTAAAATTTTAATATTCGCCACTTAATTCAATTCCTTTGCAACTAAACGAAGTGCACTTGCAATCACTTTATCCATATCATAATATACATATTCCGCTAAACGGCCACCAAAGATCACATGATTCTCTTTTTTAGCCTTTAAAGCATATTTTGTATATAAAGCTTGATTTTTATCATTATTCACTGGATAGTAGGCTTCATCTCCAACTTTCCAATCAGCAGGATACTCTTTAGTCACATAAGACACTGATTGTTTGCCAAATTCAAAGTGCTTATGCTCGATAACACGAGTATATGGAATTTCAGCCTCTGTATAGTTTACAACAGCTACCCCTTGATAATTTTCAGTTTCAAGTTTTTCTGTTTCAAAGCGTAACCCACGATACTCTAGTGGACCAAACTCATAATTGTAATATTCATCAATAGGACCTGTATAAACAATTTTATCTGCTAACTCACTAAATTCTTCTCGTTCTTTTATAAAATCAACACCTAAACGCACTTCTATACCTTTAAGTATATTTTCTATTAACTTTGTATAACCACCTTCTGGAATACCTTGGTAACGATCATTAAAGTAATTATTATCATATGTATATCGAACTGGTAATCGTTTGATAATAAACGATGGAATCTCTGTACAAGGACGGCCCCATTGCTTTTCGGTATACCCTTTGATAAGTTTTTCATAAATATCCTTGCCAACTAGGCTTATCGCTTGTTCTTCTAAATTTTTAGGTGTGTCTGTAATACTAGCTCGCTGTTCTTCAATAATCGCTTTAGCCTCTGCTGGTGTTGAAATCCCCCACATCTTACTAAAAGTATTCATATTGAAAGGCAAATTATACATTTCCCCTTTATAATTTACTACTGGGGAATTTACATAATTATTAAAAGTAGCAAATTGATTTACATAATCCCATACTTCTTTAATGGACGTATGAAAAATATGAGCCCCATATACATGAATATTGATGTCATCTTTATTTTCACAATACATATTGCCACCAATATGATTGCGCCGATCAATGACTAATACTTTTTTCCCACGTTTATGAGCTTCATGAGCAAATACAGAACCAAATGGGCCCGCTCCAACTACTAAATAATCATATTTAATTTCCATCGACTATCCCTACTTATAATTAAATAATATTATATACCTTAGTATGCGCCTTTTTTTTGCAATACAATTTTAACAGTTTTAATTAAATAAACTATATCAATCCAAACAGACCAATTATGGACATACCATGCATCCATTTGGACTCGTTCGTCATACGTTGTATCACTACGTCCACTAACTTGCCAAACACCAGTAATACCTGGTGGCACTAGATAAAAATCCTGAATATATTCACCATACTTATTTATTTCAGCTTTTACAATGGGGCGTGGGCCAACAAGACTCATTTCCCCCTTCAGCACATTAATTAACTGCGGTAGTTCATCCAGACTCGTTTTTCTTAAGAAATGTCCAATCTTGGTAATTCTTGGGTCATCTTTTAATTTAAAGTCACACTCCCATTCTTTACGCAACTCAGGATTCGCGTTTAAATATTTCTCAAGAACAGACTCAGCATTAACTATCATAGATCTAAATTTATAACAATCAAATTCTTTCCCATCTTGCCCCACTCTACGATGGGAAAATAATATAGGTCCAGGATCTTGAATATAAATCATAATAGCAATTATAATTCCAACTGGAATAAATACAACTAAACCAATTAATGTCAAAATTAAATCAAACAATCTCTTCATTACACGATAATATGGTCTAGCTAAGTTATTTTTTACATTAATCAGTAGCATATTTTCTTCCATAAGTCCTTGAACTGAAACATTTGCTGCTGGCATGCCTATTAATTCTGGAACAAATGATACATTTTTTACTAAAATTTCTAACTTAGTAATCAACGCAATTAATTTACTTGCTTCTAAACCCGGAGCACAAATAATCACATGCTGAATTTTTGTATGGCATATTATATCTTCTATCTCATCAAATCCACCTAATAAAGGATATTTAGTTGTTAGACCTTTACATATAGGATTATCATCTATGAAACCAACTATTTCATATCTCATTATAGGATGACGCTCAAATGATTTCAATAAAAGCTCCGCTGTTTTTCCAGCTCCAATAATAATCACTGGTATCTTTAAAAAACCCCTAGCGATTAATATACGTTCAAATAAATATCTTCCTATTAATAAAAAAGTAAATGTAAAAATCCATGAAAATGCAATAAAAAGTCTTGACACATCACCAGCTACATTCGCCGCATACATCAAGAAAACGGTCAAAACTATACTATAGGTTGTCGCCTTAAAAATATTCCGCACGCGATCCCAATAAGGTGCTGCTTCACGATACCCATTACATAAAAAAAGCATGAATAAAAATAAAGCTGGCGCAATTAAATACATATAAATACTTTTTATTGAAAATGTACTTGCCACTACAGGAAATGGCCACAATTTTCGTACTTCATATGCACCCACTATCCCCAATGTCACCATAAAATAGTCAATAATAAGGACTAGTACTGGCAACAGATATCCACTTTGACGATTAAGCAGAGGAATCGAAGATTTCATATAATTCCTCCTTTAAATACATAGCATATAGTCTTCTAAAAAACACTATAAACACCCTTTATAAAAAACTATTGTAAAACGTTTTAATATTCCTTTCTATTATACCATTTTTACATAAAAAAAGGGTGTAGAAATTCACATAAATGTGAAACCTACACCACTTTTTACTTGTTATTTATTAAGCGTTTTTAGCTACTTCAACAAATTTAGCAAAAGCTGCTGCATCGTTTACAGCCAAATCAGCTAACATTTTGCGGTCTACTGTAACACCAGCTTTAGTTAAACCAGCGATAAAACGGCTATAGCTCATACCGTTCAAGCGAGCTGCTGCGTTGATACGAGTAATGAACAATTTGCGGAATTCACGTTTTTTCGCACGACGGTCACGACGAGCATAGTATAATGCTTTCATTACCGTTTCGTTTGCTTTTTTGAACAAACGACTACGTGTACCACGATAGCCTTTAGCTAATTTTAAAATTTTCTTATGACGTGCATGAGCAGTAACGCCCTTTTTCACTCTAGCCATTGTATATTTCCTCCATTATCCAGTAATTCTAACTATTAAGCGTATGGTAAGCATTTAGCAACGCGTTTGTAATCGGCTTTGCTAACCAAAGTTGCTTTGCGAAGATTGCGTTTACGAGCAGAGGATTTCTTTTCTAAGATATGGCTCTTAAATGCTTTCGCACGTTTGAATTCACCGCTACCAGTCGGTACAAAACGTTTAGCCGCTGCACGGCGAGTTTTAATTTTTGGCATAATTAATATCCTCCTCAACTATCCTTTTTTTGCTAATATCATCGTCATGTTTCGCCCTTCAAGCTTAGCTGCTTTTTCAACAACGGCCTGTTCTTCCAACTCTTTGGCAAAACGGGTTAATACATTCTGACCCAATTCAGGATGGCTCAATTCACGGCCACGGAACATGATTGTAACTTTTACTTTGTTACCTTCTGCTAAAAATTTTGTTGCATTTTTCATTTTAACATAGAAATCATGATCCTCAATATGGGGACGAAGCTTTACTTCTTTCAAAGTAAAGGTCTTCTGTTTTTTCTTAGCTTCTTTTTCGCGCTTCTGTTGCTCATAGCGATATTTACCGTAGTTCATAATTCGACATACCGGTGGCTTGCCATTCGGTGCCACTTCTACTAAGTCCAATTGATGTTCTTCAGCTAACGCAAGAGCTTCACGAGCCGACATAATACCTAACTGCTCATTATCGGCACTTACCACACGAACTTCACGGGCGCGAATTTCTTCATTAATGCGCGGCGTATCTTTGCTAATAATAGTCACCTCCAACAACTTTTTTCTCTATAAATAAAAAACGGACGGCACAATGCCATCCGTAACTAGCTAACATGACTGTTAATGTATTCAACCTATTATTTCGAGACAATAGGTGAGAAGCGGATGGCCTCTACTTCTTAAACAACTCTCAAAAGAGTACTTGAATAGTATATCCTTTAAAAGGTTTACTGTCAAGCGTTAATTTTGTAATATTCCTTATACCAAGCGACAAATCTACTTAACCCGTCTTCAATGGAAGTTACTGGTCTAAAATCAAAATCATTTTCTAACTCAGTAACATCAGCATAGGTCTGATATACATCGCCAGGTTGCATAGGCAAAAATTCTTTAATCGCCTTTTTGCCTAATTGCGCCTCTAAGACTTCAATAAAATGCATTAATTTTTCTGGTTTATTATTCCCTATATTATATACTTTATATGCATCTCCCCATTCATTCTTTTTAGGTGGATTGCATAGCATTCGTTCAATACCCGTTACAATGTCATCTACATAGGTAAAATCCCGATACATATCTCCCTGATTATAAATTTGAATAGGAGTATCTTGACAGATTTTATTCGTAAATTTAAAGTATGCCATATCTGGACGACCATAAGGCCCATACACCGTAAAAAATCGCAAGCCAGTAGCCGGAATACTGTATAAATGACTATACGTATAAGCCATTAATTCATTCGATTTTTTAGTCGCTGCATATAAACTAATTGGATGATCTACATTATCTGTAGTCGCAAACGGTGTTTTCTGCTGATTACCATATACTGAAGAACTTGACGCAAACAATAAATGCTCTACTGGATATTTTCGACAAGCTTCTAACATAGTAAAGAACCCCATCATATTGGACTCCATATACGCTTTAGGATTGTCTATGCTATAGCGTACACCAGCTTGCGCCGCTAAATTAACAACAATGTCCGGCTTAAACGTTTCAAAAACATGTGAAACTGCCACTTCATCGGCTATATTGCCTTTTACAAATGTAAAATTAGCAAATTTTTCTAACAACGCTAAGCGACTTTCTTTTAATGAAACCTCGTAATAATCATTAAGATTATCTAAGCCCCATATGATAGCCCCCTGCTCCAACAAACGTTTTGCTAAGTGAAACCCGATAAAACCAGCAGCACCTGTTATTAATATTCGTTTTGTTGTGTCGAATGGTTTATAACTAGCCATAATCTATTTTCTAACCTCACTAAGCTTAATCATTCTATTTTTCAATTTTATCTTCGGAAATATCCTCATTCAAACCTTTTCTTCCCAAATCCGTTTTTAATGTATCTCTTGTATATTTATATTCTGAACTAGCAAAGTTATTTTCTTGCTCTAAATGATTAGAGGTAATATTCAAAACCCCACCTACTAATTCATATAATAAATCATTTGTAAAATATTGATTTTTATGAGCACGTAATGCTTCAGTAGTTTCAGGATATAAAGATTGATACTCGTCTGATAAGTAAATAATTAAAGGTATTCTAAAATTAATAAAAGGGATATTATCTGCAACACGTTTTCTATAAGGATTTGCCCCATGATCAGAAAAGAAAATCATAGATTGTAAATTCAAATTACTTTTAGCATAATCGTAAATTTGTTGTAATACCCAATCACTGTATGCCATAGAATCTTCATAATTAGGTACTAAATCAAAGACTCCAGGTTGACTAAACTTTGTAAATTCAGGTGGAAATCTATGTAGAGTTAATTCGTGACTCCCCATAACATGTATAACAATGAAATTATTTTCATTTGGATTTACCATTTTTAAAGCCGGCAATAAATCTCCATCATATAATATCCTATTTTGAGTAGAAGGATCATCTTCAACCCAATGTGTTACATCCGCAGTACGAGCTACTAATTGCACTGGAGTATCAGCTGTATTTTTAACACTTTGATTGCTAAACCAATAAGTTTTATAGCCTGCTTTTTTTGCCAAATCTATAATAGTAAATGACTGATTAAACTCTTTATTATTATACTGATTTTTCTCAGTAAAAGCTTGTTCTAAAGCTTGCATAGTAGATCCATAAGAGGAATACGCATGATTAAACAGCAAAAAATTCTTTGAGTCACTCTCTACTTGTGTTCTAAGCCAAGGTGTTGTGTCATTAGCAGAATATCCATAAACACTCATAAAATTACGTCCAGCAGACTCACCTACAATTAAAATTATCGTTGATGGTTTAGAAAAATGCCGTTCACTTTTAATAACGTTTAAGTTTTGTTCATTATTTCTATAATATTCTGTAAATTTTTGAGCACTTCTTAAATACTCTTTTGCTCCATCAAATGCATGAACTACACTCGTCCCCATAAAAATCTTAGGAGTATAAAGAGCTACACTTAGACACAACACAACACTTGCAACTAATATTTTTTTTGTAAGCCCTTTTCCATTCTTTAATTGTTTTTCTTTCAAACAAAGAACATGATTTATTTGATTTAGCTTAAAAAGCAAAATTACTAATACCAATATACAAACGCTAATACTAACCCCTGATAATAAACTCATATTTTGTAAGAAATATTCTTTTACTTCGCCTGGATTTGACTGCAAAACGGCAATAGCAGCCGCAGTACTAAAAGATGCTTTATAGTTCAAATAATAGACAATCTCCATCATAGGCACTAGTAATAAAGCAAAATGGACAAATCCATATAATAAATCCAAAAATACATTACTTCTTTTCTGAAAATAAAATAATAAACTTCTAGAAACAACTAAGAATATAAATACATATCCACCAAATGCCACTTCCGCATAATTATTAATATTAGTCGCCGTATCAAAATCAACAATATAACTCATAACATTATGAATTGTAGACCAGCTTATCCCTACAATACTATAAGGTAAAAGTTTTCTCCAACCTAATCCTACAGTTCTCCAAACATAAGATGAAAAAGCTACACCTAATGCCACTGGCAAATATCGCCTCATATTCAAGAGAATCCGATAAGATTCTGCTCCAACAGAAGTAAAGTAAAAAACTCCTACCATAAATAAATATACAATAAAAAAGATAGCAATATAAAGCCTATACGATTTAATAAACTTCACTAAGTTCAACAAAACTAACACTCCTAGCCCTAATCACGCTCAAACAAATCACGTGTATATACTTTATCCTTTACATCACTTAACTCTTCTGACCAACGATTAGTCACAATAACATCACTTACTTTTTTAAACTCACATAAATCAGAGACTACTCGTGAGTTGAAAAATTCTGTATCTAATAACGTTGGCTCATACACAACAACTTCAATTCCCTTTGCCTTAATCCGTTTCATAACACCTTGGATAGCTGAAGCCCTGAAATTATCCGAATCACTCTTCATGGTAAGCCGATATACCCCCACTACCTTCGGCTGTCGCTCTAGAATCATATCAGAAATATGATCTTTACGGGTCCGATTAGCTTCCACAATAGCAGAGACTAAATTTTGTGGTACATCATGATAGTTAGCCAATAGCTGCTTTGTATCTTTAGGTAAGCAATAACCTCCATAACCAAAGGATGGATTATTATAAAAATCACCAATACGAGGATCTAAGCACACGCCTTTAATAATTTCAGCGGTATTTAAATTTCGTATCTCAGCATATGAATCAAGTTCATTAAAATAGGCTACCCGTAAAGCCAAATACGTATTAGCAAACAATTTAATAGCTTCAGCTTCAGTAGAGCCTGTAAAAATCATAGGGATATCTTTTTTTAAAGCTCCTTCAGCCAATAAATTGGCAAATTCACGAGCCCGCTCTGACCGTTCGCCTACAACAATACGAGACGGATACAAATTATCATATAAAGCTTTGCCTTCACGTAAAAATTCTGGTGAGAAAATAATATTTTTCGTATGGTATTTTTCTCTCATTTGTTCCGTATAACCAACCGGAACTGTAGATTTAATAACCATAATAGCTTCTGGATTTATTGCTAAAACTTCTTCAATAACAGTTTCTACAGACGATGTATCAAAGAAATTCTTCTGGGGATCATAATTCGTTGGCGTTGAAATGATTATAAACCTAGCCCCAATAAACGCTTCTTCAGGATCCAATGTAGCTTTAAAATTTATAGTTTTATTCTGTAAAAAGTTAGAAATTTCCTCATCAATAATTGGTGAAATTCCTCTATTTAACATTTCTACTTTTTCAGAAATAATATCTAAGGCAATTACCTCATTATGTTGTGCTAATAACATACTATTAGACAAACCAACATACCCTGTTCCTGCAACTGCAATTTTCATTGATAAACCCTCTTATAATTACCAAATATACACCTTAACAATTATTACTTTTCTTGTTTTTTAAATATTTATAATAAGATATGACGCCCTTAATAAATTGTTTATTTTTAATTTGTGCTTTGGATAAGTAACGCCATTCATGATAGTCTTTGGGCCACTCTAACTCTACATCATTCCAAGGAGATGCTTCAGCATAAATTCGCCATAATTTATAATATTTATATTTCCAAGAATATTTCTCAACCTCATTATTACTATCATAGTCTCCCCAAAACTCTGTAAATAATTTCCACGGTTTTTTATTACCAGTAAAATGAACAATGTCTACTCTTCGTTCTGCCATATATTGATTATTCACTACAGACATTGTACAATTATACCTTACTGACAAATCAACTTCAGCCAAATTTTCTAATAATATATTAAGAACATCCTGATCCATATATTTAAAGTCTCTTTGTTTTAATAGTTTTATAGCTCGTTGTCCTATATCATATTCTTTATAAGCTACTACATTAATTAACATCATCCCCGAATTAAAATAAGAATCATGAAGCATTCCTATTGAACTACGATAATACTCCCACTCTAGAGGCTTGGATGTCGAATTTTTTACTACATATACTACAGTAACAGACCGTGTAAATAAATCAGAAATATCAGATAAAACCAACATATCTGTATCTAAATAAAGAACTTTAGAGATATTATAAAAATCCAAAATATAGGGAACAACTAAACGATAATATGCTGTAGTTGTAATGTTCCTTACAGTATATAAATTCTCAAAGCATTCATTGTTCATATAATAAATAACAATAAATGCATCAAAAAGACTAGTTAATCTTTCTAAACGTTTCTTATCACTCTCTTGCAAGCTTCCATTAAAAAATATATGAATTATACATTTACTCTTAATATTCTTTAATATCGAAAACGCAAGTACCCCTAAACCATATAAAGCATTTTCATCTGAGCAGATTGCAATATTGTTATGCAAAGAAAAATCGATGCTTTTATCTACAGAACCTAAATACTCTACAGATTTCACTAATTCTTCTATACTCATTATCAACTCCAAAAAGATTTATCGTTATTTACTCTTATATCTAATCTTCAAAACACTATACCAAAATAAACATTTTAATTGTTTTAATGTTTGACCTTTTTTACCATATACCCTTGCTAACTTTTTAAAACTATGATAATTTTCAGGAATTTTGGCTGGCATTGGATCTGGCATACTCTCCCAAAATGATATATCTAAATAATGGCGCCACAATTCATCATCTTCATCTAAAACCAATTCCCATGGCTTATCTCTTCCAGAATAATGTATTAAAATCCCTTGCACACTAAAATCTTTATTCTTATGATGAAATAAATCAGGTATCGGTTTCATATTTCCATCTATCACAAGATTTAATAAGTCTTGAGTCTGACCTTTAAATCGAGCTGGATCAGCCCCCTGATAAGAGAAAACTTGTTCTGTGATTTTTTGCTCAATCCAATCTTTTATACTAATCCACATTAATCCATCTGAAAAATATACATTTTGCTTCATCTTTAAAAAAGCCACTCTATCCGGAGTATCATAGGTTAATGCCCCAATTGCCTTACCATCTAGCTCTGTTTTTAAGAATTGTTTTAAACTCCCTACACAAATCATATCAGAGTCTAAATATAAATAATGGTCAGTAAATGCACGTAATATCCAAGGCATAACAATACGAATATATGTAACACGAGAAAATCTCTGAACCTTGATATGAAAATTTTGATAAATACTCATATCCATAACATATAGATAAATATTACAGCCATATTTTTTAGCCGTTTTTTCTAAATTTATCTTATTTTCTGGACTATAATCATCTACAAAAACATAAAAACTAAAAGCTATATCCTTATTAGTCTCAAGAATCGATGTAATCTCAGCGCCTAAAGCTTTAAAAAACGGATTATTAATACTAAAAGCAACATGCATTTGTTAACGCTTTTCATCAGCAGACAAAAATAAGAAATCATTTCTCTCTAAATATAATTGTTGATTTTCAAAATATTCAGTATTATACTGATTAACCATATAATATACCTCTTATACTTAATTAAATAATTTTTATTTGTTTTCTCTTCAACCAAAAATTAAACCGTACCCGTCTTCCCAAATCTAAATATTGATTAATAAAATCATATTGATCTTTATATATAGCTCTAATCCTATATTTTTCAGATTTAGCTCTAACAAAATGGAATAACTCTCGTGCTAATTTTTTATTCAATCGCCATATATATTTATCCTTTGTCAATCCCTCATATTTTATTAAATCATCACGCAACAATTTTGAACAAATACATATGTCTAAAAATCGTTTTTGACCTCCATTAGTTATACTTGTCGGATTCGTGAAATAGTAATATAAACATTGATTAGTAATCATTATTTTTTTACTTCTATATAAATACCGTCCAGACACATAATTATCTTGAGAGTGACATCTTTCTGGAGATAGAATTCCTTCTACTATATTCCGTTTATAAACTACATTCCAAACGATTTTACATAAAAACTCTGTAAAATACAACTCAAATACAGCACTTTCCATTATAACTTTATTAATAATATTATCTTTAGGTAAAACTGCTGATTCATTTACACCATCAGAGATATTAACAGAGCATCGTGCCATGTCTAAGTCATATTCTTCAATTAAGTTAATTAAATTTTTATACATATTGGTATCGAGCCAATCATCACTATCTACAAAAGCAATATATTCACCTTTTGAAATAGCTAGTCCATTATTTCGTGCACCACTTAAACCCTGATTACTCTGATGTAAGACAACAATTCTCTTGTCTTTTTTAGCATATTCATCACAAATTTGACCACAATTATCAGGTGAACCATCATCAACTAAAATAATTTCTAAGTTTTTATATGTCTGAGATATTACAGAATTCAAACACCTTCGTAAGTACTTTTCCACTTTATATATTGGAATAATAACTGATAGTAATTTTTCTTCCACCTACTAGTTCCTCATAAACAATATCCTAACTCATACAACTTAAACAAACTACCAAACAATCTAATAGATTGTTTAAAATATAGTTTGCATAAAACCATCTTCCCAACTATTTCACCGCATCTTCTTCCCTTGCCGGCAAGCTTCTATGTGCAATAGCCACGGCAATTTCATTGAGATGCAAAATGCCAACGCCAATATAAATTGCCACACTAATGTGTTCTCGATAGCGGGCAATCCCGATTTTACCACCTACATTAAGGCCAGTGGCTTTGCGTTTCAGCTGTTCTAAGGCCTCTTGTGTAGCTCCAATAACAGCGCCTTCACCAATATGATTATCAGCTACTACTTTCTGCCGTTGAGCAGCCACTACAGCATGTTCAATAATCTTTGGAATAGACTGCAAAAATTGACCGCCAAAATCTACGGCTACAGATCGAATCCCTTTATCTTGTAAATCTTTACGTAATTCTTGTTCTTTTTGTCGTGTTTCAGTAATCGCTAACTGCAATGCAGCTCTCCCAATTGCAATACTAGTATATTCCATGTACGCCACCTACCATCCTACATTTAATACTCTTAATACATATAATACTCTTAAACATAAAAGAGTATTTTTTACTTTTAAACTACTCGCTTAAATATCTCTTTTATTATATCACATTCTAGTATTTTAAACGGTTCTATAATTTATT
>NZ_NMZQ01000045.1 GCF_010093125.1 Veillonella sp. R32
TACTTGCTATAAATTTACAGACAACGGTCTCAACGTCCGCCAGCCGCAACATGGTTAATCTGTAAATCACCGGCAGAAATAGCTGCAGTAGTGAATTTTAACTGTTCAGAAATAGTCAAACCAGTGGCATCTACTTTTGGTGCTGTAGCAGCCGTACCAAAGGCCACACTGCCATTAGCAGTTAAGTTAATATCCTTAGCTAATTTAAGCTCTAAACCATCAGTAGTATCATTAGCCACCACACCAATATTACCATCAGTTAATTTAGCTTTTGCTTCTGGAGTGGATACATCAGCGCCACCTGTAATAGTTAATTTTTGGCTTAATGCACGATGTACTTCTGTACCATCATCACCAGCAAAATCTAATCCTGCTTGAGCTAAGGCTTGAAGATCTTTAATTGTTGCAATGTTATTTAAAGTAGGTCCCGTTTTATCTAATAAACCATCCTTGCCACGGGTTCCATCTTCACCTTTTGTACCACCAATTAAATCTTTTGCTTTATCAGGTGTAATTGCTTCATTATTGCCATTATTATCTTGACCCAACCCGCTCTTACCTGTATCAGATGCTAATGTTGTATCTTCAGGGTTTACTGGAGTTGCACCATCTATTGGTTTACCATTTTCATCTATATCAGACTCTTTATATAAATTCCCTTTATCGTCTTTAACTAATGGATTGCCATCTTTATCGACTAATGTTAATTCACCAGCAGCACCTACTTGTTTTTCAAGAGCTTTTAGTTGCGATACATTTACAGCATCGGTATCAGCTTCGCCAGCCGCAACATGGTTAATCTGTAAATCACCGGCAGAAATAGCTGCAGTAGTGAATTTTAACTGTTCAGAAATAGTCAAACCAGTGGCATCTACTTTTGGTGCTGTAGCAGCCGTACCAAAGGCCACACTGCCATTAGCAGTTAAGTTAATATCCTTAGCTAATTTAAGCTCTAAACCATCAGTAGTAT
>NZ_NMZQ01000046.1 GCF_010093125.1 Veillonella sp. R32
TAAATGGGGCGAATTAATTGGCACCTTAGCCGGGGATGATACGATTTTACTCATTGCTCGTTCCGTAGAAGATGTACAACCAATTTTGAAACGCATTTCTGATTTAATGAAAGATTAAGGCTACTTAACTATGCTTACACATATGGGGATTCGCAATTTTGCATTAATAGAACAGATGAACTTACATTTTGCCGATGGCATTACCATCTTTACCGGTGAAACAGGCGCGGGGAAATCCATCCTCATGGATGCTTTCAGTATTCTCTTAGGCGAACGGGCTAGCAATGAATTTATTCGCCATGGTAAAGACGCTTTTGTCATTGAAGGGGTTTTTGATGTAACTGGTGATACAGCTTTACTTGCATTATTAGCTAGTAAAAATATTTTAGTAGAAGAGAATCAGCTTATTTTATCACGCTCTTTTAATCGCCAAGGCAAGTCTACCATTTTAGCAAATGACCAAGCCATACCGCTGAAGGCATTGCGTGAAATTGGTCTATTTTTAGCAGATATTCACGGCCAATATAGCAATCAATTACTGCTAGATCCAGATGTTCATCATCGTTATTTAGATGAATATACTAAAGATGGTCTATTAGCTTATGAAACCTATGTCAAAGCATATAAAGCATACAAAACTGCCAAACAACAGTTAGATGGCCTAGAAGCTATGGCTGCGGAGCGAGCCCGTGAATTAGATATGCTTCGATTTCAAATTGATGAAATTGAAGACGCTCAGTTAAAGGTGGGCGAGGATGAAGCTATAAGTGCGGAATTAAAACGTTTAGATAGTTTTGATCATTTAGATAAAGTGCTAAGCTCTTGTTATAATGCTTTTTATAGTGATCGTCATGCTATCTTAGAAGCAGTGAATAGTATTAAAGCCGAAGTTCAAGATTTAGTGCGCTATGATGAGGCCTTAAAAGATTTATCCGAATTGGTTAATTCTGCCTATTTTCAGCTAGAAGAAGCGGCTCAAGGCCTTGATCGCTATCGAGATACTATTTCTTACGATGAAGAGCGTTATGCGTATTGTCAGGAACGAGATTCACTCATTTATGGCTTAAAACGTAAGTACGGTGAAACTATTGAAGCCATCTTAGAATTTGAAAATAAAGCACAAACACGTTTAGAAGAATTAGAAGCGCAAAGTTTTGCTAAAGAAGATTTAGAAAAAGCCGTAGCGGAAGCGGAAACTAAGGCCAAAACAGCGCTAGCTCAATTAACCGCTATCCGGCAAGCTAATAGTGCTACTATTGCAGCTCATTTAAAAGAACAATTAACCGATTTAGGTATGGCCAAAGCAGAACTTCAATTTACCATAGATCTTAGTGATGAATTAACCCCTTTAGGGGCAAAGCGTATTGAATTGCTCTTTAGTGCCAACGCAGGGGAAGGGCTATTACCACTTCATAAAGTAGCCTCTGGTGGCGAAATATCCCGTATTGCTTTAGCTTTTAAATCAGTATTCAACACAAAAACCTTTAAGACTCTCGTATTTGATGAAATTGATGTAGGTATTAGTGGTGATATTGCTTTACAAGTGGCGGCTAAAATCCAGCAATTAAGCAATAGTACGCAAGTATTCTGTATTACACATTTACCACAGACAGCTAGTATTGCTAAGCATCACTATCATTTAGCTAAACAGGAAGTAGAAGGACGCACTGTATCCAGCCTTACGGAATTATCGGAAGAAGAACATGTAGCGCAAATTGCACGCATGATGAGTGGGCAAAATTTCTCACACACCGCCTTGGCTACCGCCAAAGAAATGATTGCTCATTTTAAAGAAAAACAAGCGTAACATAAGGAAGCTTACGCAATAACTTGATTATGTATACATAATATGATTTGACGATATGAAAAAATAAATGTATACTAATGGTAATCAGTTTTTAAATTGAATATATGGAGATAGAGGCGCGAAGGTTAAGAGTATTCATATCGAGTGGGGCACATGTTGACATATGAGGAAAGGAAGCTTCGCCGAAGCCTGTTTGTGCCAACAAACAGTGCTGGTTGTGCATCGAATAGGTGTATGACTGTCATCGTTAGATGGAGTGCTAGCTCATTGTTCCGACTATCTTAGTCTTGAAATAGTTCAAGAAAGGTGGTTCGTTCAGGTAATCATACCAAGATCAGTGGCAGCTATGCGCTGGTCTTTTTTTTAGGAGGAATGAACATGATTACAGTTATGGTTTGTGGCGCTACCGGTAAAATGGGGCGTGTAGTAGTAAAAGCTGTTCATAATGATCCAGAGCTTACCTTTATTGGTGGCATTGATCCAAAACAAGCTGGTGAAGACGCTGGTAAAGCAGCCGGTATTGAAGAATTGGGACTCCCTTTATACAAGGATCTTACCTCCGCCTTAGCTGATAAAAAGCCTGATGTAGTGGTGGATTTTACAAATCCTGCTATTATTTTTGAAAATGCGAAAACGGTCTTAGCCGCCGGTGTTCATATCGTCATTGGTACTACCGGCCTTATCGCTGAACAACGTGATGAGTTAGCTGCTATTGGTGCTGCTAATAACGCTCATTGTCTAGTAGCCCCTAATTTTTCTTTAGGCGCTGTTATGATGATGAAAACAGCAGCTGATTTAGCACCCTATTTTCCAAATGTGGAAATCATTGAGCTCCATCACAATCATAAATATGATGCGCCATCAGGGACAGCGGTATTAACTGCTAAATTAATTAATGAAGCCAAGCAAAGAGCTGGTGCCAAAGGGGCCGAGGATTTAACTAAAGAAAGTCTACCTGGTGCACGTGGCGCTAAAGTGGATGATGTAACTATTCATAGTGTCCGTTTACCTGGTTATGTGGCACATCAAGAGGTTTTATTTGGGGGCTATGATGAAACCTTAACCATCCGTCATGACTCACTTAGCCGTTTATCCTTTATGCCCGGCGTGGTCTTAGCTTGTAAGAAAATTGGTGATAAGCCTGGTCTTACCTATGGTTTAGAACATTATTTATAATTTTTAAATGGGAGAGATACACATGAGAAAACCAAATGTTGCAATTTTAGGTGCTACTGGCGCCGTAGGTCAAGAATTTATTACTTTATTTGAAGAACGCAATTTTCCATTTGCAGATTTAAAATTATTAGCCTCTGCTCGTTCAGCGGGCACTGAATTAACGGTGTGCGGTAAAACCTATGTAGTGGAAGAAGCAACACCTGAATCCTTCGAAGGCATTGATATTGCTTTATTTGCAGGCGGTTCTATTTCTAAAACCTTAGCGCCTGAAGCAGTTAAACAAGGAGCTATTGTTATTGATAACTCTAGTACCTTCCGTATGGATCCAGAAGTACCATTAGTTGTACCAGAAGTAAATCCTGAAGACATTGATACTCATAAAGGAATCATTGCTAATCCAAATTGTTCAACTATTATCATGGCTTTAGGCTTAAAACCATTACATGATTTATCGCCTATTAAACGCATCGTAGTAAGCACATACCAAGCTGTATCAGGGGCGGGTAAAGAAGGCATTGATGAATTAGATAATCAAGTAAAAGCACATATGGCCGGTGAAGACATGGTAGCTAATATTTTACCAAGTGCATCCTTACCAAAACATTATCCTATTGCTTTTAATGTAATTCCACAAATCGATGTCTTTATGGATAATGACTACACCAAAGAAGAAATGAAAATGGTTTTAGAAACACAGAAAATTCTACACGATGATACCATTCAAGTAGTACCGACTACCATTCGTATCCCAGTGTACCGTTCTCATTCTGAATCTGTATTAGTAGAAACAGAAGCACCTGTAAGTGTAGCCGATTTTAAAGCTGCTTGTAATGCATTCCCAGGGCTTATTGTGAAAGATAATCCAAAAGAACAAGAATATCCTATGCCACTATATACATCAGGCAAAGATGACTGTGAAATCGGTCGTATTCGCAAGGATTTATACAATGATAAAGGGATGAATTTCTGGATTGTAGGGGATCAAATCCGTAAGGGGGCTGCCCTTAATGCCTTACAAATTGCGGAATATCTTGTAGAAAAACAATCATTTTAATGAACTGTATTAGAGGAGGTTCTTATGAAAACCTTAGGTCGCGTTTTAACTGCTATGATTACACCATTCCAAGCAGATGGTTCAGTAGATTTTGAAGGCGCTGTCGTATTAGCTAAACATTTATTAGCTAATGGCTCCGATGGCCTTATTGTATGTGGTACCACAGGGGAAAGTCCAACCATTAGCAATGAGGACAAGTTGAAGCTATTTACAACCATTGTGAAAGAATGTGGTCATATGGGTTCAATCGTGGCTAATACAGGCTCCAATGATACGGGTAAAACGGTAGCTTTTACTAAAGAAGCAAGTAAAACTGGCGTTCATGCAGTGATGGGAGTTGTACCTTATTACAATAAACCAAACCAACAAGGGGTATTTTTACATTTTAAAGCTATGGCTGAAGCTACTGATTTGCCCGTAGTCGTTTATAATGTACCAGGTCGTACTGGTGGTAAAATCTTACCGGCTACTTTAGCTAAATTACGTGAAGCTTGCCATAATATTGCGGCCGTTAAAGAAGCCAGCGGTGATATTAATGTGGCCTCTGAAATCTATCATTTATTACCTGAAGACTTTATGATTTATAGTGGTGATGATGCCTTAACTTTGCCAATGTTAGCCGTTGGTGGTCGTGGTATTATTTCCGTAGCAGCTCATGTAGTAGGGCGAGAAATGAATGAAATGATTCAGGCCTATGAAGCAGGGGATGTGGCTAAAGCCAAAGCTATTCATAAAGAATTATATCCTGTATTCAAAGCTATGTTCGTTACGACTAATCCAATCCCAGTGAAATATGCAGTTCGTCAGTTAGGCTTACCAGCAGGTTCATTCCACTTACCAATGTGTGAACCTTCTGCTGAAGAAGCAGCCGTAGTAGATGCTGCTATTAAACCCTATGTAGAATAAACCATCGAAACAGTAATAAGCATTAAAAACAGTAATGAAAACAGTATAAAAGTAGCTTACAATACATACTAAATAAAAACGAACACCTGTTTAGCTAGCCAAAAGATAGGCAGCCAAACAGGTGTTCGTTTTTATGTTAAACCTCACTAAGTATTAAATTGAATTAAATATGATCGCGAATAAGTCCTATAACTTTGCCCTCAATGACACAATTATCAGTATAAATAGGATCAAATTCACTATTTTCAGGCTGTAAACGGATACGATTACTTTCACGATAGAAACGTTTTACTGTAGCTTCATCGTCAATACGAGCAACCACAATATCGCCGTTATTAGCAGTGGATTGATTACGAACAATCAATAAATCACCTTCATACATGCCAATATCCCGCATAGACTCACCACGAACTCGAAGTAAGAAGCATTCAGAATTGCCAATTAATGTCATAGGTAAGGGAATCTGAGCTTCCTGATTCTGATAAGCTGTCACAGGCAAACCAGCTTGTACTGTACCGATTAACGGTACATTGCGCAACTTAACCGACATAAAATCAAAAGGCTCAGAGGATGTAACTTGACCATCATCAGACGTATTAACTTCTGGCATAGTTCTTGGTTTCATACCAACTACAGTAATAGAGCGGTTTTTATTTACATCCCGTTTAATATAGCCAAAACGTTCTAATGTATTTAAATGGCTTTGCACAGTTGACGTAGAACTCAAACCCATATAGTTACAAATTTCACGGACACTAGGGCAGCGATATTCAGTTTGCAAAGACTCAGTAATAAAGTCTAAAATCATCTTTTGTTTAGAGTTAATATCGGTAGCTGGACGTCTCACTGTTAAAACCTCTCATTCTGTACAAACAAATATATGTAAAGTTAAATATAATATCTCAAAAATATAAACTATTTCATTGTTATTATAGAACGTAAGAGCAAGTATTGTCAAATAATTGTTCGATTTCCTATTGACCGAACATTTATTCGCGTGGTATACTAAACGTGTAAACAAACATACATACCGATGTAATGTTCGTAAATATTAGCCTGTATATAGATACTAATATATTTTGTTAGGGAGTTGTGATTAGTTTATTGATGAGGTGATAGTATGAAACGTGACTTTCTAATCGTTTTCAGCATGTTTTTAACACTTACTATTGGTTATTTTATAAATACACCTACCATTGAATTAGATACACAAAATGTGCGTACGGTAACAGTAAAAGCTGGCGACACTGTTTGGGGCATTGCTAGTGCGCATAGTAACAGTCATATTGATGTTCGTGAAATGGTACATGCTATGAAAGCTATTAATAAATTAGATGAAACAGCTAATTTAGAACCAGGTAGCCAAATTAAAGTACCAACTATTAAAACACCAAATAATAAAATGCCTGTGGATTACTTAGCGCAGAATGAATAAACTATAGGATAGATCCACTAAGAGTCTTTGCTCTAGGGTTTATATAGACAACTGAATACAATAAAACGGTGATACTTAGGCGGCTAGGTATCACCGTTTTTAACAAGATGAAAATAATGTAAAAGCTTATGAGTAAATCTTTAAATCTGTTATACTATTTTAAAAGGGTAAATTCATTAAGAGGGGATATTATGTTACAATCTATTATATTTAAAGATGGTGCTTTGGAAATTCCTGTACAAGTTTCGGAAGATAAAGAAAATATTTGGCTTCGCCCAGAAGATATGGCTTTACTATTTGATAGAGATCGTACTGTAATTACTAGACATATCCGTAATATTTACAAAGAAGATGAATTAGAAGAAAATTCAACTTGTGCAAATTTTGCACAAGTTCAAAAAGAAGGAGCCCGTTTAATCGAACGTAATTATAAATACTATAATTTAGATGTAATTATATCAGTGGGCTACCGAGTAAAATCTAAAAAAGGTATCGCATTTAGACATTGGGCGACCAAAATACTAAAAGAATATATAATTAAAGGATATGCAATTAATCAAAAAAGACTACAGGCTTTAAATAAAGTAGTAGAAATTCAAAGCAATATCTTAGCGAATACATTAGAAATTAATTCAGCAGATTTATTAAATGTAATTGAACAATACACAACCGCGCTAGAATTATTGGATGATTATGATCATAAAAAAATTGTAAAGCCTAATTTTAATTCTATAGAAAACTACCAAATAACCTATGCTGATGCCCAAAAATTAATAGATGAAATGAAATTAAAATTTCAATCAGATATTTTTGGTCAAGAAAAATCTAAAGGTATTTTAAATGGTATTATAAGAAATATATATCAGACGGCATTTGGTGAAGAAATTTATAAATCAACACAAGAAAAAGCTGCTAATCTTCTATACTTTATTATAAAAGATCATCCATTTACTGATGGTTGTAAGCGTATTGCAGCTAGTCTATTCTTATATTTCTTAAGTCAAAATAATTTGTTATTGGCAAATGGAACTAAAATAATTTCTGAAAGTACTTTAGTTGCTATTACCTTACTTATTGCAGAATCTAAAGCTGATGAAAAAGATATAATGATAAATATTATATTAAACTTCTTAAGCTGGAAATAAAAATATATATCAAATATTAAACACTATGTATTACTATATTAATATCTTTTTATCGTTTTCTGCCACCAAATATGGTACTAATCGGATTATCCACAAATTTATTGGCTTCATTAATATAACGACGTACCATATTAACGCTATGATGTCGTGTTTGACGCATAATATTACGTTCTTCAACGCCAAAAGAGGCCGCTGTGGTAGCAAAACCATGGCGTAAACTATGGGCTCCATACATAGCAGGATCTAAACCAATAAGAGAAATATATTTTTTTACAATCTCAGCAATACTTTTATCACTTAATGCATTCTTACGAATATCCATTTTCTTCGTAAAACCTCTGAAAATTGGACCACTTTGAATACCAGTATACCGGAGCCATGCCTTAACGGCCCTTACAGCGCAAAATTCGGCGTTTTCTATATAAGGGATAGCTACAACGGCGCCTTGACCTTCTTGGTCAGCTTTTGACGACCGCACGAAGATTTCTAACCCCTGTGGTGAGAACGTAAGGTCTTCCACCGTTAAAGCACTAATTTCGCTGCGTCTAAAAGCGCCCATAAAGCCAATAAGTAAAATAGCTTTATCCCTAAGTAACTGAATCTCCGGTAAACCTAAGGCATCCATCTCTTTGAAGATATCTTCTAGATCTTCAAGTAGGATAGGGGTTTTACCTTGTTGATAGGTTCCTTTTTTACGACGTATACCACGTAAAGCCTGGCTAACTAAAGATGACTTACAAGGATTATCTGTCAGACCTGAAGCATTGAAATTTTCAGAAATAGCGCTAATACGGCGAGAAATTGTATTAGCTTTCGCATGATCCGCTAAATCATTAATATAGTTAACAATGGTTTCAGGAGTGGCTGGAAAAAAAGAAACGTGACGAGATTCACACCAATATACAAAATCCTCCCAGTCAGATTCATAAGCATCAACAGTATTTTCAGATTTAGATAATAAAATGCTTTCTTTAGCTTTTTCCGTGAGTCCGCTACTAGCCATAAGAGCTTTGTTGTCACGTAAGTAAAAATGCTTGTTAGCACTCATAATAGAAAACTCCTTATAAATATATATGTAAAAATTAAACGTATAAGTAAAACAAGCTAAAATAAGCTAAAATAAGGGAAACCTAAGATAATACCTAGATTCCTGTAAAAATAACCTAAAAATTACTTCCGATAATATATCGTTATCGGAAGTAATTATATCATAAAGGGTAAAACAGTTCAATACTTACAAAAAACCTCCGATGCATGTCGGAGGTTTTTTAGACTATTTTTAGTTAATAGTACTTACACTTTTTATTTTCTTGTAGAACAACGATCTAACAAGTATGCAATACTTACAAATGGAATGCCACCGTTTTCGCCAAGACCAATTTCACAAGTGGAACTGGAACTTACACCTAAGGTGCAACCATAACTCTTAATTTCAGCTGCTAAATCCTTAGTAGCACATTTGTTAAGTTCTGGTGTAAAGAAACCTTTTTGACCAGCAAAGCCATCACAAGCAAAGGATTTAATATTGAATACTTTATCCATACATGCACGAGCTAAGTTTTCAATATAGTCACCTTTATGTAAGGTTTTTACTTTACACTGTTTATGAACGATAACCGATTCGTTACATTTAGTTACATTCAAATCAGGTAAAATTGTATACAAGAATTCAGAAATATCAAGGATTTTTAAACCTTTAATATGTTTGAACGCATGATTGAAACAAGCGGAATGGTCGATAACTACTGGATAAATACCGCCTTCACTAGCTTTCATTAAAGCATCTGTTAAATCAGCTAAGGCTTGTTTATCAATTTCTTCATAGTTTTCAAAACTTAAACCACAGCATAGGTTTTCAATATGTGGCGGGTAAATTACATTGTACCCTGCTTTATCGCATAAACTTTCAAATACTTGCTGTAAGCTACGCGTATCATCATATCCTTGGTTCTGACGGAAAGCACGGTTAGCGCAGGTACTGAAATATACTACATTCTTTTGGAATAATGGATTCCGTTTATTGCTCAATTTATATGTATTAGCTTTAGGCATTGTTTTTGGTAAATATGGTGTTAAGCCTGTTAACTGATGAGCATCTTCAGAAATCTTAGCCAATAATGTCTTAGTAGCTACTTTACCAGCTACGCCACCTAAGATTACCCCTACCTTAGCCGCCTTCAAAGTAGTGCTAAAGTTATTATAGATAGCCTGTGCTAAGCCACGACCTTTTGGATCAATTTTACGCATGGAAATAGCAATTTGAGCGGTATCAATGCCCAATGGACAAAGTTGCGAACACATGGAGCAAGCAGCACAAGTATCAACACCATAATATTCGTAACCTTTTTTAAGTTCTGCCGCCATCGCTGTGTTACCTTCTTTAAGCAAGCGTTGTTCTTCACGAAGTAAGGAAATACGTTGACGTGGTGTTAATGTTAAATTACGGCTTGGACAATTCTTTTCACAGAAACCACATTCCATACACATATTGTACAATGGATCAATGTCGTTCATAGCTTTAAGATTTTTCTTGTAAACGTCTGGATCATCTGTAATCATAACATCTGGGTTAAGTAGACGTTGTGGGTCAAAGATTTCTTTAATTCGACGATTTACGGCATATGCCTTTTTGCCCCATTCTAATTCAACAAATGGCGCTACCATACGACCTGTACCATGTTCTGCTTTAATGGACCCTTCTACCCCAGCTACGCGTTCTGCCATTTCTTTAACAAGCGCTGCAAAGTTATCCATTTCTTTTTGTTCATTAAAGTTAGGTGTAATGATAAAGTGAACATTACCGCTCAATGCATGACCAAAGATAATACCGCTATCCACAAAATCATATTTATGGAATAATTCGGTAATCATTTCAATACCATCGGTGAAGTCTTCAATTTTAAAGCATACGTCTTCAGTAATAACTGTAGTGCCAGGACGGCGAAGACCAGCGGCAATTGGCAATAAACCTTTACGAATCATCCACCAGGAGTTATATTCAGACGCTTCTTTAGAATATAAGCTTGGAATTACAGTAGGAATGTCTTTTAAATGTTCTTTAATATATTCTAGATTTTGATCTAAAGTAGCTTCATCATTGCTTTCAGATTGGAATAAGATACAGCTAGTTCCTTCTGGCACCCCACGTACAAAAGATGGTACTTCTGGCAATTGCTGCACACTCTTAAGACTTAAATAGTCCATCATTTCAGCAGCTACTACTTTTTCACGGGACATATTAGCTAACGCTACTACAGCACGAGAAGCATCATTTAATTTTTCAAAGAATAAAAGACCGCACCCTTTATATTTGGCATCGTCAACGCAGTTATAAGTAACTTCACTAACAAAGCCTAATGTCCCTTCACTACCAATGAATAAGTGATTTAAAATATCTACTATATTTTCAAAGTCAACTAACGAGTTAATCCCATAACCAGTTGTATTTTTGATTTTATATTTACGGTTGATTAAATCTACTAATTCTTGGTCCGCCATAATATCGCTACGCAAGTTAAGAATGTCTTCAACCATCTTCCCATGAGTGCGCATGAAATCATTAACGCTTTGTGCATCAGCTGTATCAAGAATAGTACCATCAGCTAACACTACACGCATAGAACGAACTGTTTTATAAGAGTTTTGCGCCGTACCACAGCACATACCACTGGAGTTATTATTAAAAATCCCCCCTACTAAAGCAGTTGTAATAGTAGCTGGGTCTGGACCAATTTTTTTACCATAAGGAAGTAACGCTTCATTGGCATCAGCCCCAATAACGCCACAAGCCAAACGAATAGCATTGCCGTTTTCTAGTACATGGGCATATTTGAAACCATCGTTAGCTACAATTAGTACATCTTCTGAAGAACATTGACCAGATAAAGAACTACCAGCTGCGCGGAATGTAACTGGTGTACCACAACGATTAGCTAATAATACTAATTGTACTACTTCGGCTTCCGTATTTGGTTTTACTACTACTTTTGGTAAATAACTATAGCAAGAAGCATCTACCCCATAGGCATACCGTAATAAATAATCTGTAAATACTCGATTCGGTGAAATCTTTTTGGCTTCTGATACGAAAGTATCAAAATCACGTTTTAATTGTAAGCTCATTCGTTAGGACCTCCTACATATTGTTGTGCCACCAAGCACGACAGTACGATTTAATATAAACTTAGAATAGCATACTGAAGTAATCATGTAAATCAAGGGTAAACCTATAACCAATAGTCATATTACATATAATTTCTATAAACCCTTAACAAAATAATAAATCGAAAAATATGTTCTTTAAAATTATTACACGAATTGAATAATTTTTGTATTTTATGCTTCATCAATTCGCTAAACTCATTATTTATCTAATTAATAAATATTCTCATTAATAGCCAAAAAGCCTTGAAAATACTGAATATTCATCAATTATATTTCAAATAGTTATTAAGTAAAATAAATACTATATATCTAATATTTTCGTTACATTAAACAAAAAGTATATTTGATATTTTACATTTTCAACGCTTCAAGGTATAATAAAATGATATAAAAATACTTAAAACTCATAATTTGTATGTTTTACATAAATCACAGCCTAGCCCTTCCCTAATCTAGGTCTGTGCAGCCTATATAATTTATTCTGTCATAAGGAAGGTGTCATTGTGTCAAATTCTGTAGGAACTCATTTACTCATTGATTTATATACTTGTTTAGAGGATGTTATCAATTCACCACTTATTATCCAAGAAAGCGTTACTAATGCGTTAGAAGCAGCGCAACAGCCTATCGACGAAATCAACTGCCAAGTCTTAGAAGATGAAATTGTCTTATTTGCGGTATCGCCCCATTGTCATATTGCTGTTCATGCGTATCCTAAAATGGGTTATGTGGCCGTTGATATTTATACTTTTAATATTCCCCTACAAGCTACTCTAATCATGCGTGTCTTAAAACAATCTTTTGGCGCTGAACGAGTTAAAGCAACCAGCATTAATCGCGGGGATTTCGGCTCTGTGCGCGATATGAAACCACGCAAAAAAACATCCCTTTCAGCCCTAGCCCGTGTTACTAGAACACGTATGCGCTTGCAACAAACCGGCACAAAGTTAAAATCTACCGGTGCCAAGGTATTTAAAGTTATTTCTAAGAAAAATCGTCATGAACAACCTTTAGATTAATACTAAGCCTTACTACCAAAACAATAAAATACTAAAATAATCTAATACATAAAAAAGACTATTCAAGTAAAGCCTATGATTCCTCCCGAATGTTACCCTATACAGCTAACATTCGGGGGTTTTTAAAGGGATTTATTGAATAGTCTTTTAGTTTTTTGATTTTTGTTTTTAGTTTTTTATTTTTTTAGTTTTGATTTTAATAATTCACTTTTTAAATGATAGTTTAATTTAATGTATTTTATAATAGCGTATCAACGGCAATATTTAAAATAACATCCGAAGGTGTATGACAAATATAATCAGCGCCCGCTGCTTCTAATTCTGCCTGAGTACCATAGCCATATGTCACGGCTACAGCACGACAACCAAGTTTCTTTGCTGCTTCTACGTCATATTTGCGATCACCCACCATATACCAGCCAGTAATTTCTTTTTTAGTACGATTCGAGGAAATTTCTTTCATATCAGCTAATGCTTCTTTTAAAATATCCTCTTTATGCACCATCCCACGGGCTGCATCGGCCCCTTTAATAATTTCAAAATACTTAGTTAAGCCAAAATGTTCTAATACTTCTTTAGCTAATGGTTCTGGTTTTGCAGTGGCTACCGCTACATAGGTATTAGTTTGACGTAAAGTAACTAGCATACGCTCCACATCTTCATATACTTTATTTTCAAACTTCCCTATTGTATGATATCGTTCTTTAAAGTAACCATACGTTTCGTCTGCTTCGGCCTCTGTCATGCCACAATGTTCACGTAAGGAGTCTACAATAGGTGGCCCAATAAATAAAGTTAAAATCTCATCAGACGGTACAGGAACGCCCTTTTTTTCTAAGGCATAAACAACTGATTTTTTAATACCTTCGGCGGAATCAGTTAATGTGCCATCTAAGTCAAATAAAACACAAATCATAAGTTTATCCTTTCTTCCTTATACATAGAATGACAAATCTATGGTACAATAACGGTATATAGTATGATTAATTACAGCATAGTGAAAATCCCCTAGGCCCTATAAAAAGTCTAGTTAGTCAAACAATAATAGCTTAATTAAGCATACTAATACAATAATGGCTATACTAAGTAGTATAGGGAGGTAATACATATGGATTTTGAAGAACAAAAAGTACCGGATAGTATTTTAGACAAATATACTAAAGTCTGCACTTGTCGCAGTATTTCACGCAAAACTATCAAAGAAGCTATCAATGATGGTTGTGATACCATTCCTAAAATTAGAGAACGTACTGGCGCAGGTACCGGCTCTTGTGGCGGTAAAAACTGTGGCGTACGCATCGTTAAATTATTGCAGGACATGGGCAAATTGCCTAAACCAAGTGCGAAAAAAGAAGAATAAGCAATACTAAAAAGAAAAAGCAAGCTTATTCTTGTAAAAAAGGAGTTAACTCATAGCAACCTTCGTTGTTATTGGTTAACTCCTTTTATTATACATGATTCGGTAGCTAGTCTCTAGCCTATTTAGTTTCTTCTTTTTTTAAAGCTTCTTTTAAGGTATGCCAAGCCAATACAGCACATTTTACACGAGCTGGCATATTAGAAATATTTTGTAGTGCAATAGCATCTTCTAATTCTTCTAATTCAGCTTCATCGGTAACTTCTTTTTTAATCATACCTAAGAAAATATCAACTAAACGAAACGCTTCAGCTACAGTTTTACCTTTAATAATATCAATCATCATAGACGCTGACGCTTGACTAATGGCACAACCAGAGCCTGTATAAGCAGCATCTTTAACTACCCCATCAGCTACATCTAATTGCAAGGTTAAATCATCGCCACAACTTGGATTGTGACCATGCTCAGATACGGTAAAAACGTCTAATAAACGTTTATTTCGTTTATCTTGATTATGTTCTAAAATTAACTCAGTATATAACTGATCCATTTCCATAAGTAGGAACTCCTTTATACTTGCTTATTTCCCCCTAGTTAATACTTAGGGATATGGTGTATTTAATCTTTAAAACCCATCGTAGGGCGTACTTGTTTCACTGCTTCAAGGAAAATATCTAAATCTTCTTTACGCGTGTAAATATACATACTCAAACGATTAGAAGCAGGTACCTTATAATAAGCACCTAATGGCTGCGCACAGTGATGACCTGAGCGAACGCAAACGCCATAGCTATCTAAAATAGTAGCTACATCATGAGGATGTACATCATCAATAGTAAAGGCAATAACCCCGTGTTTTTCACTAGGATCTTCCGAGCCCAGTACATGAACATGAGGAATAGCTAATAATTTAGGCAATACATAAGCTACTAATTCTTTTTCATAAGCATTAATATTGTCCATACCATATTGCTCTAAGTATTCAATGGCTGCTTTTAAAGTAACCGCACCATGAGCATTCGGTGTACCAGCCTCAAACTTATAAGGAACTTCATTATAAGTAGTACTTTGTTCTTGTACATATTCAATCATATCGCCACCCAATAAGAATGGAGGCATATCTTCGAGTAAATGACGTTTCCCATACATGACCCCAATCCCTTGAGAAGCGCACATTTTATGGCCAGAGAACACGAAGAAATCACAATCTAAAGCTTGTACATCGATCTTTTTATGAGGTGCTGATTGCGCCCCATCAAGAATAGCAATGGCTCCCACTGCATGAGCTCGTTTAATCAGTTCTTCTACAGGGAATTCCATGCCTAATACATTACTTACATGAGCAAAGGACACTATCTTAGTATGACTATCGATTTTATCCATTTCCCCATCTTTTAGATGACCGGACTCATCTAAATACATGTATTCCAAAGTAGCACCGGTAGTTTGTGCTACACGTTGCCAAGTTACTAAGTTAGCATGATGTTCAGCAATGGTAATAACAATTTTATCACCCTTTTTAAGGTTATGTAAGCCATAGCTAAAGGCAATAAGATTTAAGCTTTCCGTTGTATTACGGGTCAACACGATTTCTTCTCGTGCTTTAGCATTAATAAAGCGTTGTACTGTATCACGCGCTGTTTCATAGGCTTCAGACGCTTCTACCGCCAACACATGAGCCCCTCGATGAGGATTACCATTATGATGCTTTAAATGTGTTTCAAGGGCATTAATAACAGCTTCTGGCACCTGAGTAGTGGCCCCACTATCTAAGTATACTAAGCGGTGACCTTTATGTTCTCTTTGTAATATAGGAAAATCTTTATATGCTTCTGCAACCGACTTCATAATACACCTTCTCTATTCTATCTCTTTACTGCAGACGAATTAAATTTTAGCTCGTACTGCAGCTAATACAACTTCTTCTAACTCAGCATCTTCGAGTCGATCAATCACTGGGCGTAACATGGATTCTACAATAATATGTTTAGCTTCTTCTTCACTAAAACCACGACTCATTAAGTAGAATAATTTGGTTTTATCCAATTGCCCTGCGCTAGCAGCATGATTACCAACTACATTATCTTCTTTACAAAGAAGTAATGGTAAGGACACAGATTTAACAGTTGGATCAAGTAATACGCAAGTATCTTCTTCCGCCCCTTCAGCAGCTACGCTACCGCGAATGAAATCTAAAGTACCACGGAAGGATTTTTTAGAATTATCAGCTAACGCACCGAGTACTTGAATATCACTGACAGATTTAGGCGCCACATGGGACATGAGCATCGAAATATCAAAACGTTGTTCATTGTCACCTAAGTAAGCCAAATCATGTTCAATATGCGCTTCTTGACCTACTAAATCTTGCGTATAGTGTAAGAAGTTTTCGCCGCCACCAAGTTCTACATTAAGGAACTCTACATGACTATTAGCCCCTAATTTAGTGTAGCGATGCTCAATTTGTTGCACCCCTTCACCTAATAGCTGAACTTTTTTGAACACTACCTTTGAATTAGCATCGGCATTCACTTCGGTTAATAAATTTAAGCCGCCAGCCGTTGCATTGCCTTTAACAACATATAAAACTTCTAAAGAAGCACCTGTTGCTACATCAATGGCTAAACGAGTTTTATCGCCTACACTAGCACCTTCTGCATCAATAGTAATCACTACTTTTTCAGCAGCACCAGTGGGTACGGCAATAGCTAACCCTTTAGTAAATTCATTAGTAACTAAAGCTAAGGATGTAGCTTCAGCTCCTTCAAAATCAGCTTTTAATAAAGCTTTACTAGTTAATTCTGTTACGACCCCTGGATTAGCTGCTACGGTTACGGTTGCGGGATTGCTACCTGTAGCCACTACACCTTCCGTATGATTTACCTTTAACCACCGGAAAGTAGGTCTAGGGAGTTCATTAAATAATACGTTACTCATCAGTACCTCCTAACCGATAGAGCCTTCAAGCTCTAAGGAAATCAAATTATTCATTTCAACAGCGTATTCTAGTGGCAATTCTTTAGAAATTGGTTCTACGAAGCCACGAACTAACATAGCACGAGCTTCTTCTTCGCTAATGCCACGTGTCATTAAGTAGAAAATGGCTTCATCTGAAATACGACCGATTTTAGCTTCATGACCTAAATCCACATTATCATTTTCAATGGAAATGGAAGGGATGGTATCAGATTGAGAAATTTCATCTAACATCAAGGATTCACAAGATACGGTTGCTTTTGCATGTTCCGCTTTTTTACCAATATTTAAAACGCCACGATAAATAGCAGCGCCACCACTCTTAGAGATGGATTTAGAGTTAATATTGGAGGTTGTATGTGGTGCTACATGCACTACTTTAGCCCCTGTATCTAAGAACTGGCCTTCCCCTGCAAAAGTTACACCTGTAAATTCACAATGTGCGCCTTCACCAGCCAAAATACTCATTGGATATAAGCAAGATACTTTTGAACCAAAAGAACCACTTACCCATTCAATTGTACCATTTTTACCAACTGTACAACGTTTTGTGTTCAAGTTGTACATATTTTTAGACCAATTTTCAATGGTAGAATAGCGAAGGGTTGCATTATCTTTAACGAATAATTCTACACAACCAGCATGAAGGTTAGCCACATTATATTTAGGAGCAGAACAACCTTCGATAAAGTGAGCTTTAGCCCCTTCTTCAATAATAATTAAGGTATGTTCAAACTGCCCAGCCCCTGGTGCATTTAAGCGGAAATAAGACTGTAAAGGAATATCTACTTGAACTCCCTTTGGAACATACACAAAGGAGCCACCAGACCATACAGCACCATGTAAAGCGGCAAATTTATGATCGGTAGGTGGTACTAATGTCATAAAATATTGACGAACAATGTCTTCATATTCATGAAGGGCCGTTTCAATATCAGTATAAACAACCCCTTGTTTTACAAGGTCTTCTTGAATACTATGATAAACCACTTCAGAGTCATACTGAGCCCCTACACCGGCTAAGGAGGTTTTCTCAGCCTCAGGAATCCCTAAACGATCAAAGGTGCTCTTAATATCTTCTGGCACTTCGTTCCAGTCACCCTTCATGTCAACTTTTGGTTTAACATAGGTTACGATATTCGCCATATCAAGGCCACTAATATCAGGAATCCAATTAGGAATATCTAATTCATTATAAATTTTTAAGGATTTTAAACGGAAGTCAAGCATCCATTCTGGTTCGTTTTTATTAGACCAAATTTCGCGGATAATATCTTCCGTAAGGCCTGCGTCGGATTTAAAAGAATATTCAAATTCATTCTTTATATCGTAGACGCCACGGTCCATATCCTCCACATAAGTTTTCTTTCTAGTTTCCATGAGTGCCTCCTAAACTAACGCTTTGTAAGCATCATAGCCTTTGCTTTCAATATCTGCTACTAAGGATGCATCCCCAGTTTTTACAATTTTACCATTGATTAAAACATGAACAAAATCTGGTTTTAATTTTTGTAAAATGGAGTTGTGATGCGTAATGATAAGTACGGCATTATCTTTAGTATGGAAACGATGTACCCCATCAGATACAATACGCACAGCATCTACGTCAAGGCCAGAGTCTGTTTCATCAAGCATGGCTAATTTAGGGTTTAAAATGGACATTTGAAGAATTTCGTTTTTCTTGCGTTCACCGCCACTAAAGCCTTCATTTACATAACGTTGTGCATAAGAAGCATCAAAGGATAATTCATCCATTTTTGCTTTTAATTCTTTTTTAAATGCCAAAGCACGAACATTTTCACCCGTTACAGTAGCTTTAGATGTTCTAATAAAGTTTTCTACCGTAATACCAGGAATGGAAATTGGGTTTTGGAAGGACATAAAAATACCAGCCTTAGCACGATCATTTACGGCTTCGTCTGTAATATCTTCACCATCAAATGTAATGGAACCTTCTGTTACTTCATATACTGGGTTCCCCATAATAGCATTTGCTAACGTAGATTTGCCAGCACCATTGGTCCCCATAACAACATGGATTTCACCTTTATTAATAGTTAAGTCGATACCTTTTAGGATTTCTTTGCCCTCAACAGACACGTGTAGATTTTCTACGCGAAGTAATTCTGACACAGTACAGTCACTCCTTTTATAATTAATTATGTCTTTAAGTCATATATAGCTTAATTGTTAGAGTTTATAAGAAAAGCGGTATCCCACCAAAGTGAAACACCGCTCATAACAGCAAAAATATTCTACCACTTCGGTAAACAGCAAATCTTACAACATCTATTCCTAATAAACATTATACAATCTAACTGTATCCAGTGCAAGTTAATTTCTACTATTTTACTATGAATTTGTTTATATTATCGATTTTTTTGAATTTTATCAAAAAATGTGACCCCATAAGGGTTTGTAATACTAGCGATTTTTAAGCAAATTAACAACTTACTTTTTAAGTATATCACATTATCGTCGAAAATGATAGATTTTTCCTTATAAATCACTGAAATCTAAGGTTGCAAATAAATCATCCAAGGTTTCAGCACGACGGATTTGAGTGACAGAACCGTCTTCATTTAAAAGTAATTCTGCGGAACGAAGTTTCCCATTATAATTGAAACCCATAGAATGCCCATGCGCCCCCGCATCGTGGATGATAATACGATCACCTATATCAATTTTTGGTAATTTACGATCAATAGCAAATTTGTCATTATTTTCACATAACGAGCCTGTTACATCATACACATGATCAAGAGGTGCTGTTTCCTTACCTACTACAGTAATATGATGATACGAACCATAAAGGGCTGGCCGCATTAAATTCGCCATGCAAGCATCTAAACCGATATAATTTTTATAAATATTCTTACGATGAATAGCCGTAGCTACTAAATAACCATAAGGACCTGTCACCATGCGGCCACATTCAAAAGCTAAGGCAATAGGACTATGACCATTGCCTTCAATCATCCGTTCATAAGCAGCTTTAATGCCTGCACTTAACATTTCATAATCAACTGGTGTTTCTTCTGGGCGATAAGCTACGCCAATACCACCACCAAAATCAATAAAGTCAACTTCAATACCAGTTTCCTCTTTTACGCGCAAAGCCAAACCAAACATCAATTCAGCAGTACCAATTAAGCCTTGAATGTCTAATTCATTGGACACCACCATAGTATGTAAGCCAAAGCGTGTTACGCCGCGAGTTTTACAATAATTAATGGCTTCAATAATTTGATCACCTGTCATGCCATATTTAGCTTCTTCAGGCAAGCCAATAATAGTATTACCACCATGTTTTAAAGAACCTGGATTGTAGCGGAAAGCTAACCGATTAGGCAAACTACCATGGGCTTCCAAATAGGCTACATGGGTAATGTCATCAAGATTAATAATGGCGCCTAATTCCATAGCTTTTGCATATTCTTCATAAGGTGTGTCATTGGATGAAAAAATAATATTATCCCCCGTAATACCTACTTTTTCACACAATACTAATTCAGCTAAAGAGGAACAATCAGCGCCTACCCCTTCCTGCTGTAATAATCGCATGATATAAGGATTTGGCGTAGCTTTAACAGCAAAATATTCTTTAAAATCCTTAGCCCAACTGAACGCTTTAATAAAGCGACGAATATTGCTTACAATCCCTTTCGCATCATATAAATGAAACGGCGTTGGATACTCCGCAATAATTTCTTCTAAACGGGCCGCCGTAATAGGTAATTTTTTTTCGTTCATCAATCTTTCTCCTCACTCAATGACTATGCAATTTATAAAATTGTCAGCCCTTGTATAAAACAATGCACTCAATCTTAAGTATATGTTAGATTATACTTAATTTTACAGGCTCTCGTCAATTCTATAGAAAAATAAAAATGCCCACACCAAATTGATGTGAGCATTTTAGTTTTATATACATGTAGCTACGCTTCAGCTATTATTTAGCTGATTAGTTATAACCTACCTACGTTCCGGTTAGATTACATCATACCGCCCATGCCACCCATTGGAGGCATAGCAGGTGCTGCTGGTGCATTTTCTTCTACTTTATCAGCAACAATACTTTCTGTAGTCAATACTAAGGAAGCAATGGAAGCTGCATTTTGAAGAGCAGAACGAGTTACTTTAGCAGGGTCAACGATACCAGCTTTAACCATATCTACATATTCTTCAGTTAATGCGTTGAAACCTACACCAGAGTCAGTATTTTTAACACGTTCAACAACTACAGAGCCTTCTAAACCAGCATTGTAAGCGATTTGACGAAGTGGTTCTTCAACAGCACGTTTTACAAGGTTAATACCAGTCTGTACATCCCCTTCTTCTTTCAAAGTTTCAAGAGCAGGTAAGATGTCGATTAACGTAGTACCACCACCAGCTACGATACCTTCTTCAACAGCAGCGCGTGTAGCATTCAATGCGTCTTCAATGCGAAGTTTTTTATCTTTCAATTCCACTTCAGTAGCGGCCCCTACTTCAATAACAGCTACGCCACCAGACAATTTAGCCAAACGTTCTTGTAATTTTTCTTTATCAAATTCAGAGGTTGTTTCATCGATTTGACCTTTAATTTGGCCAACACGTTGTTTAATAGCGTCGTTGTCACCAGCGCCATCAATGATAACAGTTTCATCTTTAGTTACACGAACTTGACGAGCTGTACCAAGGTCTTCTAATTCAACGCTGTCTAATTTACGACCCATATCTTCCGTAATAACAGTACCACCTGTTAAGATAGCAATATCTTCAAGCATTGCTTTACGGCGGTCACCAAAGCCAGGAGCTTTAACAGCTACCGCTTTGAAAGTACCACGCAATTTGTTAACTACTAAGGTAGCCAATGCTTCACCATCAAGATCTTCCGCAATGATCAACAATTCTTTGCCTTGTTTTACCACTTTTTCAAGAGTTGGTAACATATCAGCAATAGCACTGATTTTGCGGTCAGTAATCAAAATGTATGGTTCGTTCATAACAGCTTCCATTTTATCTGGGTCTGTTACCATGTAAGGGGAAATATAACCACGGTCAAACTGCATACCTTCTACAACAGAAAGATCAGTTTGTAAACCTTTGGATTCTTCTACAGTAATAACGCCATCATTGCCTACTTTTTCCATAGCTTCAGCAATAAGGCCACCAATTTCAGTGTCCCCTGCAGATACAGAAGCTACTTGAGCAATGTCAGCTTTACCATTTACTTTAATAGATTTTTTCTTAATTTCTTCTACCAAAGTTTTAACAGCTAATTCAATACCTTTTTTTAAAATCATTGGATTAGCACCGGCTGCTACGTTGCGCATACCTTCTTGAATCATAGCTTGTGCTAATACAGTAGCTGTAGTAGTACCATCACCAGCTACATCATTTGTCTTAGTTGCTACTTCTTTTACAAGTTGTGCGCCCATATTTTCAAATGGATCAGCAAGTTCAATGTCACGTGCAATGGTAACACCATCGTTAGTAATGGTAGGAGCACCAAATTTTTTATCTAATACTACATTACGACCTTTTGGTCCTAAGGTTACTTTTACTGCATTTGCTAATGCATCTACGCCACGGCCTAAGGCACGGCGAGCGTCTTCATTGAAAAGAATTTCTTTTGCCATAATCTATTACCTCCTAAGGTTAATTACATAACCTCAATATATAAATTAGTGAATATATAGTAGCTACTTGCTAGATTATAAAATAGCTAAAATATCACGTTCGCTAATTACTAGATGATCTACACCATCAATTTTAACTTCTGTACCGGCATATTTGGAGAACATTACTTTGTCACCAACAGCTACTTCAGGAGCAACACGTTGACCATTGTCATATACTTTACCAGCACCTACTGCTACTACTTCACCTTCTGATGGTTTTTCTTTAGCTGTATCTGGTAAAAAGATGCCACTTTTTGTTTTTTCTTCTTTTTCAAGGACACGAATTATAACACGGTCGCCTAAAGGTTTCATCATTGTCAATCTCTCCTTTGATTTTACGGATTGTAATTTTTACTTTGTTAGCACTCACTAACCTCGAGTGCTAACTACAAGTATTATTATATCCGAATTGAAAATAAATGCAAGTATTATTTTTGATTTTTTGACTTTTCTACAAAAAAAAGCGCAGTGCTTACACACTGCGTTTCTTAGCGGCTGCTATAATCTTATGACTCGTTTCAATAAGGGTAATATGCTTATCCATACTGAAAGAACGAAGTCGATTATACGCCTCATCTTCAGTTAAGTTATATAATTTTTGTAAAATCCCGGTAGCGCGAGCAATGACTTTACGCTCTTCTAACGTATTTTCTAATTCTTCAATATTAGACTTTAGTGCCACATCTTCAGCATAGCGGTGAAAGGCCATTTCTAAGGTAGGAATGAGTTGATCTTCTCGTACAGGCTTAATCAAATAGCCATATACCCCTGACTGCCCTGCCTTTTGTACCAATTCTTGCTGACTATAGGCAGTTAATAACACAACCGGCCCCCACTGGTTATGTCGAATTTGCCGCGCCGCTTCAATCCCATCAAGTTCTGGCATTTTTACATCCATTAGAATCACGTCTGGCTGTAAGGCTTTTGCTTGCTGAATCGCCTCAACACCATTTTTACCTTCCCCCACTACTTCATAGCCAGCTGCTTCTAATTGATCCCGTAAATCCATGCGAATTAGCGATTCATCATCCACAATTAAAACTCTCATGCTAATCTCCTCAAATAGAACTCTCTATACTACAGTATATGTTAACTGTAATTCTCTTTTACTATTATGTGTATATGCAATTTTCCTATTTTTTTCACATTCCTAGTATTAATAAGAAGCTTCTTCAGGAAATGTAATAGTCACAATGGTACCCTTCGTAGCACCACGCTTCATCTGAAATGTACCACCTAACTCATTAGTCACTAAATTTCTAATAATCTGTAAGCCCAAACGTTTTGAGGTTGTACAATCAAAGTCCACCAGTACACCTTTACCATTGTCCGCCACTTCCAAAGTAATCAACCCTTCGTGTAAAACACCGGTAATTTTAAGGGTAGGAAAATCTGTCGTTGTTAGGGCTCCGTCAGATTCACTATTAACCAAAGATAAATCATTACTTGAGTTTTCAGCTTTAATACCGCCCATGCCAAACCCATGTTCAAAGCTATTAGAAATTAATTCATTCAAAATTAACGACACATACCCAGCACGGTGAGACGACAACAAAATAGATGGTCCTACGTATTCACAAGTTACCACGTCTTCGGTTTGTAGCAAAGCTCGTTTCAAAAGCCGAATTAATTCTTCCGCAATCGTACGTAAATCTATATAGTCTTCCTCATAATGGGAAATCACTTCATGAACTAAAGCCATACTTTCAATACGACTAACGCCTGCTTGCAACGCTTTTTTTACTTGTTCCGAATCAGAACGACGCGCTTCCATGCGCAATAAGCCCGCTACGGTTTGCAAATTATTCTTTACGCGATGATGAATCTCTTTAATCACAGAATTTTTTACTAATAATTCTTGTTCTTTTCGCCGCAAAGCCGTCTTGTCTTTTAAAAACAAGAAACTACGCTTAGTCCGGCTGCCACTAATGGGCAATATAGTTTGCTCTACAATAATATCGCCATAAATTTCTTCCGCAATAGCCCCTCGATGTTCTCTAATAGCCTGTTTCACCCAACTCATTTTTAAAGAACCACCGTAAATTGAAGTCCCCACTAAACGACGATCAAAACCTAATAAATCAACTAAATGTGACGCCGCTTCATTAGCATATAAAATGGTGCCCGCTTCATCAAAGATAATAATACCATCTTGATACGATAGAGGTTTATAAAGTTCATCTTGATTTTGTTGCGGTACCATCATAGCCATATAAGTAGTTTCAGCCAACACATCAGAAGCTGTTAATAAAAGGGCATCTGTGTGCGGCTCTAGGCCATTATGGATAATAGCTAAGCCACCAATACATTTGCCCCCATTATCGACTATAGGAAAAGCTAATAGACGGGCTAAATGACCATACTGTCTTTCCATAAAGCCTTTCACAGACTGACCGCTTTGTAGTAATTCTTGCCAAAGCCCAACTTCATAGCGCTCTAACAGAATGGTTTCCTTATCAATATGTTGTTGTGGCCAATCTTTCAAAGGCCCTATTACTAATATTTGACCATTGGTAGCGGTCGTAAAAATGCAAACATCTTGCTGTGGCAAAGACGCCCCAAAAGGTAATAGTTGAGCTACTTGCAATAATAAGCGTTGTTGAGGTTCTGATAAATCTGTATACTGCTGTAATTGTTGCCCTATCATACCTAGACCACCTTATACATTGCCAAGAGGAATGGCTGGCTTAGCATTTAAATGCAAATCGCTAAATTTACCAGCCTGCGCCATATAATAGGCACGGCAGCCAATCATAGCTGCATTATCAGTAGCTAAAATTGAGCTAGGACGATAAAAAGTAAAACCTTCCCGTTCACACATAGCAGCTAAGGCATCTTGCAAATGTTTATTCGCCGATACACCGCCTGCTAACGTAATCTTTGTTTGTCCTGTTACTTGTGCTGCTTCACAGGTTTTATGAACCAGTACATCAATAATAGCCTGCTGAAACGAAGCAGCTACATCCGCTTCATTAATGGACTCGCCTTTTTGTTTTGCACTATTTAAGTAATTTAAAACAGCCGATTTTAAGCCACTAAAACTAAATTCAAAGTTTCCTTTAGCTTGTAAGGCTTTTGGAAAATCAATGGCCAATGGATTACCTGTGGCCCCAACTTTTTCAATTTGAGGCCCCCCTGGATAGGGATAGCCCATAACGCGAGCAATTTTATCAAACGCTTCGCCAGCCGCATCATCACGAGTCTGCCCTAATACTTCAAAGGTTTCATAGTCTTTGACAACTACTAACATAGTGTGACCACCGGATACTACTAAACTTAGAAACGGTGGTTCCAACTCTGGATGGGCCAAAAAATTAGCAAAAATATGACCTTCCATATGATGAACCCCAATCAAAGGAATCCCTGTAGCAAAAGATAGACCTTTAGCAGCCGCTACGCCTACCAATAAGGAACCTACTAAACCAGGTCCATAGGTAACCCCAATATGATTAATGTCAGCTAAACTTACTTGTGCATCCTGTAAAGCTTGATCTACAACAGGAATGACTTGTTCAATATGATGCCGAGATGCAATTTCAGGCACTACCCCACCAAATTTTTGATGAATAGGCACTTGGCTGGAAATTACATTTGATAGCACACGTCGACCATTTACCAATACGGCCGCCGATGTTTCGTCACAACTACTTTCAATGGCTAAGGTATATATGTTGTTCACACCAGGGCCTCCTCTCTTATAATAGACATAATGTACGCATCTTCCACAGGCTCAGTATAATAATTCTTACGAACGCCTTTAACAGTTAATCCTAACCGACGATACATAGTAAGAGCCGCTACATTAGAAATACGCACTTCTAAAAATATTTCGCTCATACCTCTTTTGAATAATTCTTTAATTAACTTTCGCGTTAACATGGCTCCATACCCCTCACGACGAAACTCAGGATGGATAGCTATATTGGTTATTTGCCCTTCATCCAATACTAACCAGGCCCCAGCATAGCCAATAATATGTCCCTCTTCTTCGGCCACCAAATACAAACGCTGTTCTGTTTCTGTTAATTCTGTAGTAATGGACTCCATGGACCAAGGCACTGAAAAACAAGCCTTTTCAATGTCATAAATAGCTTCTTTATCCTCTAGGGTCGCCACTCGTAAGCTAAGCATGAGGCACCTCATCACTCAGTGCTGGCGCTGCTTCCGTAACTACAACAGTCGGTTCTTGGCCCTTCATTTGAGCCGCTAATTCTGGATGTTTAGCATCCCAAACAACTTCAGCTTCAGAACGACGAATATAGTAAGGAGCCACCGTTAAAGCTTCATCTGGCTCCTGCCGTAAAAAACGAGGTAAAGCAGCTAATAATAGACTACTAGCCCGTGGGATTCGCATGGTAGTAGGCCCTACTGTAAGGTTTGTCCCAAAGTCACTAACTGTAGCCGCTACTTTTATAATCCCGTCCCCTACAACTGTTACAGGTTCTTTCAATTCACCTAAAGTCGTTAAGGCGTCCGTTCGCACTTTTACAGTAGGCTCTTGCACACATCGCATCTGATTATCTTCCCAGCGATATAAGCCTTCATAGACATTCTTTTTTTGTGCATCAATCATAACGGCAATAAGTCCCTCCCATTGCCAAAAGTTATGGGCAAGAACATCCATCGTCATAACGCCTAATAAAGGCACCTGCCATGCATAAGCTAAGGCTTTAGCTGTGCCTAAACCAATTCGTAACCCTGTAAAAGATCCTGGACCAATACTTACGGCAATGCCTTCTATATCGGATTTTGCCACACCACTTTGCTGCATCAATAACTCAATATGTGGCACCAATTGTTCCGAATGGGTTAATCCGGCTTGCACGGTTAGTTCACCAACAAGTTTCGTTGTATCCATTAACGCCACACTTGATACGGCGCTACTCGTTTCAATCCCTAAATACATACTGTCCTCCTATTGCTAAGAGCTCCTCCTCGGTAAGCTCTGCTGTTTGCCACACGCTGTGACGACTGCCATTTGCTTCAGCAGTCAAGGTAATCCATAGCACTTCTAGTGGCAACGCTTCTGGAAATTTATCAGCCCATTCTACTAAACTGAGAGTATCTTCCGTAAATTCACTAAATCCAATATTTTCTAATTCATATTCATCTTCTAAACGATACACGTCAAAATGATACAGCGTACCTGCTACCGTTTCATATGTATTCATTAAGGCAAAGGTAGGACTCGTTACTTCGTCAGTAACGCCAAAACCACGTGCCACGCCTTGTGAAAAATGGGTCTTGCCAGTGCCTAAATCACCAACTAAGGCAACACAAAGTGGCTTAGCAAAATGTCTTAGAAAACTACCTAATTGAAAGCCTAATTGCTCAGTATCCTTAACGGTAGCTGTTTGGCAATGCATCCGTGCTCCCCCTTTAGAATTATCTATCATACCTTTCATTACTCCTTTATATTCATACGGTCAGTTGTTTTAAAATGATCATAGCCTTTAGGTTCCAAAAAAAGGGCTTCTTCCTCATCAGTGTATAAAATAACCTTACCAGGCCCTACCGTAACTTGTCCAATACAATGTAAATCCTTATGGGCTTCAATGAGGGGACCTAAAGCTTGTGGCACAGTGCCCAGTAGTTGGAAATCTTCACCACCATACAAGGCCCAATCAAGGGGATTTACGCCCAATAGTTGGGCTGCTTGTTTTGTTTCCTCATGAAGCGGTATAGCCATCCCCTTAATCTCTATATTCACCTTAGAAGCCTTAGCAATTTCATGGAGTTCACTACTAAGGCCATCGCTAATATCATTTAAGGCTGTAGCCCCTTGTTGCCGTAGCCACTGACCAAGTTTAATTTGAGGTTCTGGGCGCTGATGAGCCCTTTTACAAAAGTTAAAGCCCTTAATCTGAGCCAACAATACGGCTAAACCGGCCGCACTATTACCAATAGTATTAGAAACTACTACTAAATCGCCTGGTTGGGCGCCACTTCGCAAAACAGCTTGCCCTTTAGGCACTTCACCAACGAGCGTAACTGATAAGGTGAGAGGGCCCGTAGTCGTCACTGTGTCACCGCCTATAAGATTCACCTTATAAGTATGACATACCTCTTTTAGACCGTCAAAAATAGCTGACATATAGCCTAAATCAGTATCAGCTGGCATAGCAACAGCAACGACAGCCTGCCTTGGAATCCCTCCCATGGCAGCAATATCACTAATATTAGCAGTCCCTAGACGATAACCTACATCAAAGGGCGCTGTGGTTTGCTCAGAAAAGTGAATACCTCTTACCATCATGTCTGTAGTAATTAACTGATCATACTCAGGAGTAGCTCGATATACAGCACAATCATCTCCAATACCTTTCACGACTGTAGTCTCATCACTTAAGGTATTCAATTTTATGGCATCAATAAAGCCAAATTCCCCTGTATCAGAAACCTTCATAAGCCCTCCTAAGTAATAACTACAATTTCATAGAATCGTTATTATTATAGCATACTTTGTCCAATGGTTCAGCGTGTGCTACTACTTACCTTACCACATTAAAAGGACATATCACAAGGACTG
>NZ_NMZQ01000047.1 GCF_010093125.1 Veillonella sp. R32
ATCTACCAACGATTTAACGAAAGGGAGAAAGTAGATTATTCTATTCCTCAATGGGGAGATGGGCTTGCATGGAATGAACTTCATCGGAGCACAGAGTTTCCTACTTATTGGGATTAAAAACCAACACGTTTTGTCCTATAACCCGTATTATCGATGTAGTTAAGGTATTACCAATGTAGTGTGGTGGCAAGGCAAAGTTATTAATAAGATAATATTAAAGTAATACTAAAGTAATATTAAAGTAATACTAAAATAAAAAAATTTAAAAATTTTTCAAAAAATAAAGAGGACTTTTGTATTTGCATGGAGAATTATTATAATATAGAAAAACAAGTTCGATGTTAGAACTTGGAAGAAAGGATGTTTGCATATGAAAGTAACAGTAAGAGGTAAAAATTTAGAAGTAACTGCAGCACTACGTGAATATTTGGAAAAACGTGTGGACAAGCTTGCTCGTTATTTTGATGCACCATTTGATGTACAAGCCGTGCTTTCTGTAGAAAAAGAAAATCGAGTAGTTGAATTGACTTGTTTTGTTGAAGGTGTTGTACTTCGTGGTGTAGCATCAAATACAGACATGTATGCAGCGATCGATTTAGTTGTAGATAAAATTGTTCGTCAAATTCATAAATATAAAACACGCTTAGCCCGTCGTTTTAAGAAGGAAGCTGGTTTCAAACCAGATGCTTATGTGCCTGAAGTACCTGTACAGGAAGAAGAAATCAGTGTAGTTCGTCGTAAACACTTCGCCGTTCGTCCAATGAATGTGGAAGAAGCTATTATGCAAATGAACTTAGTCGGTCATGACTTCTTTATGTTCTACAATGCAGAAACTGAAGTTATGAATGTAGTGTATCGTCGTAAAAACGGTTCCTATGGTTTAATTGAGCCAGAGATTTAAGGGCAACTCCAGTGGGAGAGCGAACATAGGACGTTTACATAATTAAATAAGAAGTAAGCGCAGGTTGCTATATAGTGGCCTGCGCTTACTTTTGTCCTATAATCCCCTTTTGTTCGGTAATGTAATCCTTTAATTTTCTTACTTAGTCCTATCATTTAGTTTTGTAATTTAATTTTTAATTACACCTTGACAAATGAGAATTTAAAACCTATTATATTAGTATGTTTTAAATTGAAACGCGATGAACAAACCAAGTACAGGTAATGAACTAGACAGAGAGACGAGTCTTGGCTGGAAGCTCGTTGTAGGGTAGTTACTTTGGAATGCCTTTGTGAGCGGGAAAATTGAAGGGAAGTAGATTTTCACGGCCACCCACCGTTATGGGATTTGAGTACAACAATCGTTGTAAGCAGAGTGGAACCGCGGGCCACCGCCTCTGTATAGGGGACGGTGGCTTTTTTGTGTTTAAATTTATAGGAGGTGAACTATGATTGAACTAAGGCATATTAATAAAGAATTTGTTGTAAAAAAGCAACAGGTTCAAGCATTGCAAGATGTGTCACTAACCATCAATGATGGAGATATATTTGGCATTATCGGATTTAGTGGCGCTGGCAAGTCCACCTTGTTACGCATGGTCAATGCATTAGAAACGCCTACCAGTGGCGATGTGTTTATTGATGGCGTAAATATTAATGCTTTAAGTCATAATGAATTGCGACAAGTTCGCAAGGGGATTGGTATGGTGTTTCAGTCGTTCAACTTGCTCAACTCTAAGACGGTATATGATAATATTGCCATTCCTTTACGCCTTAATAAGGTCGATCAAACAACGATAGACAAACGAGTGAAAGAGTTATTGGAATTTGTTAATTTGCCGGATAAGGCTAATGCGTATCCTACTCAATTATCTGGCGGGCAGAAGCAGCGTGTAGGCATTGCTCGGGCCTTAGCTACCAATCCATCTATTCTATTATGTGATGAAGCGACAAGTGCTTTAGATCCTGAGACAACAGAAGCTATATTGGCTTTGTTAAAACGAATTAATCAGGAATTTAATATTACTGTTTTAGTAGTAACCCATGAGATTCAGGTCATTAAAGAAATTTGTAATCGTGTAGCTGTTATGGAACATGGTCGGGTCGTAGAAACGGGCACTGTATTAGATGTGTTTAGTCATCCTACGGAGGCTATGACTAAGCGATTTGTGCAAACTGTCATTCCTGAACGAATTCCTGATAGTATTGTAGCTAATTTACAAGCGGATACACGGCACTATGAGCTTATAAAAGTTAGATTCCTAGGTGATACGGTGACTAAACATGTAATTTATGAGATTAACCGTACGTTAGCAGTGGAAACTAATATTATTTTTGCTTCGGTAAATCAGTTACAGGACTCAGCTTTAGGGATATTTATCTTACAAGTTGTGGGGGATGAAGCGACGATTCAATCTGTTAAAGAGTTTATTTCGCAAAATGGTTTAGAGTGGGAGGTGGTGAAAGTATGATGCCTGATTTAGGAGTACCTAATGAACAAATTATTTTGGCCGCTCAAGAAACCTTGTACATGGTCTTTGTGTCTTTAATTATAGGTTCAATTATTGGTCTGATTTTAGCGGTTATTTTAGTGTTAACCAATAAAGATGGAATTTTACGAAATGATTATGTCTTTGTTGTTATTAACACGATTGTAAATATTATTCGCAGTGTGCCATTTATTATCTTAATGGTGTTCATATTACCGTTAACAAAATTATTGGTAGGCACGCGTATTGGCACAACAGCAGCTTTAGTGCCACTAGTAATTTTTATTGCCCCTTATTTGACCCGTTTGTTTGAAAACTCACTACTGGATGTGGATAAAGGGATTATTGAAGCGGCTCAAGCAATGGGAGCTTCTCATTTTGAGATTGTATGGAATTTTATCTTGCCAGAAGCTAAAGCCTCTTTAATCCTTTCCGTTACTACGGGGACGATTGGTCTTATTGGTGCAACAGCTATGGCCGGTGCCATTGGGGCTGGTGGGGTTGGTGACTTAGCCCTTACGTATGGCTATGAACGACTTAATTTTCCTTTGATGTTATTTACTGTTATTATTTTAGTTATTTTTGTACAGATTATTCAGTCTATTGGGAATCACTTTGCTTTTAAAATGAGAAATCATTAATTTGATTTTTATTTTTAAAATATATTAAATTGAGAAAAGAAAGAAGGCTTAGTATGAATATGAAACGTTTTAAAAAATTAGGGGCTTTGGCCTTGTCAGTGGCACTTGGGGCTGTTTTATTAGCTGGTTGTGGTAATGATGCTAGTTCGTCTGATAAAAAGGAACTTGTTTTTAGTAAATCGCAGGGTCCATATTCAGAATTATTTGAACAAGGTGTTCAGCCGATTTTGGAGAAGAAAGGCTACAAAATTACAGCTCGTGACATGTCTGATTTAGTACAAGCTGATGTGGCTTTAAACGATGGAGAAGTTGATTTTAACGTAGAACAGCATACGGCTTATATGGAAAACTTCAATAATAAACAAGGTGGCCATTTAGTAGCTTTAACACCGATTCCTACTGTGCCAGCTGGAATTTATCCAGGCTCAAAAACACAGTTAAGTCAAATTGCTGATGGTGATACCATTGCAGTTCCTAATGATGCATCTAATACAGCACGAGCTTATGCATTGTTACAAAAAGCAGGGCTTATCAAGTTAGACCCTAATAAAGATTTATCTACGGTAACCAAAGCGGATATTATTGAAAATCCACATAATCTAAACTTTGTGGAAATGAAATCCTTAACGATTCCATCAGTTCGCACAGACTTTGCCTTCATTGTAATTACAGGGGCTATTGTTTATAATGCTAAAATTGATCCAGCTACCGCCTTGGTAAAAGAAGATATTTTACCACATCTCTTACTTCAATTAGTCGTATTGGATAAAAACAAAGATACCCAATGGGCCAAAGACATTAAAGATGCCTACAATTCACCAGAATTCAAAGAATACATGAAAACACACAATAATGGCTTATGGTACGTGCCAGAAGATAAATAAGTGAAAATATAATATAGTTTTAATGAAATTTATTTTTAAAAAGGTAATACCTATCCTTTGCGGTTGGGTGTTACCTTTTTTGTGTAATACATGCTGTTAGGGTGTAAAAACCTTGTAAGTACGCTCTTTATTTTTTGTTTTTTATAGACTTTGTGATATAATAAATTGAATATGTATATATGAGAATATACAGTCTTAAGGAGTTGATTTATTTGTTTGGTTTTATACAACGATTAATTGGTAATAATAGTGCGCGCGAAATTAAAAAAATGCGTGCCATTGTAGATGAGATTAATGGCTTAGAATCTAGTTTAAGTAGTCTTAGTGATAGTTCCTTAGCAGGTAAAACGCAAGAATTTAAAAAGCGCTTAGCTGATGGGGAAACACTAGATGATATTTTACCAGAAGCGTTTGCCGTTGTACGTGAAGCTTCCAAGCGCGTACTAGGCATGCGCCATTTTGATGTACAGCTTATTGGTGGTATTACTTTGCACCGTGGCAATATTGCTGAAATGCGTACTGGTGAAGGTAAAACGTTGGTAGCTACGTTGCCAGTATATCTTAATGCATTAACGGGTAAAGGGGTTCATGTAGTTACGGTTAATGATTACTTGGCTTCTCGCGATAGTGAGTGGATGGGTAAATTATATCGTGCTCTTGGTTTATCCGTTGGTTTGATTGTAGCTAATCTTGATTACAATCAACGTAAGATGGCCTATGCAGCGGATATTACCTATGGTACTAATAATGAATTTGGCTTTGACTATTTGCGTGATAACATGGTAGTTCACGCGGAACAAATGGTACAGCGGCCACTTAATTATGCCATCGTCGATGAAGTAGACTCTATTCTTATCGATGAAGCCCGTACACCATTGATTATTTCAGGTCCAGGGGAACGGTCTACAGATAGCTATTACACCTTAGCTAAAGTAGTGCCTCAATTAGTAGCTGGTGAAGATTATACAATTGATGAAAAACAGAAAACCATTGCCCCAACAGAATCAGGGATTGCTAAAGTTGAAAAATTACTTAAAATTGAAAACTTATATGATTCAGCTAATTTAGAGCTTAACCATTTATTGAATGCTTCTTTGCGCGCTTATGCTATGATGCATCGCGATAAAGATTATGTAGTAAAAGATGGTCAAGTTGTTATTGTTGATGAATTTACAGGGCGCTTAATGTTTGGTCGCCGTTACTCGGATGGTTTACACCAAGCTATTGAAGCTAAAGAAGGTCTTAAAGTTGAACGTGAAAGCCAGACTTTAGCAGCGATTACGTTCCAGAACTATTTCCGTATGTATGAAAAATTATCGGGTATGACTGGTACTGCTAAGACGGAAGAACAAGAATTTAACAATATTTATGGCCTTGAAGTATATGAAATTCCGCCAAATCGTCCATTATTGCGTAAAGACTTGCCTGACTTGATTTTTAAAACTAAAAAGGCTAAGTATAAAGCCGTAGTAAAAGATGTTGTGGAACGCCATAAAAAAGGACAGCCTGTATTGGTAGGTACTACGTCGATTACACAGTCTGAAGAATTGAGCGACATGTTACTTAAGAGTGGTGTGCCACATAATGTATTAAATGCTAAGCACCATGAAAAAGAAGCGGAAATTGTTGCTAATGCAGGCCAACGTGGGATGGTTACCATTGCTACGAATATGGCTGGTCGTGGTACCGATATTTCCCTTGGTGAAGGGGTAGCTGAATTAGGTGGTTTACACATCTTAGGGACGGAACGTCATGAAAGTCGCCGTATTGACAATCAGTTGCGTGGTCGTTCTGGCCGTCAAGGGGACCCAGGTTCTAGTCAATTCTTCTTATCCTTAGAAGATGATTTAATGCGAATTTTTGGGGCCGATAATATTTCTGGCATGATGGATAAATTAGGTATGGAAGAGGATGAACCAATTGAACATTCTTTAATTACTAAATCCATTGAACGAGCTCAGAAAAAAGTGGAAAACCACAACTTTAACATTCGTAAATATATCCTTGAATATGACGATGTAATGAATCAGCAACGTGAAGTGTTGTATGATCAACGTCGTAAAATTTTAGGTAATGAGTCACTTCGTGACACAATTATGGATATGGTTGATTCCTTGGTTGTGAAGGCGATGGATCAGTATGCGGATGAAAAATTATATCCAGAAGAATGGGATTATGAAGGGTTACTAAAACATTTAGAACTTTTCTTCTTAGAACCTGGACAATTGACTGTAGCCGAAATGGAAGAATACGGTCGCGGTGAATTACAAGAAAAATTACTTTCTATTGCGCATGAAGAATATGAAAAACGAGAAAAACTTATTGGTGAAGCCAATATGCGTGAACTCGAAAAAGCTGTTATGCTTAAAGTTGTAGATAGTAAGTGGATGGAACATTTGGATTCCATGGACATGTTGCGTGAAGGCATTGGTCTTCGTGCTTATGGTCAAAAAAATCCGCTTGTAGAATATAAATTTGAAGCATATGACATGTTTGAAGCTATGATTGAAGCTATTCAAGAAGATACGATTATGTATCTCTATCGCATTCGCATTGAATTAAATGATGAAGTGATTGAAGAAGAAGCCACAGCAGATCCCCTGGCCAATGCGCAAACCCATCATGATGATGTGTTGGAACCACAAAATGTAGACTAGATAACGCAGAATGGTTCGTTGCCGGGAGCTTTTACTTCGGCACGGCCATTTTCTGTTTTTATTGCACTTAGATTAGAAAGAGGTGAATAGATTGTTAGAGGATTTAAAAGGCCCTATTGACAATTTAGAGGAGCGTATTTATGGAATGAGGGATTCACTTTAACATCGCTCAAAAAGAAGATAGAATTTTTACATTAGATGTTAAAATGAGTGACCCTGAGTTTTGGAATGATCCAGAATCAGCCAAAGAAATATCTCAAGAAGCCACACAATTAAAAGATGCGGTGGAAGGCTATAAAGCGTTGGTTGGCGAGATTGAAGATGTAAAGTTGATGCTTGATATGGCTATTGAAGAACAAGATGTGTCTATGGAAAGTGAATTAGCTGCTTCTGTTCAACAAATTCAAGAAGAAGTAGAACGTCGTGAAGTTCTTTTACTATTGAGCGGCGAATATGATAAAAATAATGCCATTTTAACGTTTCATGCTGGCGCAGGTGGTACGGAAGCTCAGGACTGGGTATCCATGCTTATTCGCATGTATTTGCGTTGGGCTGAACAACATGGTTTTGCTATTACTATGATGGATGAGCAGCCTGGTGATGAAGCGGGTATAAAAAGTGCTACCTTTTTGATTAAAGGTGAAAATGCCTTTGGCTATTTAAAATCAGAAAAAGGGGTGCATCGTTTAGTTCGTATCTCCCCATTTGATGCTAATGCACGGCGTCATACGTCTTTTGCAGCCGTCGATGTTATGCCTGAAATCGATGATACGGTAGATATTCAATTGGATATGAAAGATGTTCGTGTGGATACTTATCGAGCTAGTGGGGCTGGTGGGCAGCATATTAATAAAACAGATTCTGCTATTCGTATGACTCACATCCCGACCGGTATTGTGGTGCAATGTCAAAGTGAACGTTCACAGATTCAAAACCGCGAACAAGCATTAAAATTATTGCGGGCTAAATTATTTGAATTAGAATTAGAAAAACAAGCTGAATTAAAAGAGAAAATTGGTGGTACCTATCAAGCGATTGAATGGGGGAGCCAGATACGTTCCTATGTTTTCCATCCTTACAATTTAGTGAAAGATCATCGTACGGGTGTAGAAACAGGAAATATTCAAGCTGTTATGGATGGTAATTTGGATCCATTTGTGGAAGGTTTCTTAAAAAAAGAAGCTAATTTAAAAGTGTAGGAGAGTTAGACTGATGAAAAAGTTTATCGCTTTCGTAGTAGTTGTTATTGTAGCCCTCGTGGTGGCAGCTCAATTTTTCTTGCCTAGTTTTGTGGCCAAACAATTAGAGCGTGAAATTGGTAATAAATTAAACCCCGAAACTATTTCCTTGCGTATCGAGTCTTCCCCAGCAATTACTATGTTGGGAGGTCATGTAGATACTATGCGGGGCGTACTGGAAAATGTTAAATTAGGTCATTTGAATTTTGCTGATATTCATTTAGATGTGACCAATTTAGAATTTAATCCCATTGCTTTATTGATGAATCAGACTATGGAAATCAATCAACTAGGCAAAGGGGAAATTGAAGGTACTGTGACGGCTAGTGATTTACAGAATTTTATGGAACAATCTGTAAAAGGTTTGTCTATTAAAGATGTAGTCATTAATTCCAATGGCATTGAAGTAATTGGTTCGGTAGATATGGGTTTTGTCAAAGGGACAGCTAATATTAAAGGGTTATTAGAAATTAAAAATAATGCCCTCGTGTTTTCACCACAGCGCTTTGAAATCAATGGTGCTGGTATTGGTGGGTTAAATGCATCTGTATTAAAACCAATTACTATTTATGATTTTGCAGAATTCCCAATTCCTGTAAAAGCGGATCGCATTGAAACGATGAATGATGAAATTCATTTATTTGTGAATCCTATAGCAAAGTAAGAAAGGTGTTATTGTGAAGGACGCTATTAAAAAGAAGAGAAAACATTCGTTAATACTCATAGCCATCATTGTTATAGGCTTATTGGCTGGTTTATTTTTAGTGCAACAGCGCAATCAAATTGAATCAGCTCAGCATCAAGTAGAAAATATCGTCGATTATGACGCAGCTTTACGGGCCGCTTCGTTTGAAAAACGTAGCACCGCAGATGCGCTACAAGCTTTGAAAGATGCTGGCGTAACAGCTATGGCTATTTATGACCGCACCATAGACAAAGCCCGTGATGCTGGCGAAATCATTGTGTATCAAGGGGTAGAGGCGAATGCTCTACAATTTTATGGTACACAACCATTACCTGGGTATACTTATTTGGTAGCGGCTCATGGTAAAGAAGGATATTTCAAAGAAATTCAAGATGATTTGGTACAACGGTTAGGTAAAGATAAGGTAACAATTTTATATTCTAATCGTGGCCCTGTTATCGCCTTAGCTCAGCCCTATGAAGCGCTTATGGATATGAAATTAAGCATTTCTCGTTTACAAGCTGAAGAAGTAAACCGTTTAGGTTTTAACGTTATTGTTCGCCCTACTAATTTTAAACAAGTAACGCGAGATAATGTAGACCATGTGTTTAGTCGTATTGATGGTATTCCTAATATTACAGGTATGGTGTTTGTAGGTAAAGAAGCGTTAGGGTATCCTGATTTTATGGGGGTTACTAATGAATACTTACATAATTTACGCATTCCTGTTGTAGGGATTGAAGCTGTTAATCAGTTGCAATATGAAAATCAAGTAGGTTTCAATAATGATTTGGCGGTAGCAGATAATTATAGTGTAGGTCGTTTATATACAATTTCTAAAGATGAACTTAAAAAATTAAGTCCTGAAGAAGTATCTCAGCGATTCTATATTAGTGATATTGAACGTAATATTCGCTATAATTTATTGCCAATTTACGAAGAAGGCAGTGATAATAAGACCGCCTTGGCTACTAGCATTACGTATATGAATTCGTTAAAAGAAAAATTAACGGATCGAGGCTTTACGTTTGGTCGTGCTTCTATCTATCCAGCTTATACGCCTAGCCCTATTGCAGTAGTATTGACTATGGCTGGGTCCGTAGCGCTTTTCACCTTTATGTTGAATTTGTTCTATCCTATGGGCAAACATCGCCAATTGGTAGTTAATTTTACCTTATTGCTTATTACAGTTGTTTTATATGCCGTAACGGGTGGTACGTTAATTACTCAAATTTGGGCGTTAAGTGCGGCGATTGCTGCACCGGTAGTAGCCATTATTCTAATTATGGATTGCTGGGTACGCCGTGCAGAGGGACCTGTAGTAGGGCCTTGGCGAGCTACGTTAGAAGCTGCTTTATATTTAGTAGGGGCAGCGCTTATAGCAACAGTGGGTGGTATTTTAATTGCTGCCATGTTAGGAAATACCCGCTTCTTTATGGAGTTTGCTTTATTCCGCGGCGTAAAATTAGTTTTTGTGGCACCTATTATTTTAACAGCCATTGCTTATTTGCAGCGATTCCCATTATGGCAAGGCCGCACGGTGGATTCCTGGCCAGAATGTCGTAGTTTCTTACGTTCCTTCTTAACTTTAGATGTAAAACTATATATGATTTTAGTGTTTGCTTTCTTAGGTATTGTTGGTTGGATATTTGTAGGGCGCAGTGGCCATACAGCAGGTGTGCCTGTACCAAGTTTTGAAATTGCGTTGCGTCGCTTCTTAGAAAATACTTTGTATGCACGGCCAAGAGAAAAAGAATTCCTCATCGGTCACCCCGCCCTAATGTTGGCATCCTTTGCAGTATTGCGTCGTTGGCCTATGATGTTCCATTTCCTTTGCACCCTCGCTGGGGTTATTGGGATTGGCTCTTTAGTAGAAACGTTCTGTCATTTGCGTACACCAGTTCTTATGTCGATTGCTCGTGGCTATGATGGTTTATGGATTGGTATTTTGGCTGGCGTAGTGGCTATTTTAGTATTCCGTTTCTTGGCATATATTATTGCTTGGTCCCGTCGTGGGGAGGTGTCTAATGACTAGACTTGTCATTTCTGGCTATTATGGGTTTGGTAATGCTGGTGATGAAGCTATGTTAGCCGCCATTTTAGAAGCCATTTTAGAAGTGGTTCCCGATGCCGATATTACGGTCATTTCAGGCAATCCAAAGCAAACGGCGGCCAATCATGGCGTGAAGGCTGTAGGGCGTTTTGATATGTTTGGTATTTTAAATGCTATTGGTCGTTGTGATTTACTGATTAGTGGTGGCGGTAGCTTGTTACAAGATGTAACCAGTAAACGTAGTTTATACTATTATTTGAGCATTATTACCCTAGCCACTACCTTTGGTAAACGAGTTATGCTATATGCACAAGGGATTGGTCCTTTGCGTCGTAAACGAGCCCGACAGATTGTGGGGCAAGTGTTAAATAAGGTTACTATGATTACGGTGCGTGATGAGCGTTCTAAAGCAGAATTACTGGATATGGGTGTTACTAATGTGCCGATTCAAGTGACTGCCGATGCGGTATTAGCCATGCATCCTGTAGATTTAACTATTGGTAAGCGTTTATTGAAACCATATCAGCTTTCAGGCGTGCGGTATCGTGTAGGCGTATCGGTGCGTAATTGGAAGCAAGCGATTGCTTATCGCAGTGAACTAGCGCAGGCGCTGGATCAATTGCACGATGAATTGGGCGCTCAAGTTGTGTTTATTCCTATGCAACATCCAGCGGATACGAAAGAAGCATTAGCTATTAAAGCGCTTATGAAAAGCGACCCAGTTGTATTAGAACGAATGTATAATACAACGGAATTGCTTTCTTTAGAAGGTTGTATGGATGTATTAATTGGGGTGCGTCTTCATGCGTTAGTATTTGCATCCCTCATGGAAAAACCAGTAGTGGGCATTTCTTATGATCCTAAAATTACTAATTTCTTGCATATGATAGGTCAAGAACCGGTGGGGACTTTAGATGAAATTAGTGCTCGTACTATTTACGAAGCTACTGCTAATTTCTTAGAAAATACAGCCTTACAACAGCAAGTAGTACAGCGTATTATAAAGTTGAGAGAGGAATCTCTCAAAAATGCTCACATTGCCTTATCTCTCTTAGATTCTAAAAACTAGATTTTACTAAGACAAAGGGGTACAATAAGAATTGATTCCTATCGTTATTTCGTATACGATTTTATACAATCTGTTTACTTATTTTCCAACTAGGAATGGAGGGTCTTTATGACAACATTAACAGCTGAACAAACATCTTTAGTTCAGGAAAAAGCGACAGCGATTCGCGTAAGTATTTTAAAAGCTGTAACCGCCGCCAAATCGGGGCACCCAGGTGGTTCTTTATCCATTACAGATCTCATGTCGTTGTTGTACTTTGTAGAAATGAATGTAAATCCAAAGGACCCAAAAGATCCTAATCGTGACCGCTTTGTATTGTCTAAAGGTCATGCGGCACCTGCTTTATATGCTACCTTAGCAGAAAAAGGATTCTTCTCTAAAGAAGAATTGCTTAATTTGCGTAAAATTGATTGCATTTTACAAGGTCATCCAGATATGAAACATACGCCAGGTGTTGATATGTCTACTGGCTCTTTAGGGCAAGGCATTAGCGCTGCTTGTGGTATGGCCTTAGCTGGTCGTATTGATCAGAAAGATTATCGCGTATATGCAGTGCTTGGTGATGGTGAATTAGAAGAAGGCCAAGTATGGGAAGCGGCTATGTTCGCTGGTCATTACAAATTAAATAATCTAACTGCGTTCGTTGATTTCAATGGCTTACAAATTGATGGTGATATTCGCAAAGTTATGTCACCATTACCAATTGGTCCCAAATTTGCAGCGTTTAATTGGAATGTAATTGAAGTAGATGGTCATAATTTAGACGAACTTCATCAAGCTATTGAAGCTGCTAAAGCTTGCACTGATAAGCCAACGGTTGTGGTAATGCATACTGTAAAAGGTAAAGGTGTAAAAGAGATGGAAGGCCAAGCTGGTTGGCATGGTAAAGCGCCATCCGCTGAAGAATGCGAAAAATTTGTAGCAGAAGTTTTGGAGGTGTAAGATGGGTAAAGCAACTCGTGAAGCATATGGTAATGCCTTAGTGGCTGTAGGGGCTACTCATGAAAATGTAGTCGTATTAGATGCAGATTTATCTAAATCTACGAAGACGGATAACTTTAAAAAAGAATATCCCGATCGTTTCTTTAATGTAGGGATTGCCGAACAAAATTTGATTAGCGTAGGGGCTGGTTTAGCCGCTGCTGGCAAAATTCCTTTTGTATCGTCCTTCTCTATGTTTGCCACTGGTCGTGCGTTTGAACAAGTGCGCAATGCTGTGTGCTATCCTAAATTGAATGTAAAAATTTGTGCCACTCATGCAGGTATCACGGTAGGTGAAGATGGGGCAACTCATCAAAGTTTAGAAGATATTGCTTGTATGCGTGCTATTCCTAATTTAACCGTTATTGTGCCTGCTGATGAAGCTGAAACTACGGCGGTTGTAAAATGGGCTGCTGATTATGAAGGGCCTGTATATGTTCGGTTAGGTCGTGCCGGTGTGGATGATGTAACCCCAGAAGGCTATACTTTTACGCCAGGTAAAGCAGTAGAATTAGTAGCTGGTACTGATGTTACTATTATTGCCTGTGGCGCTTTAGTAGGTCCTGCCGTACAAGCAGCTAAACAATTAGCTGATACTGGTGTAAAAGCTCGTGTATTAAATATGGCCTCTATTAAACCAATTGATGCTGATGCCATTGTAAAAGCGGCTAAAGAAACAGGTGCTATTGTAACTGCTGAAGAACATAATGTTCTGGGTGGTTTGGGTGCTGCTGTAGCTGAAGTAGTTACTGAATTGGCACCGGTACCAGTGATTCGTGTAGGTACAAAAGATACCTTCGGTGAATCGGGTACTCCTAAAGAATTAATGGCAAAATATGGCCTAACAGCTGAACATATTGTAGCAGCAGCTAAAACGGCTATGGAACGAAAATAGTAAAGGAAGTTATCAATGATTGAATTTAACCATGTCAACAAAGTGTACGACAATGGCTCATTAGCTTTGGATGACGTATCTATACATATTGAGAAGGGTGAGTTTGTACTCATTTGTGGTCCTAGTGGAGCTGGGAAATCCACGTTTATTAAACTATTATCACATGAAGTAGTACCTGATTCGGGAACCGTTATCGTAAATGACATGGAAGTTTCTCATTTGAAAAAACGGAAGATTCCGTATTTACGTCGGCGTTTAGGCATTGTATTCCAAGATTTCCGTTTATTACCTAATAAAACGGTGGCGGAAAATATTGCCTTTGCTTTGGAAGTTATTGAAGAAAAGCCTAAAGTTATTAAAGAACGAGTGGCCTCTGTATTAGAAATGGTTGGACTTAGCCATAAGGCGAATGATTTGCCTCAGGATCTTAGTGGTGGTGAACAACAGCGAGTAGCCATTGCACGAGCTATTGTAAATAAACCATTAGTTTTGATTGCCGATGAACCAACTGGTAACTTAGACCCTAATACAAGTAAGGGCATTGTAGAGCTTTTTAAAACGATTAATAATTCAGGTACAACCATCGTTATGGTTACTCATGATATGGAAATGGTAAAGTATTTGAATAAGCGGGTTATTGCATTGGAAGATGGCCGCGTAACAAGTGATAGAATGCGAGGTGCTGAATTCAATGAAGCTTAGAACATTTAGATACTTTGTGAAAGAAGCGCTTAAGTCTATGACCCGTAATGGGCTTATGACCTTGGCGTCTATTTCGACGGTAGCGTTATCCCTTTTCATTTTAGGTGTCTTTACCTGTGGCGTAGTAAACTTAAATAACTTAGCCTCCAATTTGGAAAGTCAGGTAGAAATCAGCATTTATATGAAAGATGGTTTAACGACTAATCAAGTGATGGAAGTAGGCAAGAAATTAAAAGCCTTACCTAAGGTTAAAAACATTGAATTTGTCAATAAAGATGAAGCAATGAAGCGTTTTAAAGAACGTTTAGGGGATCAACAAGGATTAGTAGCGGCTTTAGATGGTAATAATCCACTACCGTCTTCCTATATTATTACCTTTGAAGATCCAGAAGAAGTAAAAAATACGGCCAAATTAGTAGCCACTTTCCCAGAAGTAGAAAGTGCTCACTATGGTCAAGATGTAATTGAACAAATCTTTAAAATGACTCAAATTATCCGTATTGGTGGCATTGCTTTAATTGCTTTCTTAGCAGGGGCTACCTTGTTCATTATTTCTAACACGATTCGTTTGACAGTATTCGCTCGTCGTAAAGAAATCGGGATTATGAAATATGTAGGTGCTACTAACTGGTTTATTCGTTGGCCATTCCTCATTGAAGGTATGTTGTTAGGTTTCATTGGTGGAGCTATTGCTACGGCTTGTGTTTGGGAATTCTACCATTTCATTACTGTAGAAGTGGAAAACTCCTTAGCCTTTTTACCATTAGTACCAATGTTGCCATTCTTCTATGACCTAAGCGCTATTTTATTAGGCGTTGGTGTCTTAGTGGGGGCTATTGGCTCTACGATTTCGTTGAAACAATATATGAAAGTATAGAAAAGAAGGGTATGTATGGCAAATAATAAATTATCCATGCGTGTAGCGGCCGTTCTTTTAAGTACTACTGTATTAGCCTCCATTCCGTTTGGCACTATGCGGGCGGAAGACGAAGATTTGACGAATCAGCTCAGTGGCATTCAACAGCAGATGGATGAAGCAAGCAATAAGAAAGCCAATGCTGAAATTACCATCACAAATGTATCTGAACAATTGCATCAGATTCAAGTGGAATTGAATGAGGCAACAGCTAATCTAAAAAATTACGAGCAGCAACGTTTGGCTGTGGAAAAAGAAATTGTTAAAAATGAAAAGTTATTAGCCGAAGCGCAAGCGCGTTTAGCTAGTCGCGAAGGTGTATTTAATAAACGAGTGCGAGATATTTATATTAACGGTCGTCTTAGCTACTTAGAAGTTATCATTGGTGCTAAGGACTTTAGTGATTTTGCTAATCGTTTAGAAATGTTAAAACGCATCATTGATGCTGATATTAAATTAATTAGCAGCATTAAGACAGAACGGGAAGAAATTTCCCAACGAAAAGCTGAATTAGAAGCTGATCGAGCTAAAGTAGTTGAATTAGAAAATAAAGCTCGTGAAGCACAAGCTGTTATTCAGAAGAAAAAAGATGAACAATCGGCCATTTTAGCTAAAGCTCAAAATGATAAAGCCGTAGCTGAACAGATGCAGGCTGATTTACAAGCTTCTTCTAATGCCATTAAAGCTATGCTACAACAGCGTGCGGCCGAACGAGCCGCCGCAGCCGCAGCCGCAGCGGCAGCAGCTCAAAGTGGTGGCGGTAGTAGCGGCGGTGGCTATACCTATGTACAAGGGTCTGGCGTATTAAGCTGGCCTGTATCAGGACCTATTACGTCTGACTTTGGTTGGCGTGAACATCCTATTTTTGGCCGCCAAATTCTTCACTCTGGTATCGATATTGGGGTGGATGAAGGTACACCAGTACATGCTGCTGATGGCGGTTATGTAGAATACTCCGGTTGGATGGATGGTTATGGCTATGTTGTGGTTATTGACCATGGCAATGGGATGTCTACTTTATATGGCCATAATTCTGATTTGGCCGTTTCTGAAGGGGAATCGGTAAGCAAAGGTTCCGTTATCGCTTATGCTGGTAGTACAGGGAACTCTACAGGACCTCACGTACACTTTGAAGTGCGTATTAATGGTGATCCAGTAGATCCGCAAGGGTATTTATAAGATGAAAGATAATTTTATTAAGCGTTGGTTGCCAAGCTCTATTCGGTCTGGTATCCAATTTGCCATTAAATTTACAGTAGCAGGTATTGTATTTTTATGGCTTGTATTTTGGTATATTTCTGGTTCTCCTGCAGGAGCGATTAAATTCTTTTTCACTTACTTTGTAGCGAGCCATTTTTATATGGATCCAGTGGCTAAGAATACACTCTTTGAAGGCACTTTAGCAGGTATGATTGACTCTTTAGGTGAGCCTCATAGTCAATTTTTAAATGAAAAAGCCTTTAATGATATTTATATGCAAACCTCTGGTAGCTATAGTGGTGTAGGCATTGTATTGGGGCAAGATAAAGAAGGTCTCATGAAAGTAGCTACGGCCATTGAGGGCCAACCAGCAGCTACCGCCGGTATTCGTTCTGGTGATGTCATTGTAGCTATTAATGGCATTAAGACGAGTACGTTATCCATGGAAGAAGCATCTAAGATGATCCGTGGTGAAGAAGGAACACAAGTTGTTTTAAGTGTCATGCGTGATAATGACGTTAAAGACTATACGATTACACGGCAACAAATAACCTTACCAACAGTTAAGGGGAAAATGTTGGATGATCATATGGGCTATATTCGTATTAGTCAATTTGCGGAACCGACAGGTCCAGATTTTGCTAAAATTTATAAAGAATTAAAAGATAAGGGCATGACTAAACTTGTCCTTGATTTGCGAGATAATCCAGGCGGTCTACTTACGACAGCTCAGGAAGTATCCAATTATATTTTACCGGCTGGTCCTATTGTAACGATTCAAGATCGGTCAGGACAGGTGGAATCGTATGATTCGGAAGGTTTAGAACCAATGATTCCGTTAGTCGTATTAATTAACCAAGGGTCAGCCAGTGCCTCTGAAATTATTGCTGGCGCTGTGCAGGACGAAAAAGTTGGTACTATTGTAGGTACTAATAGTTATGGTAAAGGAACGGTACAGACTGTATTGAGTATGTTAGGCAATGAAGGTATCAAGATTACCATTGCTAAATATCATACACCGAATGACCGTGTCATTGATGGTACCGGTATTAAACCGGATGTGGAAGTAACACTTCCTGAAGGTGTTTCTTCTGAAGCAGAAGATACACAACTTCAAAAAGCAATTGAGATTTTAAAGACAAAATAATAGGTGGCGGTAGCTAACATCAGTTACCGCCCATATTAGTATTAGTAAAGGATGAAAACTATGTTTATCGATCGTGCACGAATTTTTGTGAAAGCCGGTGACGGCGGCAACGGGATGAGTAGTTTCCGACGCGAAAAGTATGTTCCTAATGGCGGCCCAAACGGCGGCGATGGCGGTAAAGGAGCAGACATCATTTTAAAAGCAGACAGAAACATCAATACTCTTGTTGATTTTAGATATAAGCGTCAATTTAAAGGCCCTGCTGGAGAAGGGGGACAAAGTAGTAATAAATATGGTCGTGGTGCTGAGAATATGATTATTCCAGTACCTTTAGGAACTACTGTAAAAGACGAAGAAAGTGGTAAATTAATGGCTGATCTCATCGAAGACGGTCAGACGTATGTAGTGGCTAAAGGTGGCCGTGGTGGCCGTGGTAATGCTCATTTCCACACTAGTGCTAACCGTGCGCCTACGTTTGCTGAAAAAGGGGAACCTGGGGAAGAACGGTGGTTGCAATTAGAGCTAAAAGTGTTAGCAGATGTAGGTTTATTAGGCTATCCTAGCGTTGGTAAATCCAGTATTATTCGTAAGGTTTCCTCAGCTAAACCTGAGGTAGCAGCGTATCATTTTACCACATTAACGCCTGTATTAGGAGTGGTATCTGTCAGTGAAGGTCAAAGTTTTGTTATGGCAGATATTCCAGGCCTGATTGAAGGAGCTAGTGAAGGGGTGGGGCTAGGCCATTCCTTCTTACGCCATGTAGAGCGAAGCAATATTTTAATCCATGTACTGGATGTATCTGGTATGGAAGGGCGTGACCCGATTGAAGATTTCCATACCATTAATGCAGAGTTAGCAAAATATAGTGAAAAATTGAGCAAAAAACCACAATTAATCGCGTTAAATAAGATTGATATGCTACAGGATGAGGAAACGTTGCCACGAGTTACTGCTTATTTTAAAGAAAAAGGCTATGAAGTGTTTCCTGTAAATGCATTAACTGGTGAAGGTCTACCTGATTTAGTGGCTCGAGCTTGGTATTATGTAGAAAATTATGTACCAGAACCAGAAGCTGTAGATGATACCGTTTTATATGAAGCAAAACCAGATACAGATTTTACGATTACCCGTGGTGATGATGCATCCTTTATTATTAGTGGGCCACGTATTGAAAAATTAGTAGCCATGACGAATTTAGAGGCTGAGCAAGCACTTCGTCGTTTCCAAAAAATTTGGTCCTATATGGACTTAGACCGTCGCTTGAAAGAGCGTGGCTGTAAAGATGGGGATGAAGTAGTCATTGGGGATCAACGTTTTACATTCCATGATTTATAAGGCAGGAGATAGTATGACAGGGAAACAAAAACGATTTTTACGGGCTTTAGCGAGCACTATGCCAGCTGTAGTTATGATTGGCAAAGGCGGTTTGGAAGAAGCTGTTATTGATAGTGCCCGAGCAGCTATTACAGCACGAGAATTAATTAAAGTTAAAGTGTTGAATAATGCACCAGTAGATCCAACAGAAATATTCGAAGAATTAGCGGATATGTTAGGGGCTGAATTAGTACAAGTTATTGGTCATAATGGTGTACTTTATAAGGCTAAAAAAGAACCAAAGATTATTTTGCCACGCTAGAGAGATAGAAGGAGACGCCTATGAGTGAAAGAGAGCAAGCATATACAGTTGAACATCTTGTAACAGGGCGCGAAGCATTGACTAAGGCGAAGCGTATTGTAGTGAAAGTAGGCACTAGTACATTGACTTACGCGAATGGTCGCTTGAATTTAAATCGTATTGAAGCCATAGTAAAACAACTGGCAGACTTGGCCAATCAAGGCAAGGAGATGATTTTAGTCAGTTCTGGTGCGGTGGGCGCAGGGCTAGCACCGTTAGGTTTTAAAGAAAAACCTAAAGATATTGCGATGAAGCAGGCCGCCGCTGCTGTAGGACAGGGAATACTACTTCATATGTATGAAAAATTATTTCGTGAATATGGACATACAGTGGGTCAGATTTTATTAACTCGTGAAGATAGTACACACCGCTCGCGCTATATTAATTTGCGTAATACTTTATTTTCACTCATTGAGTTAGGCGTTATTCCTATTATTAATGAAAATGACGTAGTGGCTATTGATGAAGTCAAAATAGGTGATAATGATACATTATCAGCTACCGTAGCTAGTATTGTAGAAGCTGATTTATTGATTATTTTGTCAGATATTGAAGGTTTGTATACGGCTAATCCACAAACTGAGCCAACAGCTACATTAATTAGTGAAGTGTCTACTATTACCCCTCACATTTATGAAATTGCTGGTGGAGCAGGTACCGCTCGTGGTACTGGTGGTATGTTTACTAAAATAGAAGCTGCTAATATTGCAGTTAATTCAGGGGTTCATATGGTCATTGCCTCAGGTGAACATAGTGATTCTATTCAAGTGATAGCGAGAGGTGAGGCCCGAGGAACGCATTTTGTCGCCCGTCACACTAAGCCTCATATGCGCAAACGTTGGATGGCGTTTGGTTCACGCCTAAAAGGTTCAGTTTCAGTTGATGCTGGCTGCGCTAAGGCATTATTACAAAATGGCTCTAGTTTATTGCCTGTTGGAGTTACTGCTGTGACCGGTGAGTTTCACGAAGGGGAAACAATTAGTATTCTCTTTGAAGGGGAAGAAATTGCTCGTGGGATGGTTAATTTTTCTTCTCAGGATATTGAACAAATCAAAGGTTGTAACTCGCATGAAGTGGCAGGGCGTTTACAAGTACAATCAGCTCATGCAGAAGTTATCCATCGAGATAATTTAGTCGTGCTGCGTTAGGAGGTTCTTATGACAGATTATGCAACTCTTTTTAAAGAAATGGGCCAACAAGCTCGTTTAGCAGCAAATGATCTCCAGTTAGCAACTACGGAGGTAAAAAATTCCTTATTATTAGCAATTGCACAGACATTAGAATCTAATATAGCAGCTATTTTAGCAGCCAATGAACAGGATATGGCGAAGTCGAGTGATTATGATTTGCCTACGATTATGTTAGATCGATTACGCCTTACAGAAGACCGGATTAAACAGATGGCTTTAGGAGTTCGCCAACTAGTGGATTTACCAGACCCTATTGGTGAAGTCATGGAGTCTAGCACAAGACCGAATGGCATGCAGATTACTAAAGTGCGTGTTCCTCTAGGCGTTATTGCTATGTTCTATGAAGCTCGCCCTAATGTGACGGTAGATGCTGCGGCGTTAGCATTAAAAACAGGCAATGCGGTTATTTTGCGTGGCGGTAAAGAGGCGTTTTACTCGAATCAGTGTTTAGTAGATTTAATTCGTCAAGCCTTAGAGAGCGTCAATTTGCCTGCTAATGCGGTGCAATTAGTGTCCATTACAGATCGCGCAGCTGTGTCAGATTTACTAAAACAACACGAATATATAGATGTAGTTATTCCTCGTGGTGGCGCTGGTCTTATCAAACGAATTGTGGAAGAAAGTCGCATTCCGGTCATTGAAACGGGTAGTGGTGTAGTTCATGTATATGTGGATGTAGATTGTGATGTCAATAAGATTGTGCCAATCGTTATTAATGCGAAGGTACAGCGCCCATCAGTATGTAATTCAGCAGAAACGCTCCTTATTCACGAAGGGGTAGCTAACGAATATTTACCTATTGTAGCGGAGGCACTATTTAAAAACCAAGTAGAGTTACGTGGAGATGTAGCGAGTCGCGCTATTGTACCAGCTATTCATGAGGCGAAGGCAACGGCGTGGAGCACCGAATATAACGATTTAATTATGAATGTTAAAATTGTGCCTAATGTAGAGGCCGCTATAGCACATATTAATCAATATAGTACCAAACATTCAGAATGTATTATTACGGAAAATAAGTCCACTGCGCAAACCTTTTTACAGCAAGTAGATGCGTCTACCGTGTATGTGAATGTTTCCACTCGTTTCACGGATGGCTTCGAATTTGGTTTAGGTGCTGAAATCGGCATTAGTACACAGAAGTTACATGCCCGAGGGCCAATGGGGCTTTTAGCTTTAACGTCCTACAAGTATTATGTTGAAGGGGATGGACAAATTCGTTCATGAGTAAAGGATGGTTCTATAAAGTGCAGGCTTATTGGCAATATATGAAAAGCCCTAAGGGGCGCTATGAATGGCGTTCCTATGGAATTGCACTTTTACTGTGGATTGTATTATCAATACTAGCTATGAGGATAATGGATAGTCTATGAAAGAAACAGGCAAGATTGGTATTATAGGAGGCACTTTTAATCCGATTCATCTAGGCCATTTAATGATTGCTGAAATGGCACAAGAAGCGTATGACCTTGAGCGCGTAATCTTTGTTCCCGCGTATCATCCGCCTCATAAACATGATGATGTGATTGAAGCGCGTTATCGGTATGAGATGACAGCAGCCGCTGTTATGGATAATCCTAAATTTACCATCTCTGATATTGAATTTAAACGAGAAGGTCCCTCTTATACAGTGGACACAATTAAATATTTTAAAGATCTATATGGTGAGGATAAAGAGTATTACTTTATTGCGGGCACTGATACCATTCAGGATTTGCCGAATTGGAAGTATATTCAAGAATTATTACAACTATGTCACTTTATTGGTGCTGTTAGGCCTGATGGGTCGCAAGCGATTGAACCTATCATTCAATATTTTGGCGATGTAGGCAAAGAGCGCATCCATTTATTGGAAGTGCCATTAATGCAATTATCGGCTACTGACTTGCGAGCTCGTTTGCGTACTAAGCGAAGTGTTCGTTATATGATTCCTAAAGCAGTAGTACAGTATATTGCAAAACATGATATTTATAAGAAGTGAGGCAAGATTGTTTACATGTATGAAGAGATAATTGAAGATTTAAAAACTCGTTTAAGTTCCAAGCGATTTGCTCATACGTTAGGTGTAGCACGGGCTGCAGTCGCTTTAGCTGAACGATATGGAGAAGATCCAGAAGAAGCGTATTTAGCAGGTCTTTTACATGATTGTGCTAAAGAAATTCCTCTATCACAGATGCAGCAGTTAGTGGATAAAAGTGGCTTAACTATCGATGTGGATATGTATGTAAATGGTGCTTTGCTTCATGGCGTGAGTGGGGCTATTCTAGCGCGGTCACGCTATGGCGTAACTAATCCTCATATATTGGAGGCTATTCGTTATCATACGACGGGGCGTGTAGGTATGACGCCATTGGATATGATTATCTTTTTAGCTGATTATATTGAAGAAACTCGGGATTTCCCTGGTGTAGCTGAACTACGTCAAATTGCTTTTAAAGATTTAGAAGCTGGCGTTTTGGCTGGGTATGACAATACGATTCGTCATTTATTAGATCAAGGTTTAAGTATTTATTTTAAAACAATTTTAGGACGCAATGATATAGTACGTCGTATTAAAAGTCGATAGGATGAATTGCCATGGAACAAGAAGAACAAAAACGACCTAAAAGGCGTGTACGTAAAAAGAATAGCGTGCGCTGGGGGCGGGTTGTATTAGCATTAGTCGTACTCATTGCTATTCTTGGCGGCCTAGTATTTGGCATTATGAAAGGATATGAAGCGGCTAAAGGCTATTTCACCGGTACTGGAGAGGCTAATACGGTAGCGAGTACGGACGCAGCGCCACCGACAACCACGCCGAAAGGACCTACCGTGCCTTTGGAACAAAAATCGTTAGATAAGCCTATGTATATTTTAGTAGTCGGTAAAGATAGCTCCAATCCAGCACAAGGGGATTCGCTATTTTTGATGTCTGTTAATGAGCAACAAAAAAATATTGATATTATTGGCATTCCATCAAATACAAAGATTGATAGTCGCGATAAAAAATCAGTAGCGATGATTAATACGATGTACAGTTCTGGTAATATTGAATTGACTAAAGCCGTTGTAGAAGATTTGTTTCACATTCCTATCCCTTATTTTATTGTAGTAGACGAAGCTGCGTTTAAGAAGACCTTAGATGTAGTAGGGTCTCAAGATATGTATGTGGAAAAAGAAATGGTTCATATGGATAGTACTACGGGTAAGGCAGATGTTAACTTAGCTCGAGGTTATCAGACCTTGGATGCTGATAAAGCGTTGCAATATGTACGCTATGTAGATAGTGATAAAAATGCTTTTAGTCGTACCCAGCGACAAGAGCGGTTTTTAAAACAATTATTAGGAACGCAAGAAGATACGTTGACAATTTCTAAAATGTGGCATATTTGGCGCTTATGGAGTTATTTTGACACGAATATCACTACCATGGATGCTGTTAAGTTGGTGATGAACTTAGGCAGTTTATCAGCTAGTCAAATTCAATATTATATTTTGCCAGGTACTAAAGAAACGATTAACAATGAAATTTTCTGGAATTATGATCCTGTAGAAGCCCAACAATTATTAGGCATTACTTTGGGTAATACCCCTATTGAAGGGGGCGGTGATGGAAGTACGGATGACTCCAAAGGAAGTAATGCTAGTAAGGCTAAAGAAGGATAATTAATTTATATATAAAGGAGTATACATGAAAGAGAAACAAGACATTAAACAAATTGCACTAACTTTAGCACAAGCCGGTTTTGATAAAAAAGGAACTGATATTGAAATCCTTGATTTAGAAGGTTTATCTAGTTTAGCGGATTACTTTGTATTAGTTAGTGCCTCTAATGTAAAACAAGCACAGAGTATTGCTGATGAAATTGAAGATAAAGGGGCCGAAGAAGGAGTAACCGTTTTACATCGTGAAGGGTATCACGAAGGGGAATGGATTCTACTTGATTTTGGCGATATTATTTGCCATGTATTTGGTGGTAAAGAAACTCGTACTTTCTACGGGTTGGAACAACTTTGGAGCGACGCGGCTCGCGTAGAATTTGTAGGAGCTTAATATGGCTACAGAATTAGTAGAAAATACCTTAGCTACGTTAAAAGTATTACGCGAAAGTGAGCAAGGCGCCTTTTTAGATGGCGGTACAGGCAATACGAATGATGATATTCTATTGCACAAAGAACAGCAAACCGCACCAGTGGCTATTGGTGAGGAAGTACCTGTATTTTTATATCGCGATCCTAAGGGGCGTTTAACAGCTAGTATGCGCTTACCGGCTATAAAAGAAGGTCAAATTGGTTATGTAGAAGTAATTAATACGACTCAATTCGGTTGCTTTGTAGAAGTGGGTACAGAACGAGGTATCTTTATGCCTCATGCAGAAATGCGTGGTCGACCACAATTAGGGGAAAAAGTGTGGGTTCGTTTATATACGGATAAATCAGGCCGTTTGGCAGTCTCTATGGATGTAGATGATGCTATGCGACGCGCTGCGAAACCGGCTACAGAAGCTACGGTAGGACAAATTGTTCGTGGAGCGATTTATAATTTTACTCCTGATGGTGCTTTTTTTATCACCCCTGAACGATGGATTGCCTTTTTACATCGCAGTGAAATGACACGTCATCTTAAAGTGGGGGAATTAATTAAAGCGCGGGTTACGTATAAGCGAGATGATGGTCGCATTAATGTGTCTATGCGCCCGGTTAAGGAAACAGCGCTTACCATTGATGGGGACCGTCTTTTACAGTATTTATTGCAACGTAATGGTCGTATGCCCTATAGTGATAAGACATCGGCTGAAATTATTAAAGAGAAATTTGGTTTTAGTAAAGCCGCTTTTAAACGTGCTGTAGGTCACTTGATGAAAGCACAAAAAGTAGTGCAAGAAGATGGCTGGACTTTATTGACGGAAACAGGTCGTTTAGCAGCTGAAGCAATTAGCGAAGTGACAGATGGGGTAGAAACGCCGACCGCAGCTAAGCAGGTTAGTGAATCTACGAGCCAAACCGGTGAGGCGTAATTACATTACGCCTTACTTTGCTTTCCTTGTAAGAGTGTATGAGGGTTTTATTATGAAAATTATTGTTGTAGGCGCTGGTAAAGTAGGTTACTCGGTAGCACAGCGACTAGTACAAGATGAACATGATGTATATATTATTGAAAAATCAGCTGAGCGTATTCGCAATTTAGAGAATAGCCTTGATGTGAGCTTAGTACAGGGCAATGGGAGCAGCTTACAATTGCTAAAAGAAATTGGCATGGATGATGTGGGGATGCTCATAGCGGTTACTGACTCTGATGAAGTAAATATGCTGGCTTGTTCCGTTGCTAAAATTGGCGGCATTCCTCGTACGATTGCGCGCGTTCGTGATAATGATTACTTGAAAGAGGAAAACCGTGAATTGCAACAGCAATTAGGGGTGGATTTATTTATTAATCCTGAAATGGTATCGGCGCAAGAAATTGTACAAGTATTACAGACGCCAGCAGCCCTTGATGTAGAAGATTTTGCCAGTGGTGCTGTACGGCTCATGGAATTTAAAATGCATGAAGATGTTCAATATGTAGGCAAGCGATTACGGGATATACAATTTCCGGCAGGCGTTATCATTGTAGGAATTCTGCGTAATGGGGAAATGATTATTCCTCATGGGGAAAGTCGCTTATTATTGATGGATAAAGTATTTATTCTTGGCGCTCGAGACGCTATTTTACAGATTGCGGAAGAGTTTCATGAAGATGCTATGCTGGAACAAACAAAGCGGATTGTATTAGTTGGCGCTGGCCTTATTGGTTGCAATTTAGCTGTATTACTTGAAAAAGCTGGTTATATTGTAAAAGTCATTGAGAAAGATATAGACCGTTGTGAACATTTAGCGGCTATGGTAGATAGCGCAATGATTATCAATGGGGATGGCACCAATATGGAGTTATTAGAGGCTGAAGAGATTTCAGACTGTGATGCTATTATTTGCTTAACTGATGATGATAAACTCAATCTGTTGGTGGCTCTTTTAGCCAAGCATTTAGGGGTCCCTAAAACGATAGTTCGCGTAGGGCGACCGGAATATATTGTGCTTATGGAACAGGTGGGGATTGATATAGTATTTTCTCCACGGTTGCTCACGTCAGGTGAGATTTTACGTATGGTCCGCAAAGGGGAAAATGTAGTTAGTATTTCAACCTTTGAAGGCTCTAAGGCTGAAGCGGTAGAAGTTGTATTAAGTCCTGTATCACCCATTGTAAATTGTGCGTTAAAAGATTTAAAATTACCTGGGAAAGCCTTAGTCGGTGCAATTGTGCGCGATGGCTCTACCATTGTGCCAACAGGTAATACGGTACTACATGCTGAGGATCACATGGTATTCTTTACCTTGCCAAATCATGTTAATAAATTGTTGACCTATTTGAAACCAGTTTAGTAGAGGTGGAGTATGCGTATACAAATTGTAATGCGTCTAGTAGGGCAACTTATCTTAGTGGTGGCTGCTATTATGCTGGTGCCATTCTGCTATGGTTTGGTATTCGAAGAAATATATGTGTCTTTCTTAATGAGTGCCCTATTAGCAGCCGTTACAGGAGGGCTATTATATTATTATGGCGAGCCTAGTTCGTCTTATAGTTTGCGTGACGGCTTTTTGACGGTAAGCTCTATTTGGATTTTAGTTTCCTTTTTTGCAGCCTTACCGTTTTATTTTGGTGGTGTTTTGCCTAACTTTATTGATGCTGTATTTGAGTCTGTATCAGGTATTACGGCTACCGGCGCCTCAGTCATTCCTGATATTGATGTGTTGCCACCAAGCTATGTCCTTTGGCGCAGTTTAACGCATTGGCTAGGGGGCATGGGGATTGTCGTCTTAGTATTGGCATTCCTAAAGAATTTGGGGGCCGATTCAGCTCATCTATTTAATGCAGAAGCGTCTGTGCCACGACCAGGTGTTGTATTGCCTAGAATTCGTTCGATGGCCTTTAAATTATGGACTATTTATTTATTATTCACAGCGGTTTGCTTTATTGCCTTATGTTTAGCTGGCATGAGTTATTTTGATGCCGTTAATATGACCTTTACTACCATTGCGACAGGCGGTTATACACCTAATACTGGGGTGGCTGATATTTATGCTGAAAATGGCATTATTCGAGGGTTACTCATGTTTTTTATGATATTAGCAGGTGGTAACTTTACGGTGTATTATGCGGTGTTCCAACGTGGCTTAAGTGCTGTTTGGCAAGATTTTGAATATCGTATGTACTTGTTAATTTTAGCTATTGGTATTCTTATTGTCATGTTGGCCTTATTCTTTGCAGGGGGGCAGAGCTTTGGCGATGCCATTAATAATGGGGCCTTTATGCTTGTATCCATGCAAACAGGCTCAGGCCTTGCTTTAGGAAATTATGATGTATGGCCACCATTAGCACAAATGATGCTCTTTTCAGCCACTTTCTTTGGTGGTTGTAGTGGTTCCACTACTGGTGGCATTAAGATTATTCGTATTATTATTCTTATAAAAAGTGTAATTATCTATTTGCGCAAAGCGATTCATCCAGATATTGTACAATCCATTACGATTAATGGGAAACGAATGCCACAGAAATGGGTACAAATGACGCAAGAATTTTTCTTCCTGTATATGACCGTGTTTGCTATTTCCGCGTTAGGCATATCAGCAACAGGCCTTAGTTTTGGTGAATCGTTACAATGCGTAGCAGGTATTCTAGGTAATGTAGGATTAGCTTTTGGTTCTTTAGGGCCAGAAGGGTCGTTTACCATCTTACATCCTATCGCTAAATTAATTTGCATCTTAGATATGCTATTAGGTCGTTTAGAATTATTTACTCTCTTAGTATTGTTGCATCCTGATTTTTGGCAAGGGTATTTCTTGAAACGACGTAAACGTAGTTATAAAGTATGGCAACCAACGGGGACACATCGTCGCCTATAGTAGATCTGTTTTGGATTTTGCGGGAAAGGAGCTTCTTAATGGCACAAATTGTAAAACAGCCATTAGGTTTATATAAAGCGAATTGCTATGTCTTAAAAGAGTCTGGTCAGGCTATTATTATTGATCCAGGGTTTCACGCTCATAAAGTATGGGATATGGTTGGTGATGATCAGTTATTAGCGATTGTGCTGACACATGGCCATTGTGATCATATTTGTGCAGTGGATGGGGTACGTCATATAAAACCTGTGCCTGTATATATGCATCCTGGTGATGATGAGCTGTTACATACGAAGCGGCGTATGCCGTCTGCTTATAAAGGCTTATGTCAATCTCCTTATATACCGCTTCATGAAGGTCCTTTAGAAATTGGTCCCTTTAAATTGTTTATTTTTGAAACGCCCGGTCATAGTAAGGGCAGTGTGGTGATTCAATGGGGACAGCATATTTTCACGGGGGATACATTGTTTAAAAATTCAATTGGTGCTACTAATAATTACAATGGGGATGCGGCTGTCTTGGCTCAGTCCTTACAACGTATTATGAGCTGGGACCCTCAATTGATTATCCATCCTGGCCATGCAGAGGACACTACTTTAGAAACAGAGCTAATTCATAACCATTACTTAAAAGCATAGATTATATCTAATTTTGATATAAATAAAAATGTATATTGCTTATTGACAAAAGTCTTTACTTGAGGCATAATAACGTTCATAACATAGATACAAACGATGACCGAGATAAAAGATATACGTCACTGATACAGAGAGTTAGCGGTTGGTGCGAGCTAATACACACGGATATGTAATACTCACTCGAGAGTTTCTTTTGCGATATGTAGTGAAAGACGTTTAGCCCACGTTATGGGTGATAACCAAAGTATAATGTAGGGTGGTACCGCGTATTTGACGCCCCTATTCACAATCGTGAATAGGGGCGCTTTTTTATAAATTCACCGTTGTCTACAAGTTAGCGTGGCCTAACTCATACTTGTTCTTTGGTTACATAAGTATAATGTAGGGTGGTACCGCGCTTTCACGCCCCTATTTGCTGTGGCAAGTAGGAGCGTGTTTTTTTATATAAAAAATAGGGCCTTTAGGTACATAAAATTTTTTACTACAAAATGTCTTTTGACAATGAAAATCTGTGTTGTGTCATTACATGTATTGATTTTGTAATTGTAAAGTTTGAGAGAGAGGACGAGATGTATGAAGATGATGGGTATGAAGCAAATGGGACACATGAGTAAGCGAATGATGCGCAATATGATTGGCTTATCTTTGGTAACCGCTTTAGCTATTGGGGTAGCTGGTTGTGGTTCCTCAAATGGAGGCAGTGCGAATAGTGATGAAGCTAAGGTAGCCTTATTGACAGTGACTTCAGGCGGGGCCGCTGCGTATGGTGAGTCTGTAAAAAATGGCGCTGAATTGGCAGTAGAAGAGATTAATAAAGAGGCCAATAGCATTAAGATTAAATTACAAGTAGAAGATACTAAAGGGGATAAAAATGAAGCTATTAATGCGATGAACAAGGTTATCCATAAAGATAATGTAGTGGCTGTCGTGGGCCCTATGTTATCTGGTGATATGTTTGCAGCAGGGCCGATTGCTAATAAGAATAAAACCGTAGTATTCACTACCACTTCTACTGCTGAAGGGATTACTGAAATTGGTGATTACGCTTTTAGAAATGCAGTACCTGAATCTATTGCTGTAGCGGAAGCTATTAAGCAAGCTCATGAAAAACTTGGTTTTAAAACGGCGGCTATTATGTATTCTAATAATAATGACCAAATGGTATCAGTTAATAAAACGGCAGAAAGTACGTTACAAAGCTTGGGCGTACAAATTGTAGATTCAGAAACATTTGCTGATAAAGATACGGATTTTTCTGCTCAATTAACTAAAATTCAACGAGCTAATCCTGATATTGTTATTGTAGCGTCCTTGTATCAAGAAGGCATTTTGATTGTGAAAAAAATGCGTGAAATGGGGATGACACAAAAGGTAATCGGTTCCAATGGTTTCAATACACCAGTCTTTATTAAAGGTGCTGGTGCTGCCGCTGATGGTGCTATTGTAGGCACACCTTGGTTCCCCAATAAAGATGATCAGAAAGTACGTGACTTCCGCGCTGCTTATAAAGCTAAATATGGTACTGAACCAGACCAATTTGCTGCGCAAGCCTATGATGGGATGTATATGGTTGAAAAGGCCTTGAAAGATTCGGGTAGCACTACGGATCGTGAGAAATTTAGAAATGCGTTAGCTAATCTTAAAGACTTTATCGGGGTAACTGGTAAGTTTGTATTTGATGAAAAACGTAATCCTAAAATGGATGTACAGGTTTTAGAAGTGGTAAATGGTCAATATGATGCTCTTAAAGGAAAGTAATTTTATTTTAAGTAGTGCGTACATATAGTAAGTATATTGAGAAAAGGAGCGAAAGAGAGTGCTTATACAACAATTAATTAATGGCTTAACCCTCGGTAGCTCATATGCGGTTATAGCTCTAGGCTTAACACTTGTCTTTGGGGTGTTAAACATTATCAACATGGCTCATGGAGGCATATTTATGATAGGTGCCTTTATAGGTTTATTATTGGTAACAGAATTTCACGTTAATATTTTTATAGCTATTTTAGGGGCTATGGTAGGAGGAGCCATACTTGGCTATGCTTTGGAAGTTTGTGCTTTGCGGCCATTACGGCGTAAACAAGTATCCCATTTAGCACCCTTAATTAGTACGATTGGGGTATCTATTTTCTTAGAAAGTGTTGCTTTATTAATCTGGGGGCCGCAAACGCGGTCCTTTCCTACCGAATTTACTGGTAGCGTTATAGATTTTCAGTTATTTAAAATTTCCACGGTACAAATCATCAGCTTAGGTACCGCTATTTTGCTCATGGTAGCATTACATATTTGGCTGAAGCGCACTAAGATTGGTAAAGCCATACGGGCTACTTCTTTAAGTACGGAAACGGCCTCCTTATTAGGGGTTAATACCAATTTTATTATTTCCTTAACTGTTATGGTTGCTTCTGCTTTAGGTGCGGCAGCTGGTGTATTAGTAGGCCTTACCTTTGATGCTATTGAGCCTATGATGGGCGTGGTTATTGGCTTTAAAGGGTTAGCAGTACTTATTTTAGGTGGTTTAGGCAATATTCCTGGTGCTATGGCTGGTGGTTTTATTTTGGGCTTAGCGGAAGTATTGACCGTAGCTTATGGCGATTCATCCTATCGGGATGCCGTAGCCTTCGGTTTAATTATTATTTTATTATTCTGGCGTCCACAAGGACTCTTTGGCTCTAAAGATAAAGGGGGTAGACCATAATGGATATATTTAATCCCTATTATCTACAAATTATTATGTTTATGATTGTTAATGCTATTATGGGCATTTCTATCTATATTACGTTAGCTACTGGCCAGTTGAGCCTTGGCGCTGCTGGTTTTATGAGTGTAGGCGCTTATGTAGCCGCTCTATTGACCTTGAAGTTGTCTTTACCTATTAGTTTAGCCATTCTCATTGGTGGTTTATGTGCTATGCTTGTGGCCTTTATTATTGGCTTACCTACAACGCGTTTACAAGGTCTATATTTAGCTATTGCCACCCTTGGCTTTGGTGAAGTGGTGCGTGTTATATTCCTTAATTTGGATATCACTAATGGAGCTTTAGGCTTATCTGGGATTCCGTCTATTGCTCAAGAAATTACCGTATTTTTCTATGAAATTGGTTTAGATAGTATTGGTGATTTAGATGCACAAACCTTGGGTAATATTGGTTTAGTTCTTATCTTATTGATTCTTTTAAGCTTATTGATTTTCTTCTGTGTTCGCATTAATCATAGTCGTATTGGCCGTGCTTTTGCAGCCATTAAAGCAGATGCTCATGCAGCGGAATTGATGGGGATTAATGTAGTGTATTATAAAATGGCAGCCTTTATGATTGGTGCTTTTGTAGCTGGCGTAGGTGGCGGTTTATATGCGCACATAACCTTTTTTATTAATCCTACCGATTTTAGCTATCATAAAGTAGTACAAATTCTACTATATCCTGTATTTGGTGGTTCTAATGTGGTATGGGGCTCTTTACTAGGCTCCTTTGTGCTAACCTTATTACCAGAAGTTTTGCGATTTATGGCAGACTATCGCGATGTCATTTATGGTATTTTGCTAGTAGTACTTATGGCTGTTCGTCCTGATGGCTTGATTACGGAACAGGTAGTAGAGCGCATTGGTCGTCGTTTTGGCTGGATACAGGAGTATAAGCCAACAGCTGAAAAACAAGTATTAACTGAACGATTTCAACGCATGCGGGCTGAGCATTTAGATCAGCCAAAAGATAATTCACGTTAGGAGGATAGCCATGTTATTAGAATTGAATGACGTAAGTAAACGCTTTGGCGGTATTGCTGCATTGACAGGCATATCCTTTGGCGTAGAGCAAGGGGAAGTATATGGTGTGATTGGACCTAATGGCGCCGGTAAAACGACTCTATTTAACTTGATTACCGGTGTATTTCCCGTATCTGATGGGGAGATTGTATTTGATGGTTTATCCATTGTAGGTATAAAGCCTCATCGAACAGTGGAAATGGGCATTGCTCGTACCTTTCAAAATATTCGCCTCTTTGGTAATATGACAGCCTTAGACACTGTATTTACTGGTATGCATTGTCGTACAGGTTCAGGCTTTTTAAGTAGTTTTTTGCGAACGAAGCGACAACGCATTGAAGAAGAACGTTGTCGTGGTATTGCCTATGAATTCTTAGAGTTCGTGGGCTTAGCAGACGATGCTAATACAGTGGCTACTTCCTTACCCTACGGTAAACAGCGCCGATTAGAGATTGCCCGTGCTTTGGCGACCCATCCTCAGTTAATTTTATTGGATGAACCAGCAGCGGGTATGAATGATAGTGAAACGGAAGTATTGCGTCAGTTAATAGGAAAAATTCGTGATTTAGGAATTACTGTAATTGTAATCGAACATGATATGTCCTTGATGATGAATATTTGTGATCGCTTGGTAGTATTTAACTTTGGTAAAAAAATTGCCGAAGGTACGCCAGCAGAAATTCAAGCGAATCCATTAGTTATTGAAGCGTATTTAGGGAAGGAGGGATAATATGCTGACTGTAGAAGGTGTAGTGGCTGGTTATGGTAATATAACGGCCATTAAAAATATTAGTTTTGAAGTGCCTGAAGGGGCCATTGTATCTTTAATCGGTGCTAATGGTGCTGGTAAATCTACAACGATGCGTACTATTATGGGGCTCTTGCATCCCTCAGCCGGTAGTATTCATTTCGATGGCGTGGATATTCGGCATAAGAAGACCCATGACATTGTGAAACAGGGGATTTCTTTAGTCCCAGAAGGCCGTCAGATTTTACAAGATATGTCTGTCTATGAAAATTTAGAAATGGGCGCTTATACGCGTAAAGATAAAGAAATTGAACAAGATATAAAGGCTGTATTTCAACGTTTTCCTATTTTAGATGAACGAAGCTATCAGCTAGGAGGCACGTTGTCAGGTGGTCAACAGCAAATGTTGGCCATTGGTAGGGCTCTTATGGCTAGACCTAAATTATTGCTATTAGACGAGCCTTCCATGGGGCTTGCTCCTTTAGTGGTTACTGATATTTTTAAAACAATTAAAGAAATTAATGCAGCTGGCACGACTATATTATTAGTAGAACAAAATGCTCGACAAGCCCTAAAGATTTCCGATTATGCATATGTATTAGAAACAGGAAAAATTGTGCTTCATGGTACAGCTCAAGAAATTGCTAATAATCCAAGAGTTATGGATGCTTACTTAGGTGGCAAATCGGAATAGACGCTTAGTGTATGGGAAGAGTACATCGTATAGTAGAAGAGATATATCATGTATTAAAATAGGGCCTTAGTGCAACAGATTACAGTCTTTGGACATGGGTATAAAGCCTTAGTATATATGGATTTTTAAAGCAAAAGAAATTTTTGAAATAAAATTTTAAATTTGCACTAGACAAAGTGGTTTAAAAAATGGTAGAATTATTTTCGTTGTTAAGGCATACGGAAGTGAACAACAAAAGCTTAAAAATCTTTTAAAAAAGTTGCTTGACATTTACTTCTGAAACCCCTATAATAACAAAGTAACGTAAACGGCCCCGTGGTGTAGCGGTTAACATGTCGCCCTGTCACGGCGAAGATCGTCAGTTCAAATCTGATCGGGGTCGCCACGTTTGCCCCGGTAGCTCAGTCGGTAGAGCAAAGGACTGAAAATCCTTGTGTCGACAGTTCGATTCTGTCCTGGGGCACCATGTGTGCGGAAATAGCTCAGTGGTAGAGCACCGCCTTGCCAAGGCGGGGGTCGCGAGTTCGAATCTCGTTTTCCGCTCCACTTTTTGGCGGCATAGCCAAGCGGTAAGGCAGAGGTCTGCAAAACCTTTATTCCCCAGTTCGATTCTGGGTGCCGCCTCCATATATATTCCACCCATGCCGGGGTGGCGGAACAGGCAGACGCAACGGACTTAAAATCCGTCGGTTGGAGACAACCGTACCGGTTCGATTCCGGTCCTCGGCACCATTTAGACTGAACATTCGTGTTCAGTCTATTTTTATTTTAAGAAGTTTTAAATCAAAAGCAGGAATTTTTATCCTCCATAGCGAACTAATATAATAAAGAATTAATCATGGAAGTAAAATGATTCTTTTGGCAGGTAGTTTTGTAGTTTGTTAGTTGTAAAGGTAAGTGCTAGGATTTCTGTAGTTAGCATACTATCAGGCCTAGCTAAAGGAGGATTTTGTATGAACTTTGAACTACGGGATGGTCACAAGTATATTGATGAAGTTAAAAGACTATTTGTTGAGTATGTTCGGTCCCTCGGTGTAGCGGCTGATATAAAAGAATTTGAAGGGTTAGAAGAAAAGTATAAAGGTGATAGAGAAGCATTATATATTGCTTTTGTAGATGGTGCACCGGCTGGTTGTGTTGCTTTACGCCATGTCAATTATGAAACGGCTGAAATGAAACGCCTGTATGTACGTCCTGAATTCCGTCGTACGGGCCTAGGTATGAACATTGCTCATATTGTAGTGGAAGAAGCGAAAGAAAAAGGGTACAGAACATTATTATTAGATAGTTTACCAAGCATGGAAAGTGCTAAAGAGCTATATAAAGCATTAGGATTTAAGAGCACTGATAGAAATGTAAAGAAACCAGTGCGTACGGTTGTTCATCTATCCTTGCCATTAGTATAAAGAATCATAAGGCCTCAGTTAGGCATACATAAAAAGCGAAGTAAGGCTCAAAGAGCTTTACTTCGCTTTTTTGTAATTCCTTTAGAAGTTTAACGTTTTTGGGAAGCAGGACGTTTTTGCTGAAATAGCCATTCTAAGGCAGGCTTAATACTATAGCCATATTGCCAAGTGGAGCGATGATTGCCACCTTCAAAGGTAAAATAATAAAGATGGCTATAGGGGGTAAAGGCGTCGCCTATGGTTTCACTGGCTTTGGCTAAATCTGTCTCTGGGTTAACTGTAGCGCGCACCACCGTGTGATGAGATGCTTCTAAGTTGTTCATAATTTTATCGAAGGATGGTTTAGCACCAGGGTCCCCGGCGGATACTAGGGCCATAATATTTTGATTGCCTAAAGGGGCTGTAATCGTATCGTCCCATTTGCCGGCGATTAAATAAGATCCTGCGAAGAAGTCAGGATAGTTAATATCTAACTGTGTAGAAGCCATAGCACCCATGGATTGGCCCGTATTATAGATACGGTCTTTATCAATAGCATACTGTTCTGCTAATTCATTAATTAAATGGATTGTACGATCTAATTCAGGTCCATATTGATATTGATCATTTACAATGACTGTATCATATTGAGGAGCTAATACAAAAGAGGGATGATTTGCCTGCCATTCAGGGCTAGCAAAAGCAATAGCACCTAGGCCTTGTACTAAGGTAGCTTTAACCTCAGGTGATACGGTGCCAGCATCATGTAAGAATACGACTAATGGATATTTCTTGGTAGGATCATAATCTTTTGGTATATACAAATTGTATTGTAAGGTCGCATTGTTTTGAGCACTGTCTACAAAAATACCTGGTTGGAAATCTTTGATGACTAGTTCATCCGTACTTGTGGTGGTAATATTCTTCTCTGGTAATATTAATTTATCTGAAGCTGTTTTCACAATACCTACTTGGGCTAAGGTAGTATCGAAAGTAGGCAAGGGCTGTGGATTACCAGAACTGCCTAATTTAGGGCCACCTTGAAAAGGGCTTTGACCTGTAGTATGTTCTTCAGGATGGGCGTCTACAGTAGGTTTACTCATAGTGGCGCCTTGGCTTGTCATAGGTAAAGGGCTGAGTTGAAGGAGCACATAAGGACTGGTAGCAACGTTTTTACTATTTGTCACATCTGGTGAATCAATGAGTGATACGGCAGTAATTGTTCGATTAGGTACAGTAAAGTCTTCCACTTGTAAGGAATCGCTACGAAGTGGCGTGTCATAGGTTAATAGTATGCGATCCAATTGTTCGCCGTCGCCATAGACTTTAGTAATAGCCTTAGCATTTACTATATGTGACTGTTTATTAGGAAGGGTATCCTCATAGATAAGTTGCGACATAGTATTAGTAGTTGGGGCAGCGGCCTGCAATTGAGTACTTGGTAAGCCTCCTAAGAGGGCAATTATTGTAGTCGTTAGTAGTAGTTTTTGTTTCATAATAAGTCCTTTCTTTATAAGTCCTTTCTTTGTAATAGGAGTATAGATTTTATATATGATATTTTTATGAAAAAAGCAACAGCCTTATAGTTTGAACTTTTGTTTTACTATAGGTGTTGCTTTTTAAATACTTATTATATTAATCGTGTTAAGAAATTTTATGGGTCAACTGCTTCAGGGTCATTGGTTAAGGGTTCTTGGCCTAATAAAGTAGTTAAATTATATTTATCGAATCGATAATTTGGGTTACTGAAGTCACGGCTTCGATCGTAGCGATTAGAAGGGGCTTGTAAAATACCAGCTACTAAATCATAGAGTAAGTCGTTGGTAAAATATTTCCGTTCATGATCGCGTAGGATAGACGTAGTTTCTGGGTAGGCCGCTTCATATTCTGGTGATACATAGACCCAGAGGGGAATGCGGGTCATATCGAAGTCAAAAATATCTGGATTATGGGAGTGATGTAAACTTTCACCATGATCAGAGAAATAAATCATGGCTTGTAAATTTAATTTATTTTTCCCATACGTATAAATTTGCTGTAAAAGCCAGTCGGTATATAATTGACTATTGGCATACGCTTCTTTCCCTTGTGGCACTTCGCCTACTTTCCATTTGCTGAACTCATGAGGATAGCGATCATTATAATAAATATGACTGCCCATAATGTGAATGACAATAAAATTGTTCTTATAGGGTTCGATTTGGTCTAATAAAGGTAATAAAACACCATCATATTTATCGGAGAACATGTATGCTTCGTGGGCCCATAACGGACGATCCGCAGTTTTTGCAATGAGGGAGATAGCTGTATCATATTCGCCATATACCCCTTGGTTACTAAACCAACTAGTAAAATAACCAGCTTTTTTAGCTACATCTAAGATACTGGCGGATTCTAAGAAGGGTTTATCATCGTATTGATTGCGTTCTGTCAAGGCTCGCTCTAAAGTGGGCACGGTTTGTACGTACGAAGAATAGGCATTGCGGAAAAAGATAAAATTAGGATTATTGGCAGCCATTTCACTTTGCCAAGGCGTATCATCATACTCGAAATTAGGATTGTACACTTTCATGTAATTGCGTGAAGACGATTCACCGATGACGAGAATGACTGTACCTGGTACTTTTTGCGCTGCCGTTTCTTTAGTCGTTAATTGTAAATCATTATAAATAGCTTGATGTTTTTCACTATATTGTTGTAATTCTTTCATATAAGTGGCTACATCACACCAGTTTCTTACAATATCGGTTTCATAAAAACCGAATGGTAAGTAAATCGCACAAGCTAAGCAGACCGTGCTTAAACCACCTAGACGGAATTTCGTCATAACTTGACGTCTAGCTAGTTTACTCATGCCTTCATTAGACCAATAATAGAAGGCAAATAGTAATATGGCACCAAGTGCCATGGCAATAAGACCAGTTACGCCACCAGCACTTTTTAAGAAACCAAAGGCTTCTTCAGGATTTGTTTGGTACAAGGCCATGAGGGTAGCTGGTGTTAAACAATGCCAAGTGTTAATATAGTAGCCAATTTGAATTAAAGGAATAATGGAAAGCAACCATTGAATAAGGGCCATAATAACACTCACTCTACGACGGTACGGTAAGTGGTACACAATGAAATAGTGTATTAAACTAAGCCCCATAAAGAGTAAGGCGCCAAATAAAAAATCAGGGAAAAACTCATAAAAGTAAAATGGTTTAGTGTAGGACCAATGATATAGCAAAGGGTAGGTTAAGGCCCAACTAAGGCCTAAGAGACCATGGCCTAAAAATACACGATGCCATAAGGTGCTACGTATTAATTGTTGAAATAAGGCTAATCCCAATAGCGAAGGGATCGCTAATAAGGTTACATCTTCCCAATCAAAGCCTAACGTAATGGGTTCGTAAATGTAGTAAAAGACGGCAAAGATGAGGATACACCACAAGGCTGCCTGTAAGATGGCGTTACGCCACCAAAAAGATAGTGGTTTCATAGTCAAGTCCTTTATAATATAATATCATCAATAAGATAGCAGAATTACTGTAAAATTACAAGGAGATAATACGATTTTACGACTTTATTAGGTTGTTAAATGGTAAATTTCTATGATACAATGAGAAAAAGGTTATCGAGACTTCGTGATAGCAAAAAAGAGGGGCGCATAACCCCTCTTATTTGTTTGACTATAAGGTAAGGAGACAGGATGAAATCCTACGAATATAAATTGGCCGTTTTTGAAGGGCCTCTAGATTTATTACTCCATTTAATTGAAAAACATAAAATAGATATTTATGACATTCCTATTGTTGAAATTACTTCGCAATATATGGCTCAATTGGAATTGTGGCAGACATTTGATATTCAATATAGTAGTGAATTTTTAGTTATGGCAGCTACGTTGTTGCAGATTAAATCTCGGATGTTATTGCCACGGACAGCACCGCTAAATCCAGAGGAAACAGAGGATCCTCGCGATGAATTAGTAGCGAATTTATTAGAATACAAACAGATTAAAGAATTGACAGAAGCCTTGACAGAGAAGACCGAAATGAGTAGTCAAAGCTTTAGTCGTCCCGATGCGCTTAGTCAATGGGGGCAGGAGTCAGTGTTTCGATTTGACATTGCTCAATTATATACTATTTTTAAATCTTGTTATGAGCGTTCACAAGAAGTGGTGCCAGAGCCACCTAAGGTTACAGTGGAAAAAGAGGCCTATAGTTTGGATGAAATGATTGATTCCTTATTGCTTCGGGCTAAGCAAACACGACGCTTTAGCTTTATAGGACTACTAGAAGAAGTGACTGTAAGAGCGGCTAAAGTAACTATGTTTATTGCCGTTTTAGAATTACTGAAGCGGCAGATTTTTACCATTAGTGCGCCTGTAGATAGTACTAATGATGGCTCCCTTGAAGATGTAACTTTAATTAGTGAAATGGTATAGTTAGAGACAGGCAGTCCTAGCCTTAAATTTATATAAATAAAGATAGCTGTAAAGATTGAAACAAAGATAGAACTAAAGAAAGATAGAACTAAAAATAGAAATAAAGATACGAACAAAGAAAGGTAAGACAATACAGTATGACAGATGTGAATCAGCCTACGGACACCTCGTTGTTGGCCCATTTAGAAGCGGTGTTATTTTCCGCAGCTAAGCCGGTGCCACTTGCTTTATTAGGTGAATTATTTAACCTTGATGAAGCGGCTTTAGACCAGGTATTACAACTTTATAGTGAACAATTAGTAACTTATCAGCGAGGCCTTCGGCTTAAACTGAGTGGCGTTGGTGCTGAGCTTGTAAGTGCGCCTGAAAGTAGTGCTTATGTAAGTCAAATTCGGCAACGGGAGGATCGTTTATCGCCAGCAGCTATGGAGACTTTGGCTGTTATAGCTTTTAAACAGCCTGTTACTAAAAGTGAGATTGAAGAAGTTCGTGGCGTCAATTGTGAGAAAGTATTAAAACAATTAGTAACTCGTGATTTAGTGATGGAATTAGGACGTAAAGAAAGTATTGGCCGGCCTGTATTATATGGCACGACGGATACATTTTTACGCAGTGTAGGCATTGAGTCGGTGGAAACATTAAAGCAAGAAGTGGCTACCCAAGATGAGTTAACGGTAAGTAAGGAGACGTAAATAAATGGAAACAGAACGTTTGCAAAAATATATTAGTCGTTGTGGCTATGTGTCGCGCCGTAAGGCAGAAGAATTAATTGTAGCAGGCAAAGTACAAGTAAATGGTCGATTTATAACGGAGTTAGGCGTTAAAATTAATCCAGCCATTGATCGTGTTAAAATTGACGGTCAACGAATTGAGCCAGAAGCTTTAGAATATTATATTTTCAATAAACCGAAAGGGAGTATTACTTCTGTAGGTGATCCTCAAGGTCGTGCTACGGTCATGGACTATTTAAAGGATATTAAGACCCGCGTTTATCCTGTAGGACGCTTGGATTATAATACGGAAGGTTTATTGCTATTTACTAATGATGGCGCTTTAGCTCAAGCTTTAATGCATCCTTCTAAAGGGGTTACTAAGACTTATGAAGTCAAGCTTAAAGGTCGTGTATTAGATGAACACTTAGAGGCTTTGAGTCAAGGTGTTTCTTTAGAAGATGGCGTTACTTCGCCTGCAGAATTAGTAGACTATGGTTTTGATAGTAAAACGAATACGACTACGGTTGAAATTACGATTCATGAAGGCCGTAATCGCCAAGTTCGTCGCATGTTTGAACATTTTAAATATAGTGTATATAACTTAAAACGAATTGCTTATGGTGGTTTGACCTTAGCTGGTTTGAAACGTGGCGCGTACCGTAAATTACAAGGGGAGGAAGTGCGCCAATTGAAAGCTCTTTGTAAATTACCATTTGGTAAAACAAGCAGTGGTGATACGGTTAATAAACGCTCTTTAACTAAAGATAATAAAAAACAGTTCGGCCGTAGTGGAGCTACTCGAGGTAGTCAACGTCGTCCTAGAGGAGGCCGATAATGAAACATATTATTGTAGTTGGCGCTGGTGCCGCTGGCTTAATGGCAGCCACTATAGCAGCTCGCGAAGGGGCTAAGGTTACGCTCTTAGAGAAGATGAATATGGTGGGTAAAAAAATGGGGATTACAGGTAAAGGTCGCTGTAATATTACGAATGATGCCCCCATTGCTGATTTTATTGCCAAAACACCGGGCAATGGTAAGTTTTTAATGAGTGCTTACCAGCAATTTGATAATCGTGATTTGCTCGATTTATTGCATAGTTGGAAATTGGCTACCAAAGTAGAACGAGGTGGGCGTGTTTTTCCTGAATCTGACTCCGCATTAGAAGTGCGCAATATGTTTATGCGCGTTTTTAAAGGGTATGGTGGTATCCTTCATTTAAATGAAGCAGTTAAGCAATTAATCGTACAAGATGATAGTATTAAAGGGGTTATTACTGATAAGGAAACCTATTATGGAGATGCGGTTATTTTAGCTACTGGTGGCCTGTCTTATCCATTAACAGGTTCTACTGGTGATGGCTATGAGATGGCGCAGGCAGTAGGTCATACTATTACAGATTTACGGCCGTCCTTAGTGCCCTTAGAAACAAAGGAAACTTGGGCAAAGGATTTGATGGGGCTAAGTTTACGTAATGTAGAACTGTCTGTAGTGGCGAAGGCTAAAGTGCAGGCTAAACAATTTGGTGAAATGATGTTTACCCATTTTGGTATTACGGGACCGATTGTACTTTCCTTGAGTCATACAGTGGGCAAATTATTAAAGAAAAAGAATATAGGCATTATTAATTTAGAAATTAATTTGAAGCCAGCCTTAACAGTAGAACAATTGGATCAACGGGTACAGCGAGATTTTGTAACATACTCGAAGAAACAATTAGTGAATGGGTTAAAAGATTTATTACCACAACGCTTAATTCCTGTTATTATAGAATTAGCTGGGTTAACTCCAGAAAAGTTTATTAATCAAATTAGTCGTGAAGAGCGGCAACGTTTAGTTCATGTATTACAACATATGCCGTTGACGTTTAAACAAATGCGTCCCATTGCGGAAGCCATTGTAACAGCTGGGGGCATTTCTGTGAAAGAATTTGTCCCTAAAACAATGGAATCTAAGAAAATAAAAGGTTTGTATGCAGCTGGTGAGGTCTTAGATATTGATGCCTTTACGGGGGGCTATAATTTACAAGCTGCTTTTGCGACCGCATTTGTAGCAGCTCAACATGCAGTATACGGCGATGAGACATAGGATGTTGTATAAGGCCATGACATGATTCATGGGAGGAGTTTTTAGGTATGAGTAAACAACGAATTGCTGTAGCCGTAGATGGACCGGCTGGGGCAGGTAAAAGTAGTATCTCTAAAGTAGTAGCTAAAAAATTAGGCTATTTATATATCGATACAGGTGCCATGTATCGTGCTGTTACTTGGGCCGTGCTTCAAAAAGGCATAACGCCTACCGATGAAGCGGCTGTAACGGCGTTATTGCCAACCTTGACCTTACGTTTAGAGCCGACGGACGAAGCATTTACTGTTTTTGTAAATGGTGACGATGTAACGGAAGCGATTCGTAGTCAAGCGGTTAATCAAGCGGTATCACAAATTGCTAGCATTAAAGCAGTTCGTCAGTTTTTAGTAGCTCAACAACGAGCTATGGCAACAAGCGGTGGTGTTATTCTTGATGGCCGTGATATTGGATCTGTAGTTTTACCTAAGGCGGAATTAAAAATCTATTTAACCGCTTCTGTAGATGCGCGTGCCAAACGACGTTGGTTAGAAACAAAGGATAAGGAAACTATTTCTTTAGAAGACATTAAGGCCAGTGTAATGGCTCGTGATGAGATGGATACGAATCGTAAGGAATCCCCTTTAGTTTGCGTTCCCGAAGCCATTGTAGTCAATTCTGATAATTTAACTTTTGATGAAACTGTAGAGCGTATGATACAATTGATTACAGATGCTGAAAAGTAAAGGAGTATCGCTTTATGGATAAGTTTTCAGAATGTTTATGGCGTTCAGCCTTTCAAATTGTGTATGGTTGGATTTATAAAACGGATGTAGTAGGGCGTGAGAATTTTCCTAAAGAAGGGCCTGTCATTGTAGCTCCTAATCACAAGAGCAATAATGACCCTTGTATTGTAGGGCATGCTTTACCACGGCACGTTAGCTTTATGGCGAAAGAAGAATTATTTAAGAACCCTATTTCTAATTTCTTTTGTCGTTGGTTAGGCGCGTTTCCTTTGAAACGAGGCGGCGTCGATAAAATTGCTATTCGTCATGCTATGAACTTATTAAAGAACAATTTGGTATTAGGAATATTTCCGGAAGGAACACGTCAAAAGAAAGATAAGACCTTAGGTCGTTTTCATGATGGCGTTGCTTCTATGGCCTTGCGAACGGGCGTACCCGTGGTACCAGTGGCGCTCATGGGCTCTTATGATATTAAACGAGGGCAAGTAGCCGCCATTATTGGTAAACCGATTCCCGTGACTAAAGCAAAGCCTACGGCAGAAGCGATTGCTGCTTTAAATGAGCAAGTTAAGAGTGCTTTGGAAACCTTAATGGCAGACTATCGGGCTAGCCATCCAAACTTTAAACGATAAAGGAGGCAAACGTGGAAATACGTATTGCAGAGAATTGTGGCTTTTGTTATGGTGTTAAACGAGCTGTTAATATGGCTCAAGATACATCGAACCATTTAGACCGCAGTTATACATTAGGTCCTATTATTCACAATCCACAGGTGGTGGCTAATTTAGAACATCATGGAGTATATGCGGTAGATACATTGGAAGAAATTCCGAAGGGAACCGTGATTATTCGCTCGCATGGTGTGGGGCCAGCTATTTATGAGGAAGCTAATGAAAAAGGCCTTCATGTCGTGGATGCTACTTGTCCCCATGTTAAGAAAGCACAGCAGGATGCTAAGTCGGTAATTGACTCGGGAATGTCGCTTGTTATTTTAGGTGAAAAAAAGCATCCTGAGGTAATTAGCATTAATTTATGGGCTCGAAACAAAGGTATAGTCATCGAATCGGAAGAAGAAGCTGAAATTCTGCCTTTCGTGGAAAATAGGGGTGTAGTTGTACAAACTACCTTTTCACAATTTAAATTTCAAAGTATAATAGATATATTAGAGAAAAAAACTCAAAATCTAAAGGTTTTCAAAACGATTTGCACGGCTACCCAAGAACGTCAAAATTCGGCAGTAGCTTTAGCAAAAACGGTGGACCTTATGATTGTGGTAGGTGGTAAGAACAGCGGTAACACCAACAGATTAGCAGAGGTCTGTCGTGACGTTGGATGTACTACCTATCATATAGAGACCGCTACTGAATTAGAACTGACTTGGTTTAACGAAGTCAACACGGTAGGGGTTACAGCCGGTGCATCGACACCCGACTGGATAATTAAGGAGGTCATTGACACAATGAATGAATTTGAAGAATTGTTAGCCAAAGAAGCTGACTGGGCAGAAGACTTTAAGAAAGGCACAGTAGTAGAAGGTACAGTAGTAGAAGTTGACGACGACAAAGCGTACGTTTCCTTCGGTTATAAAACAGAAGCAACTTTGAACCGTACTGAAATCGCTTATCCAGCACCTGCCTCTGCTAAAGACGTGCTAAAAAATGGCGATCACATTAAAGCCGTAATCATGAACCACATCAAGGAAGATAATCCTATCTACTTGTCCATCACTCGTTTGGCTAAAGACGAAGATTGGCAGTATGTACAAGAAGCTCAGGAAAAAGACGAACCTATCATCTGTAAAGGTGTTGACGCTATTCCAGCTGGTCTTGTTGTAACTGTTAAATCCCTTCGTGGTTTTATTCCACTATCTCAAGGGGATGTTCACTTCGTTAAATCTCTTGATAGCTTAGTAGGTACTGAATTTGAAGCTAAGGTATTGGAAATCGATGAAAAGAAAAACCGTTTGGTTCTTTCCCGTCGTGCTGTATTAGAAGTAGCTCGTCAGGCTAAATTAGAAGAAGCCTTGAAAAATATTAATGTTGGCGACAACTATAAAGGTATTGTTCGTAAAATCATGCCTTATGGTGCGTTCGTTGATATCGGTGGTATCGAAGGTTTACTTCACATCTCCGATATTTCTTGGCACAAAATTAAACGCGTAGAAGACGTGTTGTCCGTTGGTCAAGAAATCGAAGTTAAATTACAATCCTTTGACGAAGAAAGCAACAAACTTTCCTTGTCCTTAAAAGCATTAACTAAGAGCCCTTGGGATGTAGCTGAAGAAACTATCAAAGTTGGCGATGTATTAACTGGTAAAGTTGTTCGTTTAGTAGCTTACGGTGCTTTCGTAGCTGTTAACGACGATATCCAAGGTTTACTTCACATTTCCCAGATTACAAAACAACGTAATGCTAAAGTAGAAGACTACTTAACTCGTGGTCGTGAAGTAGAAGTTAAAGTTATTTCCCTTAATAAAGATGAAAAGAAATTGGGCTTAGCTTTAACTGAATTAATGGAACCAGTAGAATCTGCTGAATCCGACGCTGAATAATTTTAGCAATAGCACAATGTGCTCATATAAAGGAGCTGTAGGTGGCTTGCCACTTTACAGCTCCTTTTGCGTATTCTATGATAAAGAAGAAGCAGATAAAGGAACGAAAGAACAAGATAAGGGGTTGCAATCTTGTAGAAACTGTTAGCGTATGTGGCGAAGTTCTTTAAGGATTACGTTGAATATGTTACAATATAGAGTGATATTTTATGTATGATTGAGGTGACAGTATGGCAAAACCATTAGTAGCAGTAGTAGGGCGTCCTAATGTGGGAAAATCTACATTGTTTAACGCCATAGTAAATAAACGTATTTCCATTGTGGAGGATATTCCCGGCGTTACGCGTGATAGAATTTATTTTGACGCTGAATGGCTGAATAGAGAATTTACTATGATTGATACAGGGGGGATTGAATTTATCACTGCTGATAGTCATGAAATTCCTAAAATGATGCGTTTACAAGCACAATTAGCTATTGAAGAAGCTGATGTAATCCTGTTTGTAGTAGATGGCAAACAGGGTGTTGTACCAGCTGATGAAGAAGTGGCCAATATTTTACGGTCCAGTGGTAAACCGGTAATTTTAGTTGTTAATAAAATTGACAGTGTTAACCAAGAAGCTAATATTTATGAATTTTATAATTTAGGAATTGGTGATCCTATTGGCATTTCAGCGAAGAACTTGATGAACTTAGGTGATTTGCTTGATGATGTGGTAAAACACTTCCCTGATGGGGCTAGCGCAGCTGAAGAGGAAGATACTATTCATGTGGCGTTGATTGGACGTCCAAATGTAGGTAAATCTTCTTTGACAAATGCGTTACTCGGTCAAGATCGAGTTATCGTTAGTGATGTAGCTGGTACAACTCGCGATTCCATCGATACGCATTGGACTCATGATGGTCAAAAATTTATTTTAATTGATACGGCTGGTATGCGCCGTAAGGCAAAAATTGATGCCCCTGTAGAACGGTATAGTATTGTTCGCTCTTTGCGCTCTGTAGACCGTGCTGACATTGTAGTGTTAGTTCTTGATGGGGTAGATGGGGTTACGGAACAAGATAAGAAAATTGCTGGCTATGCGCATGAGGCTGGTAAAGGTATCGTCATCGTAGTGAATAAGTGGGATTTAGTAGAGAAAGATGATAAGACGACTATTCGCTACACCGAAGACATTTATGATGAAATGGGCTTTTTGCGGTATGCGCCGATATTATTTGCCTCGGCCTTAACAAAACAGCGTATTCATCGTTTGGCGGATTTAATTAAATTCGTTTCTGAACAGCAACATATGCGCATTTCTACAAGTGTATTAAATCAAGTATTGTCGGATGCGCAAAATGTAAATCCAGTGCCATCTCGCAGTGGCCGTTTGCCTAAGATTTATTACATGACACAAGCATCAGTAAAACCACCCACTTTTATATTATTTGTAAATGAACCAGAGTTAATTCATTTCTCTTATATGCGTTTCTTAGAAAACCGTTTGCGCGAATCTTTCGGCTTTGAAGGTACGCCTATTCGTTTAATCTTACGTGGCAAGAAGGGAAATGATGACGACTAATGTTTACACTATCTACGCTTTTATTTGCCTTAGGAGCCTATCTCTTAGGTTCTATTCCTAGTGGTTTAATTATTGGTAAGGTCTTTTTTAATACTGATGTCCGTCAATATGGCAGTAAAAATATCGGTGCCACCAATACCTACCGTGTGTTGGGGATGAAAGCAGCGTTGCCCGTATTTCTATGCGATGCTGCTAAAGGTATGGCTGGGGTTGCTATTTTTTCACCAGAGCCTAATTTAATGCTCTTAGGGGGTATTTTGGCTATGGTTGGTCACAACTGGTCAATTTTTTTAGGCTTCAAAGGTGGTCGTGGTGTGGCAACGGGGCTAGGAGTACTTATTTTTCTAGTGCCAATTATTTCAGCCATTTGTTTTGCTACTTGGGCGGTTATTGTATACTTTACTAAATATGTGTCCTTAGGCTCCATTGTGGGGGCTGCGTTAGTACCGATTTTGATGATAGTTTTTGGTGAACCTATTTGGTACATCGTATTTGGTGCTGTGGCGGCTTTATTTGTAATTTTACGACATCGTGAAAATATTTTACGTCTCTTACGTGGTCAAGAGCTTAAAGTAGAACGAACGGAGCGTGATGATTCCTAATGAAAATTGGTGTTATAGGTTCTGGGAGTTGGGGAACGGCTTTAGCCTGCAAGGCTACTCAAGCGGGCAATGATACGTGGTTATATTGTCGCCGTGAGGAACAAGTAAAGGCTTTACAAAGCAGTCGTGAAAATGAAGCTTATTTAAAGGGAGTCCGCTTACCAGATAGTTTGCAGATGAGTGCTGATTTAGGTAGTATTGCTAAAGACAGTGATATTTTGCTTATTGTGACCCCTTCAATTTATGTGCGTCATACCTTACAGCAATTAAAGGCTTTTATACATGGTGATACAACCTTAGTCATTTGTTCGAAAGGGATTGAGCGGGAAACGGGGAAGCGCTTATCAGAAGTAGCTGCGGAAGAAGTGGGGACCATAACCGCGCGGTTAGCCATTTTATCAGGCCCTAATCACGCTGAAGAAATTGGTCGTAATTTGCCTGCTACTACTGTAGTATCGGCGAAGACGAAGGAAACGGCTGAATTTGTACAAAAAGCTCTTAGTACGCGCAATTTTAGAGTCTATGTAAACGAAGACATGACTGGGGTAGAATTGGCAGGCACTACTAAAAATATTATCGCCTTGGCAGCAGGGATTGTTGATGGCATGTCTTTAGGCGATAATTGTAAATCCGCTTTATTAACTCGCGGTCTTCATGAGATGACCAAATTTGGTGTTGCCTTAGGTGCGCGTCGTGAAACTTATGCAGGGCTTGCTGGTATGGGTGATCTTATTGCTACTTGTATGAGCAAGCATAGTCGGAATCGCGCAGCGGGTCAAAAATTAGCTGATGGCGAAACGATGGATTATATTATGAATCACTCTAACATGGTGGTAGAAGGCTTTTTTGCAGTAAAAACGGTGTATGAAGTAGCGAAAGTTAAACAATTAGATTTACCGATTACTAGTGCTTTATATGAAGTGTTGTATCATCAAAAAGCACCGCAAGAGGCCTTAATGGATTTAATGGGACGCAATTTAAAAGATGAAATGTTCCTATAATTAATTTTTCACGGGACATGTACTTTTATTTTGTAACATAATATACTATAATTAAGAGACAAGTGTAGGCATAAAGAGGGACGTATGAGAATTATTGCAGGCCGTGCCAAAGGTCATAATTTAAAAGCACCAAAAGGGATGAATACTCGTCCTACCCAAGACAGGGTGCGAGAAAGTATTTTTAATGTGTTAACTAATTATGGCTTGGTAGAGTCGACAGTCCTTGATTTATTCTCTGGCACAGGTGCTTTTGCATTAGAAGCAGTTAGCCGTGGGGCCTCACTAGCCGTTTGTGTTGATAAACGGACAGCACGTATTATCAAAGAAAATGTAGGTCATTGTCATTTTGAGCAAGAGGTTGAGGTGTTGCCAGTAACTATTGAAGTAGCTGGTAAGCAATTAGCGGGTCGGCAATTTGACTATATTTTCTCAGATCCGCCCTATGAACAAGGTTTTGTAGCGGCTACGTTAGCTGTAGTAGTCAATCAACAATTACTAAAAGAAAATGGAATGCTTATTGTGGAGCATCATGAAAAGGAACCACTTGTATTACCAGAAGGCTGGACGATGATAAAAGAACAGCAATTTGGGTATACAAAGGTGACGTATTGTGTACCCTATGAGCTTGAAAGGAGCTAGTATAGTGCGTATAGGCATTTGTCCAGGGAGTTTTGACCCTGTAACAAATGGGCATGTCGATATTTTCGAACGAGCGAGTAAGCTTGTAGATACATTGATTGTAGCGGTTTTAGATAATCCTAATAAACATAGTTTATTTACGCAACAAGAGCGTGTGGAGTTGATTAAAGCCTCTGTAGCCCATATACCAAATGTTGAGGTTGATTGTGCATCGGGATTATTAATTGATTATGCTAAGTCCAAGAATAGTTATATGATTATTCGAGGCTTGCGAGCGCTCAGTGATTTTGAATATGAGTTCCAGCGAGCTTTATTTTCAAAATATTTGGATGATGATATTGAAACTGTGTTTATTATGACGAATAATAAGTACTCTTTTGTTAGCTCTACAGGAGTTCGTGAATTAGCAAAATTTAATGGCTCATTAGATGGTCTAGTTCCTGAAACGGTAAAAGAGGCTTTGGAAGCTAAGTTTGCAAATCGTAGTAAATAGTACTAATAGGAGTGGCGAGAATGAAAACAGAAAAACTTTTAGAAGATTTGGAAAATTTAATCGAAACCAGTGGTCGCATTCCTATGACCACTAAACGGGTCATTGAAGAAGAAGAAATTATGCGTGTCTTAGACGCTATTAATGAGTCTTTACCATTAGAGCTTGAAGAGTCTCGTCGTATTATGGCCGAAAAAGACAAAATTTTGGCAGATGCGCAACGCCAAGCTGACACTTTGATTGCACAAGCTAAAGATTATATTGCTAAGTTGACGGAAGAAAGTGAATTGGTAAAACAAGCGCAGACACAGGCAAACCAAATTATTATGTTAGCTAATCAATCCTCACAGGAATTGAAGGATAGCTCCATTCAATATGCTAGTGATGTAATGCGCTATATTGAAAACAATTTGGAAAAAACCTTAGAAAGCTTACGTCAAAACCGTGAAAGCTTAAAACAATCTAATCGTGAATAAGTAAAGAGGCTCTCAGGAAGCATCCTTAGTATATAAGGAATTTCCTGAGAGCCTTTTCATTATTCATAGTAGTTAGTGGTTTTGTTTAAAACTGGTTCTTTAGGGTCAATAACTGCCGTTTTTTGATTCGTGTAAATAACAAAACCTAGCGGAGAAGCAGGTGGCTTTTTAATATACTTAATGAGCGTGTAATCGACGGCTACTTTCGACGATTCCCGAGCTCTGCTAAAATAAGCGGCATATTGAGCGCCTAAGGTTAGCATTTCATCGGTTGCTGTGGTGCCTTCAGCAGGCCGTAAAATGACATGACTACCTTGTACTTGTAAGGTATGAAACCACATGTCATTTGGTTTAGCAAAACGATGGGTTAAATACTCATTTTGTTGATTATTACGACCAATGAAAATTTCACCACCATCAATAGGAAACCGCATAAAATTATGTTTAGGTGCTTTGTAACTAACCGGTTTTTTAGATTTTTTGAGTAAGCCTGCTTGTTCACATTCATTGTAGATTTCTTGTACAAGGTCTTTGCTATCGGCAATGGTAAGACTATATAAGACGGATTGTAGGTAGTCAATTCGCTGACTACTTTGATTTAATTGATATAGACCACTTTGCATGCGATTTTTTAATTTTGTGTATTGCTTATAATAATGTTGTGCATTCTCTACAATTGTTAATTCTGGTAATAAGGGAATTGTGATAGGTTCAATGGGGTCAGCTAAGATATTATCTACCGTAACAGTTGATTTATATTGAGTATCTAAATAAGCATTAATCATTAATAAATCACCATAGGATTTATATTCCTCAGCTTTGTCGCTAGCATCTAATTCTGTTTGGATTTTAGAATGGCGTAATTCCTCTTTTTTTATAGCTTGTTGTAAAGTTCGCTCCAATTCATTGGAGGTAGTGTTAATACCACCTTGTTTTACTACGGCCAGCTCTAAAGGTTGTGATATAGAATCATAGGTAGCTTGTAGTTGACCGCCTTGAGCCTCTAAATAAGTTAGGGGAATGGGGCTATACAATTTCTTGTGATTAGCATTTTCATACACTAATAATTGGGTAGCAGAGGCAACGGCTTCTTTTACTTTACTTAAAGCTGTACCTAGACAATTCAGGGCTTCCTTTGACAAGGTATCTATAGCTGTTTTTTCGGTAAGATTAGCTAGATAGCACACTTCCTTTAATAGAGCAGGGCCAAAGCCATTAAAAATACGACGCACTGTGTCGGCTACCGTACCTTGACTAAAGTTTTGTAATAACTCTTTTATTTCTTCGTCACTAAATTCGAATAAACTACCACGTTCGCTATTAGGTGGCAATTCGTACGGCAATTTAGGGGCAATGGACCGTTCTCGATTCATTAAAGGGGTTACATGGATTAGGGCTTCTAAAATCAGTCCATCTTGTACAAAAATACAATTTGAATATTTGCCCATTAATTCAATGTAAATGCGATTAGAAATTAAAGAACCATCTAGGTCTAATTTATCGGCACTAATTCGAAGAATACGGTCCCCATTAAGTTGCTCAATGGCGGTAATACGGGCGCCTTCTAAATGCTTCCGTAAAAACATACAGAGGGATGTAGGCTCTTTAGGTAAATCCGTAATGCCATGACTTAAATAGCAAGCTGGTAAATTGCCGGCTGTAATGACTAAGCTCTGGTTGCCAGTAGGGGTGTTTATTTTAAGAACAATTGTTGTTTTATCTATTTGCAATAGCCGTTGAATTTGCCCCGTCACTAAGTGTTGGGCCAATTCTTTGGTTAATACGGCTAAGGTTAAACCATCTAAATTCATCGTTAACTCCTTTTAATATATTCAATATAATAAGTATATCACATTTATAATAGCTATAAGGGATTAGATTCCTTTACCCTACGTAAGTAACATGATAAAATGAAAGAAAATGAAATACAAAATGAAGAAGAATACTAGGAAGTTGACTAGGATAAAATAGAAAGGACATAATATATTATGAATAGTATGACCGGTTTTGGTCGTGGTATTGGCATCGATGAAAGTTTACAAATTATTATTGAAATTAAAAGTGTAAATTCTCGATTTTTAGATCTTCATCTCAATATGCCGGCTACCTTATATTTTTTAGAAAATACATTACGACGTCATATAAAGGATACTTTGCAACGGGGGAAAGTAGAAGTCAATGTTACCCTTAAAAATACGAGTGATCGGGAGAAAGTATTTACTGTTAATAATACCTTAGCCGATCAAATTAGGGATTTTTTGGTAGTCCAAGGGTTTTCACAAACTAAAGAGCGCGCTTCTTTACGAGATATGATGAGTGTTTCACAGGACTGGCTAGTACTAGAAGATATACCTTTTGAAGAGGCTAAATTAGAAGTAGCTACATTGGATGCTTTAAAGACTGCTTTAGCAGGTCTATGTGATATGCGGGCTTTAGAAGGAGCCAATTTAAAAGCTGAAATCGAAGGTCGTGTTAATACATTAGAGGCTGTATTACAAGAAGTAATGGCACATAAAGATATAGCTGTTAAAAAGTATGAAGAGCGATTATTGCAGCGCATTCAAAATGTGCTAGAGAAAACGGACGTAACCGTTAACATGGACCGTTTTCTTCAAGAAGTAGCCACCATGAGTGATAAAACAGATATTACAGAAGAAATTGTACGTTTTGGCTCTCATGTGGTACAATTAAGAAACACACTAAAAGAGAATCAACCGATTGGGCGTAAGTTAGATTTCTTGTTACAAGAAATGAATCGAGAAGTAAATACCATGGGATCTAAAGGATCCGATTTAGCCATAACAGACCGTGTTGTAGTATTGAAATGTGAGTTAGAGAAAATTAGAGAGCAAATTCAAAATATAGAGTAGGTTGCAAGAGTAAGGAGTCACTAAGTATGAGTACAAAGCTTTTAAACATTGGATTTGGTAATATGGTTTCGGCAAATCGCCTAATTGCTATCATCAGTCCAGAGTCTGCGCCCATTAAACGAATGATTCAAGATGCGCGGGAAAAAAGTGTATTAGTAGATGCTACATATGGTCGTAAAACACGAGCTGTCTTAGTGATGGATAGTGGTCAAATTGTGTTGTCAGCGATTCAACCGGAAACAGTAGCACATCGTATTGTTCAAGCTACACCTGCTGAGTCTACGGAAGCGTAGGTGCTATTATGTCGGACAGAGGGATTTTGATTGTTTTATCTGGTCCTTCAGGGGCTGGTAAAGGGACCATTTGCGCAGCTTTGCGCAAACAAATGCCCAATCTTGTGTATTCAGTATCTATGACTACACGGGCACCGCGAGTTGGTGAGGAAGAAGGGGTTAGTTATTTCTTTCGCGATAAAGAAACCTTTCAACGCCTCATTGAAGAGGATGCCTTTTTAGAATACGCGCAAGTGTATGATAATTATTATGGTACACCTAAACAACATGTTATGGACTTGTTGAGCGAAGGTAAAAGTGTTATTCTTGAAATTGATATTCAAGGTGCTATGCAAGTTAAAGAACGATTTAGTGAGGCTGTATTTATTTATATTGTGCCACCGTCTTTAGATATTTTATCCAATCGTCTGCGCGATCGTGGTACTGATGCAGCTGAAGTCATTGATAAGCGACTTTCTAAAGCTAGCTCTGAATTAGCGTTAGCTCATCGTTATGACTATATTGTAGTGAATGATGTGTTGCCAGATGCAGTGGAAAAAGTAGCGTCTATTTTACGAGCAGAAGCTTGTAAAATTAAACGAAATAAAGAAAAAATCCAATATATTTATAAGCAATATGCGAAATAAGGAGTAATGCGTTATGATGGTAAAACCTTTATTAAAGGACTTGGAAAAACATGTAGATAGTAAATATACTTTAGTTACATTAGCCGCTAAGCGTGCTCGTGAATTAACTGACGGTGATGAAGCCTTAGTAACTGGTTTAGATACAGATAAACCAGTATCCGTTGCGCTTCATGAAATTGCAGATGATAAAATCGGCTTTGCTCGTACTAAAGACGGTATTAAATAAGCGGTACTAAAAGGTGAACGATAATAGGTGTTGAGGATGAAAAATAAACACGTAATTGTAGGTGTATCTGGTGGTATTGCTGCGTATAAAGCAGTAGAAATTGTAAGTCGCCTCCGCAAATTAGGGGCTGAGGTGAAGGTGGTTATGACAGAAAATGCCACCAAGTTTGTGTCCCCTATGACCTTTGGCGAAATTAGCGGTCATCCAGTGGCGGTTAAAATGTTTGAAGATGTGCATGATTGGAACGTGGAACATATTGCTTTAGCCACATGGGCGGATGCTTATATTGTGGCACCAGCTACGGCCAATGTTATTGGTAAATTAGCTTCAGGCATTGCTGATGATATGCTTACGACACAATTGATGGCCACTAAAGCGCCTATCTTTTTGTGTCCTGCTATGAATACTAATATGTATGAAAATCCCATAACACAACGAAATATGAATACGTTGCGTGAATTGGGGATGCATATTTTAGAAGCAGATAGTGGACATTTAGCTTGTGGCGTTACGGGCAAAGGGCGTTTGCCTGAGCCAGCCCGCATCGTTGAATGGTTATCTTTCCATATGATGAAAACAGATGTATTGGCTAATAAAACCGTTATTGTAACAGCTGGTGGTACTCAAGAAGCCATTGATCCTGTACGTTATATTGGCAATCGGTCTAGCGGTAAAATGGGATACGCCATTGCGGAGCAAGCTGCTCTCGCTGGGGCGCGGACTATTTTAATTTCAGCACCGACTAATTTACCCGTACCATTTGGGGTAGAATTAGTATCCGTTGATTCAGCAAGAGCCATGGAAGAAGCGGTGAATAGTCGCTACGAAGCTTGCGATGCGGTGATTATGGCGGCCGCTGTAGCCGATTTTAGAGTAGCGAATATGGCGGACACTAAAATTAAGAAGATGGATACCTTAGAGCTTAAATTAGTGAAAAATCCAGATATTCTTAAAGGGTTAGGAGAGAATAAAACTCACCAAAAGCTCATCGGTTTTGCTGCTGAGACTCAAAATGTCATCGAATATGGTAAATCAAAAGTACTTAACAAAAATCTTGATATGTTAGTAGCCAATGATGTGAGTAAACAGAACGCAGGCTTTAATGTTGATACTAACGAGGTAACTTTGATTTATCCAGGTGGGCAAGTTCGTCCTTTACCACTTATGACAAAAATTGATGTCGCTAAGCGAATTATTTCAGCCTTGGCAGAATTGTAATTCTATTGTATAATGAACCAGTGATATAAAGTATCACAATCAGTTTAATAGTAACTTTTGTCTCATCAAGAGTAGTGGAGGGAAAGGCCCTGTGAAGCTACAGCAACCATTCATTGTGAAAAGGTGCTAAGTCCGACGGTAATATGCCGAAAGATGGGGTTTGATTCCTCATCGCTTGGCTGATGAGGAATTTTTTTATGGAGGTAATGGGTAAATGGCTGAAAAACATGTATTTTTCACATCAGAATCCGTAACAGAAGGTCATCCCGACAAAATCGCTGACCAAATTTCGGATGCTGTGCTTGATGCAATTCTTGCGCAAGATCCAACGGCTCATGTTGCGTGTGAAACGCTCGTAACAACAGGTCAAGTTCATGTAGTTGGGGAAATTTCCACTAAATGTTATGTAGATATTAATCATATTGTACGTGAAACGATTCGCGAAATCGGTTATACACGTGCTAAATACGGTTTTGACTGCGATACTTGTGGTGTTAACGTAGCATTAGACGAACAGTCCGTAGATATTGCTATGGGCGTGGATGATGCGCTTGAAACACGCGAAGGTGGTAGCGATAAATTTGATAAAATCGGTGCTGGTGACCAAGGGATGATGTTTGGTTATGCTACGAATGAAACGGAAGAATTCATGCCTATGCCAATCGCATTAGCTCATCGTTTATCTCGTCAGTTAACAAAAGTTCGTAAAGATGGTGTATTACCTTACCTTCGTCCTGATGGTAAAACACAGGTTACTGTTGAATATGTAGATGGCGTACCTAAACGCATTGAAACTATCGTTATTTCTACTCAACATGGTCCTGAAGTATCTCGTGAACAGATTGAGGCTGACCTTAAAGAATTAGTTATTAAACCTGTATTACCAGAAGGTTTTGTTGATGAAAACACTAAATTCTTCATCAATCCTACAGGTCGTTTCGTAATTGGTGGTCCACAAGGGGATGCTGGTTTAACTGGTCGTAAGATTATTGTAGATACTTACGGTGGTATGGCTCGTCACGGGGGCGGTGCATTCTCTGGTAAAGATCCTACAAAAGTAGACCGCAGTGCAGCGTATGCAGCTCGTTATGTAGCTAAAAACATCGTAGCAGCTGGTCTTGCGGATAAATGTGAAATTCAGATTGCTTATGCCATCGGCGTGGCAAAACCTGTATCCATCATGGTTGAAACTTTTGGCACTGCTAAAGTGGCCGAAGAAAAAATTGCGGAACTTGTTAAGAAACATTTTGACCTTCGTCCAGCAGGTATCATCGAAATGCTTGACTTGCTTCGTCCAATTTATCATCAAACAGCAGCCTATGGTCACTTTGGTCGTACTGATGTTGATCTTCCTTGGGAACATACTGATAAAGCAGAAATTCTTCGCAAAGAAGCTGGTTTATAATTAAATAGCTAAGCTAAATATAGAGAGGTTGTAATTTGAGCTATTCAAATTACGGCCTCTTTTTTAGTTCTTGCTGTGTAGTCTTTATTTAAAAATATCGAAAAAAATGGTATAATAAAAAATACTGCAAAGGAGGGATAGTATGCGTGTGGCGGAAGTTATTATCAATCGTCCAGCGAAGAAAATGAATAGTCCATTCAGCTATGCTGTACCGCCACAATTTGGCGAAATTGCTTTAGGTACGCGCGTAGCTGTCCCTTTAGGGCGCACAAAGGAAGAAGGAATTCTCATAGCTTATCGAGAGCTAACAGAAATTCCTACTTATGAAATCAAGCCTATTCAAGCAGTTTTAGACAAAGAACCGTGGTTTACGCCAGAAATGTTAGCTACCGCTAAAAAGCTCAGTAACTATTATTTATGTGCTTTATCAGAAGCATTGAGTTTGTTTACTATTGATAAGAAGCAATTAAAGAGTTATGAACGACCTAAAGAACAGTGGCTAGTAGTGCAACCTTGGTTTCAACCAGAGCATATTCCTTTGAAGCGAAAGCGACAGCGTGAATTAGGATTTTACTTACAAGAGTTAGGTACAGCGTCGGTACATAGTTTACAAAAAGATGGTTTCACGTTACCCGTTATAAAACAAGTGATGACTTATGAAGGCATTACGGTAGAAGAGCGATATACACAGACTAAGACAAAGTTTAATGCTTTTCAGGTAAAAGATTTACCGCTTACAGCAGAACAACAAACCTGTTATGAACCCATTAAACGGGCTGTCACGAACCGCATAGCGGATACCTTTTTATTACATGGTGTTACTGGTAGTGGCAAAACACAAATTTATATGAAAGCAGCCCGTGACTGTATTGCTATGGACCGCATTGCCATTGTGTTAGTACCGGAAATTATGTTAACGAATCAAATTGTTACGCGCTTTGTGGAAGCCTTTGGCGATGAAGTAGTAGTATTTCATAGCAAGTTAACTATTAGTGAACGGTATAATAATTGGGAACGCTTGCGACGTAAAGATAGTCATATTATTATTGGTGCTCGGTCAGCTGTATTCGCACCTACGGAAGACATTGGGCTCATTATAGTAGATGAAGAGCATGATACGTCTTATAAACAAGAGGATATGGTGCGTTACCATGCCCGTAAAGTCGCTCAATGGCGTGCTAAGGCTAATCAGTGTCCCCTAATCCTTGGATCGGCTACACCTTCTATTGAGTCGTATTATTTAGCTAAACAGGGGACATATCAATTATTAGAATTGAAACATCGAATTTTTCATCAACCATTACCTAAGGTGCAAATCATAGATATGAAAGAAGAGATGATGTATGGTAATTATTCTGTATTTTCAGGGGCTATGAGTCATCTCATTCGACAAACTTTGGCTAATCAAGAACAGATGATTATTTTGTTGAATCGTCGTGGTTACAGCACCTTTGTTATGTGTCGCGAATGTGGCGAACCCATTAAATGCCCTCATTGTGATGTGGCTATGGTATATCATCAAAGTGGTGAGGCACTTCGTTGTCATTATTGCGAATATCACGAGCCAGTACCTAGAGTATGCCCTCATTGTGGCAGTCAAAAAATTAAATTTTTTGGCTCTGGTACACAAAAAGTGGAAGAAGAATTACAACGCAATTTTCCTAAAGCACGAATTGCTCGTTTAGACCAAGATGTGACGGCGAAAAAAGGAAATGGTGAGCAAATTCTAACTGACTTTGGGGCAGGCCATTATGATATTTTATTAGGTACCCAAATGGTAGCGAAGGGACATGATTTTAAAGGGGTTACGGCCGTAGGCGTATTGACCGCTGATTCCGTGTTAAATATCCCTTTATATAGTGCGTCTGAGCGAACCTTTGATTTGCTGACCCAAGTGGCTGGCCGCGCAGGGCGTAGTACGGGGAAGGGACAAGTCGTAATTCAGACCTATAATCCCTTACATTATGCTATAATAAAGAGTAAGGCCCATGATTATATTGGTTTTTATGAAGAAGAAATACAGGCTCGTGAAATGCTAGGGTATCCTCCGTTAGGGGCGATGATGCATTTTAGGATTCAGCATAAAGAAGTGGCTAAAGCTATGGCTATTGCAGAAAAAATTGTGAGCACTTTAGAATCTTTGGCAGTGCCAGGCGAGCTTGATATTATGGGTCCTTATGAAGAAGGTATTAAAAAGGTACGTGACTTATATCGCGTAGCGATTATGGTACGAGGCAATCAATTAGAGTCTATCAAAGACTTTATATACAATTCGTGGATTTTTACACAAGAGGGATTACATATTGATGTAGATCCTGTTTAATAGGAGGACATATGGCAGTTTTAGATATTGTGAAAGCAGGACATCCTGTATTAAAAAAAGTGGCGGAACCTGTTGATTTTGTCAATAAAAAATTGCGCCAGTTATTAGATGACATGGCAGATACTATGCGTGTTGCCGATGGTTGCGGTTTAGCGGCACCACAGGTTAATGTGTCACAGCGTATTATCGTAGTGGATGATGGTACAGGTTTACAAGAATTTATTAACCCAGAAATCGTTAAAGCTGATGGTGAACAAATTGGCGTAGAAGGTTGCTTAAGTGTGCCTGGCTATTTTGGTGATGTAAAGCGCTATCAAGAGATTGAGGTACATTATATTGATCGTCACAATAAAAAGAAAAAACTAAAAGCGGAAGGCTTTTTAGCTCGTATTATTCAGCATGAAATTGATCATTTAAATGGCATTTTGTTTATTGAAAAAGTAGAGACTGCCTATAAATTGAAAGATGAAAATGCAGTGGCTATGGCAGAAGCAGAAGCCGATATTATAAAAGAACCATCACAGGCATAGGAGGCATTCATGGATTCATTACGGGTTGTTTTTATGGGGACACCAGATTTTGCCGTGCCTACCTTACAGGCTTTGATTGATGGCCCCCATGAAGTGGTAGGTGTTTTCTGCCAACCAGATAAACAAAAAGGACGTGGTAAAAAAGTGCAAATGCCACCAGTAAAGGAATGTGCCTTAGCAGCTGACTTAGCTGTATATCAGCCAGTGACTTTGCGTGATGAGGCGGCTGAAACTTTGCTTCGTTCGTTAGCACCTGATGTAATAGTCGTTGTGGCTTATGGTAAAATTTTACCCCCTTGGTTGATTCGTCTACCAAAGTATGGCTGTCTTAATGTACATGCCTCTTTATTGCCTAAATATCGTGGCGCCGCGCCTATTCACTGGGCTATTTTAAATGGAGACCGTGAAACAGGGGTAACTATTATGCAAATGAATGATGGCTTAGATACGGGCGATATGTTGGAAACGATTCCGCTAACAATTAAAGCTGGTGAAACAACAGGCGAATTATTTGACCGCATTGCACCAATCGGTGGCGAGGTTATTAATGAGGTACTGGCTAAGGCTTTGGCTGGTAGTTTACAGCCTGTGCCACAAGATGATAGCCAAGCTACTTATGCTAATAAAATTACTAAGGAAATGGGAGCCCTTGATTGGACGCGCAGTGCCGTTGCCTTAGCTAATCAAATTAGAGGTCTTAGTCCAGCACCGGGTTGTTTTACCTTCTTAGAAGCTGGTAAACGCATTAAAGTATGGCAAGCCTGTGCTATGGCAAATGAAGTAGTAAAGACTAAAAATATTTCGGTGACAGCCGGTGACCCCATTCCTGGTACGATTATAGGTGTAACCGAAAAAAGCTTTTTAGTAGCAACTGGTGAGGGTGTATTAGAAGTTTTGGAAGTACAGCCAGATAATAAAAAACGCATGAATGCTGGCGATTTTTGTCGTGGTCATCAAGTAAAGGCAGGATTAATTCTGAATGCGTAATCAACAACAAAGCTTAGGACAATATCCTTTGTACTTTAAATTAACCTTTGCAGTATTTCTTATACTTACGCTATTGTGGGCCGTTTTAGGCTATTTATTATGGCCTGGTTTACATCGTTGGGGTGTGGGTATAGCAACGACAGTGGAAATTTTATTAGCTGTATTCCCCATACTTTGTTGGATTATGTGGGGCAGTATGGCTTTGGCGTCAACTAACCATTTACGAATTCATCCTATTTGGCTTCGTATTAGTAATCGTTGGCTCTATGCTTTTTTCCCTGTAGTGTTACTTATCGGCAAAGTAGTAGGTGTCACTAAAGATAGAGCTAGTCAGGCTTTAATTGATTTAATTAATCACTTGGTGGAATTAAATCTGTATAAAGTACCGGCTGAGCGTGTTTTATTATTAACGCCGCATTGTTTGCAACAAAGTGATTGCGTTCACAAAGTAACTACTGATGTTCATAATTGTAAACGTTGTGGTCGCTGTCAAGTAGGTACCTTACTTGAGATTGCCGATACCTATGGTTGCAAGTTTGTAGTAGTGACAGGTGGCACATTGGCAAGACTTATGATTAAAAACATTCGCCCTAAGGCAATTGTAGCCATTGCCTGTGAGCGAGATTTAGTGAGTGGTATGAATGATGTATTTCCGATTCCCGTAATAGGGGTGCTCAATGAGCGTCCTTGTGGGCCTTGTTGCAATACGCGGGTAAATACGGATCGTATTAAAGAAGTTGTGGAGAAATTAATTAATGGCTAAGGTGCAGACAGCGAGGCCCGCCTCGCAGGGACAAGTAAATATTAGACGATTAGCTGTCCAGGCTTTATTGATGATTAATCGTGACGGTGCCTATGCGAATATAGTTTTGCAACAGATGTTAGGGGAACATCATTTAAGTGATGTGGATCGGCGTTTTTTCACAGAGCTAGTATATGGGGTAGTGCGTCGTCGCAACTATTTAGATGCTATTATTGAAACGTTAGCTAAACGGCCGTTGCGCAAATTATCTTCCATCGTTGTTGATATATTGCGATTAGGTCTGTATCAACTCATTTATATGGACAAGGTACCAGAGAGTGCCGCTGTAAATGAAAGCGTAAAATTGGCAAAAAAAATGGCACGCGGTTTAGATGGTTTTGTCAATGGCGTATTGCGTAATTTTTTGCGTAATCGTGATAGCTTTAGCATTGATGAGTTGGCTACAAGCGCGGTAGAGCGATTGGCGTTTATTTACAATCAACCTCTTTGGTTGTTGGAGCATTGGTTGGCTATTTATGGCGAAGAGAAAACGCTGGGGCTTTGCAGTTGGTTTAATGAGCGTCCAAGGTTGACAGCCCGCATCAATACGCTGAAAACCTCAATCCCAGACGGTATGGCAGCCCTTACTAAAGTTGGTTGGCAAGCTGAACCGACTGGTAAACTGCCAGAGGCTATTTATATTAATAGCCATCGTGGTTCATTAGACAGTTCTGCTTTAGTAAAAGACGGACTTTTAACCTTTACTGATGAAGCATCTATGGCGGTGGCTTATGTGGTAGATCCTAAGCCAGGAGACCAGGTTTTGGATTGTTGTGCAGCTCCTGGTGGTAAGACAATGCATATGGCAGCGCGTATGCAGAATAGAGGTCGTATTGTCGCTGATGATATTCATGAACATAAATTAGGTCTCATGGCGGCTAATGCTAAACGTCTAGGCGTGACTAATGCAGAATTTAAATTGCAAGATGCGACTTCTTTGCCTACTGAGTGGGCGGAGAGCTTTGATAGAGTATTAGTGGATGCCCCTTGCTCTGGCCTTGGTATTTTACAGCGTAAGCTAGATATGCGTTGGCATAAGTCGGCGGAGTCTTTGAAGACTTTGCCTACGTTGCAACTCCAAATTTTAGAAGAAGCAGCTAAGACAGTAAAAGCAGGTGGTGTCTTAGTCTATTCTACTTGTACTATTAATGAAGCTGAAAACGAAGACGTGGTTAATAAGTTTTTAACTCTTCATAGTGAATTTGTCTTGGCCGATGCAGCTCCGTATTTACCATTTCCTGTAACGGGTCCTATGGTAACTTTATGGCCCCAAAAGGATGAAATGGATGGCTTTTTTATAGCTCGTCTTCATAAACAAGGCTAAGACTTTCAAAATTGATTACTTAAGGATATAATTATGATAGAATTATTAGGTAAGAACCTCACCGAATTGCAGGCTATAATTGTGGAAGCTGGTTTTCCAAAATTTAGAGCTAAGCAAATTATGGATTACATATATAAACGCTACATTTTTGATTTTCAAGCTATGCAGCAGTTGCCAGGTAATATGCGTGATTGGTTGCAGGCCCATTGTGTGCTGTCTACCCCTGACATAGTAACGGAAAAGACAGCTCCTGATGGGTTGACGAAGAAATTATTACTCAAGTTAGCTGATGGTAATCAGGTAGAAACGGTATTGATGAAACAACATTATGGCAACTCTGTTTGCGTATCGTCGCAGGTAGGTTGTGCTATGGGTTGTGTATTCTGTGCCTCCACTACAGGTGGTTTGTATCGCAATTTAGAAACTCATGAAATTGTAGCTCAAGTGCTGTTGTTCGGCGCTTTATTAAAAGAACGTATTCATTCGATTGTAGTCATGGGCGCTGGCGAGCCTTTACAGAATTACACGAATACTATTAATGCACTTCGCTTGCTCCACGAGAAAGAAGCTTTTGATATCGGCTATCGCCGTATGACTTTATCAACTTGTGGGGTGGTAGAAAATATTTATTTATTAGCTGATGAAGGCATTCCTATTACATTAGCCCTTAGTTTACATGCGCCTAATGATGCAATTCGTCGTGAAATTATGCCCATTGGAGCCCATTATAACTTAGCGGATGTATTGGCAGCGGTGAAGACTTATTATGAAAAAACGGATCGCCGTGTAACGTTTGAGTATATTTTAATTGAAGGCATTAATTCCTCTATTGAAAATGCTCATGAATTAGGAGCTTTAGTAAAAGACTTCCCTAATTGCAATGTTAATTTAATTCCTGTAAATGGAAATGAACATATTCAGCTTTTTAAGCCGTCTCGACGTCAAATGGAAGCGTTCCGTAATATTGTGGCTTCTTATGGCGTAGCTGTTACTGTGCGTAAAGAAATGGGTGATGCTATTCAAGCCGCCTGTGGTCAGTTAAAAGTACAACATGCGCAGCAACAGTTAAAATAATTGAGGCATGTGTGAAGGAGGACCTATGAAGAGTATAGGCATGAGTAAAATTGGTTTAGTGCGACAGCGCAATGAAGACCGATTTTATATTGGAGAATCCTTTTGTATAGTCACCGATGGCATGGGTGGCTATAAAGGTGGGGAGATTGCTAGCACCTTGGTAGTCGATACCCTTGCTGAGGATATGCAAAATTGGCAAACTGTGTCAGTAGAGGCTTTGCGTCAAGCTATGGCAAAAGCCAATACTGCTGTTTTTGAACGAGTACAAGCTACCCCAGCCTTAGAAGGTATGGGGACTACAGCAGTTGTAGCATATGTGGTAGGTACCACCTTATATTGGGCCAATGTAGGCGATAGCCGACTCTATGTGTTTCATGAGGGGCAACTCACACAAATTAGTACGGACCATTCCATGGTACAAGCCTTGTATGATGCTGGCGAGTTACAAGCGGATGATATGTTACAACATCCACAGCGCAATGTCTTAACCCGTGCTGTGGGAGTTGGTCCTACTGTAGATATTGATGCAGGCGTCGAGGAATTAGCGCCAGGAGATCGAATTTTGTTGTGTTCTGATGGCCTCACTGGTTATATTGAACAAGCCGTGATTGAAGAAGCCTTCCGTAACGAAGCGAAAGATGATCGTTTATTGGAAGACTTAATGACATTAGTCTATGATCAGGGAGCTCGTGATAATGTAACGATTGTAATTGGTAGCATCGACTAGGAGTGAGGTGAGAACATGAAAGAAACCGCAACAAAATTACAGGGGTTAATCCTTGATAATCGCTATAAAATTATTTCCAAAATAGGCGTCGGTGGTATGGCTGATGTGTTTAAAGGGGAAGACATGTTATTAGGCCGTCCCGTAGCCATAAAAGTATTGCACCAAAATTTTGCTGGTGATGATGATTTTGTGGCGCGCTTTAAACGAGAAGCGCAAGCCGCTGGTAAATTAAGTCATCCTAATATTGTAAGTATGTACGATGTAGGATTTGATCAGGGGTATCACTATATCGTCATGGAATATATTGAAGGGGAAACCTTAAAAGAATATATTATGCGCCATGAGCGTTTATCTATTGATAATGCAGTGAAATTTACCATCGCCATTGCAGAAGGGTTAGAACATGCCCATGCAATGGGGATTGTTCACTGCGATATTAAGCCTCATAATGTGTTAATTACAAAGCAGGGGCGTATTAAAGTTACTGATTTTGGCATTGCACGGGCTATGAATGCGGGTACAACGATGATGTATACTAACTCCATTATGGGATCCGCTCATTATTTATCGCCTGAACAGGCCAGTGGTAAACCTGTTAATGGCAGTACCGATATTTATTCCTTAGGGGCTGTTTTATATGAAATGCTTACAGGGCGTGTACCGTATGAAGGGGAAACACCTATAAGTGTGGCTTTGAAACATGTGCGGGAAAAGTTAATTCCTCCAACCCGTTTCAATCCAAGCATTCCGACTTTATTAGAAGCGGCGGTTATTAAAGCCCTTGCTAAACGACCAGAAGATCGATTTAGTAACATTACTGATATGATTTCTGCCTTGCGTATGTCTCAAGGTTTTGTAAACAGCAATAGTGGTCGCAGAGTTCCACATGACTTCGGCACACAAGTAATGGTGCCCGTTAATGAAGCTCCTTATGGCGAATTAGATGAGGAAGATACATATTATGGTGGCGAAGCTGTGAAGGACAGTTGGCTTACTAAATTGTCTCGCTTGCCACAGAAGTATATTTTATTAGGTGCTTTCTTCGTCTTTTTATTAGCTTTTGCTTGGGCTTTTTTAAGCTTTGGTAATTTCTGGAGCAATGCTACGGTAGATGTACCGAATGTAGTAGGTAAGCAAGTATCAGTAGCTAAGCATATTTTAGAAGATAATCACTTACGGGTATCTACTAGTGAAGTATCGAATCCCGATGTTCCAGCAGGACAAGTTATTTCCCAAAGCCCAGAAGCAGGTGAACAAGTAAAAGAACAACGGACTGTACATCTTGTGGTAAGTAAAGGTGTTGGCGATATTACTATGCCAGATTTAACAGGCATGACCTTAGATCAAGCGAAGAGCAGGCTTAAGAGTTTAGGCTTAGTGGTAGGTAAGATTACGACCGCTTCAGAAGATGGTAAAGAGGATGGGGTTATTTTAATGCAATCCCCACCAGGTGACTCTAAAGTGACTAAAGGGACTACCGTAGATGTTACGGTTAATCGCGTGAAGAGTAAAAAAGTAGAATTACCTAATTTAGTAGGGATGACTATTAAAGATGCTAAAGAAGCATTAAGTGCCTTAGGTCTTGCGGTAGGTCCAATTGGCGGTAGCAGTGATGACACTGCGTTAGTTACTCAACAAAGCCCAGAAGCAGGCAGTTCGTTAGATGCTAATACAGCTGTTTCTTTAACTGGGGAAGCTAAAAAAGAAACTACCACGCAACCTGCTAATAGTAATGCAGTTACGAAAGGCACGGTAGATATTACGGTACCATCTGGTAAAGCTAATCAGTCGGTTCGCATTGTCGTATCTGACGATGCTGGTTCACATACCGTTTTTGATGGAACCGCGCAGCCAGGTGAACGTATTGTTAAAGATGTGTCGGGGACTGGTAAAGTTCAAATTCAAGTTTACTTAAATGGTGCATTAGTACAGGATCAAACCTTGTAGGAGGATTATGAATACAGGCATTGTCATAAAAAATATGAACGGTTATTTCTACGTGCAAGCTGAGGATGGTCAAGTTCATGAGTGTAAGGTGCGCGGTCGGTTGAAACAAGGACGGTATTCCTTATTAGTGGGTGATCGTGTTACCTTTGACCCTGCGGGGACAATTGAAAAAATTCTACCTCGTCATAATGAGTTAAAACGCCCTCATGTAGCAAATTTAGATCAAGTGATTTTAGTTGTAGCCGCCCATGAGCCAGATATTAACGAATTGTTACTTAATAAGTTAATTGTTATGATTGAGCATGCTGATATTCCGTTAGTGCTTTGTATTAATAAATGTGATTTACAAGATGATAGTACCGCTACTTTGGCAGCGGTGTATCGTCAAATTGGGTACACCGTGATTCTTACTTCTACCCGTACCGGTGAAGGGCTAAGTACTTTAACAGAACAGTTACATCATAAAGTGAGCGCTTTTGCGGGCCCTTCTGGAGTAGGCAAAAGTAGTTTACTCAATGCGATTGAACCGTCTTTTGCTTTTCAAACCGGTTCAGTCAGTGATAAAATAAAAAGAGGTCGTCACACGACACGGCATGCCTCCTTATATAGTTTAGATGGGGATTCCTTTATTATGGATACACCTGGTTTTAGTGCCATTGATTTTAGTGATATTTCGGAAGAACGATTACCTTCCTTATATCCTGAATTTTTGGCCGCCGAAGGAGACTGTAAGTTTAGCCCTTGTTATCATGAGCATGAGCCCGTGTGTGGTGTGAAGGAAGCGTTAGCGACTGGTCAAATTAGTGCTGGTCGTTATGAATCGTATTTAGTCATTCGTGAAGAAATTCGCAGTCAAAGGAAATGGTGAGACTATGGTAAAAATTGCGCCTTCTATGTTATCCGCTGATTTTGCACGCTTACAAGAAGAAATTAAAAATATCGAACTAAGTGGAGCCGATTTATTACACATTGATATTATGGATGGTCATTTTGTGCCGAATCTTACCTTTGGTGCGCCGGTGATTAAAGCGTTGCGTAAACACACAGCTTTGCCATTTGACGTACATTTAATGGTGACGAATCCAGCCGATTATGTAAAAGCCTTTGCTGATATTGGTACTGAATATTTTACGTTTCATGCAGAAGCAACACCACATATGCATCGTCTGGTACAAGAAATTAAATCCTATGGCATGAAAGCGGGTGTATCTTTAAATCCTTCTACCCCTGTAGCTATGTTAGAAGATATTGCGGCTGATTTAGACATGATTTTAATTATGAGTGTAAATCCAGGCTTTGGGGGGCAATCATTTATTCCTCATGCAGTACGAAAAATAAAAAAAGCGAAAGCTTTATTTGATTATTATGAAAATACGAATGGTGTAGTTGAAGTTGATGGTGGTGTTAACTTAGAGACAGCTCCTTTAGTTCGTGAAGCAGGTGCTGATATTTTAGTAGCTGGTTCAGCTGTCTTTGGGGCTGCTGATCGAGCTGACATGATTCGTTCTTTACGTGGTTAGTAATAAAAGCTCCTGAATTTCAGGGGCTTTTATTTTAGACTATCCGTGAAAGGAGTATGCATGAAGCTAGGTACAGATATTATTGAAATAGAGCGTATTGCGAAAGCAGTAAAAAGACCAAACTTTGCAAGTCGAGTATATACGGAGCATGAGCTTACCTATGCCAATAGTCGGGGCAAGCAAAAATCGGCCTCTTTAGCTGGTATGTACGCTGCTAAAGAAGCGTTTGTTAAAGCCTTAGGCACTGGATTTCGGTATGGATCGTGGCAAGATATGGAAATACGCCGTGATGAATTAGGGGCGCCTTATATGGTACTGACTGGAATGTTTAAATCTATGTATGAAGCCAGTGGATATACCAACATCACTGTATCCATTAGCCATTGCCAGGCTTATGCCGTGGCGACTATACTTTTAGGATAAAGCAGCATTGAATATAGAGAGGAGTTTATATGCGTATTTTAGCCAAAGAAGAAGCAAACTTTATTGATCAATGGGCCCCTGCCAAGGGGCATTTACCCTTGGCTGTTTTAATGGAAAATGCTGGTCGTGGTGTGGCTGAAGCGATTGTCACAGCCTTCGAGGAGAAGGAAGGGCCATTAGAGGTAGTTATTGTAGCGGGCAAAGGTAACAATGGTGCTGATGGTCTAGTAGCGGCTCGACAATTAGAAGAATGGGGCCATGAAGTGCGCATTGTGTTACCAAAGGACCATAAAGAAGGCTCAGCTCTATTTCAAGCACAGTTAGCTACGGTTGAGGCGTTAGAGATTCCTGTATTAACATTAGCTGATGGCGATGTATTTGAAGCCGCTGATGTGATTGTTGACGGTTTAGTAGGTACTGGCTTACAAGGAGACTTACAGGGGCCAATTTTAGAACTGTTAGATCGGATGGATGCTCATGTTGATACGTATCCTGACACATTATTAGTAGCTATTGATGTACCTTCAGGTCTAAACGCTAATACTGGTGCTGTGGCTACAGGTGCTTTAGGAATGGATATAACCGTTACTTTTGGGGCACCTAAACAAGGCATGTGTTTATATCCAGGTAAATCGTATTGTGGTGAGATTATTGTAAAAGGCTTGGGGTTTGCTTGGGAAACAGCTTTATTAGATGAAAGTAATGACCATTTTCCAACGGAATTAATAACTGCTGACTTAGTGGCCGCTTTGTTGCCTGAACGGGAACCAACGGCGCATAAAGGGTCTAATGGTCATACGTTAATCATTGGTGGTTCAGATGGCATGATTGGAGCCCCTTTGTTAGCGTCAGAAGCCGCTATTTATACGGGGGCTGGCAAAGTAACAACGGTAGTGCCTTCCAATTGTTTAACCATGTTACAGTCGAAGGTAATGCCAGAAGTTATGACAGGATCCTTTGGTAATTTACTTCATTTACGTATGCATAGTGCTGATAAAGAAGCGGTAGCAATGGGGCCGGGTCTGGGTCGCAATGAAGAGACGACTACCTTAGCTAAGAATTTTATGACCACTACAGAAGTGCCTTTAGTCATTGATGCTGATGCACTTTGGGCATTAGGTCATATGGATATTGTAGGTATGGAGTTTAGTAAACGCGAACGACCTGTAATTATGACCCCCCATCCTGGTGAATTTGCTCGCCTTACAGGCTTGACGGTTGATGCCATTGAAGCGAATCGCATTGAAGTAGCTCGGCAATTTGCTATAAAATATCAAGTGGTGCTCGTTTTAAAAGGAGCGCCTACGGTAGTCGCTTCGCCTGATGGTTTAGTGGCTGTCAATAGCAGCGGCAATGAAGGCATGGGCACTGGTGGTATGGGTGATGCCTTAACCGGTGTGATTGCTAGCTTACTAGGGCAGGGTCTTGAAGAAGTAGAAGCGGCCATGGTAGGGGTGTTCCTTCATGGGGCCGCTGCTGACGAACTATATAAGTCGCGTCAGCGTGGTTTTACGCCTTCTGAGGTAGCTCGTGAAGTGCCTTATGTAATGACTCAATTACTAGAACTTGAAGAATAAGTTGTAAAAGGTGGAATATGCAATATTATATTAAACGTTGGTTAACCTATATTACCCTTGTCATTGCTTTAGTAGCAGGTTCTCTATCATTAAGTGGCTGTAATTTACAAGCTAACATTCCTAATATGGGCCAGGGTTCGAGTGCTACTACTAGCCAAGCCAGTGATGCTATAACGGGTACCCTAGATGTATATACCTTAGATATTGGTCAAGGTGATGCTCATTTGATAAAAGTAGGGAATGAGTATACCTTAATTGACACCGGTGATGTGGATCATCGCGATCGATTGATTGCTTTATTAAAGCAATATAATGTTAGCTCTTTAAAAAATGTTATTATAACGCATCCTCATGCGGATCATATGGGTGGGTTTTATGCTTTAATTAAAGCAGGCATACCGATCGGTCATGTGTACGATAATGGCATGGATGCCTCTACGTCTGTGTATAAAACCTATATCAAGAATATGTCGGCTAAAAACATTGCTCACAGTGCCCTATATAAAGGGGCTGTTGTTGATTTAGGCAGTGGCGCCACTTTTACCGTATATGCTCCGGATGAAGGAAATTATATCCTAGATAATAAAGGACGGCCAGACCCTAATGATAATAGCATTGTAGGTAAATTAACATTTGGTAAATTTTCTATGTTATTTACAGGCGATGCTTCTCGGGCTGAAGAGAACAGGCTTATTAAAGAAGAGAATACAAAGTTGTCTAGTCGTGTGCTTAAAGTAGGGCATCATGGCAGTGCTAGTTCTTCACAAAAAGATTTTTTACGCTCGGTGCGTCCTGAATTAGCTGTTATTTCTGTAGGCTTACATAATGATTATGGTCATCCTACGTCTCAGGCCTTAAAACGTCTCAATGATGAGAATATTTTAGTATATCGAACAGATACGCAAGGAACCATTCGCATACATACGGATGGCAATACATGGAATGTAACGACAGAACGATAAATCTTGTCAAGTAAAAACTGAAAGACGATTAATTGAAACATACGCTCCTATGGTGTGAGTAAAAGCCTTTTCGCAAAAGACTTTATCCCTATAGGAGCGTATGTTTGGTTTGTGAACAGTCTATGAAAATACAGGACTTTTCAAGATTCTTTAAAATCCTATGTTATAATAAACTAAACATGTCCATATGGTTTTCTAGGTAAGCTAGAAGCTATGAGGCTTGTAAGGATTATGTGTTGTGAACTTACGTAAAAATTAACTAGAAGCTAATAAGGGGCCTAATGATTACATATGGCCAGTGATAGGAGTGAGATTGTTGCGAAAACTATGGTTAGCTCTGTTGTTTACTGTTATAGCATTTCCTTTATGGGCTATGTCGGTACGAGCAGCAGATGTAACAGATGTTAATTGGGTAACACGAAATGATGCGCCCATACCTTTTGTCCGTGTAGTTTTAAGTTTAACGGCGCCTGTAGATGCGTCGGCCTCTATTGATAAGGCTGGTACGACTACAACGGTACAACTGAAGAATGTAAAATTAAAGACAGACGATACATCTTTGACTATGGATCCTAAGATTGTAACGAAGGCACAATTAAAACAAAGCAGTAAGAATGTAAATGTTGTGCTTAACACACCAAATTCAATTGATGTGGGAGATATTAAAGTATTTTCCTTGAAGAAGGATAAAGTGAATAATAAACCAGATCGCATGGTGATTGATATTCAACAAAAAGGGGTAGCTCCACGCAGTGTGTACTATGGTAGCACACCTAAAGTGACAAAGCCTACGGCCACAAGTACGGTGAATACTGATAAAAAATCTAATAAGAAATCAAGTACTACCAACACAAGTACGCAACCAGCTAAACCACCAACAGTTGTGGCAACGGCTAGTCAGCCAAAAGCGGTGACCGTTGACTATAAGACGAGTGGTGGTATTGCTGGTAAAGTAATTACCATTGACCCTGGTCATGGTGGTAGTGATCCTGGTGCGATTGGTCCTACTGGTTTGATGGAAAAAAATGTAACCTTACCAATTTCTATGAAATTGAAAAAAGCATTAGAAGCTAAAGGGGCGAAAGTTAATTTGACACGTACCACGGATGTGGACGTATACGGACCTAATGCCTCTGGTCCTGATGAATTACAGGCTCGTGTTGATGTAGGAACGGCGAATAAATCGGATATATTTATTAGTGTCCATATTAACTCCTTTAGTAATCCAAGCGTAGGGGGCATTTCCACATACTACTATGATAAAACACAGTATGATACGCGGTTAGCTTCACGGATTCAAGCAAAAATTGCTGATGAAGCTGGCTTTAGTGGTGACCGTGGCATTCAACCAGGTAATTTATACGTATTACGTCGTTCGTTGATGCCTGCTGTATTAGTTGAATTAGGCTTTATTTCTAATCCTAAGGAAGAAGCTTTATTGAAATCTGATGCAGTGCAACAAGAATTTGCTGATGAAATTGCCGATGGCATTGAAAACTATTTTAGGGGGTAATGACTATGTTACGTAATGTGAAACTCATTTCTACAACCCTCTTAGCCGTTATGATGTTAGTCATGGCAGGCTGTAGTTCCATTGCTACTGATTCGGCAGAGGGAAACAAACAAGCGGTTGCTACGTCGGCAGAAAGTCAAAGTACTAAGTCGGCTGACAAAGATACGATGGCTAAAATGGTTGTCTATGTGCCACGGGATGATGGTAAAGGCGTTCGACCACAGACAATTACGGTAGACAGTGATAAGAAAACTTTAAAATACGCGATTTCTTTCTTGTTTGATGAAGATAGTCGTCAAAGTTATCCTGTTTTTCCTAAGAATGTTACAGTAAAAGACGTAGCGATTAAAGATGGTATTGCTCGTATTAATCTTTCTAAGGAATTCTTAGAAGGTGGTAACATAGACGGATTAAGTGCGCAGCTTCGATTAGCCTCCATCGTAAATACGGCTACTAGCTTTGATGCAGTTAAAAAAGTACAACTCTTAGTGAATGGTGAAACCATCAAAACCTATGGTGGTTATGATGTAAGTGAACCTATGAGTCGTATGGAACAGCAGATTGTAAAATAATAAAACTTCAAATGCTTCCTTCCATATGGGAGTGTATATGAAGTAAATTGAGGACATATCACAAGGACTG
>NZ_NMZQ01000048.1 GCF_010093125.1 Veillonella sp. R32
TATTGAGAGTTAATATTCATGATGATTATTTTGAAAAAAGAATATAAAAATTAATATAAAATGAATTTAAAATAAAAATAAATATAAAAAATATTTATATAATTATAGATTTATAGCTGTTTTGCTGAATAAATTGATATTTGCATATTATGAAAATATTATGATAAAATGGACGAGAAAAAATTAAATAATGGTGAAAACTAAGAAAAGTTATTTTGACTTAAAAAAATCTGTGGTTATCTATTAGGCTATATGAGGTAATATCGATTGTTTTTGATATTTTATACATTTTGATAGGAAAGTGTAGTTGTAAAGTATCTTTTCATACTAAGACAGTTATTTTTATAAAATATCATTATACGGTTAATGGATTATTAGTAAATCATAGTTAAACATAGTTAATGTAGGGCATTAGTTCACCAGTAAATTTCAGATGTTTTATCAGGTAATCAGAGCCTGTGGGGGTGTGATATAACTATAAATTTACGTTAGGCAGTTCATTGTTTAATACAAATTTTAAGAATTGAGAAGGTTGTGTGCACAGGGAGGTAGAAGATTTGAATAAGATTTATAAGATCGTATGGAGTCGTACAAAACATTGCTATGTAGTGGCATCTGAATTTGCAAAAGGACATACGAAGAGTAGTAGTGAGAAAACTAGCGGGGCTTTTAAATTAGGAGCGACTTTGGCTGCAGTAGCCTTGTTAGGAGGGATAGGTGTACATAGTTCGGTACTAGCGGTTGCAGAAGCGGGGTTAAATGCTAAGGCTTCAGGTAAAACGGCTGTCGCTATTGGTGACAGTGCTATTGCATCAGGTCAACAAGCTATTGCTATTGGTGGATCTGATGCAGGAGCTAATGTTACGCAAGCAATAGGTAAACAAAGTATTGCCATTGGTGGTAATGTTCGTGTTGATGGCTATGGAACTATAGGCATTGGCGGCGATGATTTAAGAACTTTTAGGGGTTCGGATGAGTACAATAAATTAGGTAGCACTACTCAATGGGTGTCAAACCAGTATACTGAGTATAACGATAATCCAACATATGGTAATGGTGATGGTGCTATTTTTATAGGTATTCGTTCTATTGGGTCTGGTCATGGTGCCGTTACCTTAGGCTCTTTGAGTCAAGCTACGGCTAGTGTTGCTACCGCGCTTGGTATGGGGGCAAAGGCCAATAAAGTTGCTTCCGTGGCTTTAGGGGCGGCTTCGGATACCAATAAAGACGCAGCACAAGTTAGCAATGCAACGATTAAAGGCAGTACATATAATTTTGCTGGTACTATTAATAACACGCCAGGCGCAGTGGTATCGGTTGGTAATAGTACTGTACAACGGCAGATTATTAATGTAGCACCAGGTGCTGTTACGGCTACGAGCACTGATGCGATTAATGGTTCACAATTATTTGCGGTAGCTAATAATATAACCAAGACTACAGTGGCAGTAGGGAGCGAGAGTCTTACACTTAGTACAGCAGATACTACGGCTACCAATGGGCTTCTTGCTTATATAGTAGATTTGTCTTCAACGGCTAAATCGGCTATTGCTGATATTCCGACAATTAAAAGCAATTTAGCGTCTACTGCATCAACAGCAACTGCAGCGAGCTCAGCGGCAGTAAGTGCAGCGAGTAAAGCAGATGCAGCAAACACAGCGGCAGCAAGTGCGAATACAGCTGCTTCAACTGCACAGTCTACAGCTAATGCTGCACAAACAACAGCTAATGCTGCAAAAGCAGTCGCTGATACAGCTGTTCAAAACTTAACTGTGGGCACAGATTCTGCTCATAATGGGACTGGTGTTACGTTAACAAAAAATAATAATCGACTAGACATTGTAGGCTTAGGTAGTGTAACTACGGCTGTTTCTAGCACTAATACAATTAATGTGGGGCTAACATCTTCTGCTGAAAGTTCAATTGGAGCAGTGGCTGGGATTAGTACAGCGGTAACAAGAATTGATGGCACTGTCACTAATATCAGTTCAACTGTCACAAGGATTGATAGTACTGTAAGTACAATTCAAACTGATTTATCGACTGTGAAAAATGACTGGGATACAGTAAAGAACAGTGCTACTAAGTCTGTTCAAGAATTAAAGGTTGGCGCTGGTACGGGAACAACAATTACTCTAGATAATAAAACCAATACTTTAGATATTGTAGGTGCTAACAGTAATGCTAATATTATTACTCAGGTAAATGGTCGAAATATAGCTATCGATTTATCGGATTCTTTCAAAGCACAGATACATAATTTAGAAAACAAGTCTAATGGCTCATCTGTTACCTATGTAACGAATGATGGACAAAAAGTTGTAAAAATTGACAATGCATTCTATCCAGAAGGAACTACATTAGATAAAGATGGTAGACCAGTTGATGCGCAGGGAAATCAAGCTCAACCAACCGATGTAAAACCAGAGGAAATTAAAGTAACTGTCGGTGATGATACAGCCCGTCAAATTGGCAATGTAGCGAGTGGCTTAGATGGTTTAGCTGCTGATTCTAATACAACGGCAATTTCGGCTACTGAGGCAAAAACTGCGGTAGGGGGCGCTGATGGTAAAGGTGGATTACTAGGAAAAACGGGTAAGGACCTTAATAATGTAGCTACGATTAAAGATCTCCAAGCAGTGGCACAAGCAGGCTTGAATTTCACAGGCGATACAGTGGGAGCAGATAAGAATAAAGTTACTGTACATCGCCCACTTAGTGATACATTAGCCATTACAGGTGGAGTAGCTGAGGCTGGAAAGTTAACAGATGACAATATTGGCGTAGTAGCTGACGAAACAAATGGTTTAACTGTAAAATTAGCTAAGAATATCGATTTAGGTGCAGACGGTAGCTTGAACTTTGGTAAAGATGTAAGCCTAACGCCAGGTAAAGGTCTTTCCTTTACTAAAGACGGTGGTACAGCTGTATATGGTCCAACTGGCACAACCTTAACAGACAAAGAGGGCAATACAACAGTTACAAATGCAGCTGGCTCTACATTAAAGGACAAAGATGGTAATAAAACAACCGTTACTGGCAATGGCATTACGATTAATCCAAAAGAAGATGGTAAGGGCAACGTATCCTTAACTAAGGATGGCCTCGATAATGGTGGCAATAAACTTAAAAATGTAGCAGCTGGTACGGAAGACGGTGATGTAGTAAACTTTGAGCAATACAAAGAGCTATCTGATAAAGTCGCTGATATGGGCACTAATTCGCCATCTAAGTTAGTTGATAATAAGGGTAATGAAGTAGTAAAAATCGGGGATAATTACTATCCAGCAGGAACAACAAAAACTGAAGATGGCAAATTTGTAAATGCTAATGGGGAAGTAGTAGAGCCAATTGACACAACTACGACTCCAATTTCGGCGGCTACGAACACACCAAATAGCGGCTTAGGTATCCAATTAACAGATTCTACAGCACCGATTGCTAATGATGGTGAAAAAGGAGCGAATGCGTTAGTTGGTGGCACAGCTGGCGCCGATGGTGTTAAAACAGGTGGCTTGTTACAAGCAGCAGGTAATGATTTGGCTAAAATTGCCACTGTTGGTGACTTGCAGGCTGTAGCCCAAGCTGGCTTGAACTTCATAGGCGATACAGTGGGAGCAGATAATAATAAAGTTACTGTACATCGCCCACTTAGCGATACTTTAGCTATTACTGGTGGTGTAGCTAACAGTGAAGATTTAACTGACAAGAATATTGGCGTAGTAGCTTACGAAACAAAAGGCTTAACCGTAAAATTAGCTAAGAATATTGATTTAGGCACAGACGGTAGCTTGAATTTTGGCGACAATGTAAGTCTAACGCCAGGTGAAGGTCTTTCCTTTGCTAAAGATGGTGATACAGCTGTATATGGTCCAACTGGCACAAGCTTAAAAGATAAAGAAGGCAACACAACAGTTACGAACGCAGCTGGCTCTACGCTAACAGATAAAGAGGAGAATAAAACTGTTATCAGCGCTAAAGGCACAACAGTAACTGATAAAGAGGGCAATACCAACACATCTACATCTAAAGAAAATAAATTGGCTGATGATAAAGGTAATAGTAACACAGCGAATGCAAGTGGTGTAACGGTTGAAAAGACTGTTGATGGTAAAACAATTAGTAATTCTTTAACTGCTGATGCATTGACAACTAAAGGTGCTGACGGTAAAGAAACATCTGTAAAAGCAGATGGCATTACAACAAATGGTAACATTACAGCCACAGATACAGCTGGCAATAAAACAACCGTTGATGGCAATGGCATTACGATTGATCCAAAAGAAGATGGTAAGGGCAACGTATCCTTAACTAAGGATGGCCTTGATAATGGTGGCAACCGTCTCAAAAATATCGGTGCCGCTGAAAAATCTGGCGATGCTGTAACATTTGACCAATTCAAAGCATTGGAAAAGAAATTTAGTGCGGCTGGTGGTATGACTACTGTTGATGAAGATGGAGATAAAGTAGTAACCGTTGGAGATAGACAGTATAAAGTAGATGAGAATGGCAATCCGTTGTCCGCTGATAAAAAGACTAAATTAATCGAAGTGGATGGTAAATACTACAATCCATCTGATGTAAATGAAGATGGAACACTTAAGGACAATGCACAACCTGCTGATTCCACCGTAAAAGGTAATACAGCTTTATCTTCTGACGCTCCAACAAGCGGTTTAGGCTTGACAAAAGCTGTAAAAGGCGATGATGCGAATGGAATTCAAGCTACAGGACCTATTGATGCAACTACAGCTAAGAATGTAGTTGGTGGCGCAGATGGTAAATCTGGGTTGCTCGGCAAATCTGGGGCGGATCTTAACAAGATTGTAACCGTTCAAGATTTACAAGCTGTAGCCCAAGCTGGCTTGAATTTCACTGGTGATACGGTTGATGCTGCGGGTAACAAAGTTAATGTACATCGCCCATTAAGTAACACATTGTCTGTTACTGGCGGTGTGGTTGATGAAACATCCTTAACTGACAAAAATATTGGTGTTGTGGCAAATCAAGATAATGGCTTAACTGTAAAATTAGCTAAGAATATTGATTTAGGTGCAGACGGTAGTTTAAAATTTGGTAATAATGTAAGTCTAACGCCAGGTGAAGGTCTTTCCTTTACTAAAGACGGTGATACAGCTGTATATGGTCCAACCGGCACAACCTTAACAGACAAAGAGGGCAATACAACAGTTACAAACGCAGCTGGCTCTACCTTAAAAGATAAAGAAGGCAACACAACAGTTACGAACGCAGCTAGCTCTACATTAACAGATAAAGAGGAGAATAAAACTGTTATCAGCGCTAAAGGCACGGTCGTATCTGATAAAGCGGGCAATACCAACACATCTACCGCTAAAGAAAATAAATTGGCTGATGATAAAGGTAACAGCAACACAGCGAATGCAACGGGTGTAACGGTTGAAAAGACTGTTGATGGTAAAACAATTAGTAATTCGTTAACTGCTGATGCATTGACAACTAAAGGTGCTGATGGTAAAGAAACATCTGTAAAAGCAGATGGCATTACAACGAATGGTAATATCACAGCTACAGATACAGCTGGAAATAAAACAACCGTTGATGGCAATGGTATTACGATTGACCCAGCTGGTGAAGACAAAGGCAACGTATCCTTAACCAAGGATGGCCTTGATAATGGTGGCAACCGTCTCAAAAATATCGGTGCCGCTGAAAAATCTGGCGATGCTGTAACATTTGACCAATTTAAAGCATTGGAAAGAAAGTTCAGCGCTGCTGGTGGCATGGAAACGGTTGATGAAAATGGTGACAAAGTCGTTACTATTGATGACCAGGTATATAAAGTCGATCAAGATGGTAATCCAGTAGATAAAGATGGTAATAAGCTAAAAGAGGTAGATGGTAAATACTACAATCCAGACGATGTAACAGACGATGGTAAGTTGAAATCTGCTGATGCTGAACCAGCTAAATCTACAGCTACTGGTGATACATCACTATCTTCTAATGCTGGTGCTAGTGGATTAGGTCTTACTAAAGCGATAGATGCTGATAAAGATAATGGCATTGAAGGAACGGGGCCAATCTCTGGAGAAGATGCTAAAAAAGCATTGGTTGGTGAAGATGGCAAAGACGGACTACTTACTATTAGCGGTAAGGCTCTTAATAAGTTAGTCACCGTCCAAGATTTACAAGCTGTAGCGCAAGCTGGTTTAGATTTTGCTGGTGATGATGCGAATGATGTTCATCGTCCATTAAGTTCTAAATTAACTATTACAGGTGGTGTAACTGAAAAAGCTGATTTAACGGATAAAAACATCGGGGTCGTACGAAATGAAACTGGCGATGGTTTAGAAGTTAAATTAGCTAAGCATATTGACCTTGGTGAGGATGGCAGTATTAAACTTGGCGATAAAGTGGCTCTTGATGGCAAAGATGGTTTGACTGTTAAAGGTGACGATGGCAATAGCGCCGTATATGGTGGCAATGGCTTAACGTTGACTGATAAAGACGGTAATAGTAGTTTCAACGTCTACAAGTAATACCTTGGCTGATGATAAAGGGAATTCTAATACGTCTGATGCCACAAGTAATGCAATTTCTGACGGCAAAGGCAACAGTACGTCTAATTCTGCAGCTGGTACTACGGTTAAGGATGATAAAGGAAATGAAACCAGTGTCAAAGCTGATGGCGTAGTTACTAAGGACAAAGAGGGTAATTCTTCTTCTATGAAGCCAGAAGGTGTTGAAATTACTGATAAAGATGGCAATAAGACCACAGTAGATGCCAATGGTATTAGCTTAAAAGACAAAGATGGTAATGCGCTTGTAACTATCGATAAAGATGGTTTAAGTGGTAAAGACGGTGCGCCAGTTGATTTTAAAAATGGTATTAATGTACCAGGGGCGTTAACTGTTACGCCAGCAACCAAAGATGCTAATGGGAATGTGGTTGACCCAGTCATTGATGCTCATGGTAACCGCATTTAAAATGTAGGTAATGGCATTTTACCAACAGATGCAGCTAATATTGGTCAATTGGAAAGTGTTCGTAATGACATGAAGAACCATAGTAATAACGTTGGTTCCATGACGGCGGCTCTCGCAGCTCTTAACCCACTTCCATATATTGGCGGTGAAAAAGGTCAAATTATGGCCGGTGTAGGTGTTTATGAAAATAAACAAGCGGTAGCACTAGGTTATGCGTATACGCCAAATAGTGATCAACAATACACCTTAGGCGTATCCTATGGTGAAGGTGGTAAAACGATGGCGAATATGGGGGCTACGTTCCGGATTGGTTCTGGTGACGGGGCTACTACCTTGGCTGAACATGTAAAAGCACAAACAAGCAAAGAATACGAGGCTAAGTTAGCAGATGTTAAAGCACAAAGTGATGCTAAGATTTCTGATCTTCAAAGCCAAGTAGAAGAATTGCGTCAATTATTATTAGCTATGAAACAAGGGTAATCTTATTATTGACGTAACGATAAAGACCTCGAGTCCGTAGGGATTCGAGGTCTTTTCACTAGCTATATTCAAGAGAAGTATATGTTATAATAAATATATAAATTTTTACTACACTTTACTATAATATGATTAAGATTAAAGAATTATAGGATTATAGGATTATAAGTTTAAAAGCTTAAAAGACTATAAGACTACAAGATTACAAGATTACAGGGTTGTAAGCTTATAAGGAAATATAGTTATTAAAAAGGAGGGTACGTATGCATGAGGATTTAATCAGTATTAGTGATATGGCGAAGCTACATGGCTTAACACGGCCTACGCTACTTTATTATGACTCTATTGGCTTATTTTCTCCTGTATATGTAGCAGATAATGGTTATCGGTATTATAGTCGTATTCAAATTCCCTTACTCCGTGAAATTTGTTTTCTGAAATCACTAGGTGTTAGTTTAAAAGATATTCAAAAACATATTAGCCAGCGTGATCCTGAAGCAGAATTGCAGTTATTAGTAGAACAAGAAGGTAAGATTGAACGGGAATTGCAAGAATTAGGCCGTAAGCGTTTAGCCTTGCAACAGCGCCTCTATATGTATAAAGAAGCGGTTATTGCCGTTTCACAGCCACAAGGAACGCCTTTTTTACGACATTATAAGCCTCGTAGTATTATTTCTCATCCGTTTCAGGCTACGGCCAGCGGTGAAATTGACCGGCAAAATATCCACTTAACGGCGATGGAATTATGGCGTGATTTATATAGTCATGAATTTTTGCCAGCTTATAGCTTTGGCACGATTTTAAAAGCAGATGCATTGGGAACAGCGAATCCATTAAAAAATGGTGGTTGTTATATTCGAATTCCTGTGGAGTCTACGGGCTTTGAATCTACGTTAGTGACTTTGCCAGAAGGTACTTATGTATGCCGCTACAAACGGGGTCGTCCTAATGATGTGACGGTTCTTAACGAATTACTCCGTTGGATTGAGGGGGAAGGTTACGAAGTGTGTGGCGATGTGGTAGATGCGTGTTTCTTAGATACGACTTTTGATGAGGAACTGCACGATGAAGTATTCTCTATGTTGCAAGTACCTGTGAAACGGAGCCATGAAAGTGTATAGACAAATGTCTTTTTAGAAAGTTCATACAAATTTCATAGGAATTTTACAAAATAGCTATTGACTGTAAAGTTACTTTATAGTTTAGAATAACATCATAAATAAAAAATAATCTATAGAATCTATTATTTAGTAGATATTGAGAAAGGGAGTTTTTATTATGATGGCCATTCTAATCTTAATCAATCAATTGATCGAAGACTGGTACAAAGCACTATAATTTGAGATATCATTTCAGATGTTAGTGAGTGTAAGCAGCGAGGTAGCTTTTAAAATGCAGTTGAGTGAGAGCTATACAAACCAATTGAACAAGAAAACAAAAAGAGTATCGCAGTACGATGACTGACATCACATACTGCGATATTTTTTATTGTTTACGTATAGCAAAAAGTTAGTTGACGATGATTCTTTTTCATAGAAACCGCTTAACAACGCCTTTTTATTGACATTCTGCGCTATGAAAGGTATCATTAAATATAATACAATTAATGGAGGATACCTATGAAACAGTGTATGGATGCGGATAACTTACATCGCCGTTTGAAGAAGATTATTGGACAAGTACAGGCGATTGATCGTATGGTCGATGAAGACGTGCCATGTGAAGATATTTTATCGCAGATTAATGCTGCAAAATCTGCGCTTAACCGTGTAGGGCAGGTTATTTTAGAAGGCCACATTCGTCACTGTGTGCGCGATGGGCTTGAGCATGGCGATGTGGATAAAACATTAGATAAATTTACAAAAGCAGTAGAACGATTTGCCAACATGCAGTGAACGATTTGCCAATATGCAGTAATGGGCATATTGGCTGAAGTAGACGAAGTATACCAGTGGTATCTTCGTCTTTTTTATTTTTTATATTGACAACCTATACCCCTATGGGTATATAATGCATATATGGATATACCCCTATGGGTATAAAAAACGTTGACATATGAATAATCAATCATATAAACATGTAAGCATTATTTACTAAAGTATAGGAGGCAAGAGCATGGAAGCGGCCATTCGCAAGTTAGAAACAACTGTATTTAATAGAATTGAGCATATATTGGAATTAGGTGGTCTTAAAAAAGATGTCCTCTTGCTAGTGATTGGTGGCATTGCGGTGCTAGCTAGCTTATTTGATATACAGCCGTTTCCTTTTGATATTGCATGGTTGGCTATTATTTTATGTGGTTTACCTATTATGTTAGAAGCGGTGATTGGTTTAATTACCGAATTTGATATTAAAGCCGATGTATTGGTATCCCTAGCGTTGGTAGCCGCTGTAGCAACAGGTGAAATTTTTGCTGCTGCTGAAGTAGCATTCATCATGCAAATTGGGGCTTTATTAGAAGAAATTACAGTGGCTAAAGCTCGCGCCGGTATTGAAAAGTTGGTGAACCTAACGCCACAAGAAGCACGTTTACTTACACCGAGCGGTGAGCAAGTCGTGGCTGCTGAAACCGTAGCTATTGGTGATATTATTCGTGTCTTGCCTGGTGAAACGGTTCCCGTAGATGGTGAAATTATTTCAGGTGAAACGTCCATCAATCAAGCGGTATTAACAGGGGAATCGTTGCCCATTGATAAAACGGTAGGTGATACAGTAGCTAGTGGTACAGTGAATCAATTTGGTGCGTTTGACATGCGCGCTACTAAGGTGGGCGAAGATAGTTCCATTCAACGCATGATTCGACTCGTACAATCAGCAGATGCTGGAAAAGCAAAGATTGTTGGTTTGGCTGATCGTTGGGCTACCTGGGTGGTAGTTATTGCTTTAGTATCGGCTATTGGTACTTGGGCCGTAACTGGTGAAATTTTACGGGCCGTAACCATTCTTGTTGTATTTTGTCCCTGCGCTCTTGTATTGGCTACACCAACAGCTATTATGGCGGCCATTGGTAATGCTACTAAACATGGTTTTTTGGTCCGTGAAGGGGATGCACTGGAACGATTAGCCTCTGTTACTAAGGTGACGTTTGATAAAACCGGTACGTTAACCTATGGTACCCCGCAGGTTGTAGCTGTTGAAATGGTAGAGAATAAGGCCGTTTCAGCGAACGATTTATTGTCACGAACCAGGAACCCTATTCAAGCGATTTTTCAGATAACAGCTAGCTTAGAAGCTATGTCTGAACATCCTTTAGGTAAAGCGATTGTGGCATCCTATAAGGAGATGTTTAGTAAGGATATGCAAAACAGCGTAACTAATGACAGTAAAAATATTAATTTTAGTAATTTAGGTAATTTAGGTAATTTAGGTAATGGCGTTTCTAATTCTAATCAAGTTAGTCATACAACTCTAAGTGAAGCTGCGGCTTTATTTCCTTGCCGTGATTTTAAATTATTAGCGGGCCGTGGCGTAACAGGTGTGATTGGCGAACAGCGCATTTTAGCTGGTAATGAACGCTTGATGGCAGAACAGGGCATTGCTATTTGTGAGGATATTGAAATGAGGGCGCAACACTATTTAGATACAGGCAGTACTATCGTGTATGTGGCGATTGCGAATACCTTAGTGGGATTTATTGCTTTGGCGGATACCGTACGACCTGAAAGTGCTCTTATGATTGAGCGCTTACATCGAATTGGTGTTCAAACCGTTTTACTTACTGGCGATAATGAAAACTCCGCATATACGATTGGGAGTCAACTAGGCATTCGTGAAATCATTTCTAATTGCATGCCCGAAGATAAATTAAACTATATAGCACAACGCCAAAAAACAGGGCAAGCATTGGCCATGATTGGCGATGGGATTAACGATGCGCCAGCGTTAAAAAAATCTACCGTAGGAATTGCGATGGGGGGCGTAGGCAGTGACATTGCTGTTGATGCAGCCGATATTGCTTTAGTAGATGATGAAGTGAAAGAATTGCCTCACTTAATCGCCCTATCTAAGCGGATGATGAGTACCATTAAATGGAATTTAGCCTTTGCTATGATTTTGAATTTTACGGCCATTGGTTTATCCTTCCCTGGCATTTTGAATCCGGTAACGGGCGCCTTAGTTCATAATGCCGGTTCCGTTTTAGTCATCATCAACTCCGCATTGCTTCTAAAATGGCGCAGTGCATAATATAATAAAAGGTTCTTGAAACGATTTGCTTTCAAGGACCTTTTATTATTAGTGTTTAATTTAAAGGAGTTTTAAGGAGCGTGTCGAAATAGTAAAATATGTAAAGATATGTAAGCATAGAAAGGAATTATATGGAAATTATATATTGGTCAGATTATGCATGCCCATTCTGCTATATTGGACGTAATCATTTGGAAGCAGCGATTCAAAAAATCAAAGCAGAGCAATCCATTGATATTGCTGTAATCATGAAAGCCTTTGAATTAGATCCAGCAGCACCCACTGTTTGTGAAATGACAACAATAGATCGTTTTGCCCAGAAATATGGTTTAACTCGTGAGGTGGCTGAGGATAAAGTGAATGGTATTAATTTGATGGGGCAAGCTATTGGTTTAGATTTTAAATATGATAAAGCGCAGTCTACCAATACGTTTGATGCACATCGTTTAACAAAATGGGCACAGAGTAAAAGTTATGAAATTGCCGATGCCTTAGCTGAGCACTTATATGCCGCTTATTTCACGGAAAGTAAGCCGTTGGCTGACCATGAGGTGTTAGTGGCGGCGTCTAAAGCCGTTGGTTTGCCTGAAAGGGAAGCTCGTGCTGTCTTAGAATCTGAAGCATATGCTAGCGAAGTGCGTGAAGAAGAAGCTTTGGCCGCTCGTTATGGCATTCAGGCCGTGCCATTCTTTGTTGTTAATGATCAAGTAGCTCTACCAGGAGCTTTGCCTGTTGAAGAATTTGAAAAAGTACTTCGTGAAATGTTGGTGAGAGAACAAGAAACTAAAGAAAAAGCTCATTAAGTGACAATAAAAAATATGTAAAAATGAATACAATGTAGCTACTCAATCTAGAATTTAGTAGACAAAAGGACTGAACCTATAAATTGTTCAGTCCTTTTGTTGTATATGAAAATTATTTAATTGTGGGATAATTAGTAGTTCCAGCCGAACATAGCAAAGAGCGTATCTTTGATTTGTTCTTGTTCAGACATTGGGACATATTTTTCACCAAAATAAGAGCTTCTATAAAAATCTTTTAATATACCATCATAAATTAAGTTGCCATGTACATCATAATATTGTGCAGTAGAAGATGTATGCCAATTAACCGCATATTCCAAAGGAGATTTGCTGATTGCTACAGTAATCACGTCAGGTTTTACATCGCCACCACTAGTGTTACCAATCCATTGAGAACCTAATGGAGTAAACACATGCATAAAATTAGCTTTAACTTTACGATTTTGTGCTTGCCCACTAGCCTCTAAGCTACGACGATCTACATAGGTTGTATAATATTTGTTTGAAGATACTTCAATCCAACGCTCCCCGCGTTGAGAAGCTTTCATAGTGCCATCAGATGTTGTAGTTGTACCAGCTGGTATGCCTAAGGCACGGTCAAGTTTGTCTAAGGTTTTACTAAGCCAACTTGCATCTACAGGATTATACAAAGTTGCCATAAATAAAGGAATAAATAATACCGTTAAAATACGCATGAGCTGTTTCATGTAATCACTCTCCTAAATAAATAATACAGCTAATCTGCTAAACACTCCATTATATGAATGACTAAGTTAGAAACGTTTGTATTTTCAAAAATATAAGAAATTTTAGGGTAATTTAAAATTTTTTTACTAAGATTTTAGCACTAAAATCTTAGTTATTTTTGTAAATATACATTGTTTCATGATTTAGTCATATTTAGCATACCAAAAATCACAAATATATGATAATACTTTTTGTTAATAGTCGTACATAAATTAGGCAGGTGTATGTCTTAAAGTTATCATATAGGTAATCTGTATACGGAAGAGGTTGACCTGAAGTTAACTTCAAGGGCTATAGTTAATTTATAAACACAATATTTATAACACCATGTGTTGTTATTGCTGCCTCTGCTGATGGCTCTATGAAAACACCAACCTTATTTGCCGCACCAGAAGGTTTGGCTACGGATGAGCCACAGCGATTTGAATTGATCGACGTTTCAGCACAAGATGGCGGCGCTATTTGGGCCCGGTATAAAGTCATTCGTTAAAATAATAAAATCAACTAGCCGAGAATATACTGTAGTTAATAGATAATGTAACACACTGAAATCAATTGGCAATATGTAATGACTGAAATTAATGGGCATATGTATTATAATGAGGATAAGTAGTTCTATTATATATAAAACTTTCTGAGATTATGCGGAAAAGGAGCTAGTCATGGGGAAACAAATTCTAATCGTTGTAGACATGCAAAATGATTTTATTACAGGTACATTGGGGACGAAAGAGGCACAAGCTATTGTTCCAAAAGTTGCTGAAAAAATTTCTACCTTTGAAGGGGATGTGTATTTTACGATGGATACACATGATGAAACGTATGAAACTTCACAAGAAGGCAAGGCTTTGCCCGTGCTTCATTGCCAAGAAGGAACAGAAGGTTGGCAATTAGCACCTCAGATTATTGCAGCCGCACCGGTTGATCCTGAGAAAATTTATTGCAAAGGACAGTTCGGCTCTGTCGAATTAGCTGAAGATTTGCAGTATTTACATGAAGTAGAGCCTATTGATAGCATAGAGCTTGTGGGCTTATGTACTGATATTTGCGTGGTGTCTAATGCTTTAGTATTGAAAGCGTTTTTACCAGAAGTGCCGATTATTGTAGACAGCGCTTGTTGTGCTGGTGTTACGCCTGAAAAGCATGAAGCTGCTCTTGAAACGATGCGTAGCTGCCAAGTGAACATATTGTAATGGATATGTTCATTTAAAGTTAGATAACAAGTGATAAATAGAAAATAATAAATAGAGAATAATAAATAGAGAATGCTAAATAGTAAGTAATAAATAAAAATGCTAAATAGTAAGTAATAAATAGAAAGTCCTAATTCGTACCTTGACAATAGTCCTAATTCGTACTATAATTCATTTATTGGATTTAGTACGAAATGGGACTATTTTCTTTTTTGTATTTTGTTATCCGCTGGTGCTATCCGTATCGGTATAGGTGCAGATATAGGTAGAAAAATAGGTACAGATATAGTAGATATAGTAGATATTACAGTTTAGTACGAGTTAGGACTATAGGAGGTTTTGAGAATCCAGTAAACATGCGCCTTTTTAAATGCCTAGATAGTCCGAATTCGGATTTGAAAAAATCCCCTAAAAAGCAATATACACCTCTTGCTACTACATGGAAAAATATCTATATGAAAGCATAAGCTATTCACAGTAAGGCTGCATTAACAATTCACAGTAAGGCTGCGTTAATAATTCACAGTATGGCTGCATTAATAATTCACAGTATGGTTGTGTTAATTATTCACCGTATAGTTTTAGTTACTCATCCTATGAGTGCTTGAGTCCTTAGTAAGTGAAGTAGCCAGGCATAGGGAGGAGTTTACTGTTAGAAAGTAAAAGGAGTGTCATACAGTATGGAACATCTATATAAAGAGCAAATTACAGCAATGGGACGTTACTTTGGTCAGATTGTCGAATTATATGCAGCTTGGGCGAAAACCAAGGGCATTAGTTATAATAAATTAGCTGTTATAGTTACTCTATTTTATCAGCCTTACGGAACGCAGAGCCAGGTATGTACTGAATGGGCGATTCCGAAGCAAACGGTATCTACTATTTGTAAAGGCTTGGAGAAGGAAGGACTTATCCATTATTTGCATATTGCTAACGATAATCGAGAAAAGTGTATGGCTCTTACTAAGGAAGGGCAGGTAGCTTTTCGACCACTCATGAAAGAGTTACAGGCTATTGAAACACAGGCACTGACGATAATGGGTGAATCTCAAATTCAAGAATTATTGCGCAGTATGCATTGCTTTATTGAGGCTTTTAAGGCTGGAGCAACACAAGTGGCAGCACAAGAAGGCACAGCACAAATTGTAGAAGAACTTATATCACAGGACACAAAACAAGTCGCAGCACAAGCCAAAACTCAGCACGCAGAACAAGCGGCCTCGCAGGATGATAAGACGCCAACAACAAAAATTGTTTCAAAAGCTAATGTATAAGTTATATGATAGATGAATATAGGTAAATATAAAGATACAGGAAGGATACTATGATTGGTTATATTTTTTTAGGCACTGCTATTGTATTAGAAATTTTCTCCACGTCCATGCTTAAATTATCGATGGGGTTTACTAAACTGATTCCGTCTATTATTTTTGCGGTAGGCATGAGCGCTTCGTTTTACATGTTGTCAAAGGCTCTTAATTTAATTCCTCTTAGTATTGCTTATGCCATTTGGTCGGGGATTGGTACTGCTCTTACAGCACTTATTGGCGTATATGTTTGGAAAGAAGAGTTATCCCTAACAGCGGTAGTTGGAATTGGGCTTATTGTAGTGGGGGTAATTTTATTAAATTTGAAAGGGGCACACTAAAAGAGGCTCTTTATTAATTATTGTAAAAATAGATATTTAAATTTTTGATAAGGAACACTAATTTCAGTGTTCCTTTTTTGATTGAGAGTAGATTTAAATTATTAGTTTTTGATAATAAATATCATATTAAAGGGTAGTGAAGCAAACCTATATATTAATTATATTTAAATAATATGGTTGTTATTTCTTATTATATTAATAGGGATAAACCTTAATGATATCGAAAATATTAAAATTAAAAATAAGTTATCATGTATTGTTGCTATAAGCTATATCCTCATGTTGACAATAAATGTAATTGTGAATTATTATCAAAATATATAGTTATGATTTATAACATTGGTCTATATTGAAGAAAAAAGTTGAGGAGTTGTACTATGAGATTAAAACGACTTGTATGTGCCGCCTTATTGACAGTAAGTGCTTTTGGCATTTTAGGCTGTGCAGGAACGACGGGTGATCAAGCCTCCCAAGGTGCGAAAAGTGACCAGCTCACATTTGTTAATTTCCGTGATGTGCGTGACTTAAATCCCCATTTGTATGCAGGTGAAATGTATGCCCAAGAAATGCTCTATGATACATTGGTAGAGATTACGGATAAAGGCTATGCCCCTGCGTTAGCTGAAAGCTGGACCATTAGTGATGATGGGCAGACGTATACGTTTAAAATTCGCCCAAATGTAAAATTTAGTGATGGCGAAGTATTAGATGCTCATGCTATTAAGGCTAATTTTGATGCTATTTTTGAAAATAAATCACGCCATACTTGGCTTGAATCGATGAGCCTTATCGATAATTATGAGGCAACCGATGATTTGACCTTTGTGATTCATTTGACAAAACCTTACTATCCATTGCTAACAGAGCTTGGCGTAACCCGGCCGTTTGCTATGATTTCGCCAAAAGCTATGAAAAATGGCAGCACTAAAGATGGCGTTAATGAATATATTGGGAGTGGCCCATATAAACTAAAAGAAGTAGTAACGGATAAATACGCTATTTTTGAAGTAAATGATTTATATTGGGGTGAAAAACCAAAAATTAAAACTATTTTAGTTAAAGTAATTCCTGATAATCAAACACGTATTTTAGCACTTGAAAAAGGCGAAGTTGATTTAATTTTTGGCAAAAATATGGTGGACGCTGATGCCATTCGTAAATTTAAAGATCAAAAAGGCTTTAGTGTCGCTTTATCAGACCCTATGTCTACTCGTGAAATCGTTTTAAATACCACAAAAGCTCATTTAAGCGATAAATTAGTTCGCCAGGCCTTGCAACATGCGACTAATAAACAAGCTATCTCAGATGGTGTGTTCTATGGCATTGAAAAACCAGCAGATACTTTATATGCACCAACTGTACCGTATGCGAATGTAGGATTAAAGCCATATGATTATAATGTGGATACAGCAAAAACTTTACTCAGTTCGGCAGGCTACGTACTGGGGGCTGATGGTATTTTAACTAAAGATGGCACACCGTTAGAACTGAATTTGTTATATAACAGTGATAGTGTAACGGAAAAAGCTATTTCTGAATTTTTACAAGCCGAATATAAAAAACTAGGTATCATTCTTCATATTAAAGGGGAAGAAGAACAATCCTATCGCGATAATATGAAGTCTGGAAATTTTGACATGGTATTCAATATTTCCTGGGGCTTGCCATATGATCCGCAATCTTCCTTAGCGGGTATGCGTAAACCAGTATATGGTGACTATGCAGCACAACAAGGTTTAGAAGATAAAGCAGACATTGATGAGGCTATTACTAAGATTCTTACCTCTACTAGTGAAACCGAACGTCAAGAGTTGTATAAATTCGTATTAACTCGCTTACACGAAGATGCAGTGTATATTCCATTGACTTATGAAAATAACAAAGCTATCTATAACAATCGTGTGGAAGGCTTGCATTTCACCCAAACCTTATATGAAGTACCATTTAAGGATTTATCGTTGAAATAAGCTGAAAATAGTGAGTCCGTTTATACAAGATACAAGCGGTACTAGTTGTAGTTGTTGAGGCTGTTGTAGGAGTGACTACAATGGCCTCTTTCTGATTTAGGGAGGCAGTGCCATGAGGGCGTATATTATAAAACGTACATTGACGGCTATTCCCTTAATGTTAGCCATTTCATTTGTATGTTTCGTATTTATTAATTTAATTCCATCAGACCCTGCAGAAGTGGCGTTGCGTATTCGTCAAACGCCGGTAGTTACGCCAGAAGCTATTGCTCAGGTGCGGGCTGAATTAGGCTTGGATCAACCGTATTTAATTCGTTATGTGAATTGGTTGATTGCTTGTTTGCAGCTAGATTTCGGAGTTAGTTATATTAATCCAGCACGGACTGTGTTAGGGGAGTTTCAACGGTGCTTACCAGCGACTTTAATGTTGGCTTTTACATCGCTTATTTTTGTCGTAGGTTTGAGCTTACCCATTGGCTTTTTCTGCGCTGTTTATAAGGGTGGCTGGTTTGATAAAATCATGCGTGGCTTAGTGTTTTTAACAACCTCTATGCCGGCTTACTGGATTGGGTTACTGCTCATTTGGGTGGTGAGTATCAAAATGGATTTATTGCCTACCAGTGGTAGTGAATCGTGGCAACATTTGCTTTTGCCAGCCTTTACGGTGTCCTTAACTTACATTTCGACGTATATTCGTCTAATTCGCAATAATATGTTAGAGAACATGAAGGAAGATTATGTAACCTATGCAACCATTAGGGGGATTCGTCAACGAACGATTTTGACTAAGCATATTTTAAAAAATTCATTACATACTTGTATTATTGCCATCGGTATGAGCATTCCTCAATTGATTGCCGGTACCATTGTGGTAGAAAATGTATTTGCTTGGCCTGGTCTTGGACAGTTATGTATTAGTTCTATTTTCAATCGCGATTATCCAATTATTCAGACCTATGTATTATTTGTGGGATTCTTGTTCGTAGTGTTTAATCTATTATTTGACATTATTCAATACATTGTTGACCCACGCTTGAGAGAGGAGCGTGTTCAATGATTCGTTTATTGTTAAAAAATAATATGGTGGTAGGGCTTAGTTCCTTTATTTTACTCATTGCGTTAGCTGGAATTTTCGCGCCTTGGCTTGCGCCCTATGATCCGTATGAAAACAATATATTGATGAAATTTGCCCCTTATAGTGCGGAACATTGGTTTGGTACAGACCATTTAGGGCGAGATATTTTTTCCCGCTTAATTTACGGTATTCGACCGACTTTATTTTTATCGCTGTTAACTATGCTGGCCACTATTGGCTTAGGGGCTATTATGGGGCTATTGTCTGGTTATTTTCGTGGTTTTATTGATGAAGTGATTATGCGCGTTGTTGATATGATGTTATCGTTTCCCAGTCAAATTATGATATTTGCGGTTATTGCACTTTTGGGGGTAGATGTACAAAACATTATTATCGCCAATGTACTGATTAAATGGGCTTGGTATGCTCGTATGATACGGACCAATGTTATGAAGTATCGAGATAAGAATTTTATCCTTTATTCGCGCTGTATTGGTACACCGGAACGTTTTATTATGATTCGTCATTTATTGCCAAGTATTAGTTCTGAAATGGCTGTGCTAGCTAGTTTAGATGTGGGTTGGACGATTATTAATATTTCAACTCTGTCCTTTTTAGGCCTTGGCATTCAAGCGCCTTTACCTGAATGGGGGGCTATGCTGAATGAAGCGAAGAATGTATTGACGGTTAATCCGATTCAAATGTTGGTACCTGGCGTAGCCATTGTAGTATTGGTATCGGCGTTTAATTTGTTAGGTGATGCCATTCGTGATGCCCTCGATCCTAAGGAGGTACAGGAATGAGTTTGTTACGAGTGAACAATTTATCCGTGGTACATCGCAATAAAGAACGGGAAAAACAGATTTTACAAGACGTGTCCTTTGCGTTGGCCAAGGGGACTTGTTTAGGTATTTTAGGCGAGTCTGGTAGTGGTAAGAGTATGACGGCTAAGGCTATATTAGGTATATTAAGTCGTGATTTTACAGTCACTGGAGAGGCTATATTCCAAGGTAAAAATTTATTAGCTTTGAATGCGTTGGAACTCAGAAGTTTACGAGGCTTGGCTATTGGCATGATTATGCAAAATCCCATGACTGGCTTTGATCCTTTATATAAGATTGGTAATCAGATATTTGAAACGTTTGAAGCCCATAATTTATTTCCCCAGGCGGAGTGGCCGTCAAAAGCTATAGAAATTCTTCGAAAGATGCATATTCGAGAGCCCGAAGATACGCTTAATAAATTTCCGCATCAATTGAGCGGTGGTATGTTGCAGCGTATTATGATAGGCATTGCTATGGCTATGAAACCTGATATTTTAATCTGCGATGAGCCAACTACAGCGATTGATAGCATTACTCAGTATGAAATTATTAAAGAGTTTAAGGCGATTAAAGAATCCCATGATGTGGCAATGATTTTTATTACTCATGATATTAGTGTAATTTCCCATTTAGCAGATGAGATCATGGTGCTTAATAAAGGTCGTGTTGCTGATTATGGCACGTTTCAAGCGATTATGGAGCAGCCTAAGGATGCGTATACTAAGATGCTGATAGAACAGAAATTAGCTGTTGCGAATCGGTATAAAGAATTGTTGCATATTGCACCAAAAACGAATATAACACCAACAACGAATGTAGCACCAACAACGAATGTGGTTGAAGGAGGTGGCTTATGTTAACCGTGGATAATGTGGTGGTGCGCTTTCCTAAGCCACATAGTCAATTAATTTTCAAAAAAGAATATCAAACGATTTTACATGGTGTTACGTTTTCGGTTCGTAAAGGGGAATGTTTGGGAATCCTGGGGGAATCGGGCAGTGGTAAGAGTACGCTAGGTAAAGTGATTTGTGGTTTATTAGAACCCTATGAAGGGAGTGTTACTTTAGGAGGTACGGCTTTATATGGTAAAAGCAAATTGGTACCAGGCGTTTTATCGGTAGTGTTTCAAGATTATACGACATCCGTGAATAGTCGTTTTACAGTGCGTGAGATTATAAAGGAATCGCTCTTGGTTTTACAGCGACGAACGCGTACACAGATAGATTTTGAAACAGAGATTATGGAACTATTAGAGTTAGTCGGTTTATCGGCTGACTTTATTGATCGCTATCCTCATCAGTTATCAGGGGGGCAATTGCAGCGTGTATGTATTGCTAGGGCTATAGCGGTGAAACCAGAAATTATACTATTCGATGAAGCGATTAGCTCATTAGATGCGCATACACAGGTACAAATTATGGATCTGTTATTGAAAGTAAAAGCAATATATAATTTTACCTATATATTCATTACTCATGATTTGCCATCGGTTACCTATATGTGTGATCGCGTGTTATTTCTTTATAAAGGTCGGGTAGCGGAAGTGGTAGACGTAGAGGCTATTGGTACGGTACAAAGTGAGTATGCGCGTAAATTATTACATTCTATTTTAGATATTAAAGTAGAATAAAAGTAAACTAAAAGTAGAATAAAAGTTGAACAAAAGTAGAATAAAAAAAGAATAAAAATAGAATAGAAGAGATTTGATTTAAATATTTTATGATTGTCCTTTTACTCTCTGTGAAGGTTAACTTAAAGAAGTAAACGGGGGATTAACAATGTTGGGTAGGGGACATATAATAGATATCAAAATGTATATTTGAGAATTAATATCGAAAAGGAGTCAACCTATTAAGGTTAACTCCTTTTTCTTCACTATTATTTCATCTTAATTTAATCTAAGAAGAATATAGTAATCATAAGGAAAGGGTTAGTGAAGGAAATAAAAAAGAGAGAAGATGGTAATGATAAATAATCTCAAATTATCAATTAATTTTAAAAAATGAAAATTGAGACTAGATTTATAATTCTCGATGTGCTATAATAGCTTTGTAAGCAAGAATAAGTACTTACAAAGAATCAATTAAAGTTACTAACATAAGTTATAACTTTATTTAATCAAGTTTTTAATTAACATACTATATATGTATAAGAAAGGTTTTAGGTGACGTTTTTATGAATAAGAATATCGCAAAAGCATTAAATGAACAGGTAATTTTTGAATTTAACTCCGCATACTTATATTTAGCATTGTCTTTGGCAATGGCTGATGCTCGTTTCAAAGGTTTATCCGCTTGGTTGCGTTTACAATACCAAGAAGAAATGGATCATGCTTTCAAAATTATCGATTTCTTAGAATCCCGCAATGAAACAACTACTTTGGGCGACATTAAAGCTCAGGCTGTTAAAGAAGATAATCCATTGAAAGTAGCTCAGATGGTATATAACCATGAACAAGTAATCACTGGTAAAATCAATGAATTATATGCCTTGGCTACTGAGGAAAAAGATTATGCTACTGTAAACTTCTTGAACTGGTTCATTACTGAACAGGTAGAAGAAGAAGCAAGTGCTCGTGATTTGGTTGATGAATTCACATTTGCTGGCGATAGCCGTGCTAGCCAATTATTCGTGGATGCTCGTTTGGGTAACCGCCAATAATTTTAGCAGGTAAAGTGCCGTTAACTAAATTGACTTAGTGAAGTGCTAAGCGTATCTCAGGCTTCTAAGTGGAAGCATACTGATAAAAATTACACACAGCTTAATGGTAAGCTACAAAAGGGACGCTCTTAGGAGCGTCTTTTTGTATACTTTAAAAGTCAAAACAATAAAAAGTCAAAAATTTAAAAATAATTTGACTTTTTCTATTGACAAAAGTCAAAAAGTCAACTATCATATAGTCAAGGTTGAAAGAACAAAAGGTCAAAAGATTAGAAAGTCAAACTTCTAATAGACTGATAAACCGAAGTAGTGCAAAGAATGAAGGTAGCATATGAAAGATAGTGTAATGATAGATAAAAAGTTTGGAGCGATGATGTATGGGTATTTTAGCGGATCGTATTGAAAAGTTTATTTTAGCAAAATTATTAGAAGAACAAGCGAAAGAAGAGGGCATCGTGTTACGCCGTAATGAATTGGCTGACGAACTTAATTGTGCGCCGTCGCAAATTAGTTATGTATTGAGTACACGGTTCTCTAATGAGCGTGGTTTTATCGTAGAATCTCGTCGTGGTCTTGGTGGTTTTATTAGTATCACTCGTATTCCAGTGAAAGCTTTATTGGAAGCACCAAAACATGAGCAAGAGGTTGAAACAAATAATAAACCATTAACCATGGGCATTATTGATAATTCTTTATTCGAGTTGATGCAACAGAAATTGTTACACAAACGAGAGGCCGCTTTATTACATGAAGCGTTTGCTTTGTTGATGGAAGAGCCAGACAGAAAGACACGTGAAAATAAAGTTCGACGTTTATTTGAACAAGTCGTAGCCATGGTGAAGGAGGGGTAAGGTTTATGTTATGTGATAATTGTAAACAAAATGAAGCAACCGTGCATATGACACGGGTTGTGAATGGTAAAAAAACAGAACGTCATTTATGTAATGTATGTGCTGCCAAACAGCCAAATGATGGTTTTGGCAGTCAAGGCTTTATGAATTTTGGACCATCTTTATTAGATAATGACTTTTTTACTAATGATTTCTTTACTAATACGTTGTATCCCGATAGCTTATTAAATCCCCGTCAAGAAACGCGTTGTAGTCAATGCGGTATGACCTTTAGCGAATTTAATCAAACAGGTAAATTTGGTTGCGATCATTGTTATGATACATTTGAAGCTCAAATTGCTCCTTTGGTTAAACGTTTACAAGGTTCTTTATCCTATGAAGGACGCGTACCAAGTCGTGGAACAGGGGTGTTCAAAACAAAACATCAAATTAAACGCTTACGTCAAGAACTAGATAAAGCCGTTAAAGCAGAACAATTTGAAGAAGCTGTTCGTTTACGGGATGAAATTAAAGTATTAGAAGAATCATTAAATAAGGAAAATAAATAGGAGGTGTTACTATGTTAGACAAAATTTTAGATGAACCGTTAAGTAGTTGGCTACGTAGTACGGATCCTATTGGTGATATACATTCCCATATTGTATTATCAAGCCGTATTCGTTTAGCACGCAATTTCAAAGGCTTGCAATTTACTAATCGGAATCACGAAGCTTCATTAAAAGAGGTTGAAAGCCTAATGCGCGGTGTGCTTGGCACTTTAAAAGCCGCCGATGGTCGTGAGTATTCCAACATTAGTTTAGATAAATTATCAGACACAGAACGTGAAATCCTTGTAGAAAAACACTTAATGAGCCCTCAAATGGGACAAAAGTTACCGTATCGAAGTTTAGTGGTAGCTGATGATGCTTCAGTGGCTATTATGGTGAATGAGGAAGACCACATTCGAATTCAGACTATGGAATCAGGTCTTTGCTTACAAGAAGCGTTAGACCATGCGTTAAAAATTGATGATGCCATTGAAAGCAAATGTGACTATGCGTTTAATGAACGTTATGGTTATTTAACAGCTTGCCCTACCAATGTAGGGACGGGGATGCGTGCTTCAGCGATGTTGCATTTACCAGCTTTGGCCATGACGGGGCGCATTAATCGCTTAGTTCGCAGTATTACGCAATTAGGCTATTCAGTGCGTGGCTTATATGGTGAAGGCTCACAAGCGCTAGGTAATATTTATCAGATTTCCAACCAAGTAACGATGGGGATTAGCGAAGAAGATACAATTAGTCAATTGCAGAAAGTGCTTGAAAAATTAGTTCAAGAAGAAGTGAAAGCCCGCGAAGCTATTAAAAATGGTGATTTTGAAGCCTTTGAAGACCGTGTATGGCGTGCCTTTGGTACCTTGCAATATGCGCGACGCCTTTCTGGTGAAGAAGCGTTAGGTCTTCTAAGTGATGTACAGTTAGGTATGGATTTAGGTGTATTACCACAGCATTCAGCAGATGTATTTAATGAATTAGTCGTAACGACACGACCTAATTTCTTAAGTAAGTATGCTGGTAAAGAAAGTATGACCGCTGCTGAACGAGATAGTTATCGAGCTAAAGTAGTTCGTGATCGATTAGCGCGTTAATAATATAAAGTTAACACTATAAATTTAGAAATTAGAAATTTACGATTATGTCGTATAGATATGAGGTGATTATATGTTTGAACGTTTTACAGACGGTGCGCAACGAGCTCTAGGCATTGCGCAAGAAAAAGCAAAGGAATTTGGCCACGATTATGTGGGCACTGAACATTTGCTATTAGGTTTATTGGAAGAATCCAATAGTGTAGCTTCTAAAGCCTTACATTCGTTAGGTTTGGAAGATAAAGCCACGGAAGACGCTGTAGTGTCTGCTGTTGGCCGTGGCAATAGTCGTGGTAATGAATTATACATTACACCACGGACTAAACGTGTGCTACAGTTAGCCGTAGAAATTGCTAATCAGATGCAGCACAACTATGTAGGGGCTGAACATTTATTGCTTGGCATTTTACAAGATGGTGGTGGCGTAGCTGTTAGTGTTCTACAAGAATTCGGTATTCGTAGCTCTGACGTAGTAAAGGCAATTAACAGCATTTACGGTTCGGAACAAAATGGTGGTGAAGGGGCTACTGGTAGCGCTAATGGGGCTAACAGTGCAAATAGTAATTTAGGTGATTTAAAAGATTTTGCTACTGATTTGAATGAACTAGCTAAACAAGGTAAGATTGACCCTGTTATTGGTCGTGATACGGAAATTAACCGTGTTATCCAGATTTTGAGTCGTCGTACTAAGAATAATCCAGTATTAATTGGTGAGCCAGGGGTTGGTAAAACAGCCATTGCTGAAGGTTTAGCCCAGCGGATTGTCAATCAAAATGTGCCTGAAATTTTACGGAATAAACGTATTATTTCTTTAAGTTTGACGGCTATGTTAGCAGGCGCTAAGTATCGTGGTGAATTTGAAGAACGTCTTAAAAAAGCCATTGATGAAGTGCAGAAACACGATGATATGATTATTTTCATCGATGAAATCCATACCTTAGTAGGGGCTGGTGCTTCTGAAGGCGCTATGGATGCAGCTAATATTTTGAAACCTGCCTTGGCGCGCGGTACCTTCCAGGTCATTGGGGCTACCACCTTAGATGAATATAAGAAACACATTGAAAAGGATGCTGCTTTGGAACGTCGTTTCCAACCAGTGTTAGTAGGGGAACCAAACGAAGAAGATGCTCTTGAAATCTTAAAAGGTTTGCGTGACCGTTACGAAGCGTTCCACAAGGCTAAGATTACCGATGCAGCCTTAAAAGCAGCTGTCGAATTATCTAACCGTTATATTTCGGATCGTTTCTTGCCAGATAAAGCCATTGACGTTATGGATGAAGCCGCTTCTAAAGTACGAATGAAAGTCTTTACAGCACCACCTGATGTTAAAGATTTAGAAAAACGCTTGGCCGATGTGCGGAAAGAAAAAGAAGCTGCTGTAACTGGTCAAAATTACGAAGAAGCGGCTAAACTTCGTGATGAAGAAAAGAAATTAACGGAAGAAATTGAAGCTAAACAGGCACAACGCAGTAAAGAAGATGAGGAAAAACTCGTTGTTACTGAAGATGACATTGCGGCCGTTGTAGCAGAATGGAGCGGTGTACCAGTTGCTAAGATTGCTGAAGAAGAATCTCAGCGTTTACTACGCCTTGAAGATGAACTTCATGAACGGGTAGTCGGTCAAGACGAAGCAGTAGTGGCTGTTGCCAAAGCAGTTCGTCGTGCCCGGGCAGGCTTAAAGGATCCAAAACGTCCTATCGGTTCCTTCCTCTTCTTGGGACCAACTGGTGTTGGTAAAACTGAATTGGCTCGTTCTTTGGCAGCCAACCTCTTTGGCGATGAAAATGCAATGATTCGTTTGGATATGTCCGAATATATGGAAAAACATACCGTATCTCGTTTAGTTGGGGCGCCTCCAGGATATGTAGGGTATGATGAAGGCGGTCAGTTAACCGATGCAGTACGTCGTAAACCATATAGTGTTATCCTCTTTGACGAAGTGGAAAAAGCACATCCTGATTTCTTTAACATCTTACTTCAAGTATTGGATGATGGTCGTTTAACGGATAACCAAGGTCGTACCGTAGATTTCCGCAATACTGTTATTATTATGACAAGTAACTTAGGTTCCAAGTTCTTGAAAGAAGATAGCGCGGCTATGGGCTTCTTAGCAGCTAAGAACAAAGAGGATGCTAAGAAAAATGAAGCAGATACCTTTGCAGAAGCTAAGAAGAATACGTTGGCTGCTGTTAAACAGCACTTCCGCCCTGAGTTCTTGAACCGTATTGATGAAATGGTTGTGTTCCATCCATTAACTGGTGAAGATTTAGGTAAGATTGTAAATATCTTGCTTAAAGATGTTACGAAACGTCTTGCTGAACGGGAATTAACGTTAGAAGTAACGCCAGAAGCACTTGATGTACTCGTCAAAGAAGGGTCTGACTTTGCTTATGGTGCTCGTCCTTTGAAACGTGCTATTCAACGTTTGATTGAAGATCCAATTTCTGATTTAATCTTAAAAGGCGATGCTCATGAAGGTTCGGTTATTAAGGCTGAAGTAGTAGATGGTGACATCACTATGGTAGTATAATCACCACGAGGTTGCTAAGTGCGACTATAGGTCACAGTTAGAACCATGAAAGTATAAATTTTCTCCTCTGTTTGCAGGATATTGCACTTAAAATCACGAATACTAATTAAATGGTGTTCGTGATTTTTTTTGTCTAAAATGAGTTCAAAATTTTGAAAATTAGAAGGATTATATAATGGCTAAAGTAAAAACAGTTTATTTTTGTAATAATTGTGGTGCTGAATCGGCCCGTTGGCTGGGTAAATGTCCACAATGTGGTGAGTGGAATACGCTAGTTGAAGAGGTGGTACGCCCTACTAGTACTAAAGGGGCCGCCGCTTATGCACCCGTAGACCGCTCGGCTACAAAGCCAGTCGCTTTATCTGAGATTAAAACAGAAGATTCGCCTCGTATGTCCACTGGCTATGATGAGATTGATCGTGTGTTAGGTGGTGGTATTGTACCAGGGGCGTTGATGTTATTAGGGGGCGATCCAGGTATTGGGAAATCCACTATATTGTTACAAGTATCGGGGCGCATTGCTGATCGGTTTGGCAAAGTACTATATGCATCAGGGGAAGAATCACAGATGCAGTTAAAGCTGCGAGCCGAACGTTTAGGGATTGAAGGTAATCAGTTAGCCGTTATGGCCGATACGAATTTAGATTCTATTTTACAAGAAGCTTCGCAACACAAACCGGCCTTATTAGTGATTGATTCAATTCAAACAATGTTTACAGATGCTTTAGATTCTACGCCTGGTAGTGTAGGGCAAGTTCGTGAATGTACGGCTCGCTTATTGCGATTTGCTAAAGAACAGGGCGTACCCGTTATTATCATTGGCCATGTTACGAAGGATGGGAATATTGCAGGCCCTCGTATGTTAGAGCATATGGTAGATGTGGTACTATATTTTGAAGGGGAACGATCGTATCAATTCCGTATTTTGCGGGGCATTAAGAATCGCTTTGGCTCTACTTCAGAATCAGGTTTATTTGTGATGGAAGAGGAAGGGTTAGCTGAATTAGTAAATCCTTCTGCCACGCTATTAGCTGAACGAACTGAAGAAGAAACTGGCTCGGCTGTAATGGCGTATTTAGAAGGGATTCGGCCTATTTTAGTAGAGGTACAAAGCTTAGTGTCCACTACGGCTTTTGGCATGCCTCGTCGTACCTCTATTGGCTATGATTTAAATCGCCTCATTATTCTGTTAGCGGTTTTAGAAAAACGCTGTGGCTTAACTTTAGGCAATAAAGATGTATATGTCAATGTTATTGGTGGCTTAAAAGTGAATGAACCAGCCTGTGATTTGTCGGTAGCTGTGGCCATTGTTTCTAATTTAAAAAATCGGCCTGTTCCAGCGGATATGGTAATTCTTGGCGAAGTGGGGCTTACTGGTAATATTCGCAGTATTCCTCGCATTGAACAGCGCATTGCTGAAGCTGCTAAGATGGGCTTTACACGCTTTGTTGTGCCCGCTGGTAATAGTAAGCAAGTTAAAACGAATCGCAAGGGTATTTCTATACATGGCGTAACAACTGTTCAAGAAGCGATGCAACTTGTTTTTGGGTAAATAAAAATTTTATGCAGAACTTTATGATTTATTTATCATTTTAATGTACAATAGAAGAGTATGAGGAAAGGAGGTGAAATAGATGATATATAAAATTCTACGTTATGTCATAGCCTTATTGGTAGGTATTATGGGATATATGTTGACGGATAGTTTTATGCCAGTTTGGGAACCAATTATTGATGTACAGTTCTGGACTATGGGTTTCTTTGGCATTTCCATTATTAAAATTTTAGCCTTGGCCCTTGGCGGTGTAGTAGGTGCTGTTATTGGTTTCTTCATTGCTATGCCAATTATTAACCAAGGTTTGCGTTTAGCTAAAAATATGGAACGTCTTTTATCACGCGTACCTAATCAAGAATTAATGGCCGGCACAGCCGGATTACTCTTTGGACTCATAATAGCAAATCTTATTGGCTTGGCATTTTATCGCGTACCACTTATTGGTTCGTATATTCCTATTATTTTAAGTGCTATTTTTGGTTATATTGGCATGCGTTTAGCATCCCGTAAAGGGCCTGAGCTCTATGCTAATTGGCTTCAAAATCGTGCTATGGTAAAGGATAAAAAGAAAGAAACTGCTACGAAAGGCACGGATGTGCCAGCGCCTGTGACTGTTTCTGATTTTGAATCGATTTCGGTAGCTAAATTGTTAGATACGTCAGTTATTATTGATGGACGCATTGCAGAATTATGTGCGACGGGCTTTTTAGAAGGACCATTGGTAGTACCTTTATTTGTCCTTGAAGAGTTACAGCACATTTCAGACTCCGCTGATGTATTGAAACGTAATCGTGGTCGTCGTGGCTTAGATATTTTGCAGGGATTACAGCAAAAAGAACTCATCGATATTAAAGTCATTGATGATGATTTTGAAGATATTACCGAAGTAGACTCTAAATTGATGCGTTTAGCCTTAGATAAAAAATGGAAAATTGTGACTAACGATTTTAACCTTAATAAAGTAGCTAGTTTACAAGGTATTGAAGTATTGAATTTGAATGACTTAGCCAATGCTTTGAAACCAGCCATGATTCCTGGTGAATGGATTCGTGTACAAGTCATTAAAGAAGGTAAAGAAGATAATCAAGGGGTAGCGTATTTAGATGATGGGACGATGATCGTCATCGAAAATGGGGCTCAGTATGTAGATACCTCTATTGATGTAATGGTAACGTCTGTATTGCAAACTAGTGCAGGACGAATGATTTTTGCGAAGGCGAAAGGAACTAAAGAATGATTAGTTGTATTTTATTGGCTGCTGGAGCAGGTAAGCGAATGCAATGTGAAGCAAATAAAATCTTTTTACGCTTAGGTTCCTATTCTGTTTTGCAATGGAATCTGCGTCATTTAGCACAGGTAGCGGATGTAACGGAAGTTGTTATTGTGGTAGCTGATGGTGAAGTGGACGCTATTCAAAAGGAAGTGGCTTCCTTACCAGATTTACCTTGGCAGCCTATGTTGGTATTAGGTGGTGCTGAGCGCCAAGACTCCGTTGTAGCCGGTACACAAGCTGTTAGTGACAAGGCGGATATTATCCTTGTCCATGATGGAGCACGTCCTATGGCTAAACCGGCTTTGTTTACGGCGGTAGCTGAAGCGGCCCAGCAATACGGTGCTGCCGTAGCGGCCGTGCCAGTGGTGGATACGATTAAGCAAGTTAAGGCGGATCAAACGGTAGTTAAGACGCTTACGCGTAGTGAGTTGTATGCTGTACAGACGCCCCAAGGTTTTAGACGGTCTTGGCTCATAGAAGCACAAGAATATGCGCGTAAAACTCAATTTGTTGGCACTGATGATGTTTCGCTTGTAGAACATCAAGGTAAACCAGTGCATATTGTAAGCAGTGATTATACAAACTGTAAGCTCACAACGCCAGCTGATATTGTGAAAGCAAAACAGTATTTAGGAGTGACAGAACCTATGATGCGAGTAGGCTTTGGCTACGATGTACATCGTTTTAAAACTGGTCGCCCTTGCATTTTAGGGGGCGTTCAAATTGAAAGTGAAATAGGTCCTGATGGACATAGTGATGCGGATGTGTTAATTCATGCCCTCATGGATGCTTTATTAGGTGCTGCTGGCTTGCCAGATATTGGCTATTGGTTTCCACCAGAAGATGAAGCCTTTAAAGGGGCTTCTAGTATGGAATTATTGAAGCAAGTGGTAACCCTACTACACGAAAAAGGATTTAAGGCGTATAATGTAGATGTTATGGTAATAGCGGAAGCCCCTAAATTAAAGCCTCATATTAGTGCGATGAAGGCAAATCTAGCAGGCGTATTAGGCATTGGCGAAGATTTTATTAGCGTCAAAGCAACGACTCATGAAAAGTTAGGTGCCTTTGGACGTTTAGAAGGCTTAGCGGCTCAAGCTGTAGCTACATTGTATACTGTATGAGTAACAATGAATTAAATATATACAAATATATAAGATATAAGTAAAGGAGTGGATATATACATGGCAAAGATGAAGGTTCGTTTTGCGCCAAGTCCAACTGGCCCGTTTCATATTGGCGGTGCTCGTTCGGCATTGTTTAACTGGTTATTAGCACGTAAAGAAGGGGGTACTTTCTTATTACGTATTGAAGATACCGATTTAGCTCGTTCCACTCGTGAAAGTGAAGAAAATATCAAAGCCGCCCTTAAATGGCTAGGCATGGATTGGGATGAAGGTATCGACGTAGGCGGTGACAATGGTCCATACCGTCAGACCGAACGGTTAGATATTTATAAAGAAGTGACGGAGCGTCTTATTAAGGAAGGTAAAGCGTATCGTTGCTATTGCTCTGAAGAAGAATTAGAAACAGAACGGCAAGCTCAGTTAGACCGCGGTGAAACACCAAAATATAATGGTCATTGCAGTCATTTAACGGACGAACAAATAGCAGCTTATGAACAAGAAGGCCGTAAATATACGGTTCGTTTGCGTGTGCCATTAAATCAAACTTTTGCCTTTGATGATATGGTTCGTGGTCATGTATCCTTTGAATCTAATGGGGTGGGTGACTTTGTAATCGTTAAGTCCGATGGCATTCCTGTATATAATTATGCCGTTGTGATTGATGATCATACCATGGGCATTACCCATGTAATTCGGGCGGAAGAACACCTTTCTAATACGCCACGGCAAATTGCAATTTATAATGCGCTTGGTTGGGAGGTACCAACCTTTGGTCACATCTCCTTAATTCTTGGTAAAGATTACAAGAAAATGAGTAAACGTCATGGTGCGACATCTGTTGATCAATATCGTCAATTAGGGTATTTACCAGATGCCATTGATAATTTCTTAGCTTTGTTGGGCTGGGCTCCAGAAGGGGAACAAGAATTATTTACTAAGGATGAATTAATTCAGAACTTCTCCATGGATCGGGTGGCTAAAAATCCAGCTGTGTTTGATATTGATAAATTAAACTGGATTAACTTCAACTATATGAAAAATTTAAGCGATGAAGCTTTGTATGAATTGTGCTTGCCTCATTTACAAGAAGCAGGCTATGCATCGGCAAGTCCTGATGCTACTGAAAAGGCAAAACTTATCATGCTTTGCGTATGTTTAAAAGACCATATTAGTTTTGGTGCACAGATTAAAGAAGAAGCTAAGTTAATCTTTGACGATACCTTTGCCTTTGATGAAGCTCATGCAGAAGATATTCAGGCTGTATTAGCTGAAGAATCCTGCCTAACTGTGCTCAAAGCATTCCGTGAAGCGGTGGCTGGGCTAGAAGAAATTACGCCAGAGGTAGTGAAAGCAACCATTAAAGGCATTATGAAAGAAACTAAACTAAAAGGCAAATTTGTATTTATGCCAATTCGTATTGCCACTACTGGCCAAATGCATGGTCCTGATTTGAATTATATTATTACTTTATTCGGCAAGGAAAAAACATTAGCTCGTTTAGATGAAACAATTAGTAAGATTTCTGCTTAATTGCGTGGGGGCATAGTTAAGGAGTTATATATTGTTTTATTAAGGAGGATTATTATGGAAACAATGGTTGAACGCTTTTTACGCTACACTAAGACAAATACCCGCTCTAATGAAGCGGCTACGACAGTACCAAGCACTGATACTCAAGTAGCGTTTGCTAAGGTACTCGCTGCTGATTTAAAAGAAATTGGCTTAGAAGGCGTAAAAATCAACGAAAATAATGGCTTTGTTATTGGTGCGTTACCTGCCAATACGGAGGAAAAAGTACCTGCCATTGGCTTTATTGCTCATATGGATACAGCGGATTATAATGCTGAAAATATTACCCCACGGATTATTGAAAACTATGATGGCGCCGATATTCTCCTTAATAAAGATAAAAATTTGTATAGCCGTGTAGCTGATTTTCCAAATTTAGTAAATTATAAAGGGCAAACATTAATTGTTACAGATGGGACAACCTTACTCGGTGGCGATGACAAAGCAGGTATTGTGGAAATTATGGAAGCCCTTCGTTATTTGAAAGAACACCCAGAAGTAAAACATGGTTTAATTATGTGTGCCTTTGGTCCTGATGAAGAAATTGGTCGTGGTGCTGATTTATTTGATGTAAAGGATTTTCCAGTAGATTTTGCGTATACTATTGATGGTACTCGTTTAGGTGAATTAGAATATGAAACCTTTAATGCCTGTGCTGCCACAGTTGAGCTTCACGGGGTTTCGGTACATCCAGGATCTGCTAAAAATACCATGATTAACTGCAATAAGTTAGCTATGGAATTTGACCGTTTGTTGCCACAAGCAACCGTGCCAGAATTAACTGAAGATTATGAAGGCTTCATCATGCTATCCAGTAATGAAACGGGCGTTGAATCAGGGACTATGAAATACATTATTCGTGATCATGACCGTGCTTTCTTTGAAAGTAAAAAGAAGTTATTTGAATTAGCCGCTAAAGTTTTAAATGAACGATATGGCCGTGAAGTAGTGACATTAACGTTAAAAGATAGCTATTATAATATGTATGATGTCATTAAGGATCATATGGAATGTGTAGAGGTTGCGAAAGCAGCTATGGAACAAGCAGGGGTGAAACCATTGATTCAACCTATTCGTGGCGGTACCGATGGGTCGAAAATTTCCTTTATGGGCATTCCTACGCCTAATTTATTTACCGGTGTAGAAAACTTGCATGGTCCTCATGAATTTGCATGCGTAGAACATATGCAATTAGCGGTTAAGACGATTATTAATATTGCTTCGGTAACAAAATAATTAATAGCTGTTAGATTAATTGAACACTATTTAATTTTGCTGTAATAATTCCTATCGACTTAGGGGTAAGACATTGACTTTAACAAGGTTTCATGCTATTATACTCTATATATCGATAAAAATTGTTATTAAAGACGATGAACGAAATAAGTACTTTGTGACTAGCTTTACAGCGAGAACTAAATGGTGGAAGGGTTCAGGTGTAGCCAAGGGAAATGCATTCGGGAGTTGATAGATTGAAAGCAGTAGGTCTATTCGGTCACGCCCGTTATGCGTTTGAGTGAGTGCTACATAGGACTTAACAGAGTGGAACCGCGGGCCACCGTCTCTGTAATGAGATGGTGGCTTTTTATATTTTTATGGAAGAGAGGCATCGGTAGCGATGAGAGAAATTAAAGTATTCAATACGATGACAAGAGAGAAAGAAGTATTCAAACCAGTAAAGGAGGGAGAAGCTAAGATTTACGTATGTGGTGTTACACCATATAATCATCCTCATATTGGGAATGCTCGCCCTTTTGTTACTTGGGATGTCATTCGTCGCTATTTGACTCATATTGGGTATAAAGTAACGTATGTACAGAACTTTACCGATGTGGATGACAAGATTATTAACACGTCTAATGGGGAAGGTGTATCTTGGGATACCATTGCTAATCGTTATATCGATTCTTACTTTGATGTGATGGATGCCCTTCATGTACGTCATGCTGATGTATATCCAAGAGTATCAGAACACATTGAAGAAATCGTAGCGATGATTGCCACCCTTATTGAAAAAGGCTTTGCTTATGAGCTTGATGGCGACGTATATTATAGTGTAGAAAAATTTGCTGATTATGGTAAATTATCAGGTCGTACATTAGAAGATATGGAAGCGGGCGCTCGCGTTGATGTGGATGATCGTAAACATAATCCAATGGACTTTGCTCTTTGGAAGAGTGCTAAGCCAGGCGAACCGTATTGGGAAAGTCCATGGGGGCATGGCCGTCCAGGTTGGCATATTGAATGTTCCACAATGAGTAATAAATACTTAGGCGAAGAATTTGACTTCCATGGTGGTGGTAGTGATTTAATTTTCCCACATCATGAAAATGAAATTGCCCAGTCAGAAGGCTGCACCGGTCATCATCCAGCTGTACGCTATTGGTTACATAATGGTTTTATTACAATTAACCAAGAAAAAATGAGTAAATCTTTAAATAACTTCTTCTTAGTGAAAGATATTTTAGAAGAATATAGTCCAGATGCACTTCGCTATTTCTTGTTAAGTACTCATTATCGTAGCCCATTAGATTTTAGCGATGAACGCTTAGAAGAAGCCAATAAGTCCTTAGAACGCATGACTACAGCTATTGAAAACCTTCTTTATTTAGAAAATCAAGAAGAAGGGGATTGCGATGAAGAGGCAAAAGCTTTATTAGAGAATGCTCGTAAATATGCGGCTGAATTTGAAGATGCTATGGCTGATGATTTTAATACGTCCTTAGCTGGGGCCCCTATGTTTGGTTTAGCTAAAGAAATCAACATTTATTATCAAGCCGTGCAAAACTGCAATGGTAAAGTATGTCATAAAACATTAGATGAAGTGAAATCCATCTTTAAAATGATGACTGATATTCTCGGTATTTTAGAACAAGCTTGGGAAGGGCCTAACGCTGGTGCTGGTGCTGAAGAATATGAACAATTGATGCAGGTTATTTTAAATGTTCGTCAAAACTGTCGCGATCGTAAACTTTGGGATTTAGCGGATGCTATTCGTGATGAATTAGCTAATATTGGTGTAGTGATTGAAGATTCGCCACAAGGGGCACGGTGGAAGAAACGTGAACTTTAAGCGCTATCAATTCTTACGGGCTACGGCCATTGAAAAGTTAAAAGCTATAAAAGAGCATGAGGGAAATACAACAGCAGGTGCTGAGGATTCCCTCATGCTTGCCTATATAGGCGATGCTGTGTACTCTTTATTCGTTCGCGAGCGAATGACGGAAGCGGGCATTATGAAAGTACAAGTGTTGCATAATTTAGTCACTGAGTGTATTTGTGCTAAAGCACAGGCCAAAGTATTACAAGCTTGGGACGAAGCACAAGTATTGACGGAGGCAGAACAGCAAGTGTCTAAACGAGCTCGTAATAGTAATGTACATGTACCTAAAAGTGCAACGGTGCAAGAATATAGAGCGAGTACCGCCTTTGAAGCCGTTTTAGGCTATTTGTATCGAACGGGCCAAACCGAACGATTAGAGATTTTAATGGCAAAGGCATTTCAATATACTTTAGATTTGATGTAAGAGGAGACTGAATACCATGAGTGATTATATTGTAGGTCGCAATGCTGTGCGTGAAGCGTTAAAAGCAAATCGTACGATTCAGCGCCTTTTTATTACCAATGATAAAGTACAAGGGTCTTTGAAAGAAATTGTGGGGATGGCGAAAGCTGAGGGCATTGAAATTCGACGAGTAGGGGATAATCAATTAGCTAAATACGCCAATGGCGTGGTCCATCAAGGTGTTGTAGCTTTAGCTGCGCAAGTGAAATTTGCTCAATTAGAAGACGTATTGGCGTCTTGGCCGAAGGATAAAGCACCTATTTTAGTATTACTTGATGGGATTGAAGACCCTCACAATATGGGAGCTATTATCCGTACGGCTGAATGCTGTGGTGCAACGGCTGTTTTAATTCCCAAACGCCATACGGCGCCGATTAATGCAACCGTAGCTAAAACTTCAGCAGGTGCTTTAGAATGTATTCCTTTAGTACAGGTTGGCAATGTAGCCCAGACCATTGAAGACTTAAAAAAACAAGGCTTTTGGGTATTAGGGGCTCACATGGAAGGACAACAAACTCTATATGAAGCGGATTTAACGATCCCTTTAGTGCTGGTTATTGGTAATGAAGGGAAAGGCTTAAGCCGCTTGACCAAAGAACGGTGTGACTTTTTAGTGACCATTCCTATGTATGGCCAACTTAATTCTTTGAATGCATCAGTGGCAGCTGCTATTTTACTCTATGAAGCGGTACGACAACGGCAATAACGAGGTCTTAAGATGAAAGAAGACATTTTAATTGTAGACGGCTACAATGTCATTTTTGCATGGCCTGAGCTGAAGAAAATTAGTAAAAGTTCCCTAGAACATGCCCGGTCGCGCATAAAGAGCATATTGCAAAACTATGGTAAGCATAAAGGCTATCGAGTTATTTTAGTATTTGATGGTAAATTTGCAAATCCAGGGAGTGCGGATACGTATATGACTGACGATTTTTTAGAAGTATATACGGCTGATGGTGAAACGGCAGACTCTTATATTGAGCGCACCGTATTTACTTTTAAAAACGCCTATGCTAATGTGTATGTGTGCACCTCTGACTATGCGGAACAGAGCCAAGTGTTAGGCTTTGGGGCACTGCGCATTTCAGCCCGTGAATTGAAAGCCCAAGTGGCACGGGCGAAATTAGATGAACAGCGTTACTATAAGGGTTTGCATGAACGTGATAGTTTACGTTTGCAGCGCAATGAAGTGGGGCATCAACTGGATGGCGAAGTAGCTACCCAATGGGAAAGCTTGCGACGAGGCAATAAATAGCCTTGCAGAACTGGGGTCTATCAAGTATAATGAAAGATACATTAGTAATGTTCTGCTAGAACAGGAGAGTGGAGGCTGGCATGTGCGTTAATCAACGCTTGAATGACGAGTACCGTCGCTATGTAGATTTATCCGATGAGGAAATTTGTAAATTAGCACAAGAGCAAGATGACCACTTAGCGGTGGATTATCTAGTGGATAAATATAAAAACTTTGTACGTGCCAAAGCTCGGTCTTATTTTTTAATTGGTGCGGATAAAGAAGACATCATTCAAGAAGGAATGATTGGTCTGTATAAAGCAACACGTGACTTTAAAGGTGATCGGTTAGCTTCCTTTAAGGCCTTTGCGGAGCTCTGTGTAACTCGTCAGATTATTACGGCCATTAAGACGGCAACACGACAGAAACATATTCCTCTCAATTCGTATATTTCTTTGAATAAACCAATTTATACGGATGAAGCGGAACGAACCTTGATGGATGTTCTCATTGAAGGGCAAGGTACTGATCCTGAAGAGCTATTCATTAATCGGGAGGAATTTTCCGATATTGAAGAAAAGATGGGATCTATTTTGAGTGATTTAGAAGGCAAAGTCTTGATGGGATATTTAGATGGTAAATCCTATAATGAAATTGCTGCTGAATATAATCGAAGTGTTAAATCTATTGATAATGCATTACAACGAGTGAAACGAAAATTAGAAAAATATTTAGAACATCGTAGTAACTTAGCAAAAAAGAATGAGCCATAGGAAGGATGACAATTGTGAGAAATTTCTTGATGTTTGCAGAAGTGGTAGTAGCTATTTTATTGATTTTGGTGGTTGTATTACAATCGAGTAAGAGTGCTGGTATGGGCGGTGCCGTTAGTGGTGCAGCTGATTCCGTATTTGGTGGTAAAGCCCGTGGTATTGATGGGTTGTTATCGAAATGCACTATCGTATTGGGCATTCTTTTTGCCATCTTAAGCTTATTCTTAGGAATCTACTTAAATCAATATTAATGGGAGCCTGCCTTGTGCAGGCTTTTTTGGTAGAGGTAAGAAACTATGGAAGATATGAAAAACAAAATTCTAGCATTTTTTAAAGCCATTAGTCCGGAAGCCTATCATATTGAAGATGCGGCCTATATTTTAGGTATTAAAGGGGCCGATGAATTAGAAACTTTCATGAGTCAGGTAAAAGCACTGGCTGAAGCGGGTTTGTTAGTTAAGCGAAGTGGAGACTATTATAAGTTGACAGCGCCTACTTCGACAGCTATAGTTGATAAAAAGCAAGGAAACACCGTAACTGGTACTTATAAGAGCTTGCGTAATGGTCGTGGTCTGGTTGTAGATGAAACAGGAACTCATGAAGTGGCTATTGGTCCTGATGATCGCAATGGAGCTATGCATAATGATAAAGTAGTGGCTCATATATTCCGTTTTGGCCGTGTAGGGGAACAGCGACCAGAGGGGCGTGTTGAGAAAATAATTGAACATGTAAATACGAGTATTGTTGGCACTTATGATCGACAACGTCAATTCGGTTTTGTTACGCCTGATGATGAACGATTAGGTGATGATATTTATGTGGCCTTACCAGACTCTTTAGAAGCTCGCAGTGGGGCTAAAGTATTGGTTGAGATTACAGCTTGGCCAGATGCGAAAGGTCGACAACCGGAAGGGAAAATTACGCAAATATTAGGGTATACTGGTGACGTGGGCGTAGATATTAATTGCATTATGGCGGCCCATAAGATTCCCTTTGCGTTTCCCGAATCTGTTTTAGATGAAGCCAAACAGGTTAATTTTGAGGTAGCTGTAACGGGCAAACGTCTTGACTTGCGAGATGTGCCCATGATTACCATTGATGGTGAAGATGCTAAAGATTTAGACGATGCTGTAAGTTGTAAACAGTTGGCCAATGGACACTATCAATTAGGCGTTCACATTGCCGATGTAAGTCATTATGTAAGAGGCAATACAGCTATTGATAAGGAAGCCTATAAACGGGGGACTAGCGTGTATTTAGTAGACCGTGTGGTACCTATGTTACCAACGGTATTGTCCAATGGCATTTGTAGCTTAAATGCTAAGGAAGACCGTTATGCTATGAGTTGTATTATGGAGATTAACCATGCAGGCAAAGTGGTTGATTTTACCATTAGTCCATCAGTAATTCAGGTAGATCGTCGTTGTAGCTATCCTGAAATATATAAAGCTTTAGAAGAAGAGATTATTCCTGATGATTTATTACCACTTATGCCAATGGTACATGAATTACATGAAGTGGCTAAAATTTTAATTACTATGCGTGAAAAATCAGGTGCCATTTCTTTTGAATTTCCAGAGTATAAGATTTTATTAGCCAATGATGGTACACCACTTAAGATTGTTCGTAAAGACCGTACAATTGCGGAAAAAATTATTGAAGCATGTATGTTGATTGCGAATGAAACGGTAGCAAAATATTTGCGTGATTCAGGAAAACCTGCTATCTATCGTATTCATGAACAACCAAGTGAAGAAAAATTACAAGCCTTGCAAACGGTGGTAACCTATTTAGGCAAACCTTTCCACTTAGCCGAAGGCGCAGTCGAACCAAAAGATATTCAGCAATTCTTAGATAGCTTGGCAGGCACTGATGTAGAACAAATTGCGCAGATTATGACATTACGGTCCATGCAACAAGCTCGTTATTCGTCAGTGAATGTGGGGCACTTTGGTTTGGCCTCGGCTTGTTATACTCATTTTACTTCACCAATACGTCGTTATCCTGATTTAATTGTTCATCGCCTCTTGAAAAAGCGGTTACATTGGCCAGATGGGTATAGTAAGTACGATGATTCAGAAGAATACTTAGCTACCGCTGCAGACCATTGCTCTTTACAAGAACAAGTGGCAGTGGCTGCTGAACGAGATACTAATGATCTAAAAAAAGTTCAATATATGGAACCTTATGTGGGCGAAGTTTTCGATGGCAAGATTAGCTCTATTACTTCCTTTGGGATGTTTGTAGAGCTTGATAATGGCATTGATGGCCTAGTTCACATTGCTACGATGGATGATGATTATTATTTCTTTGACGAAGAGCACTTCTTATTAGTTGGGCGGCGCACTGGTCGGACTTATCATTTAGGGGAAGCTGTGAAAGTGACACTGATTAAAGCTGATAAGGATAAAAAGCAAATAGACTTCCTATTAGGTGAAATAGACGCCGCCACATTGATTCAAAAATCATTGCGTAGTCGAAATCGTTTAAGTGGGAGTAGTCAATTCAGTAGCAATCGTAGTATTAGTGGTAAAGACCGCAAGCGTAAGTCAAGTTCTTCGGCAGGCAAGCAAAAGAGCCGTAAAAAATTGGCACGAGATTCTTTTGGTAAAGTAGCTAAAAAAACAAAGGCTAAAAAGCAAGGTAAAAAAGGTAGTAAAAGCAAGAAAAAAGGCAGTAAAAAGAAATAGTAATAGTTGAGGAGGAACGTAGTGAGTAAGGCAAAAAAAGATAGTAGTAGTTTAATTGCTGATAATCGCAAAGCGCGCCATGATTATCATATACATGAAACCTTTGAAGCAGGGATTGCCCTGACCGGCACGGAAGTAAAATCGATTCGTCAGGGTCGATTGAATTTAAAGGATAGTTACTGTGCCATTCAAAATGGTGAATTGTTCTTGTTTCAAGCGCATATTAGTCCCTATGAACAAGGTAATCAATTTAATCATGAGCCTATGAGAACGCGAAAGTTATTAATGCATCGTAGTGAAATTAATCGTTTATTAGGGCAAGTAAAGGAAAAAGGATTTTCTTTGGTGCCACTAAATTTCCATTTTGCTCATGGTTTAATTAAAGTGACAGTAGGCCTAGTGACAGGTAAGAAAAATTACGATAAGCGCCAAGATATTGCCGATCGTGATGCACAACGAGATATTCGTCGTCGTATGAAAGAGCAGAGACGAGATTATTAACGTAAAAGGGAGCATAGGAGAAGATAAAAGTAGGGGTTATAGGGAATTTAAAACTATTTGAAACATAAAAAAGGCAGTAGGAGCTAGTCGATGACTATTTCCTACTGCCTATATTAGTTGTGGTGGAGACGAGGGGAATCGAACCCCTGTCCAAAAGCGTTGCCCCATAGACTTCTCCGAGTGCAGTCGCTGTTTTAGAGTCTTAGTTAGCTATTGTACAACGACAAACTACACTAACCCAGCTCAGAAGTTTAACCTAATTTACTTGAGCATATAAATTAGGCGAGCCCGTAGTTTGACGCCTTATCCCTGCTCACGGGCAGAGCAAGGTAAGACGTAGCTTATGCAGCTAATGCAAAGTTTTCTTTTGCGTTTAATTTAAAAGTTCCACCGTTTTACGGCCTCATGGAACGCCGACTCGCTATCTATGATACACGCACCCCTGTCGAAACCATTACGTCCCCAAGTGTGTGTACAATCTATAATTGTGTGTATGATTATAGATCTTGTGTGTATAGGTGTACATATAATTATAAACAACCGTGGTAAGAGTGTCAAATGACAACTATAAAAATAAATTTGAAAAAGTGTATTGACATGATTGTAAAGTTTGCGTATAATAACTATTGTTCCGAACGTGCCGGAGTGGCGGAATGGCAGACGCACTTGACTCAAAATCAAGCGGGTAACACCGTGTGGGTTCAAGTCCCACCTCCGGCACCAGTCTTGAGAGTTGCTTGATTGTAGTAGCTTTCAAAAAGACCATCAAATCTTATGAAATAGGTTTGATGGTCTTTTTTTGTTTTTTCTAGGTCATTTACCAGATACCCAGGAGATATTGTAAAAGTAAGGATGTTATGGTGATGCTGAGCCAACATAAAAAGCCTATGAATAGAGGTGTAACACCGCTCCGGATTAATTTTAATATATCCGTATTAAGGCCGATGGCGACCATAGCAATGACGATAAAGAATTTAGACAAAGTTTTCAGAGGGCTAAAAACTTCCGTTGGAATGCCCATAGTTAGGGCTAGGGTCGTTAATAAGCTGGCACCAATAAAGTATAAAATAAACACAGGAAATACCTTGCGGATGCTTGGTGTGGTTGAGGTAGTTGGTGTTTTACTAGCTATTATATAGGCTAGTAGTAAGGTAATGGGAATAATAGCTAAAGTTCGCGTTAGCTTTACGGTAACAGCTTTATCTAACGTTTCAGAACCTAGGTTAAACATACTATCCCAGGTAGCAGCGGTAGCCGTAACGGAAGACGTATCATTAACGGCAGTACCAGCAAATAGACCAAAAGCTTCACCTGATGAGGGAGAAAGACCGAGGTATACACCGAGGGTGGGAAATAAGAGCGCAGCCATCACATTAAAAAAGAAAATGACTGAAATCGCTTGGGCAATCTCCTTGTCATCAGCCTTTATAATGGGGGCCGTAGCAGCAATGGCTGAGCCACCACAAATGGAAGAACCTACACCGATTAAAGTCGCCATAGTACTATTGATTGATAGATAGCGATAACAGAGATACGCTACCAGTAAAGCCACAGTAATGGTACAAATGATGATGGGGAGTGATTGAAGGCCTGTTTCTAGGACGATTCGTAGATTTAGACCAAAGCCTAAGAGGATAACGGCGTATTGTAAAATTTTTTTACTGGCGTAGGATATGCCTTTGGTAAATGGGCCCCGCTTGAAGGGGAACTGACCTATGAGCATACCTATTAAAATTGCTATTACAGGGCCTCCAATTAAAGGAAATTGTTGCCCTAGTAAATGGCTAGGGATGGCTAAGCCGATACAAAGAATTAAACCGAGTCTTTCTTGTTGTAACCATTTCATACACAAACCCTCCAAATTGTCACAATAAGACTACTATACAGACATTGGTAATAATTTGTATTTATTTTATCATAAATCATTTTAAAAATTTAGTTGAAAATAGAAATATAACATAAAATTTAGTTAAATCTACTAAAATTCACCTTAAAATTAAAAATTAAACTAGGTAATCTTTGATTATATAGTTAATTTTCTCTTATATTCTTAATTCCTTTATAATTAATATGAATTTAAGTAGTCTGGCTACGATGAAGAAATGATTGAAATTGATTGAATTTGAATAAAAGTGATGACAAATGATGAGGTTAGTGATAAAATACAAGTCTGAATAAAAGTACCTACTTATATTTTTATGAAGTAGGCACTTTTAGGCTAGTTAGTTTACCCTTTGGTAAACGACAGCTGTGTAGGTCTAAAAAGAATGTTGTAAGAAAGGGGGCTTTGTGATGAATGTAGGTTTTAATTACATCACAGAACCAGGCCGACGCCGTGTAGGGTTATCCATTGTAATCGGTATTATTGTAGGTATTATTGGTGCTATTGCTAAATGGGGGTGGGAAGTACCATTTCCGCCACGTGATCCTAATGTATTTTGGCCACTAGGCGCTATGGAACGTGTAACACCACCTAAAGTTTTGTTAGATATGTTCCATGCACCAGATTTGTCATATACGTTTTCTGGCATTCATTTACCATTGGATGTATTTATTGTTCACGTATTATTCTCTGTAGTTTTCGGTATTATGTATTGTGTAATTGCTGAATATTGGCCCCGTGTTAAAATGTGGCAAGGTTGTGTATTCGGCTTTTTCACATATTTATTTGCCCATGTTATTGTTATGCCTTTGATGGGCTTAGTACCACCATTGCCTCAGATTCCATTTGATGAAAATCTTTCTGAATTATTTGGTCATCTATGGTGGTTATGGATTATGGAAGTTGCTCGCCGTGATTTACGTAATCGTATGACGGGTGAATTAGATCCTGAAAAATACGTATAACTGTTTATATGGTATAGCACAGTTTAAACATGGTGTTATATCATCACTAAACCCTGCATAATGACAAAAGGGCTGTAACCCTAATGCTGGATTGACTCCGCATTGTGTTACAGCCCTTTATTTTGTACTATTTACCATATTTTTCAAATAAAGCTTTTAACAGCTTGCCATGATTGACTTCTTGTTTAGCAATGATATTCATATGATCAGCCGCTGCCGTAAGGCCGGCTGTTCGTAACTCGGTAGCTCGCTCGTCGAGGCGATCGCCAGCTTGTTCTTCTAGTTGTTGAATTTGTTTGGCTACTTCCCAGAAGTCTGGCTTTTGTTCACCATTACAAAGTGCATAAAAGCCGGCGTGTTCTGCTTCTTGTACAGCGATTTCATGGAAGATAGCAGCTACATCTTCTAAGCCTTGTTCTTTAGCCAAAAGATATAAAGTCATATAAACGCGAGTACCATATAACTCGGCCTCCACGCCACCTTTAAAAATTTCTTCAAATTTAGTGCCTTTTGTTACATTGTAAAAACTCATAGAGTCCTCCTAAAAATAACGGTATAAAAAAAGATAATACGCAATAAAATGATATAGTTATATTGTTAATTTGCTATTATTACTATATTTTTCGATTTATGGTACTTAGTATACCAATAAATATAATTTTTGTCAATTAAATTGTATAAAATATTTATACAAGAAAAAGCCATTAAATATTGATAGAATGGTATTTTTAATATTGACAATTAGCTTATTTTTCGCTAAACTGAGAAGTGGTACTAGAGTTTTCAATTCGGTTTTCGTGAGCTAGTGACGTAGAGGATTGGGAACTTTTTTTGATGTATACCGACTATATCTTTTACAAAAACTTCATAAATTTTTTGTATAGTCGATGTGTAATTATTGTGTTTGATTGTAATGTGTTTGACGGTAAGTCGAATTAGTTATGTAAGGTGAGGGAGGCGACAATGAAGCAACGTATTCTTGAAGCGGCTGTTGCTGAGATAGAATTGCATGGCTCGTCATTTCGGATGGATGATTTAGCTAAGCGGTTAAATATTAGTAAACGAACGTTATATGAGAATTTCCATTCTAAGAATGAAATTATAGAGCGTATCTTATTTGAAAAAAGCCAAGACTTCTATAATATTCACAAAAAAATCTTAGAAGAACCTAATGTAGATTGTGTAACTAAGTTGAAGAATTATTTCACTGTTAAATCTGACTTGTACGCAACAATTAGTGGCGATCATTATCGCTTAATGTTTGCTTCAGTACCATCCTTGGTAGATCATGTATTACGTGTATTTGAACGTGATTGGGATTTACTAGGCAACTTTTTAAAAGAACAACAACAATTAGGAATTATTAAAAACGTAGATATAGATGTGTTGTTGTTGATGTTAAAAGGTGTAGTGCGTACTGTATTTTACGATAGTCATCGTAATCCCGAAGAATGTACAGTAATTTTATCAAATGCGATGAATATGATATTGTATGGTATTTTAAATGAGGAGGCAAAGAATGTTTAAGTTTCGTTTTTCAGGGGCCCTTGTAGCTATTATGGCTATGATGCTCGTAGTGGCGGGCTGTGGCAAAGAAGAAGCGCAGCCGAGTGAGGTGGCTGTGAATACCTATAAAATAGCAGCTACAGATACACAGATTGCTACATCTTTTAATGGTACGATTACATCACAGAATACAACAGCCATTCATGCTCGTGTATCGGGCCATGTTGTTGAAAAGTATGTCAAAGGGGGCCAACAAGTGGTGAAAGGTCAGCCCCTATTCCGTTTGGATTCCCGTCAGTATGAAGCTAATTTAGCAAGTGCGCAAGCTACCGCTGCGTCTACTAATGCATCCTACTTAAACTCTGAACGTGATTTACAGCGGTATCAACAATTAGCTAACGAAGATGCCATTGCACGTCAGACTTTAGATACGCAAGCTAGCACCGCTGAACAACAACGGGCGGCTTTGGAAGCCAATGAAGCGGCTGTTCGTATTGCACAGGATAATTTACAAGATACTGTAATTTATGCCCCATTCGATGGCACGCTTGAAATGGATGACATCGATTTAGGCTCTTATGTAACCGCAGGGACGACTACACTTGTAACTATTAACACGGTTGATCCAGTGTACGTACAGTTTGCTATGAGTGAAACTGAATATTTAGAATTCATGAAAAACAAACAAGGTCAAAGTTTAGATAACTTACCATTACAACTTCGTTTGTCTGATGGTTCCATTTACCAATATACGGGTACTTTAGTACAGGCTGCTAAAAATCTTGATAGTTCTTCTGGTCAATTAATTTTCAAAGCATCTTTCCCAAATCCAGAGCATATGTTATTACCTAATATGTATGCATCAGTAGTATCTCCTGGGGATATTATTAAAGGGGCTATTTTAGTGCCTACTAAAGCATTGACACAAGTATTGGATAAATCTTTTGTATACGTAGTTGATGAATCAGGTACGGTAAAACAAGTGCCAGTGGTAACTAGCGGTACCCAAGGTATTTATACGATTGTTAAGAGTGGTGTACAAGCCGGTGAAACAGTTGTTGTTGACGGCTTAACTAAGATTCGTAATGGTGTGAAAGTTAAAGCAACGGCTTTGACTAAAGACCAAGTAGAGAAGACTAAATAAGGGGGTATATCGTGTCGAAATTTTTTATAAACCGACCTATATTCGCCATCGTTTTGTCCTTGATTATTACAATTGTTGGCTTGGTATCTATGTTTACTTTGCCAGTTGCTCGTTATCCAGAAATTACACCACCGCAGGTGCGTGTATCTACTAGTTATGTAGGCGCGTCTGCTTCGGTTGTTAGTGACACGGTAGCGTCCGTTATTGAAGCCCAGATTATTGGTGTTCAGGACATGGACTATATGATGTCCACAAGTAGTAGCAGTGGTAGTTACTCTTTGACGGTTCAATTTAATCAAGGTACTGATGCCGATATGGATACAGTTAATACGCAAAACCGCGTACAACGTGCATTAGCATCGTTACCTTCAGAAGTTCAAAACGTTGGTGTTATTACAACGAAATCTACAGGCGATATGTCCTTAGTATTTGCTTTGAAATCTAAAGATGAAAGCACATATGATCAGACGTTCTTAAAAAACTATGCGTCCAACTACATGATGGATGAAATTAAAGCCATTAATGGGGTAGGTAGTGTTCAAGAATTCGGTGCTGACTTTGCTATGCGTATTTGGTTAGATCCATCTAAGATGTCGCAACATAATGTGACGATTGCGCAAGTAGTAAGTGCAATTTCTGCACAGAACAAACAGGCCGCACCAGGTTCATTAGGGGCTGATCCAACACCAAGTGATCAGCAAGTATCCCATAATATTACCATCCAAGGTCGTTTAATGACACCAGAAGAATTTGGTAATGTTATTATTAAGACGGATAGCAATGGTAATTTATTACGCTTGAAAGACGTAGCGAATATTCAATTAGGTTCTAAAGATTACAATGTTACGGCTAAGAGTAATGGTAAGCCAATGGCTGCCTTTGCTGTATCTTTGACTAGCGATGCCAATGCTATTGAAACTATTGGTAAAGTAAAAGAAGTATTAGCTAAACAGCAAGAAAGTTTGCCACCTGGGGTTGAATATACGGTTATCGTAGATAATACAAACTTCGTTACAGCATCTATTGAAGAAGTTATTCATACCTTCGTGGAAGCCTTAATTTTGGTTGCTTTGATTGTATATATTTTCTTACAATCCTGGCGTTCTACATTGATTCCAATGATTGCCGTACCAGTATCGCTACTAGGTACTTTCGCCTCCTTCGAGGTATTAGACTTTACGATTAATACGTTGACCTTATTCGCTATGGTATTGGCTATTGGTTTGGTTGTGGATGATGCCATCGTTGTTATTGAAGCCGTAGAATATGAAATAAAGGTCAATGGTTTAAAACCTCATGAAGCAACTATTGCGGCTATGAAAAACGTACAAGGCCCAGTAGTTGGTATAGCTTTCGTGTTGGCCTCTGTATTCGTACCAGTATCCTTTATGGGTGGTATGACGGGTATTCTGTATAAACAGTTTGCCTTGACAATTGCCGTATCCGTAGCGATTTCTGCATTCGTAGCGTTAACCTTAACACCAGCTCTTTGTGCTATGATGTTACGTCCTCATGTGCCTAAAGAAAAAGAAGACTTTATACATCGTGGACTCAATAAGTTCAATGATGCTTTGGAACGTTTCAGTGATTGGTATGGGTTCCAATTAGCTCGTTTAGCTAAACATTTATGGCTTACCATTGTGGTGTTAATTGGTTTTGTACTTATTTCCGTTGGTGTATTCCGCGTTTTACCATCGGCCTTCGTACCAGCGGAAGATAATGGGTACTACATGGTAGCGATTAGCTTACCAGAAGGGGCTACAACCTCACGTACTATGGGGGTTATTGAAAAAGTAACGGAATTCATGAATCAAGACCCTGATATTACGGATAAAGCGGGTATTTCTGGCTTTGATATTTTATCTAGTGCTCAGAAAACCAGTGGTGGTCTAATGTTTGCTACCTTAGCTGACTGGAGTGAACGTAAAGGGGCCGGTCAAGATGTAAATTCTAAAATCGGTAAACTTATGGGCTTCTCCGCTACGATTCCAGAAGCAACGATTTTACCTATGAACCCACCACCAATTCCTGGCTTAGGTAATACAGGCGGTTTCTCCATGTATATTATCAATAAAGCAGGGGATACACCGGAACAGATGGCCACTGTTGTTAATGACTTCTTAAGTGAAGCTCGCAAGCAACCTGTTTTTGCTTCGATTTATACCACTTATAGTGATGGTACGCCATCCTATGATTTCGATATTAATCGTGATAAGGCCGCTCGTGATGGTGTAAGTGTATCTGATATTTTCACAACCTTGCAAGGGTTCTATGGTAGTATTCAGGTCAACGACTTTAATGAGTTTGGTAAAAACTATAAAGTAGTTATTCAGGCACAACAAGATTACCGTGTATCGCCTGAAAATAACAATAATCTATATGTAGCTAATAGTAGTGGTACTTTATATCCCGTAGCTAACTACATCAAATCGACTGCGACTACTTCGGTATCCACAATTACTCGTTTTAACAACTACCCAGCTGTTAAGATTGGTGGTTCTCAAGGCGCGGCATATAGTTCTGGTGATGCCATTGCAGCTTTGGAAAACTTGGCTAAAAACTTACCACAAGGTTATACGTATGACTGGGCTGATCAAAGCCGTGAAGAAGTTAAAGCTGGTACTCAGACTATCCTTATCTTAGGTATGGGGATTATCTTCGTATTCTTAGTATTGGCAGCTTTGTATGAATCCTGGAAAGTTCCGTTTGCCGTATTATTCTCCGTACCATCTGGTATCGTTGGGGCCGCGTTAATTCCTTGGTTATTGAATTTAACTGGCGCCTATAGCTTAACCAATGATATTTACTTACAGATTGGTTTGTTAACACTCGTTGGTTTGGCGGCGAAGAATGCAATTCTGATTATTGAATATGCGAAGATTCGTGTTGATGAACGGGGCATGCGTTTCGTAGATGCAGCGATTGAAGCGGCTAAGATTCGTTTGCGTCCAATTTTGATGACTTCGTTAGCGTTCATTTTAGGTTGTATTCCACTAGCTATTTCTAGTGGTGCTGGTGCAGGGGCCCGTGTTTCCATGGGGATTACAGTAGTAGCAGGTATGACATCGGCTACCTTATTTGGGATTTTTGTTATTCCAATGCTATTTATCCTTATTGAAAATATTGGCTTTGGCAAAAAGAATAAAAAACATTAATCGGTTATATCGCTTACATGTTTTATAAAAGGGCGAGTATACAGTTTTGTATACTCGTTCTTTTTTATTTTTAATGTAGTAGATTCTTATAAGATAGTAGGCCCTTAAAAGAATTTAGTAGAACTATATATGACGTATCAATGATAGGATGAAAATTTTATTAAATATTAAACGACTTTTATGTCATTTATGCATATTAAGTATAATTAAGATGAATAACTTCGTGATATAATGTATACAAATTAGGTGTATGCATAAAAGGCGGACAGCATGCATCTTCGGTAACACTGTAAGAATTACTAAGTTGTGATTTAAGTGAGGAGGTATGCATGTGAACATTTTAATTTCTGTTATTGTCATTTTGTGGATTGGTACCTTAGTGTTTAAACGGTACAAAGCACAGGCGGTGCTCTTTATAGGTGGTATGGTATTACTAGCACTCGCTTACTTATTAGGGTATGGCACAATTTTAGGGGCTAAACAAGCAACGGGTAACTTTATTTTTGATATTTATGAACTCATTCGTATCTTATTTAGTGAGCGGGCAGCTAAATTAGGCCTTAATATTATGGCCGTAGCTGGCTTTGCTCGTTATATGGACCATATTGGTGCCTCCCGTGCGTTAGTTACCTTAACGATTAAACCATTGCAGAAGTTAAAATCCCCTTATATCGTATTAAGTGCTTGTTGGGTATTAGGGATGGTTATTGGTTTGGCGATTAATAGTGCCTCCGGTCTAGCCATGTTATTAATGGTAACCATGTATCCAGTGCTTATTGCTTTAGGGGTAAGTAAATTATCGGCAACGGCTGCGATTACTACCACTCTTTGTTTGGATTGGAGCCCTAGTGATACGGGTACAATTTTTGCGGCTGAATTAGCGGGCCTTGATCCGGTTACCTATTGGCATTCTTTCCAAGTGCCAGTTGCTTTATGGGTGTTCCCAGTAGTAGCCGTGCTGCACTACTTCACCCAAAAGTATATGGATAAACGAGATGGTCATGTGGTAGTAGCCCAAGAAGCAACTGTAAACGAAGATAAGATGACCAATGAAGATTTAAAAGTAGAAGCGCCATTATATTATGCGATTTTGCCAGTCATTCCATTAGCTTTAATCTTATCGTTCTCAAGCCTTTGGATTTCTTGGATTAAAATGAACATTATTATGGCTATGTTAATCGGTACAACTATTGGTATGATTTTCCAATACGTACGTACTTTAGATGGTAAATCAGTATTAGCTGATTTGCAGGTGTATTTTGATGGCATGGGCCGTCAAATGGCGAATGTAGTCAGCCTTATCGTAGCTGGTGAATTATTTGCTAAAGGGCTTATGGCTATTGGTACTATCGATGCTCTCATTAACTGGGCTAAAACATCTGGTTTTGGCGGTATTGGTATTACCCTTGTGATGGTGGCAATTATCGGTGTATCGTCTATTGTTATGGGCTCTGGTAACGCGCCATTCTTTGCTTTTGCTAATTTAGTACCATCTATTGCAGCGTCTACGGGCGTTTCAGCAGCGTTGATGATTCTACCAATGCACTTTATTGCCAGTGCTTTCCGTGCTATTTCACCAATTACGGCCGTTATCGTTGTAGCCTCTGGTATGGCTGGGATTTCACCATTTGATTTGGTAAAACGAACAGCTATTCCTATGATTGGTGCTGGTATTACGTTAGTTGTTGCTAACTTCGTTATGTTCTTATAAGAAAGGGCTAGCAGTTATCAATATAATTCCTTCTTGAAATAAACCAGATAGCAGTTTCTTGAAATAAACAAGATAAGTGTTTCTAGAAGTAAACAAGATAATCCGTTCTAAAAATCTCCAGTTAAGAATCTTAGCTGGAGATTTTTTAGGTATCTAACATTTGCCCATACTGTAAAGGGGTAATCTATGATATAATAAATAAGATAAATTAACTTCGTTAATTCTAAATATTTTATGAGGTGATATACATGAGTGAAAATGTGATTTTCGTTACTGGCCATAAGAGCCCTGATACTGACTCTTTCTGCTCAGCCTTGGGCTATGCTAATTTAAAAAATCAAATGGGGATTCCTGCGAAAGCTATTTGTGCAGGTCCTGCCAATAAAGAAACGTCTTTTGTATTAGATTATTTCAAAGTAGAACATCCTGAAATCGTTACTAGCTTTGCGGTACGCATTAAAGATGTGTTAGAAACCGTACCTGCTGTTGAAGCTTCCGCTAATTTAGAAGCTGTTCTTGCATGGCGTAAAGAACATGATATGAATCGTGTACCAGTTGTTAAAGATGGTAAATTTGTAGGCGTTATTTTACCAAGCCGTTTAATCGATGCGTTAGCTAATGCTTGGCTTGATAAAACATCCGTGACAGCAGGGGATATTGTATCTAAAGCGGGTTGCCAATTAATTTCACCTGACCTTAAATTGAAAGAGTTTGACCGTGGTCATAATGGTGCCTTCCCAGTAGTGGATGGGGATACATACTTTGGCATGGTTCGTTCTAATGTAGAAGCACCTAAAGATAAACAAAAAGTAATTTTAATTGACCATAATGAAAAAGTACAAATCATTGATGATATTGAAGATGCTGAAATCGTAGAAAATGTAGATCATCATCGTATTGGTGGTTTAGTAACAGAAAATCCTATTTTCATTCATTATGAACCAGTAGGTTGTTCTTGTACTATTGTTGCTAATTTCTATTGGCAATATGGTCAGGAAATTCCTAAACACATTGCTGGTCTATTGCTATCTGCTATTATTTCAGATACTGTATTATTCCGCTCGCCAACGTGCACTCCAAAAGATGTAGAAACAGCTAAAAAATTAGCCACCATTGCTGGTGTTGATTTAGAAGCCTATGGTCTTGAAATGTTAAAAGCAGGTGCTGATGTATCTGATTTCAGCGATGAAAAGATTGTACGCACAGATATGAAAGAATTTAGCGCTAATGGCCAAGTATTTACGATTGGTCAGTTGTCTACTATGAATGCGGAAGAAGTATTAACTCGTAAACCAGCTTTGTTAAAAGCTTTGGAAGAATTACGTGCCGCTAATAATTATGTAGCTTCTTACATTATGGTGACGGACATTTTGAAAGAAAGCACTAACTTATTATTTGCTGGTGATGTGGAGGCTATTGTCAAAGCCGCTTTCGGTGTTGAGCCAAAAGAACAAGAAGTATTCCTTGCGAATACCTTATCTCGTAAAAAACAAATTGTACCTCAAATCTTGGGGGCTATGAAATAAGCCAATTTATTAGGAAAGTACTATTAGATTGGATATAGAACTGACAAAAACGTTGCCTCTTGCAACGTTTTTGTTCATTACAGATTAAGTATGGAAAGGATTGTTATGAGTAGTTTATTTGATGGTTTGAATAAAGAGCAACAAGAAGCGGTACGCACTACGGAAGGTCCCTTATTGATTGTAGCGGGCGCCGGTTCCGGTAAAACACGAGTTCTTACTTATCGAATTGCTCATTTATTGGCGAAAGGCGTGAATCCTTATGAAATTTTAGCCATTACTTTCACTAACAAAGCTGCTAAAGAAATGAAAAGTCGTGTAGAGGATTTAGTAGGTTCTTTAGCAGATCGTATTTGGCTTAGCACGTTTCACTCCTTCTGTGCTAAATTCTTACGATTTGAATTAGATAACTTTTTAGGATATAGCAAAAATTTTACCATCTATGACACAGGTGATTCGCAAGCTGTTATTAAGGGGGCTTTGAAAGCTTTAAATTTAGATGATAAATATTTTCCCGTAGGTGCAATGCTCAGTGCTATTTCTGATGCGAAAAACCGCCTTTTATTAGCCCATGACTATCGTTTGGAAGCACGTGATTTTTACAGTCAAAAAGTAGCTGATGTATATGAGTATTACGAACGAGAATTGCGCAAAAATAACGCTCTCGACTTTGATGACTTATTGCTAGTAGCGGTTAAATTATTGCAAAGCAAAGAAGAGGTATTAGCTAAATATAGTCACCGTTTTCGTTATATTATGATTGATGAATATCAAGATACAAACCATGCGCAATATACCTTAGCCCATTTATTAGCTTCTAAATGGCAAAATATTTGTGTCGTAGGGGATGCGGATCAAAGTATTTATGCTTGGCGTGGGGCGGATATTCAAAATATTTTAGATTTTGAAAAAGATTATCCTGCTTGTAAGACGATTAAGTTAGAGCAGAATTATCGCTCCACTAAGACTATCTTAGAGGCAGCCAATGCGGTGATTGATAATAATGAAGGCCGTCCTGATAAAGTGTTGTGGACTGATCAAGATATGGGCCCTAAGATTCGTCACTTTGAAGCACAATCTGAACAGGAAGAAGCCGCTTTTATTAGTGAAACTATTGCAAAACAGCACGATTTACATGAAGTACCGTATGGTAATACGGCTATTTTATATCGTACCAATGCACAGTCCCGTGCGTTGGAAGAAGGCTTGATTAAGCGCGGTATTCCTTATGTAATGGTAGGGGGTACGAAGTTCTATGATCGTAAAGAAATTAAAGATGTATTGGCCTATTTAAAGGTATTGTTTAATCCTTTTGACGATTTGAGTTTATTGCGTATTATCAACGTACCAAAGCGCAGTATTGGAGCTACTACAGTAGGTAAATTACAAGATTACGCGCGTGAAACGGGTAATTCTTTATTTATGACCCTAACTATGTTAAGTCAAATTCCTACGATTAAAGGTAAAACGAAGGATAAATTAGAAGAATTTGGCATTCTTATTTTTACCTTAGTAGCTATGATGGAGGATCACAATGTACTTCAAATTTTAGAGTCCATTTTAGAAAAAACAGGATATTTAAAAGAACTAGAGGCAAGTACAGATCCTCAAGATGAAGCGCGGGTAGAAAACATTGGTGAATTACTTTCTGTAGCCAAAGTATTTTTAGATGAAAATCCAACGGGAACAGTGCAAGATTTCTTAGAGCAAGTGGCCCTTGTTAATGATGTGGATACTTACGAACAAGCGGATTCTAAAGTAACGCTTATGACCTTGCATTCAGCGAAAGGTTTGGAATTCCCGATTGTATTCTTAGCTGGCCTTGAAGAAGGTTTATTTCCGCATAGTCGGACTCTCATGAATCCTGAAGAAATTGAAGAAGAACGACGCCTTTGCTATGTAGGGATTACTCGTGCTGAAAAAGAATTATATGTACTAAATGCTACGACCCGTACAGTCTTTGGCCGTACTAATGGCTATTTACCGTCACGCTTTTTGAAGGAAATTCCAGAAGGGCTAGTTGAAGAATTAAGACCTAAGCGTAAAGTGCGTGAAGAGATTCAGCGCCATGTGCCTGCGCATTTATCCGTCATGTCACGACCAGTGACGAAACCTACTTTGCGTAATCCTGTAGTGGAAAATTGGCAAGTCGGTGACACCGCCGTGCATGCTAAATGGGGCAATGGCACCGTGCTTGAATTACAAGGATCTGGCCCTGGCTTAAAGCTTAAAATTGAATTTCCAACACAAGGTGTTCGTTTAATTATGGCTCAGTTTGCCCCGGTGAAACGATTAGAAAAGTAAGTTTGCAGGAGAATATTATGCCAACGATGAAAGAATTACGAGCAGCGTTAGCGACCGCCAGTACTGAGGAAGCCAAAGCGCATGCATTACAACATTTATTGGCCTACTGTGGGTATTTATACTATGTAAAAGATGCGCCACAAATGGAAGATTATGAATACGATACATTATATCGGGAATTAGTAGACCTTGAAACGGCTCATCCTGAATACATTACCACGTACTCGCCAACTCAACGAGTAGGGGCTAAAGTAGAAGGGGATTTTCCAAAAGTAGTGCATGGTACGCCTATGCTTAGTTTAGGCAATGTATTTACTTATGAAGAAGTGCGTAGTTTCACGGAGCGGACGGAACGCGATTTGGGTCATCGTCCAGACTATGTAGTAGAATTAAAAATTGATGGCTTAGCCTGTAATTTGAACTATGAAAATGGCGTGTTGGTGCGGGCTGTTACGCGCGGTGATGGGCGCGTCGGTGAAGATGTTACCAACAATGTGCGCACGATTCAATCGGTACCTTTATGGATTGAGAAGGCACCGCCTTATATAGAAATTCGCGGGGAAGTGTATATGCCTCATAAAGAATTTCAGCGTATCAATGAAGAACGGAAAGCGGAAGGGTTGCCTACCTTTGTGAACCCTCGCAATGCAGCGGCTGGTTCGTTACGGCAATTAGATCCAGCTATTACGGCTAGTCGTAATTTAGATTTCTTTGCCTATGCCTTAGGTTCTTCAGAGGGCGCCCAGATTCACTCGCAAAGTGAATTATTGAAGACTTTGGAGGATTTCCATTTCCATGTGAATCCTAATTATACACTTTGCCATTCTGCTGATGAGATTGTAGAACGCATTGCTTATTGGGATACAGAACGCCATAATTTGCCCTATGATACAGATGGCATGGTTATTAAAGTAAATGCTTTTGAAGACCAAGAACAATTAGGGGCGACTGTTAAGGATCCTCGTTGGGCAACGGCCTTTAAATACCCACCAGAAGAAGTGGAAACGATTGTTAAAGATATTACCATTAATATTGGCCGTACAGGTGTTTTAACACCTACCGCTGAACTGGAACCTGTATTTGTGTCAGGGACGAATGTGGCACGTGCTACGCTTCATAATGAAGACTTTATCAAAGATAAGGACATTCGTATTGGCGACCATGTAATGATTCATAAAGCAGCGGAAATTATTCCTGAAGTGATTAAGTCCTTGCCTGAAAAGCGGACTGGTAGCGAAGTAGAATTTACGATGCCTAGTCATTGTCCGATTTGCGACTCACCTACCGTACGCCGGGCTGGTGAAGTGGCTGTTCGTTGCAGTAATGAGCATTGTCCGGCAGTAGAAAAAGAGAAGATTATTCACTTTGCCTCTCGTGATGCCATGAATATTGATGGTTTAGGGCCAAGTATTGTAGAAAGCCTGATTGCCTATAAATTAATTGCTACCGTAGCTGATTTATATGAGTTAACCGAAGAACAATTGGTGACGATGGAACGGATGGGCAAGAAGTCGGCTCAAAACTTATTAAAGGCTATTGCTGATTCTAAGTCTAGAGGGTTAGGACGATTATTGTTTGCTTTAGGGATTCGCTTAATTGGTGCTAAAGCAGGGCGCACTATTGCGGAACATTTTCCAACCATGGAGGCCTTACAAAATGCTACTGTAGAGACGTTAACGGCTGTAAGTGAAATAGGCCCTACGATGGCGGAAAGCTTGGTAGCTTACTTCAAAGAGCCTTATAATTTAGCTTTAATTGAGCGCTTGCGTCAGTTAGGCATCGTCATGGAAGAAGAAGTGGCCGAACCAAGTGGCACCGAATTAGCTGGTGAAACGATTGTATTAACGGGTACGCTTGACAGTATGGGACGCAAAGAGGCAGGCGACTTATTAGCAGCTCATGGTGCTAAAATTACAGGCTCTGTAAGTAAAAAGACCACGATTGTTATAGCTGGGGCGGAAGCCGGTAGTAAATTGACAAAAGCGGAAGCCTTAGGTATACGGATCATGGACGAAGCAGAATTTTTAGAATTAATCAAAGACTGGCAATAGGCTCATTTTGTATTGTTACAGCTGATTTGATATAATAATACAATGAAAGGATGTGTACGCATGAAAATCAATCGGGATGAAATCAAAAAGATTGCTTTACTATCGCGCTTAGATATTAGCGAAGAGAATATGGGCTCTGTAGAAAAAGCCTTAAATGACGTTTTATCATATGTTACAGAATTAGAAGAATTAGACCTTGATGGGGTACAACCTATGGCTCATGCAGTGCCTTTGCAAAATGTATTCCGCGAAGATGAAGTAAAACCATCACTTGATCATGACTTAGCATTGCAGAATGCACCAGAAGAAGAAAATGGTTACTTCAAAGTACCACGCGTTGTACAAGAATAGGAGGAAGCACTGTGACAATTCATGAATTACACAAACAATTAACAGCTAAAGAACTGTCCGCTGTAGAACTAACTAAGGCTGTGATTGCTCATAAAGCTAAAACAGAACCAACTGTACATGCGTACTTATCTGATTCGCATGAGGAAGCCTTAGCCGTAGCAGCTAAAGTGGATGAAAAAATTGCGGCTGGTGAAAGCATTGCCCCATTGGCAGGGATTCCAGGGGCTATTAAAGATAATATTTGTATTAAAGATCAGAAGGCTACTTGTGCGTCTAAAATGTTAGCTAACTTTGTGCCTCCTTATAATGCCACTGTTATTGAAAAATTAGCAGGTCAAGACTATGTAAGTCTTGGCAAAGTTAATATGGACGAATTTGCTATGGGTGGTTCTACGGAAAACTCTGCGTTAGCTAAAACGACGAATCCTTGGAATGCTGAGTATGTGCCAGGCGGTTCCTCCGGCGGTAGCGCCGCTGCTGTATCGGCTGGTAGTGCCATTTGGGCGTTAGGTTCTGATACAGGTGGTTCCATTCGTCAACCAGGGGCGTATTGCGGCGTAGTAGGCTTAAAACCAACTTATGGTAATGTATCTCGATATGGCTTGATTGCTTTTGCGTCGTCCTTAGATCAGATTGGGCCTGTGACCCGTGATGTAACGGATGCGGCCATCGTATTGAATGCGATTACTGGTCATGACCATCGCGACTCTACGTCCATTCCAGGGGAACGTCCTGATTACACTAAGTCCTTAGTAAGCGATGTGAAAGGCCTTAAAATTGGTATGCCAAAAGAATATTTTGGCGATGGTATTAATAGCGAAGTACGTGAAGCGATTGAAAAAGCGGCTAAAACCTATGAAGAATTAGGGGCTCAAATTGTAGAAGTAAGCTTGCCTACTTCTAAATATGCCTTATCCGCGTATTATATCATTGCTCTAGCGGAAGCAAGTTCCAACTTAGCTCGTTATGATGGGGTAAGCTATGGTTTACGTGTACCAGCTGACAATTTAGTTGAAATGTCCACTAAGACCCGTACGAAAGGATTTGGTCCTGAAGTACAACGCCGTATTTTACTTGGTACGTATGTATTGAGCTCTGGTTATTATGATGCGTACTATTTAAAAGCATTGAAAGCACGTCGTTTAATTAAAAACGAATTTGATGCGGCTTTTGAAAATGTGGATGTATTATTAACGCCAACAGCGCCTAATACGGCTTTTAAGTTTTGTGAAAAAATTAATGATCCATTGTCCATGTATATGGAAGATATTTGTACTACCCCAGTTAACCTAGCTGGTATTCCTGGTATTTCAATCCCTGCTGGATTTGCAAGTAATGGTATGCCAATTGGTATGCAATTATTGGCCCCTGCGATGGGTGAAGAAGTATTATTACGTACTGCTTATACCTTTGAGCAAGCCCGTCCTGAATGTAATAAAGTCGCAGCCATTGGGGAGGTAACACTATGAAATATGAAACAGTCGTAGGGCTGGAAGTACATACTGAATTAAAAACTAAGTCTAAAATTTTCTGCGGTTGTACTACTGAATTTGGTGGTGACCAAAATACCCATGTATGTCCTGTCTGCTTAGGTTTACCAGGGGTATTGCCAGTACTTAATAAAAAAGTAGTAGACTATGCCATTCGCGTAGGCTTAGCTTTAAATTGTGAAATTTTACAATTTAATAAATTTGACCGTAAAAATTATTATTATCCAGATTTGCCTAAAAACTGGCAGACTTCGCAATATGACTTACCAATTTGCCTTAATGGTCATTTAGACATTGAAGTGAATGGTGAAACTCGTCGTATTCTCATTACTCGTATTCACATGGAAGAAGATGCGGGTAAATTAGTTCATAGTGGTAATACCATTAGCACGTCTGATTCTTCTAACGTAGATTATAACCGTACCGGCGTGCCACTTCTAGAAATCGTATCTGAACCAGATCTTCGTTCTGGCGAAGAAGCTAGAGCTTATGTGGAAAAACTTCGCTCCATCATTAAATACTTAGACGTATCGGATGTGCGTATGGAAGAAGGTAGCTTGCGTTGCGATGCTAATATTTCAGTTCGTCTAATGGGCGAAGAAAAATTAGGCACTAAAACAGAAATTAAAAATATGAACTCCTTAACTGCGTTGCAGAAAGGGATTGAATATGAAGCCGTTCGTCAGGCTGAAACATTAGAAGATGGTGGCGAAATTGTGCAAGAAACACGCACTTGGGATGATGGCAAGGGTATGACCTTATCCATGCGTAAAAAAGAAGCGGAAAATGATTACCGTTACTTCCCAGAGCCAGATTTGGTACCAATCGTAATCAGCGATGAACAAATTGAAGAAGCTCGTCAATCGTTACCAGAATTGCCAGATGCTAAAATTGCTCGTTTCAAAGCTGATTACGGCTTATCTGAAGAAGATAGCAATATTTTGACCACTATGCGTGAAACTGCGGATTATTTGGATGCAGCGGTAAAAGCAGGGGCGGATGCTAAAACAGCGGCTAACTGGATGCTTGGTGATTTGTCTAAAATGGTCAATGAAGCGGGCATTACCTTTGCTGAAGCGAAAGTAAAACCAGAACAATTAGCAGCTATGATTGCGTTAATTGAAAAAGGCACTATTTCTGGTAAAATCGCTAAAAAAGTTATCGTATCTATGTGGGAAACTGGTAAGGACCCTCAGAAAATTGTAGAAGAAGAAGGTCTTGTTCAGATTACGGATACGGGCGCTATTGAAGAAATCGTAAAACAAGTTATTGCGGATAATCCAAAATCAGTTGAAGACTTCCAGAGCGGTAAAGGTAAAGCGATTGGCTTCTTAGTTGGGCAAGTTATGAAACTTAGCAAGGGTCGCGCTAACCCTGGTGTAGTTAATGAATTATTGCAGAAACATTTAAAAGCGTAAAAATGACTGATAGTACTATTGCTACTTCAGTTAAAATCTGCTCGTCTGATAGTAGGGACACAGGAGATTGCCTATGGAAGATAAACAATCTTATGAAACAAAAAATACGAATGTCTTATCCGATGAAGAACGCCGTGCTTTTGATGGAATGACCATTGATGAAGACGGACGCGAACAATCGGAAGAAGATATTCGTCGTGCTAAGCAAGCGGAAACTAAAGACACCTATGAATATGGTCGTGAACAAGGACCATATGGTGCGTATGAAGGCTTTCCTAAAATGAAAGTCTATACCTTTAGTTCCTTAGGCTGGAAAGGTAAGCTTGTGTTGGCTACCTTGGCAGCAGTTGTCTTAGGTGTATTGTTCTTTTTTGGTAGTTTATTTTTAATTGGGGTTAGTGTAGTCGCAATTGGTGTTGCTTTATTGGCGCTTTTGCGAAAACTGTTTTAAGAGTAGACATATTGAATAAATATCCTTTCATAATGGTTTCGTCACTTTTATGGTAATGGATTTTATTCAATATGTCATTTTTATACAAAACGTTATAGTTTGATTTCTATGAAAAAATAATGATGGACAAATGTTCATATATGAGATAAAATTGTCATAAATAGAATAGATATAGGTAGAAAATATATTGATTAAGTAAGAGGTTAGGAGTGTTACTATGAAGCAGGCTTGGGTCAACATGGCCGTAGTTATGGCTATTAGTGCGCCTGTATGGGGTATTGTACCAGTAAGTGCCGCTGATTCAGCGATACCGAATGTAGTACAGCAAGAACAATTAGAAATGGCGCGACAACGAGCAGAGGCTCGTAATGAACGAAACCAGACAAAGCGAGTAGAGATAGAAGGCATCCATACGTCCACTGACGCAGACAATGCAGTAGATGAGACGGGGCCTTCTTTTTTTATTACTCATATTGAACTGGGGGATGAAAATCAGACCAATGTATTAGAGGGAGAGTTTCGCTTTTTAGAACCACTACTTCGTAATGGTGAATAGCAAGTCTATTCAACCAACTGGTCGTATAGGCTCTATTGGTGGAGCCCATAACATAGGTGAGACGCAGAGTCAGTATGCGAGTGTTACGAGTCAAGCGGGGATATATGCTGGGGCTGGTGGTCTTACTGTTGACGTAGGCGATACCACACACTTAACAGGGGCTGTATTACATAGTGAAGCTACACTATCTAAGAATGTAGTTAAGACTGGTACCTTGGTGATGGAAGATATTCATAATGTAGCAGAATATACCTCAAAATCTAAGGGTGTTCTTATGTATATGATGAAATTGCACAATTTTTGCAGCGTTTATCATAGATACATTGGATAATTATGGTTTTGAATATAATCAATATTATAAGCCCTGGGAATTGGCTAATGCTATAAAAAATATACAGTCTAGAAAGTGAGTAGTTATTATATGAAATTAATAGTGCGAGAAATATTAACTATGTTTTTAGTGTATATCATTTCCACGATGATTTCCGTTTACTTTATATTACCTTTAGGAATTATCTCTATAATTATAGGGGTTCCTATATTAAAATGTTTGTTTTGTTTATACGGTAGTAATAGATGTAATGTACAAGTCATAATATGGGTGATTGGGAATATATTAATTATTGATAATGAATATAGCTTTTTTTTTCAAGAATATAGTAGAAGTATAATATTGAGTGGATGGAAGAATTTCATAGTTTTTTTCCATACATACATTACTAATAATGATTTTTTATTTTTGATAGTAATTAAAACTAGTATTTATATAATGAATTTAATAAAAAAATTATTTTCTTTATTAAATTTTAACATGGGAAGAGATATTATTGATATTATTCAAACTACTTTAGTTTATTTTATTATGCAGTTAGAAATTATATTTTGGATATGTTTAGGAAGTCGTATATATAAGAAATTAGAAAAATAATTAAGCTTTAAATTATTTTTGCTAGTTTAAAGGTATTATCTTTCAGATAGTACATATGAGTATAGGTTCTAGCTCTACAGAGCAAGAAAGTACAGCTATTACTACGACTTATAGAGGGGGCACTGTGTATAGTGATGGAGTGGTACAGATTACGGCTGTAGGTAATAGTAATGAATCCAATAGTACTGGTACGATTCAGGCTATTGGTGAAACTATCCAAGGTGAGAATATAGCCTTAAGTGCTACTAAAGACATACAATTAGAGGCGGGTATAAATAGACAACGTATTACTAATGATACAAAAAGTAAAGGTGCGTCTTTAGGTGTTACGGGTAGTGTAAAAAGAAAAAACACTGAGTTTCTTTATTTTTTTAA
>NZ_NMZQ01000005.1 GCF_010093125.1 Veillonella sp. R32
CAAAATTATTTACACTACCATTTTTTTACATCTAGATAATAATCATAGATATAGATTATTATCTAAATTATAGATATAGATATAGATATAGCCATTGCCATTCGCTATTTCCATAAACTAAAAACTATACTGTCATTTTCATGAATAGCTACTATATAGTTGATAATAAATCTCAACTTCTATATGTATAATTATATCCTATTCTCTCCAAGAGTCAACTCCATTAAGTTTTTGAATATTATAAAATTACGTAATTGATTTGGTAATGGATTTTCTGATTAATTTGGTAATTGGTCTGGTAATTGATTTCGTAATTGAATTTGACCATATTGATCAATGTAGCCACCACCATAGGTTAAGGTCAAAAAATAAAGCCCCCATTGGAGCGAAGTTGTATTAATGGCCAGACTTTTCAGTCGCTGAGGCGCCTGCTTTGACTGTGAGGAGATAATACTATGAGTTAATAATTGGGCTAACGACGTTTCAAAAGCTTGAAACTGATGTTGAACGATAGTTAATTCACGGCGAATATACGTCCGTTGAATAATCATTTCCTTTGAAATGCGAGCCACTAAATTATCTAAACGTTGCATCCCTTCGTGAAGCTGAAGGACACGATATATAAGATGCTTTATATCATTATGTGAGTGATGCGTACTATCGCAAAACAGTGAAACGAGTAAAGTATGAATGAGTTTTACATTGGCTTGGCAACCATCCACATAGAACTTACCACAACTAAATTCAGGGTTTTCTTTAGATTTGCAAGTGTTTTCATCTTTACTATGATTCGTTATCTCAAATAAATCTGCCCAAGAATACACCTCTAACATGGTATTAGCTTTCTTATTATGATATAAGTATCGTTGTTCATAACGAACTAGGTGGCATATTTTACTGATAATCAAATGACCGTACTTCCAAAAGTTAGTTGTGCCCTGTGCAGTTAATACATGAGGCGTTTCAAGAACTAATGAATACCCTTCATTAAACTTTGCCACAATTACATCCACATGACGACGGGAATAGTTTCCTGTTTTTAAAAATTCTACCAATTTAAGATACCCCTCATTAAAAGGTGCCATCAGTTCAGGAATTATGGAAGTATCTTGTAGCGACTGTTCTAATAGCGCTTCTAGGGTGAGTAAAAAGAAATGAATATACTGAGGGATTTTAAAATCTTTCCCAGCATCAATAAATCGAGTTCGATCATTAGCACTCTCGATTATGGATTTGCACATATTTATAACACTTCCTTACAAAAAATAATATAAGTGGTAAGTTTTTTACTATATTTCTTTCTATAAAATGATCATTAGGCTATTAAATAAAGCGTATTGAACATACATTATGTTTATTTAGGCCCTGTTTTATCATACACACGCTCTCAATCTATAACTTTACATTTGTCAATAGGAAAATTAGTAAAAAAATAAATAGAGCAACCAAAGTTATTAACCACTCAAAAGTTTTTTTGACGATTATTATAGAAATTTACTATTTTCAACAGTAATAATTCCCCCATTATTTCAATAATTTCCCATTACCACTCTATGATTAATTTATGCTAAACCTGCGTGCTTCTTTATTTCATTACCTAAGAGTTAAAGTTTACAAAATATGTCCTCAATAGAATTAGGGCCTCCATATTTTACAGCAGAAACCTTTATTATTAGCAATATATTATTAAATATCAGTAAATTATAAAATTTTGGCATAGTATTTTAAGTCAAATTTTAATTTTTAGATGATTGCAGCAATATATTTAGAATACTATACTATTATTTGTGATTGCAATCACCTTTTATTTCATTAGTTTTTCAATAAGGAGATATAATGACAGAACCTTTTTATAATAGTAAGACAAATAAAATTAAATTAGCCCAGCAAGGTAACAAAGAAGCCTTAGATTTACTTTGTAAGCAATATGAAGGCTTGATACGCAAGTATGCCCATGCGTCAGCTGTTAAATGCGAAGCGGAAGATATGGAAAATCTATTATGGGAGCTTTTCTTACGAGCAATTAAAGAATATAACACCGAAGGAACCGTTCCCTTTTCAGGCTTCGTACAAAGTCGAATACGCTATGGTCAATATAATGCGTTCAAAAAATTACGACGACAGTGGCAACATGAGTCATTAATTATGAACACTACCACTGATGGTGAAGACTCTGCCATGACCTTTGAAGATATTATTGATCCTACGGATAGTGCCGAAGATACAGTGGTAAACAAGCAAAGTAAAATACAAATAGCAAAGGCCTTTCACCGTTTACCTGAGCCGCAACAACAACTGCTCTATAGCTATTATGTTGATAATATTCCCTTGGCCGAATTAGCCAGACAGCACGGCATCAGTCGACAAGCGATGCAACAACATAAAAATCGCGCCTTAACAGCACTAACAGTATATTTTAATGATGTCTCACATAATTAGTATATTGAAAAGAGGTCAAAGCATGAATTCCATCAAGAGCAACAAGTCAACACCCTATACATTAGGTATCGACATTAGTGAACACAATGGTTCCATCAACTGGAACGCGGTTACACAAGCAGGTGTACACTTTGCCATTGTCCGTCTTGGTTATGGTCAAGGTCATTTAGATTCGCTATTTTATGAGCATATTAATACGGCCCTAGCCGCCGGTATAGCCATAGGCATCTATTACTATAGTTATGCCACTAATTGTGATTTGGCGATAAAAGAAGCACACTATGTAATACAGATTTTACATGACTGTGGCCTTACGCCGTCTAAATTGCCACTCGGTGTGTGGTACGATCTTGAGGACCCAAGTATGTTAACTATTTCTGAAACGCCGGTAAGGCGCAAACAAGAAATTACCAATATAGCCAGTACGTTTGTGAATCAATTATGGCAAGCTGGCTACTCTTTTACGGGTATCTATGCTAATCTGGACTGGTGGTCTAACAACTTAGATGTTTCACAACTAAGCTGTCCCCAATGGTGTGCCCAGTATAATAACACCTGTGATTGGCCTACCGCTCATATATGGCAATATACGAATACCTTAACTATTGATAATCGACAATTTGATGGTAATTTAATTTGATGGTATTTTAATTTAATGGTATTTTAATTTAATTTGCTAGTAAAGTACTAGGAAAAAGTAAACATATAATAAGGAGACTGCAAAGCGCCGAAGCGTTCTGCAGTCTCCTTTATTATTTGGCTATTACATTCCTAAACGTTCCATGAGCAATTTAATTTGTTCACGTTGCGCTTCTAATTCCTGACGTTGTGCTTGTAATTCAGCTTTTTGACCAGCTATTTCCTGTTTTAATGATTCATTTTCAGCATTGCTTGCTGCTACGGAATCTTTCAAGGAGATATTTTCTTGTTCAAGAGCTGACACTTTATCATCAAGAACTGCAATCGTACTCAATGGAGCCTTACGATATTTTTGTTCATATTTGTTTTCATCGCCATCAGCACCAAGGCGTAAGGATACGCCTACGTTAAACATGTTTTCACCGCTACCGAAGGAACCGGCTGCGCTGAACATCGTATCATCGTTTGGACGATAGAAGGCACCAATTGCCATAGCTTGTTTACTCTGGAAAGTACCGATACCGGCTGCAATCGATGTTTTTTCACCATTAGCAAATTCCATTGGATGGAGAGCGGCCATAGCGGCTGCATGAGCACCAATAGCATTCATACGGTTATTAAGGTCATGTTTCACACCATTCAATTGACCCACATTGACAGCATCGGTTGGTAAGACACCAGCGCCTACATTTTGAATACGGTTACCATTAGCGTCGATAATTGGAGCAATGGTATTGCCATCTTTATCGGTAGTCGCCGGTTTAACCGTTAAAGCACCAGGTACATTGAGGCCATTGCCAAAGTCTACTGGCGCACCATCTTTACCAGCTAAGCCATTTTGATTAATAGTTACATAGGTATTACCTTTGTTATCACCAATCGTAATGCCTTCTGGGCCAACTTTAGTTTGGTTACCAGCTTCATCAGTTACCGTTGTACCACTTGGCGTTAAGGATGTACTATTACCGTTACCATCGCTAGTGGTTACATCACCAGCTTTAGTTTCCGTCTTGTTACCATTACCATCAGTGATTGTATTACCTGTAGCGGTACTGTTATTGCTGTTGCCATTGCCATCGCTGAGGTTATTATTAGTCGAGGTCGATGTATTTACATGGCCCTTACCATCAGTGATTGTATTGCCACCAGCAGTGGATTTATTTTCATTACCCTTACCATCTTTAATTGTGGAACCATCGCTACCGTAGTTAGCTGCTTTGCCATCATCGCCCTTAACAGTTAAACCTGTGTCCCCATCAAGGTTTACTTTATTGCCAAGTTTAATGCTGCCATCATCACCAAGATTGATGTCTTTGTTAAGTTTAATATCTAAGCCATTGCCCTTCTTATTAGTGACAACGCCAATATTGCCATCAGTCAATGTAGCTTTTTCATCAGCATTACCTTTAATGGATAAGGTAGAGCTTAATGGACGATGAACATCATCACCACGATCACCAACGAAGTCTAAGCCCGCTTGTGCCAAGGCTTGAAGATCGCCTTTAGTAGCAATCTTAGATAAATCAGCGCCTTCTGCCTCTAACAAGCCACCAGATCTATTGCCATTTTCATCGGCTTTACCAGCAACTAAGTCCTTAGCATCATCTGCACCAATCGCTTGTGCATCGTCGCCTAAATCACGGCCTAAGGAACTCTTATCGGTATTCGATGTAACAGCTGTATCTTCCGCTTTAGCTGGTGTGCTAGGTGTAGCTGGTTTAGTTTCATCATCTTTAGAAACTGGTTTACCATCATCACCTTTTACTATATTGCCATTGTCGTCTTTCTTGAGGTCATCAGCTTTATAGTAATCATCGCCAACTTTAACTAAGCTATCGCCATCTGCATCCTTCACATTGCCATTTTCATCAGCTTGATAGTAATTGCCATCGTCTCCTTTGACAACTTTATTACCATCTTTATCAACCATACCTACACCGCCGGCACCGCCAAGTTGATTTTGTAAATCTTTGAATTGTTTGTAATTTACAGCATCATTGTCGTCAGTTGCATCGCCAACGCCTTTCACTTGGTTGCCACCATTGTTGAGGCCTTTATCTGTTAAGGTTACGTTGTTGCCATTTTCAGGTGTAATGGTAATACCGTCTTTACCTACTATAGTTTTAGCCTTTTCACCCTCTTTACCAGCTACAGTAATACCATCACCTTTCACAGTGGTTGTATTACCATCTTTGTCCTTAGCTGTTACGCCATCGCCTTTAACAGTAGTTGTGTTGCCATCTTTATCAACAGCCATAACGCCATCACCAGTCACTTTAGTGTTATTGCCATCTTTATCGGTTACATCAACACCATCAGCAGTTACTTTATTAGTAACATTAACTGGATTGCCGTCACTGTCTACGACTGGGTTACCTTCGCTATCAACAGCTGGTTTAGTCATAGTAGCGCCATTGCCATCGTAAATAGCACGGCCTGTTTCTACTGGAGTTCCTTCCGTTGGCGTAGCAGCCTGACCATTAGCATCCACATATTGGTTCTTAACTGGATCATAGGTTAAGTCTTTCAAATCATCAGCCTTATACCATTTACCATCGTCACCTTGTGTTAAAGGAGCACCTGTAGCGTCTACTACCTGACCATTACCATCAGTTTTGTAATTAGTTGTAGTGACACTACCATTTGGCAAGTTAATATCTTTAGCTAATTTAAGAGCTAAGCTATCTTTGCCATTGGCTACAACGCCGATGTTACCAGCGGTTAAATTAGCTGTATCAGCTTCACCATAAACAGTTAATTTCTTACTCAATGGACGATGTACATACGAACCTGTATCACCATCGAAGTCAAGACCAGCTTGGGCTAATGCTTGTAAATCGCCTACAGTGGCTAATTTACTCAAATCAGCACCATTCATGCCTAATAAGCCATCTTTACCGTCTTTACCACCAACTACGTCTTTAGCAGTTTTTTCATCAATAGCTGTAGCATTATCCCCTAATGGTAAATCTAAGCCACTCTTATCAGCATCAGAGACAATTGTGGAATCACCAGTTGCTGAGGATGGTGCTTCTTCGGCAGGTTTAGTGCCACCATTACCATCTGGAACTACCATATTACCTTGGTCGTCTTTTGTTGCATCAGCTGGATAGTATTTGCCATCATCCCCTTTAACAAGTAGATTACCATCTTTATCTACTGGACTACCATTTTCATCAACTTTGTAGTCTTTGTCTCCATTCGAAAGCACTTTATCGCCATCTTCGTCAACTTTAGTGACACCATTAGCACCTGCCAACTTATCTGCTAAGTCTTCTATTTGACCTAAGGTAGCAGCATCAGTTGGTTTCGTACCAGGGCCTACATTGGAAATTGGATTACCACCATTATCTAAGCCTTTATCTGTTAAGGATACAGGATTCTTAGCAGAGCCATCAGGGTTAGTCGCATCTTTAGCTGGCGTAATAGTAATACCATCTTTACCTACAACAGTCTTACCATCTTCACCATCTTTGCCTTGGACAGTTAACCCATCAGATCCTACCGTTGTTTTACCAACTTCATTGCCTTCAGGGTCTTTTACCGTTACTGTTGTACCATTGCCATCATATACAGCTTCATTTTCTTTTGCTAATGGAACCTCTTGAAGGTCAGCTGGTGTTTCTCCGTTTTCATCAACATATGCTTTCTTATCTGGATCATATGTTAAATTATCAAGAGCTCCTTCTGGATAGTATTTACCATCTTCACCTTTTACAAGTGGATTGCCATCAGCATCTTGGTAGCCTTTTGTTGTTACACTACCATCAGCTAAATCAATATCCTTAGCCAATTTAATCGTTAATCCTTCAGTTTGGTCAGCTACAACACCAATGTTATTATCAGTTAACTTAGTTACATCAGCACCGCCAGTAATAGCTAATGTATCACTTAATGGACGATGTACATTAACCTTTTCACCTTTATCATCAACACTATCACCAGTAAAGTTTAATCCAGCTTGTGCTACGGCTTGTAAATCACCTACAGTGGCTACTTTGCTAAGGTCTGTGCCAGAGGCTTGTAATAAACCACCAGTCTTATTTCCATTACCATCATCTTTACCACCAACTAATTCAGTAGCGCCTGGTTTGCCATCACTGCCGTTTTCTGGAGTAATGGCTTTTGCATCATTACCCAGAGGTAAACCTAAACCGCTGTTAGGAGCTTCGGTTACTGATGAAATAGGATTTTGTGTTGTATCAATTGGAGTCGCTGGCTTACCATCGTTATCAACAGCTTCACCTTTGTCGTTTACTTTTGTACCATCTGGATAGTACTTATCACCAATTTTAACGACTTCATTACCCTTGCCATCAACAAGTTTAGAACCAGAGTTACCATCAAGACCATTTACTGCATCTTTTAAGTCTTGGTATTGTTGGAAGTTAACAGCATCAGTAGGGTCTGTACCAGCGCCTACATTGGTAATCTTGTTACCACCATTATCTAACCCTTTATCCGTTAATTTAACAGCTTTGTCCGTATCAAGAGATGGTTTGGCTATCTTGCCAGATGCATCTTGGAAAGTACCATCAGGTTGTGCAGTTAATGGATTACCATCTGCATCAACTACATTGCCATTAGCATCAGTCTTATATGGAACAGCGGCTACACTGCCATTAGGAAGTACAATATCTTTTGCCAATTTAATAGCTAAGCCTGTATCAGCATTAGCTACCACGCCAATATTGTTATCGGTTAACTTAGTTACATCAGCGCCGCCAGTAACAGCTAATGTTTTGCTTAATGGACGATGAACAGTTACACCTTCTGTATCACCAGTGAAGTCAAGACCTGCTTGTGCTACGGCTTGTAAATCACCAACAGTAGCTAATTTGCTTAAATCAGCACCATTCATGCCTAACAAGCCATCCTTACCGTCTTTTCCACCAACTACAGTTTTAGCTGTATCTGCATCAATAGCAGGTGTCTTACCAGTCGTAGGATCAGTAGAGCCGTCACCATTAGTACCAGCTGGTAAACCTAAACCGCTGTTAGGTGCTTCGGTTACTGACGAAATAGGATTTTGTGTTGTATCAATTGGAGTAGCTGGCTTGCCATCGTTATCAACAGCTTCACCTTTGTCATTTACTTTTGTACCATCTGGATAGTACTTATCCCCAATTTTAACGACTTCATTACCCTTGCCATCAACAAGTTTACAACCATTGTTACCATCAAGACCATTTACTGCATCTTTTAAATCTTTGTATTGTTGGTAATTAACAGCATCAGTAGGGTCTGTACCAGCGCCTACATTGGTAATTTTGTTACCACCATTATCTAACCCTTTATCGGTTAATTTAACCGCTTTATCCGTATCAAGATCTGGTGTGGCTGTCTTGCCAGATGCATCTTGGAAGGTACCATCAGGTTGTTGTGTTAATGGATTACCATCTGCATCAACTACATTGCCTTTATCATCCGTCTTATACGGCACAGCTGCTACACTGCCATCAGGAAGTACAATATCTTTTGCCAATTTAATAGCTAAGCCTGTATCATCATTAGCTACCACGCCAATATTGTTATCGGTTAACTTAGTTACATCAGCACCACCAGTAATAGCTAAGGTATTACTTAATGGACGATGAACAGTTACATTTTCTGTATCACCAGTAAAGTCAAGACCTGCTTGTGCTACGGCTTGTAAATCACCAACAGTAGCTAATTTGCTAAGGTCTGCACCACTAGCACCAAGTAAACCATCTTTACCTGGGTCTCCATCTTTGCCATTGCCAGCAACTACAGTTTTAGCTTTACCTGCATCAATGGCAGATGTCTTACCAGTCATAGGATCAGTAGAGCCATCACCATTAGTACCAGTTGGTAAGCCTAAACCGCTGTTAGGCGTAGTAGTTGCTGCAGAAACTGGGGTTGTTACTTCTGTTGCTGGCGTAGTTCCATCCGCTTGAACTGGATTACCTTTATCATCAACAGTAGTTCCTGCTGGGTAATATTTATCGCCAATCTTAACTACTGGATTACCGTCACCATCAACATAGGTTACGCTACCAGCACCAGATTGAGCTAAATCAGTTAATGCATCATTAACTGCATATAGTTGAGAGCCGTTAATCGCATCTGTGGAATCAGCAGCAATACGACCGGCTGCAACATTAGTAATCGTACGGTATTCAGCACCATCACCTGCAGTACGAGTCGTAGCACCTGTCTTACCAACAGATACTGTACCAACAGCAGAGCCACCAGCAAAGTCTACTGTTTTACCTGCAATCGTTGCACTAGGCGTGCTTACAACGGCATCAGTAACTGCGTTGGAGCCGAGGGCTACGGAGTTGGCTTGAGTAGCGACAGCAGAATTACCAATCGCAATTGTGCTAGATTCAGAAGCTCTTGCTTTTGTACCTACTGCAATAGAATCGTTACTAGCAACAGCACTACTTGTACCTAAAGCAATTGAATTATCTGCATTTACTTTAGCATTGGTACCAATAGCCATACTATTTATAGCTGAAACATCAGCAGCAAAAGTTAAAGTTAAATCCCCAGTTGTTGAATCTACTGTATTTACAACTTGCCCTGTTGTACCGACCCGCGAACCATAACCAATTGCTAAAGAGTTATTTGCTTGTGAACCAATTGCATTATCACTGCCAGCAATAAAATTTCTATTTGAACCAGCACGATTATCAATGCCAATTACAGAATCACCAAACTTACTTGCCGTATTATTAGCACCTAAAATATATGAATAACTTTCTGAAATATTGCTATTTTGATAGCCAATTGTATAAGCCATTGGACTCTTAACTATATTTTTAGCTCCTAATGCACCAGAAGTATTACTATATACGATATTACTTGCGCCGAAAGCATAAGAATCGCCGCCTTTTATAGTATTATCACGACCGAAAATTAAATCATTTTCCCCCGTACTAGTATTCCTTAATCCTACTACTACCGAATAAGCACCTGAAGCTCCTGGCGCTGTATCTCTAGAACCAGCATTATTATCTATACCAATAGCAATAGCACCCTCTGCATTAGCAACATTATTAGAACCAATTGCTAACGCTTTATCATAGCCAGCCAAAGAATTAGTTCCTATAGCAATTGAATCTGCTCCTCTTGCAACCGTTGATGTAGCCCCAGTCATTGTTTCTTTACCATCAGAACCAATTATTGGCTCAGAACCACCAATAGAAATTGCGCGATTTCCTGTTGCACGACTCACAGCCCCTACAGAGATTGCAGACTTACCTGTTGCTTGTGACCATACACCAACAGCCGTAGCAAATGAGTTAGTTCCTTGAGCTGATTGACCAACTACAACTGAACGATCCCCTGTAGCACGGGCAGCACCGCCAACAGCAATCCCCATGCCACCTGTAGCTTGAGCCCCCATACCAACAGCTACAGATTGTCCACCACTCGCAATTGTATTAGGACCAACAGCTGTAGCAAGTTCTGCGGAACTTGCAGTGGAACCAATAGCAATACCACCTTTACCGGTAGCCGTCGCTTTATCGCCAATAGCTAATGATGTATATCCTGTAGCCGCGGCACTTCGTCCAATTGCCGTAGCATATGTATTCGTTGCTGATGCACTATCACCAATTGCAATAGCACTTGAAGACTCAGCATCAACTTCTGTAGTTGTACTATCTGCATTTGTTACTGTAGATTTATAACCTAAGACACTTGCTTTATTACCAACAACAACGGAATTAGCGGCATAGGCTTTTGCTGCTGTACCAACTGCAATGGCATTTTTTCTACTTGTTTTAGCGGCAACACCAAGAGCTTGTGAATAGTCTCCCGTTGCTTCTGCACCAGTACCAATAGCAGCACTCAAGAAATTAGCTGCATTAGCTGATGTACCTAGAGCTAATGAACCGGATCCTTTTGCATATGCATTAGTACCAACAAATACAGAAGCTTGTCCACCGCTAGTGTCTGCATTATATGCACCTACACCTGATAAGGTCTTTCCTAAGCCTTCTAAAGCATCTTTCAATGTAGTAGTGCCTTCAGCAGTACTTACAGATGTACTGTAAGCAGGACGAATATCATCGCCACCAATACCTACATTAGAGTTACCATAGGTACGTACATTAGCACCAATCACTACCGATTGTTCACCTATTGCTTTACTTGCAGCACCAATAGCAATAGATTGACCTCCAGTAGCTTCGGCATAGCCTACGCGGTCATTGCCGCCACCAATTACAATGGATTCTGAGCTATCTGCTTTTGCTTTAGTACCAATAACAATACTGGAACCACCAGTTTTACCATCAGCTAATACGGCTTGAGCTTCACGACCTAGCACAATACTGTCCGCCATAGCAGCCGTAGCTCCTGTTCCAGCTGCAAAAGAGTTTTTTCCTGAAGCAGTTGTTATATCTGTTACAGTCACTTTTTGAGTCGTAGTCGCCGTAGACTCTTCTGTAACAGTTATGGTTGGTGCACCTAATGCAATAGCACCATCCCCACTGGCATTAGCCGCTGTACCTAAGGAAGTGGCACCAAGACCTGAAGCAGTCGTATTAGTACCAACAGCCACCGCTCTGTTTTTACTTGCTCTACTAGATACACCAACAGCAGCACTCCATTCGCCTCCTGCTTCTGCTGACGCACCAATAGCCATCCCACGATCAGCCAGTGCACGAGCATTAGGGCCAAATGCTGTAGCTAAATCTTTCAACGCTCTAGCACCAGCACCTACAGCAGCCCCTCCATTTACAGAACTTGCAGTATGACCAATACTTACCGAACCATTACCACTTGCATTAGCAAGCTCGCCCATAGCAATAGTTTGCTTACCAATACTGTATGCATCTTTCCCGATGGAAATAGCACTTGAAGACAAGAGTTCTACTGGCGTATCGCTGCCTTCTGCCGTCAACATGATACTACCTGTACGAGCATTATTGCCAATAACAATAGTATCGGGAGCCTGTGCCTTAGCAGTGTAGCCCATAGCAATCGCTCTATCCCCCGTTGCTTGTGCTCCAGACCCAATAGCAGTAGCGTATTGTTTATCAGCTTTTGTTTCTTGTACGGTAGAAACTTGAGCAGGGTTTGTTGCATCAGGAATCGAAAATACAGAAGTACCAATTGCCAATGCACCAGTTGCTCTTGCATAGGATAAGGCCCCTAATGCTGTTGCACCTTGACCTTGTGCCGTAGCTCCATTGCCTAATGATGTAGCACGATTTCCTGTAGTGTGGCTAGCTGTACCAAAGGATGAAGACCAAGGCCCGTTGGCAGTAGCGGATGCACCAATAGCCACAGTGCGATCTCCTAATGCTTGTGCATTAGCACCAACAGCCACCGAAGAGCCACCATTTTTTACAGTTACAGTATCGCCAATACCAATACTTCTTGCCCCTGATACATTAGTGCCAAAGCCAATAGCAATAGTAGTGGTTGTATCAGCTGTTGCATTACTGCCCTTATTAGTAATAGCAATACCAGCCTGCCCCGCAACAGTAGAAGCCTCCGCCTGCACAGTCTGCACGCCAAGTGCACTTACAGCCACCGTCGCCAATACAGCAGTCGCTAATGCACTACCTTTTAAAACAGTTGAACTACGTCCTGTAGACGCACCTTTTGTGTGACTTTTTGCTAATTCAGAAGCCACCACATAGCAATTCTTCGTGCGACTCCAAATAATCTTATACACTTTATTCACACGCAATCCACCTTTCTTTAATTGATTAACTCATTTCATCTCTCTCTAGCCTCAAACTAGCGTTAATCAAAATACACTAAATACAACACTTCCTATTTAATTTATTTATATAAACACGAGTTTTATTACACACACTTAAAACTCGTGATATATACCAGGTTTAACGAATCGTAGATTTATAATCTTTTTATAAAGATGTTGGATTATTTATTCATACTATTATTCCTCTAGTAAAAGACATTTACATTCTAAAAAAGTCCCATTCATGAGGTGTCTCATCAATGGGAGCCTCTATGCTTAGGCGATTCCTTTGTTAATGTCTATAAAATAGAGGTACATAGAAGTCTTGCAGGTACGTACGGAGTTTAAAAAATATACATACGTTGTGTGTGTGTGTTGTTAATCGTTATCTCATATAACGATGTGTTAGGGGAGTGTATATAAAATTATGTTTCACATCAGTACCTGCAAGGATTATCTTCTTTGTACAAAAAAATAATAACATAAAAGTCCCCCCCACAAGACTTTAATTCATGCAAACCTCAGTTTTATGACATCTATTCATACTTATTTCACATAATAAACTTCACATAAAATAATATCTTTAATAAAAGCTATAATTAATTCAAGATAAATCAGCTTTAATGAATGAATTTAAATTATTTTGCACATATTTTTCAATAAATTTGATTAGTTTATCCTATTTAGCCCTATTCGTTATATTAATTATGCATAGAAAAAGGCTATGTCCCTTTCAAGAGTATATGCTCTTTGAAAGGGACAATAGCCTTTTACTGGTTCTATAATTTATTTT
>NZ_NMZQ01000050.1 GCF_010093125.1 Veillonella sp. R32
AAATTTAAAGGTCTTTAGAACCTTTTTTTTATGGTTATTTCACCGATTCTATACTTGACGAATCCTAGGTTGGTTGGATATGATGAAGTATAAGCTAATGAATGGGAGGTGGCGTATGCTCACGGTATACAAACATGAAGACGGCGAGCTTATATCAGATACAACGGTAGCTGATGCAACGAAGGGCTCGTGGATTAACTTGGTGAATCCTGACCCCGATGAGCTGGCGCTTGTCAATATTATGACGGAAATCCCTACGGACGTTTTAAAAACAGCCTTGGATATGGAAGAACGTTCGCACGTGGAAATTGAAGAAAATTACATCTTTGTTGTTATCAATATTCCTGCATTGCGTGGTAGCGATAGTTATGATACCGTTCCGCTTGGTATTTTCTTAACACCAGACTTCTTTATTACAGTTTGTTTAGAAGAGTCGGAAGTGTTGTATCCATTTTTAAATAATCAGGTAGCGACGTTTTATACGTATAAAAAAACACGCTTTTTATTCCAAATCATGTATCGTACGGCTACTTTGTTCTTGCGTTATTTGCAACAAATTAATCGTCGTACGGATGATATTGAAATTCAGCTACGCCATACAACTAAAAATAAAGACTTTTTCCAGCTCTTAGAATTACAGAAATCCATGACGTATTTCACGTCTGCTTTGAAAACAAATGGTACGGTAATGGAACGTATTTTACGTATTCGTAGTCATGAAGATGTGCGCCATTTGCTTAAGATGTATGAAGAAGACGAAGACTTGCTGGAAGATGTAATCATCGAAAATAAACAGGCCATTGAAATGGTTGAAATGTATTCGAATATTTTGATGAATATGATGAATGCCTTTACGTCTATCATTTCGAATAACCTAAACATGGTCATGAAATTGTTGGCCGCTGTTACGATTATTTTGGCTGTACCTACGGTAATCTTTAGCTTGTGGGGCGTCAATGTGCCCGTGCCGTTTACCGAATTGGGCGGTGAAGGCTTTGTTTTTGTTATTAGTATTGCCTTGTTAGCGACTTTTGTGGCGGGCATTTTATTGTGGAAAAACGATTTCTTATAAATACGATTCAATCTACGCGTTAGCAATAGCTAGGCGTAGATTTTTTATTGGTAAAAAGAGCCAAATATAGCCAATATATAGTATAATAAGAATATACGATAGAATTCGATGTATTATATGTCTTTATAATTTGGAGGATACTATGAAAAAGACTTGGCTTATTGTGATTGCTGTTATTGCCGTGGTAGCTGTATGGCTAGTAAGTGGTTATAATGGGTTGGTGCAAATGGATGAAACGACGAATAATCAGTTAGCACAGGTACAGACTCAATTGCAACGACGTAATGATTTAATTCCTAATTTAGTGAATACCGTGAAAGGGTATGCTTCTCATGAACAAGCCGCTATTCAGGCTGTTTCCGACGCTCGGGCTAAGTTAGGGGGCGCTCGTTCGGTAGAGGAAATGTCACAAGCAGACGGTGAATTATCTAGTGCGTTAAGCCGTTTACTTATGATTACGGAAAATTATCCAAACTTAAAAGCTGATCAGAACTTTAGAGCCTTACAAGATGAATTAGCAGGGACTGAAAATCGAATTGCTGTAGCCCGCAAAGACTACAATGATGTGGTGCGTGGCTATAATGCCAAAGTTCGCACCTTCCCAACTTCAATATATGCAGGTATGTTTGGGTTCCAACAAAAAGCATATTTCCAAGCTGATGAAAGCGCACAAGCAGCGCCTAAAGTATCCTTCTAGCGCAGCATTAGGTACTTAGGTTTAGGTGCTTGGCTACTTAGTTATTTAGGTAGATAGTTAGTTATTTATTTAGCTAGGTAGATAGTTAGTTAGGTACTTAGGTACTTAGGTACTTAGTCAGTTAACTAAGTGGGAAGGGCTTTCAAAGTATAAAATAAGGTAGGAGGCTTGGATGACTCGTACAATAAACAGGTTTGGCACTGGGCAAACGGGCAGTCGTTTCAGTAAGTTAGGGCCTATACTAGGGTTAGCCTTACTATTGGCTGTATTATTGGTAAATGTAGCATTTGCAGAAATACCAGCTAAACCACCTACGGGACAATATGTGGTGGATCAAACGAAGGTATTGTCACCACAGGAATTACAAACACTCAATGCCATTGGCACACAATTTGATAAATCGGGAAAAGGCCAGTTGGCCGTGGTGATAGTGCCTACTTTTGGCGACCAGGCGCCTGCTGATTATGCCCTCGCTGTATTACGAGGTTGGGGTGTTGGCCATGGTAATAAAAATGATGGCTTTGTATTAGCGGTAGCCTTAGAGGATAAAAAAGTTTACTTGTCGGTAGGCTATGGTTTAGAAGGCGATTTGAATGATGCCAAAGTAGGGCAACTCTTAGATACGTATGCATTGCCTAATTTTAAGGCTGGAAAATATGGAAGTGGTATTGTTACTACTGTTTGGCAAACCGTACAAATTGTATATCCTGATATTACTAAGGATATGAAAGGTGTGGTTCAAGATAATAGTCGGCGTCAAGCCACGGAGGAGACCTTATCTGATGAACAAGTCATGTATATTGGTGGCGGGGTTATACTATTCCTCATTTTGGACTTTTTCTTTTTTGGTGGTGCCATTACACGCTTTTTATTAACCCATATTTCATTTGGTGGCCGCGGTGGCGGCGGAGGCTTTGGCGGTGGATCCGGTGGCCGGGGCGGCGGTTTCGGTGGTGGCTCTGGTGGCGGCGGCGGTGCTGGCCGAGGCTGGTAGTTAGTTGATTATAAAAAATAAGAAAAGCGCTTACTTTTTAAAGGTAAAGTAGGCGCTTTTTCTTGACGTTTGGCTTGAAATCCGCTAAAATAACAAAGTAGACATGCCGGTATAGCTCAGTTGGTAGAGCGGCTCATTCGTAATGAGTAGGTCGTAGGTTCAAGTCCTATTATCGGCTCCATACTTTCGATGAATAAAGGGGAGTATTTCAGATTAGTTCAATAAGCTAGAAACGTAGGTTCTAAAAGGGTTTTTAGCAAAATTGATTGATTTGAAATATTTCTCTTTTTTTCTTATTCTAAAAAAGTAAGCCCTTTTTTCTGCCCTTTTTGGTTTGCCCTTTTTAGTATAAATAAAAAAGGGCTACAGAGCTAATGTATCTAGCTTTTCTACCACAGTATTCTTCATGTTCTCGGTTACATGCGAATAAATAGCAAGTGTGGTTCGTGGTTCGTGATGTCCTACACGTTGCATTATTGCTTTTAATGGGATACCTAACTCACTTAATAGGCTAATATGGCTATGTCTGAATATGTGCGTTGAAATATGCTTGCCGTTCACATCTAACCGCTTCAATAGTTTATTGATTTGAACTATTTCGTAAGGGTTGCCGTTTTGGTTGATGAATATGTAGCGCTTTTCTTCTGGTGGCTCACCAATATTCATATATTGCCAACGGTTGGACTTAATAAAGAAGTCTATAATCTCGCTTGCACGTTCATTCAATGCTACATCACGATAGCTATACAGGTTTTTAGGTGTACCTCTTGTCTTTGTGTGAGAGTTATAACTACCGTTTACTGTGATTACTTTAGTGAAGCGGTTATAGTCACACTCACGGAGCGCTAATAACTCGCCTATGCGTAGACCTGTAAGAGCCTGAAATTCACACAGTAGCCCTATACGCTTATGCATTGTGGCTAATTGCTCAAAGCAGGTTTTTAATTCCTCACGATCTAAAAATTTATTGTTGGACTTTTCCACTTCTTCTATTGTTTTTGGTTTAGCTTTTATCTTAATTTCTAGAAAATCAAGAATATCGTTGATATACCCTTTACGCCTTGCATATTGCAGGGTGTTTTTTAGTATACGGAGTAAAGAGCAAGTATAGCGGTGTGATTTCCCTTCTTCATAGTGGAATTTAATTAGTCGTTCCTCAATATCTATACTCTTTAAATCTTGAAGCGGTACATTGTCAAACATTGCTTTAATCTTGCCTATTTCAACGTCATATTTTAGCTGTGTGCGTTCAGAAAATGTAGGGCGGATATATTCTATCCACATATCAACCGCTTCATGTAGCGTTATTTTAGGCGCTTCTTTGGCGTGTAAGGCTTTTTCTTTCGCTAGTTCTATCTTGCACATTAACTTGTTATAAGCGGTTTTCTTTGCTCTTGGTGTAACGCTTTCAAGGGTAACAGATACCCTTTTATTTTTGTGTGTAATCGGGCAAGTGTACCGTTCATAGTAGCGGTATACGGTGCCTTTTTGTGTTTGTCGTTCCTCTATCCACATAGTATTTCCTTTCTTTGTGGGCGAGAAATAACAAGCCTATTACCAGTTAATATCTGTTAGTAGTGATACTCTTGTTTGAAAAATAAAAGGTTCTAAGTTATAGTTTTGTTTTTTTCGATAAATTTCTTCTATAGATTCTAGAGTTAGCTCTAATAATATAGTTTCATAGTCTTCATAAAATGAACGCCAGTCTTCGAAGTCTGTATCTTTTATGTCAACTACAGGAATTTTATTTTTTCCTAGTAAAGTTACATAAAGTGACATTTCTAGAAATTCATCATTATCATAATTAACTATAACTTTAAAAATATTATCATCCATTGTTATATCAATATTAAACGGGTAGTAATATAAAAAATCTGTAAAATTTAAATTTAGATATTTACATAGATTGTTAAGATATTCAATATTAAGTTGTTGAAATTTATTAGATATTAAATTCTGGATAAAGGTTCTTGAACTATTGATTTCAGTTGCTACCTTATAAGCTGTTAAATCTCGTTCATGCAATATATTTTTTAGTGTTGATATTATCATTTATTATCACCTCTAAACATATATTAGCAGAATAAGAGATGTAATTCAATGACATTTTAAATTATATTGTAATTTTATAAAACATTGTATTGACAAAATCATACATTGTGATTTAAAATCTAATTGTAATTTGAAGTTACAATGAAATTTTGAAGGAGGTAAGAAATATATGCAGAATAGAGTTGAAGTAATGGCTAATGTAAAAGTTCAAATACTTAGAGAATCGATGTTAAAACAGGGATTCTCTTCTAAGGCATTAGCTAAAGAATCAGGAGTAGGCATTGTAACAATATATAACTTGTTACGTGGTAAAACATGCGGAATACCTATTGCTAATAAATTAGCTAAAGCTTTAAATGTGCCAGTAGAGGAATTATTCACAGTGTAAATCTCGACCTATCATATTATCATCTCTCTACTGTGAATATTCTTTTATAAGGTGTTTTTTTATTAATAAAGGGGAAAAAGTCTGTGAAACTTGTATTTGCTCTGAATGCAGAACGATTTAAACATGAAATGCTGGTTCAGAATAAAAATGTTCATGATATTGTGCAAGAAACAGGATTAGCTTTCGTTACTATTTCTAACTTAATGAAAGGGACTCGAAAAGCACATGTAAAAACCTGTAACAAGCTTGCAAAGGCGCTTAATGTGCCAGTAGAAGAATTATTCACTGTAGAGTAGCCACAACCTCATATTATCACCTCACCTACTTATATTGTGGCTATTTGAAAGGAATGATTACATGAAGTATCAACTGATTAAAGACGGTGTTACCTATGAATATTTACATGATAGCTTAGACGACTTAATAGAAGAAAATCTAGCCTATTCTATTGTGATTATGGATTGTGACGAAGTAAAAGGATGTATGCTTGAAGAATCGAATGATAGAGAAGTATTTATCAAGATATATACAGACATGAAAGCTAGACAAAGCGAAGTTGTATATTGGTTAAATGCTGATGAGTATTACATTATTCCTAGTTATTGGACAGTAGAGAAAGCAATAGATTGCTTAAAGACGTTTAATGCTGATAGTGAATATAGGATTGTGACTATTGGATAGAAAAGGAGTGAATTATATGGAATTACTACAGCAAGAGTATGCACGACCTAAAGAACTAATGGTTAAGTACAGCATTAGTCGACCTACATTGTGGCGGTTAACGCAGGACATGAAAAAACGCCCTAAATTCGCTAAGGCGTTTCGGCGCTTATCTAAGGGCAGAGAGTTAATTAATATTAAGATGTTTGATGATTATATGATCGTGCGTACAAATGAAATTGAAAGAGAGGGGTAATTTATGGAGAGTAAAGAAAAAACCGCTTCACGAACGGCAATTCATGAAACGGCAAGTGAGGAATATTGCAACAAACAAACCTCACTTTTATTATATCAATTCCCCGCAGCGATATCAAATGAAAGGGGGATTATATGGCTAAGAATGGGAAATATTTCAATGGCAGAACATTTTTACATCACATTTTAGGGGAAGACCTTATAAAAGAATTAAAAATTTGCCGTATTAGACAAAATAAATATGAAGAAGACGGTAATATACTTAATCGAGATTTGATGTTTTATAGTGAAGATTGTGGTATTTATAAAACATTACCGATTAAGAGATTGAACGCAGAAATACGAAGTAGGATAAATAATATCTCTGATAACCGCCAACGAGAGGTACGGCGATATATTGAAGATATGGCAGAGATTAAGGATATCAAGTTTGAAAACTATATAGCAACTAAAAATGTTATTCTTGATGTTTTTAATCGAGGGACATTCAGGCATTCCCCTGATATTATATGTACTCGGTATATACCTACTGAATATAATCGCTTACAAAGTGAATGCGCTATTCTTGATGAGTTTATGAATTCTATTACTTGTGGCAATAAGGATATAGAAAACTTGCTTTATGAATTTATAGGGTATTGCTTATCACCAACAATATTTATACATAATTTTTTTATTATTATTGGTGAAGGTAGTAATGGGAAAAGTACATTTTTTAAGCTATTAACAAAATTATTAGGATATTGGAATGTAGGCAATACGCCACTAAATAAATATGGCGGTCGCTTTGAGTTAGCAGGTATGGAGTATATCGCTGTTAATATAGGCGATGATATAAGTAGTAAAGCCTTATTAGAAACAGATAACCTAAAGAAGTTAGTAAGTGGTGACCCTGTTAAGGTAGAGCAGAAAGGGAAACAAGGCTATGTTATATATCCTACATGTAAGCATATATTCAGCGCCAATACTATGCCTAAACTAGTAGATACAAGCGGGGGTATAAAAAGGCGTTTTGTGGCGATTCCATTCAATGCAGATTTTAAAAAGAACGGAGATCCTTATATTCTAGACAAGATTATTGAAGCGGGTGGTCTTACGGTACTTATGAATAGAGCGCTTGAGGGCTTACAGAGATTGCGCACTACACACCAATTTACAATGTGCGATGAAGTTTTGCTCATTACTGAAAAGCACTTGAAAGAAATGAACCCTGTAGCTCTATTCAATGAAATGTGGCTCAATAATGAGTTTGAACCCTATGAAAGTCCTACAGCTAAAGAATTTGTTTGTGTAGCGATTGATGAAGTAGTGGCTAATCAATATTACAAATACTATAAAGACTTTTGTAAACAATATGGCTTTGAAGCGTTAGGAATTACTCGATTTAATCAGGAGATGGAACGGCTAGGATATATAAAAACTAGGTGTTGGAATGGAACTTTACGAGGTAAATATGTATATGCTCTAAAGCTCAAAGAATGCACTAATTAATTTAAATAAAATAGTGCATTAAGAATTCAGTGTTTATAAGGGTTTATCGGAGAATGCTCCAAATGCTCTATATATTTTTATATTATGAAGTATATATAAATAATATAAAATATATAAAAGTATATAAGTAAGTGAAAAAAATGTGGAGCATTTAGTGCAATGGCTATAAAGCCAGTAAATACAAGGGTTTATATGCAACATTTTTGAAAAATAAATTAGTGCATGCACTAAATAATATATGTGCATGTAGCAAAAATAAGGAGATAAGAGATGTTTAATAATATGCTGAATAATTTAGTAGTTTTCGATGAACAAGAATTTAATGAAGCACATGCGTGTTATAAGAAGATAGTTAAAATTCAAGATGAAGTATTTAATCAAGAAACGCTTGATAATGTTTATAATGTCTTACAGCTGTTAGACGCATTTACTCTTGAGGATATAGATGATGAAAATCTTAAACTATTAGCAAGAGTAAAAACAATATATTTAGTGGGATATCTTGACGGTAAGACAACAGCTAAGGGGGCATAGAATAACATTATGAGTAAAAACACATCTATTCAGGATAATACCTTTATAAAATCTGTAGAAGTTATGACAGACGCAGTAAATAGAAATGTTAAAACAGTTTTCTTTATTGTGAATACAATGGACGCATTGAATGAAATTTGTGCTAATTTTGGCTTTTATGACTATAATGTAACACCGTTTACAATGGAATATAATGGAAAGGTTTTGGCTTGTTTTGCAACTAAAGCAGAATATAACCCTAAGAAAGCTAGTGCCAAAGGATAGGAACAATAACTATGAAATTAACGAATGACGATTTAAATATAATTGCTAGAATTATGAAAAGTGCTGTAAAAGATAGTGAAAGCGGTCAACAATATGAAGTAGTATTGTCTAGGTTGTGTATAGCTTGTTATAAAGCAGGTGTAAATAAAGGAATAAGTATTAATAAAGAGTAGATATTGCTATGATTTAGAAAGGCTAATCTATGAAGAAAACATTGTTAGAGTTATTAAAGTATCAATCAATAAATATAGTTTCGAATCATATTTTAGAATTGAAAGAAATAGAGCGTAATTTTATTGCTGATAGCAATGATGAAATTCGATGGGGATTGTGTCAAGCTTTGATTGCGGGCTATATCTTAGGTATTAGAGCGGAACGAGTGAAGAAAGCGCATAAAGTTTGATATAGAAAATATAGGGGCGTTGTGGCTATAAACATAGCGCCCTTTATTGTTGACAAAAGTTGACATTGAACACGCTCAAAAAAGAGCAAAAGTTCAGATGTTGGAAAATGTTGAATATATAATTTGTGGCCAACATACAAAACTTGAGTTTGAAATGTTAAGGAATGTTAAGGTTGCAAGGTTACAAAGAAATACAAAACAAACAATTGTTAAAAGTTGCACCGTATAAAGAGCGTATTCGGAGATTTCGGAGGCCCTAAAAAGGGTATAGCGAGATTTGCGAGGCCCTAAAAAGAAGTATCCTTACATTTCTGACTTCCTAAAAAAGGTGGGAATTTTAAACTCTAGAGAAAACCTTGTTAACTCTGGAGTTACTCCCGAATTGTGGCTAATGTGGCGATAATAGTAAATATGATCGTGGTATTTGATTGAAGCGGTTTTTTATATTTAATTAGGAGAAAAACAACTCTTTTACTTGCGCTGTAAGGCGTTTTATGAATGGTTTAGGTATAAATACCTTAGGTATATTTTAATATTTGATATGGAATGCGTGAGGTGTAGAGAATGACATATTATGAAAAGACATTGGAACTCTTGAAGTTAAATGATAGGGTTAATGCGTTAAAAGCTAAGTTATATAGTCTTGACGGTGTGAATGTTAGCTATACAACCAGTACAACTAGAGGGAAAAGCCCTAAAGGTGATAAGATAGGGCGGATTGTGGCTAATAGAGAAGAATTAATAGCTGAAATAGAAGCCTTAGAGGAACAGAGAAAGCCTTATATTAATGATGTACGTAAGGCGTTGAAAGGATGTAGTAACTATGATATAGCAGGAAGTGTAGAAGCTGGCAGGGTAGTTTGTAATGTCATTGTAGATAATTACACGATTGAAGAAGCTAGAGAATTAAGTGGTAAGAAAACTTCACAGATACATAAGAACATAAGAACCTATCTTAATCGAATGAAAGAGCGAGAGGAAAGCGGGACATTAGTTATTAGAGAGTGGTAACTTAGTCGGATTGCTTATTGTTTTGATGTTCAAAATGGATAACAATATAATTAGAAATGTGATATAATAAAAATAAGAATATAGGTGCAGATTTGTATAAAATTATGAATAATATGCAGTAAGTTTATACGGATATTCACATTATTATACATAACTTTATGTCATAAGGCTGTAAATGGCTTAAATACTGACTTCTTGATTAAAATTACTTCCGAAATTACTTCCAATAATCATATATTATCGGAAGTAATACTAAGTTAATGAATTAAAGTAATAGAGGTAGTGCTATGAGTGATGAATTAAAAGTGTATACCATTAAAGAGGTAGGGGAAATTTTAAAGGTATCTAGACGTACAATTTACAATTACTTAGATGACGGGACACTAAAGGGCGTGCGTATAGGTAAACATATTCGTTTTACACACGAGGAAATAAAACGCCTTATCTATGGTGACACCGAAGAAGAATAGAGTGTTGCTTTGTGTATCAAATAGGCACACAAGACGGCATATAAAGCGGTACACTATGTAGACCAATAAGAGCCACAATGTGGGCTACAATAAGAGCCACAAAATGAACTATAAAAAGCCGTACAAATGCTGTACGGCTAGAGGTGATAATATATAATTGGTAGTCATTTTTTGCCCTTTTTGTGTGTTTAGGGCTTATAAATGCGATGAAATAAGGGGCTTTTATTATCGGCTCCAGTAAAAAACAGCGTAGGTCATTGACCTGCGCTGTTTTTGTTTTACTATTGAATTATAAAAGTTGTTTAGCAGATTCGATTTTTACAGCTAATACTCGTTTTAGGAATGGAAATTCAGCAAACATTTCATCATAAATAGGACCGTTTGCAATGAAATCCGCGGTGCCTTCTAGACGGAAACCAGTGCCTTGGTAACCGTTGAACCCTTCTACTTCACGAGCCCCTAAGGTAATGATTACGCGGTTATTTTTCTTGATGTCTGCCTCTGTAGAGGTCATGCCAGCTGCTGGGATAAGCAAGGTATCATCTTTAATTTTTAAATATGAGTTCCAAGTGTTGGTTACATGAGCTTCGTTATCGCTCCAGGTAGTGATAGATACAACGCCTTCATAGTTTAAGACTTCAAAAAATTTTTCAGGTAACATAGTATTTCTCCTTATTATATTACAAAATAGGCTGTATATTTTTTACTTATATATTTATTATATCATGGAATTTATGAGAAAAGATATCAAAATGATGAAGTTAAAATAATAGCGAATTAATAATAGCGAATTTGGTTCAGATGACGATTTTTTGATGGATTAGGGTATAATTAATATAAGTAAGCACAATAAATACAAGTAACTACATAGTATTGGCATGGCAAAATTGATCGTTTTTATTAATGGCTGGGAGGGAAATAACATGAAAGCTGTTATATTGGGCGCAACAGGCGCAACGGGGCAAGAGGTATTGCGTTTAGTTTTAGAGAATCCTTTATTTGATTCCGTAGAAATTTTTGTTCGTCGTAATCCAGGCATCAAGCACCGTAAATTAATAGTTCAGGTTGTTGATTTTGAGCAATTAGCGAATTGGAAACATGTCATTACTGGCGATGTGTTATTTTCATGCTTAGGCACGACTCGTAAAGAGGCTGGTAGCAAGGAGCAGCAGTGGCAGGTAGATTATTTATATCAATTGGAAGTGGCTAAGGCAGCCAAGATGAATGGGGTAACGCATTATATTTTAATTTCTACAGTAATGGCATCACCTGATTCAAAATTTTTCTATACACGAATGAAAGGGGAATTAGAAGAGGCTATCAAAGCACTTATGTTTCCTAAGACTACGATTTTACAACCGCCTTCTTTAGTCCGCCCTCACACGACTCGTTGGAGTGAAACGATAAGTACAAACTTATTGAACCTTTTAAATAAGGTAGGTGTATGGGAAGATAAAAAGCCGATGCCTACGGAAATATTGGCAAAGGCTATGATTTTGGCAGCGACTTCGCAGCCGGCTGATTGTGAAACGTGGGATAGTCAGCGAATTTGGAATAGTGGTTTGGCTTACGATTGCCTCAAAGTATATTGATATTTTTCGTTATAAGGCGTACAATAAAAGTGAATATAGTGCCTGTATTCGACGTTTGTAGTTTTAAGATTTACATTTTAAGAGTTACATTCTAGTTTGAAAAGAGGTCATGTGTATGAACGGACAAGTATCATTTTTTGCAAAGCCTGAGCCGATTACGGATATTAAGGATGTCAAAGAGTATGATATTGTCGTGATTGGCGCCGGTTCGCCAGGCATTCCTTGCGCCTTTAAAGCGGCTGAGCTAGGTGCTAAAGTGGCGATTGTGCAAAAGTTAAAATCGGCTATGGCTGGTGGTAACTTTGGGGCAGGACTTGTTTTAGAAAAGAGCGATCCTTATGATGTACAACGGTTGGTTACTTTATTAGAAGCATCTTCGGATCATCGGGCTAAACGCGGCTTGCTTGAAATGTGGGCTCACCATTCGGGAGAGGCTGTGCGTTGGACTATTGAATTAGCGAAAGAAGCAGGGGCACAAGTAAAAGACTTAGGCACACCAGTGCATGCGGTTTTACTGAAACGTCATGGGTTGCAATTAGAATTTACAACCTGCGTATTTGGTCCTAAGCCTTATAATACGGGGCAAGGTATGAAAGCTATTTGTAGTTTAGCCCAGGCAAGAGGGATTGATATTTATTATGGAACTCCGGCAGAACAGTTGGTGCAAGGTGAAACGGGACGAATTACTGGTGTTATTGCTAAGTCGCCAGATGGATACATTCAACTCAATGCGAAAAAAGGCGTGGTCGTGGCCACTGGTGATTATGCTAATAATGATGAAATGATGCATTATTATTTGCCTGATATGGATAATTTAGGTCGCAAACGGTTTGGTTATGATGGTGACGGCCATAAGATGATTGCTTGGGCTGGTGGCCGCATGGAAAATGTAGGCCATACCAAAATGGCTCATGATATGGATTCAGGCCCAGCTTCTATGATGGATTCACCATACTTGCGGGTAAAGTTAAATGGTAAGCGGTTCTGTGATGAGTCAGTAGGCATGGAATTGATGAATTGTTATTTAACGAGTAAGGAAGATCAAGGCCATTATTGCCAGATTTTTGATAGTCAATATGTGGAACAGGCTAAGCAAATGGGATATGGCTATGAAGATTTTGAGTCTATTAAAAAGTGGATGCCAGAAGAAAAGGTTGAGCATACTGGGGTAGTGCCTGGTTTAATTGCTACCTTTAAGGCCGATACTTTGGAAGAATTGGCTGAAAAACTTAAAATTAAAGATATACCAACTTTTATAGCGACCGTACAGCGATATAATGCCATGGCAGCGCAAGGACAGGATTTAGAATTTGGCGTACCTAAAGAACGACTATGTCCTGTAGTTAAACCACCGTTTTACGGGATTCATCGGCGCATTCGTTTCACCGTTTCCTGCTCGGGCATGGTTGTTAATGAACGACTACAAGTGCTAGATACGGAAGATAACCCAATTGAAGGTTTATATGCAGCTGGCAATGTGGCTGGTAATTTCTATGGGAGTACAGACTATCCATTAGATGTATTTGGTCTTAATTTAGGCCATAATTATACGCAAGGCTATGTGATTGCTAAGGAGCTTATGGGAGAATTATAAGCGATATATTAGGTTTCTAAGGAGGAATGATGTATGAATGAAAAGTATGTATGTACTGTATGTGGTTATGTGTATGATGAAGCGGCTGAAGGTGTAAAATTTGCTGATTTACCAGACGATTGGGAATGCCCTACTTGTGGTGTGCCTAAAGCACAATTTGAAAGAATGTAGTGGCGCTTAAGACCTCGTTGGCTGTTGAGGCGCAGTGCTATTAAAAAAGATTAAAATAATAAAAGACGATTGTTTATTGGAAAATCCTGTGCTATAGGAAAAACCTTAAACAATCGTCTTTTTATTTATCGTATATAAAATAGCGCTAGCGTTATGATTTTTGAGGGTGTTGATTATATTACATAATTAGTAGTAGTTAGTTATTTATTCGTGTGGGAAGGAAAATTCTTTAATAAAGTGAATTAAATCTTTGGTAGCATAGGAAAGGTATTTATTTTTTCGCCAAACTAAGCCGATGGTAACGGTTAAAGGTGGCTCCATAGAAATTAGCTCTACATCAGTTCTATTTAATTTAGCTATATCTAGTAAAAAGGACAGACCAACACCTTTAGCTACCGAATCAATATTGGTTTCTATTTGATTAGAAGATAGTACAATTTTAGGCAAAAAACCACAAGCCTCACAGTGGGCGAGAACCTTTTTGCGATGTACAGAATCAATCTTCATTAGAATGAGGGATTCTTCTTTTAAATATTCAAACGGAATTTGTTTATAAGCGTGGAAAGGGTGCTGGCTAGGGATACATAATTTATGTTCACTTTTAAATAGTGGAATGGTTTCTAATTTAGGTGAAATAGAGTCTATAATCACAATGCCCAAGTCCGCTTCTTCGGCTAATACTCGTTCAGATACCCCTACAGAGCCTTCTACTAATACATTTAGTTCCCATTGGGGATATTCTTGGCGAAAGTGATTAAGTAAAGGGGTAAATAAATAGGCGCTAATCATAGGGGGAATCCCAATCGTAACGGTACCAGAGAGTTTATGCTTTTCATCCTTTATCTCATCGATTGCATTTTGTAGTTGCGCAAGTGTTTGCTTTATAGAGTTATAGAATATATGACCTTTTTCTGTTAAGGTCATTTTTTTATATTCTCGTTTAAATAACTCTATACCCAATTCGTCTTCTAATTTCTTGATGGCAACAGTTATATTAGGCTGTGATACATAGTGTTGTTGCGCTGCTTTCGTCATATTACCTAACTCGGCCACTGAAACAAAGAATTCTAATTGCTTCAATTCCATGGAGAACTCCTTATATATAACGTAAATAATTTGGAGAAATAAATCAGTTGGTAAAATACTTTAAAATAAATAATATTTAGTACTATAAATTATATTTATTGCATAATTATTATAACATATTTCACATAAAGTTATAGAGTTGTTATGATTGTGCTAACGAAAGTCGTTATAAAAAGTTTGTAAAGGTTTAGTGTATTGCGTATTAGGAGGTCTAACATGAGAGTATTACAGACAGAAGCATTAATTCCTGTCATTGAAAAGTTATGTATTAAGGCTTGTTGTGAATTAAATGATAATGTAATGGATGCATTTCGCAAAGCTTTAGAAACAGAAGAATCACCCATTGGTAAACAATCGTTAGAAATTATTGTTGAAAATGGTGAATTTGCTAAAAAAGAGCAGTTGCCATGCTGTCATGATACCGGTGTAGCCGTTGTATTATTAGAATGTGGTCAAGAGGTATGCTGGGAAGGTATGCCATTAGAAGATGCCGTAAACGAAGGGGTAAGACGTGGTTATACGAATGGTTATTTGCGTAAGTCTGTAGTTGCTGATCCTTTAAATCGTGAAAATACAAACGATAATACGCCAGCTATGTTACATGTTGAAATTGTACCAGGCAATCAAGTAAAAGTAACAGTAATGCCTAAAGGTGGCGGTAGTGAAAACATGGGAGCGTTTAAAGTGTTATTGCCAGGTGAAGGCAAAGAAGGGGTTAAACAATTTTTGCTTGATACAGTAGCTAAAGTTGGTGGTAATCCTTGCCCTCCATATATCATTGGTATCGGTGTAGGCGGTACTATGGATACTTGTGCTTGGATGGCTAAAAAAGCGTTATTACGGCCTATCGGTGACCGCAATCCAAACCCATATTATGCTGAACTAGAAGAGGAATTTTTGGAAGCTGTCAATAAATCTGGGATTGGTCCTATTGGTATGGGTGGGACTGTAACTGCCTTAGATGTACATATTGATTATCATGGGGTGCATATTACAGCATTACCAGTAGCGATTAATTTTCAATGTAATGCAGCACGTCAGGCAAGTGAAGTGATTTAGGAGGCTATTATGGAACGGGATGTACAATTACCTTTAACAAAAGAGTTTGTGAAACAATTAAAAGTAGGTGATGTTTTATATTTAACAGGCTATGTATATACATGTCGTGATGCGGCACATAAGCGAATTAAAGATTTATTGGAGGCTGGTGAAGAATCACCATTAGATTGGACGAATCAATTGGTATATTATGCAGGGCCATGTCCACCTCAACCAGGTCAAGTATTTAATTCTAATGGACCTACAACAGCAGCACGTATGGACCCATTTGTTGAAATGATGTTTCAATTAGGTGCGGTTGCTTTTTTAGGCAAGGGTGATCGTGCCCCTTATGTAGCTGATTTATGTAAACAATATGGTGGTGTATCATTGTTAGGTGTTGGTGGTGCATCGGCTATTAATGCGGCTCGTGTGAAATCAGCGGAGATTGTATTATATCCTGAATTAGGGACAGAATCTATTAAAAAGCTATACTTTGATCGCTTCCGCGTTATTGTGGGGATTGATACAGAAGGCAATGTATTGCAAAAGCAAGAAGTGGCAAAGTATAAGAAGGCTTAGCATTGAACTTCGGTATGTACTATTTGATAATTATAAAATAAAATTTTACGATTAGGTAAATATAGGTATATTATATGAAGCATATGAGGAAAACGATAGCGTCTTGGGTAGTGCCTATTATAGTGGGTGTTGGAATTGCAATGTCTCCAGTGCCAGAAGGACTTTCTAATCAAGCGTGGTATTTGCTAGCTGTGTTTTTGGGAACAATTATTGGTTTTATATTGCAACCATTACCAATTGGTGCTATTGCATTTATTAGTATTACAATTACACAATTAGCTAATATTTTAAAACCGAGTCAGGCTTTAGCTGGATTTGGTAATAGTAGTATTTGGTTAATTGTAGCAGCCTTTTTGTTTGCTAAAAGCTTTATAAAAACGGGGTTAGGGCGGCGAATCGCTTTTTGGTTAATTAAGAAAATGGGAACGAGCACTTTAAAATTAGCGTATACGATTATTTTAAGTGATTTGATTATTAGTCCGGCGACGCCTTCTAATGCAGCGAGAGCTGGGGGAATTTTATTTCCCATAGTAAGAGGCTTAGCCTCTGCATTTGATTCAGAGCCAAATAAGAACCCCCGTCGAGTAGGTGCTTTTTTGATGCAAGCTGAATATCAAGGCAATACAATAACTTCAGCAATGTTTATGACTTCTATGGCAGGTAATCCATTAGCCATTTTATTAGCTAGTCAAGCCTTAGGTATTAATATGTCTTGGGGCACTTGGGCCTTGGCAGCGATTGTTCCAGGTTTAATTGCGTTAGCAGTGGTTCCGTATTATTTGTATAAAGTGTATCCCCCAGAATTAAAAAAGACGCCTGAAGCACAAGCATTAGCCCATAGAGAATTAGCAGACATGGGGCCTATGAGTCATTCTGAAAAGATGGTAGCTATTATTTTTATAGGTGCTTTGTTATTGTGGAGTACCTCTAATATTACAGGGATTCATGCGACGGTAGTTGCTTTGTTAGGGGTATCTAGTATGTTGGTCTCAAGAATTTTAGAGTGGCAAGATGTATTGGATGAAAAAGGTGCTTGGGATACATTGATTTGGATGGGCACATTGGTAGGCTTAGCAGGTCAGCTAGCTAAGACAGGAATCATTGACTGGATGTCAGTTCATATTAGTAGTGCTTTAGTTGGTGTATCTTGGCTGGCAACTTTAACTATTTTATTGCTTATTTATTTCTATATTCATTATGGCTTTGCAAGCTTAACAGCTCATATTACCGCTTTGTATTCCGCATTTGTTACGATTGCTGTAGCGGCAGGAGCACCTGTATATTTGGCTGTTTTAGTATTTGCCTTTGCTTCTAATTTATGTATGTCATTAACGCATTATGCAGCCGCACCGGCACCAATCTATTTTGGGGCTGGCTATGTATCACAACAAACTTGGTGGAAGTTAGGATTCCAAGTTTCTGTGATTAACATAATAATTTGGTTTGGTATTGGTTCCACTTGGTGGTATATACTAGGATTATGGTGATAAAGGCAGCAGGTCTGTATAGGCCTGCTGTTTTTTATTTTAATAGGTTAGATTTGCTAGTTTAGTTTCAGTATGGTTGATATTTATAAAAACTCTTAGATTGATACTTGGGTAAGCAATGATTTTAGTGAGGTGTAATTTTAACCTGAAAAATTTAGATTAATTATTTGGGTTTTAATACTAGAAAAAAATATCTTATAGATTATACTTAAAATAAGGATATTTATCTGCAAGATATTTTGACAATAAAGGGGAAGAATAATGGAACTATTGGCTCACATTAATGAAAAAACAGGCATTAAACAAGGTTTATTTGAACATTTACTTAATTGTGCAAATTATGCAAAAGTGTTAGGTGATGATATAGGGGCATCAAATATTTGTTTTTTAATTGCAATTTTGCATGATGTAGGTAAAAGTAGTGAAGTTTTTCAAAAATATCTTTATAATAATAGCAAACAAAAGGTGATTCATTCCTCTATGGGAGCTAGATTTATTGAATATATTTCTGAAGATATTCAAAAGAATATATTGAAAAATAAAAAAATTGAGGATAAAGAGAAAAAATTAAGAAGTTTATATAAGAATCTTTTACAATACTGTATATTAGCCCATCATGGATTATTTGATATTATAACAGATGATAATAATAGAATAGATAAACGAGTATTTTCATATAATAATCAGGATGAAAGAAAAGCAGAAAAAATTTTTTATAAAGAATTTTTTCAATGGATATATAAAATGTCTAAAGATTCATTGGAGAATTTTTATGAAAAAGGATATAAAGAATTTTGTATTTGGATTGAAAAGAAGAAGGAATTATTACAATTTTTAGATAATAAAGGGGCGAATGTAAAAAAAGCAGAGGCCTTTTATGATGGTTGTATGATGAGATTATTATTGTCTATTCTAAAAGAAGTAGATATTTATGACTCGTCTAATTACGATAAGGCGATTAGTGATAATAGATTTCCTAAAGAAGAGGTTAATATGTTATGGGAGAAATTTTGTGAACAAACCACTAAATTATATAAAAGCTTTGAGAAACATAGTGCAGTATCACATGATTTAGGAACACAGAAGAATCATAGATTAAACTGTATTAGGAGTATATTAGCAAATGAAGTATTGGAAAAAGCATATTTATGTTCTAATGGAAATTATAAATTAGATATGCCTGTTGGATCAGGAAAAACATATGCAGCATTAAGGTTTGTAGTGGAAAATGCTCGATTTTTTAAAAAAAAGAGAGTATTTTATACTACTGCATATCTATCTGTATTAGAACAGAATGCAGAAGAAATTAAAGCTGTACTTACAGATGCAGGAAAAAAGAATGAATATGAAAAATATATATTGGAACATCATAGTAATGTTATAGATGAAACAAGTCCATTTGATATTAATCAATTAAATGAGCAAGAAGATGAATATCATTATATTAATTATTTGAAAGAAAGTTGGGAAGCACCATTTATTTTAACAACAGTAGTACAATTAAGTAATACATTATTTAAGAATAAATCAGCATCTATACGTAGATTTTCAAAATTAATAAACTCTACAATAATTATAGATGAAATTCAGAGTCTTCCTATAAAAACCATGTATATAAATAATCTAATGTTTAATTTTTTAGCTAAGTTTATGAATGTTACTATTGTTCATTGTACTGCAACTCCTCCATGTTATGACTTGAAAGGTGTATTAGAATTTCCTTGTTATTATGGGAATTTAATTAAAGAATCAGAGGAGAATATAATCACTAGTTTAAGTAATAAAATAAATACTCTTAATCCTGTTTTTTCTAGAGTTCTTTATAAAATCTTGATGAAAGGTGAAAATAATGAAGGATTTACAACAGCGGAGTTGGTTTCTCATATAGCTAATACAGTTAATTTAAGAAAAAGTGTTCTTGTTGTTTTAAATACTAAACGAGCAGTTGAAGAATTATATAATGCACTAAAAGAATATTATGATGAGACGGATACTAGGCCTTTATTGTACTACTTGACTACTAATCAGTGTGCAGCGCATAGATTAGATATTATAAAGGACATAAAAGGTAGATTAAAAAGTAATGATTCTTATACTCCAATAATTTGCATTAGTACTAGATTAATTGAAGCTGGTGTTGACTTAGATTTTGATGTAGTATATCGTTCACTTATCGGTATAGCAAGTATTATTCAATCAGCAGGTAGGTGCAATAGAGAAGGTAAATTATCCAATAAGGGGATAGTTTATATTATCAAATATATAATTGAGAACTTAAGTTATTTACAAGAGTTTAAAATGGAGCAAAACGCGACATTACTTACATTAAAAGATCAAAAATTAAATTTTGATAAAGAGGATTCTAGTTTTATTGTGGAGAAATCTTTAAGTGAATTGTTAGATTTATATTTTGATGAGTTATATAAACTTATCAAAAACAAGACAAATCTTTTTAGTTATCCTGTATTTAAGGGTAGCAATACTCTGTTGGACTTATTGAGCATTAATAGGTCTATAACTAATGCTTGTGCATTAAATCAAGATACAAAAGAAAAAGTATTAAGAATATGGGAAAGTCCAATGAAGCAAAGTTTTAAAACGGCGGGCGAACAATTTCAGCTTATTGAGGATAACTCTATTTCTGTGATAGTTCCATATAAAAATAAGGAGTTATTAGCTGAGTTAGATGATTTAATTGATCGGATACAAAAAAATAGTAGTGAGGTACTATTGTTGTGCTTTAAAATTTTATTACAGCGATTACAAAGAAATACTATTAATATCCAAAAGTATGTAATAAAAGAGTATGAGCCATATTTGAGTACTATTTTGGATGGAAAAATTTATTTGTTAAGCGAAGAGGGATATGACTATAGCAAAGGCTTAATAAAGGGATATATGAATGAATTAATCTATTAGAGGGAGGTTATTATGTTTCAGTCTAATCCATTTTATATGAAAATATATGGTGATTATGCATTGTTTACAGATCCTATGTCCAAAGGTGGTGGAGAAAAATTTACTTATCAAGTACCTACATATCAAGCAATTAAAGGTATTATTGAAGCGGTATATTGGAAGCCGACATTTGTGATTTATGTGGATCAAATCAAAGTGTTGAATCCTATAAAAACTGAAAGTAAAGGGCTTTTATTTCCTCCATTAATTTCCTCTGGTAGTACTCAGCGAGTGACACATACTTACTTGAAGGATGTTGCATATGGAGTTAAATTTCATTTTGAGTGGAATGAACAATTTAAGCAATTTAGTGATGACAGAAATGAAATAAAGCACGAACAGATTATGTTGCGTTCAATGAAAAAAGGTGGACGTCGAGATATATTTTTAGGTGTAAGAGAATGTTTAGGATATATATCAAAATTATCAGAAAGAGAATATGAAGAGTTAAGTACATTTCAAAATGGTGATATATCATTAGGCCTTATGTTTCATTCTTTTGTTTATCCTAGAACATTTCATGAGTCAGTTGAGTATGAAGAAGATTATTTATATTCTAATTTTTCTCCTATTATTATGAGTGATGGTGTTATTACTTTTTGTCGTCCTGAAGAATGTACAATTTCTCATCAATTGCGAAAGTTTGGAACTAAAAAGGATATTCAAATTAAGCCGGTTGTTGACGAATTGAATGATTATGGGGAGGCGAATGTATAATGAGCCTGTTACAATCATTACTTAAGACATATGATTATGCTGAGCAGTTAAATCTAGTTGGTATATGCTCAGACTCTAGTTCTGCATGTATAGTTCCAATTTATCATGATAGTTTTAGTAGCTCTAAATATAAGGTATATGAAATTTTATTAGACGAGAATGGAAATTATATATCAGGAGATTTTTTACCTCCTGGTGAATTTTTAATATTTCCTGTTACGACAAAATCTGCTTCTAGAACACAGAATAAAGAACCTAGGCCATTGTGTGATAAATTGTTCTATATGTTAAATGATGTGAAATCTTGTGAGTTTAGTCCTACATATGAAAATTATATAGATGGTTGTTATCAATATTTAGTCGAAAATAAAGTTAAATGTCCGAGTTATAGAGCTATTTATAAATACTTAAAAAAGAAGAGTTTAAAAAGTGATATTATCAAGGAAATAGGAGAAAATCCTGATACTAAAATTGATAATGACAATATAATGATTAAACGTAAAAAGATTGATATTAATAAACTTTTCATATCTTTTGCGGTTCGAACTAAAGAACGAGGTGTGATTACTACATCTAGAGATGTTGAATTACATAGATTATATATTAATTATTTAAAAAGTTTAGATGAAACTGATCAAGAGATTTGTGATGTCTCTGGTACTAAAATGCCGTGTATAACAAAACATAAATCGTTATTTGATACTAGAAAATTAATTTCTAGTAATATTGACTGGTTTTATAAAGGTCGCTTTAATAAAGAAAATCAAATTTTTCATATAGGCGTAGAAGTATCTCAAAAAATTCATAATTTATTAGCTTATTTGATTAATAATAGATGTTATAATTGGCAAATAAGTGAATCTGCTAGTGTACTATCTTGGATGACGACGGATTTATCTCGTGACAGCCGTATTTTATGGCAAGATCATATTATAGAGAATCAAGGTGAATTGTTAGATTCTGATTTAGATTACTCAGATATTGATGATTTTCTTGGTGGCAAGCGTGCTCAAAAAATAAATTCTTATTTTAGTGGACAGAAGTTTTTAAAACAAGGGTTTTATGATGAGAATTTTTGTATTTTATTTTTAGAGACAAATAGTAAGGGGAGAGTTTCAGTTAGGCATTTTGAAAAATTTAAGCAGGCTGAAGCAAATTTTAATATTCAAAAATGGTATGTTGACTTAGCAGTGCGAAAAAAAGATAAAAAAGAAAATAAAATGATAAATGTAGCACCGTCTATTGAAAAGTTAGTGACATTTTTATATGGGAGACTTCAAAGTGAAAAAGAAATAAATTCTAGTAATGATATTTTTACTTTAAAGTCTGACGCTATAAAAAAGAACTTTATAGAGCGTTTTTTGATATGCCTAATTAGAAGACAAAAAATGCCAGACGATATTGTACAGAGAGCAACTAATAATTTATTTAATCGTCACGTGTATGGAAAATATTGGAATGAAGCATTATGGCGAGGTGTTAGTATAATTAAAAAACATAAAATAGATATTGGAGAACTTAAAGTAGGTAAGAAGGGGGAGCTTATTATGGAAGAATCAAGAAGTTTTTTATATGGGAGGTTAGTTGCTATTTATGAGAAAATTGAAAAAGAGGCCGTATATGTGTCAGGGAATGATTTAAAAGCTAAAACAAATGTAGAAACTTATTGGCAAATGATACGTATTAGACCTTTGCGATTAGTAAATATTCTTGCTGATCGAATTCTTCCTTATAGAGAAACTCTAATAAAGAAAGGACGAGAAAAAAGGGTTTTCTATTTTGATAATTTGCTGACGGAAATATATGCTAAGCTTTATGAAATTGAAAAAAATCTCTCTAATATCCAGAGTGAAAGAGTTGGAGATGATTTTATTTTCGGATATCATATACAGCGTCAGGAGTTATATTTAAGAAAACAAAATAATGATAAGGAAGAAGAATATGTAGATTTAGAAGAGTCAAAGTAGTTAAAACTTTTTTTATAATGATGGAGGGATTTTATTATGTGTTCGTTAAGTAAAAAGATTGACTTTATTTTATTTTTTTCTGTAAAGAATGCAAATCCAAATGGGGATCCATTAATGGGTAATTTGCCTAGAACTGATTATGAGGGTTATGGTGAGGTATCGGATGTTGCAATAAAACGTAAGATTAGAAATCGATTTCAAGATTTAGGGTATGATATTTTTGTACAAGCAGACGATCGTATTACTGATGGCTATACGTCATTAAAAAAGCGTTATGATGAAACTTTTAAAGTTAAAGAAGATACGAAAACCATTCAAGCGATAGCTTGTCAAAAGTGGATGGATGTTAGAGCATTTGGACAGGTATTAGCATTTAAAAGTAATGATAAAGATGAACAAGGGATTTCTATAGCTGTCAGAGGACCGGTCTCTTGTAGTATTGCTAAAAGTTTAGATTTAGTTAATATTAGAACTATGCAGATTACGCGAAGCACTAATGGTCAAGAAGGAAAGAAAGAAGGAGATAAAGTCTCTGATAGAATGGGATCTAAGCATTTTGTTGAATATGGTGTTTACAAAGTATGCGGCAGCATTAACTGCTATTTCGCTGAAAAAACAGGTTTTACAGATGAAGATGCTGAATTGGTAAAAGAAGCATTACACACTTTATTTGAAAATGATATGTCCTCTGCTCGGCCAGAAGGTAGCATGGCCGTAGAACGTTTATATTGGTTCACCCATCCTAATAAATTGGGCTGCACATCGACGGCGCATATTCATAATTTAGTAGAAGTAAAACATTTGGCGGAAGGGGCCCCTCGTAGCTTTGCTGACTATGAAATCACACTCAATGAAGATAAGTTGGCTAGCTATAAGGCGGATGGCCTCACTGTTGAAATCATTGAATAAGTATAGAATAAGTGTGATTGTATGACCAAGGAAGATGATTATTTACAAATAGCAGGGATTCAACACTTTGCGTTTTGTCGCAGGCAATGGGCGTTGATTCACATTGAACAGGCGTGGGCTGATAACTTCTTCACCATTGATGGCACTATTAAACATGAAAAAGTAGATACAGGTAAAACGGATGAAAAAATTGGCAACAAGCGGGTACTCCGTTCGTTGCCAGTTATCTCCCATACTTTAGGCATTCGGGGAATTTGTGATGCCGTAGAACTTGTGGAATCAGATGCCGGCGAATATTTTAGTAAATATGATGCCAAGTATACCGTAATTCCTGTAGAGTATAAGCGTGGTAAATCTAAAGACGATTTAAGTGATCAATTACAGGTTGTAGCTCAGGCCCTATGCTTGGAAGAAATGCTGGGTATTGAAATTACAGAAGGGGCTTTGTTTTATCATGAAACGAGGCGCCGTGAGGTAGTTCCTCTTACGGAAGCTATACGGGATTATGTGAAGCAAATGGTTGCTGAAATGAATCAATATTATACGCGTCAGTATACACCGAAAGTAAAAGTTACTAAACGATGTAAGGCTTGTTCGTTACAAAATCTTTGTTTGCCTGAGCTGAGTAAGGTAAAATCAGCAACAGAATATATGCAAAGGCGGTTGACGGAATGAAAGTATTACAAAATACCTTATATGTTATGACACCAGACATTTACTTAGCTACAACAGGTGAAAATGTAGTTTTGAAAAAAGACGGTGAGACCTTAGGCCGCTATCCTTTGCATAATATTCAAGACATCGTAACGTTTGCTTATAGTGGAATTAGTCCTAAGTTATTAGAACGTTGTATGGAACAGGGCATCGGTATTGCGTTTATGACTAGTCATGGTCGTTTAATTAGTCGTATGCAGGGACGTTCACAAGGCAATATTTTATTACGCCGTGAGCAATATCGACTATGTGATGACATAGAGCGGGCACTGGCAGTGGCAAAGCATGTAATTACAGCTAAAATTTATAATGAAAAATGGACATTAGAGCGCTACATTAGACAATATAGTGAGCGACTTGATACAAAGCGCTTGAAAAGCGTGTCTAATACATTGACGGCTTATAGTAAGCAATGTAGCTCTGCTGCTAATATGGCGCATTTGCGTGGTATTGAAGGCGTGGCTCAGTCTGAATATTTTAGTGTTTTTGATGATATGATTTTGAATCAAAAAGAAACGTTTCAATTTACGACTCGCTCTCGTAGACCGCCATTAGATCGGGTTAATGCGTTATTGTCTTTTATGTATAGCGTGCTTGCTAATGATGTAGCTAGTGCTTTAGAGTCAGTAGGGCTCGATGCCTATGCTGGTGTTATGCATGTAGACCGGCCAGGACGGATTTCCTTTGCCTTAGATTTGTTGGAAGAGTTGCGTTCGCCATTGGTAGATCGATTTGTCTTGTCTTTGATTAACCGTAAAGTGGTTAACAGTAAGGATTTTTCAGAGGAAAGCAATGGAGCGGTCTTAATGAATGACGAAGCTCGGCGTGCCGTTATTGCTAAATGGCAGGAACGTAAAAAAGAAACGTTAGTACATCCATTTTTAGAGGAAAAAATTCCTTGGGGCTTGGTGCCTTTTGTACAGGCCCTTTTATATGCACGTTTCTTGCGTGGTGATTTGGATGCATATCCACCCTTTATGTGGAAATGATAGTCTGGAGTGGGGGCATTATCTAGGCTATCTAGGCGATGGTATAAGCACATAGATTGAGCCTTAGTTAGGCAAAAAAACGGTGCCATGAAATAGTGCAATATAATAGTGCAATGAAATGTTAATCAGGATGGATGTGGTAGTGTGTATGTATTAGTGACGTATGATATTAATACAGAAAGTACGGCTGGCAAACGCCGATTACGTCAGGTGGCTAAAGTTTGTCTTGATTATGGGCAGCGAGTTCAAAATTCGGTCTTTGAATGTAGTGTAGATGAGGGGCAATTTCGCTTATTAAAGCATAAATTGGAAAAAATCATTGATGCTGATATTGATAATTTACGCTTTTATCGTTTAGGCAAAAATTATAAAAGTAGTATTGAAACTATGGGGAAAGATCTTTCTTATGATGTGGAAGGACCAATGATTATTTGAGCTAGAGATTGATTTATATTTGTTTGTGTTAGAGTGCGAATAGTAAGTTGTTTATAAAACTAAATACAGTTCGCACTCTATTTTTTATATGTTGATAATCTATTTTGATTGATGAGAAGATACTTATAAAAAAGAATAGTGATTTTTCATAGATATGGTGGGAATTTATTCGTTTGCTACTATATGTAGCTAGTCTTATACATGTGTGTAAGTGGATTGAAGTTAATAGAGCTAAACGTATTTGTAATCGAACGGTCAGTCTTATACATGTGTGTAAGTGGATTGAAGTTATTAATGGCCAAATGCGATCATGTATAGGGATAAAGTCTTATACATGTGTGTAAGTGGATTGAAGTTGAATACTCACCAATAGCAACAGAATTACCATCAAGTCTTATACATGTGTGTAAGTGGATTGAAGTCATCAGATAGCATGGATATTTGTTGCTCGTTAAGCAGTCTTATACATGTGTGTAAGTGGATTGAAGTAATCCCAGATTATACGTAGTGTGCAGACCATAGAAGTCTTATACATGTGTGTAAGTGGATTGAAGTGCCATCAACGATATTATTTGAACCTAAAGTCTTAAGTCTTATACATGTGTGTAAGTGGATTGAAGTAAGAGAATTTATCGAAACACATTTCAAATTTAATCAGTCTTATACATGTGTGTAAGTGGATTGAAGTGCTAAACGTCTTAGCTATCTTAGTTTTAATTTCGGTAGTGTAAATAATTTTGTGTAAACACTTTAAGATTATCAGTTACAACTAGTTATAAATCTATACGCGCCTGAGCAAATCCTCGATGAGTTCGCTCAAAGAATTTTGCATTATACTCATTGGCGTAAGAGCACACAAAACGTTCTAACGAAGCTTCATTAGGAAATTGTTCTTTTTTACCTATAGTTCGTTTAAGATGTTTATTAAATTGCTCAATAATATTAGTTGTGTAAATACTTGCTCTAATTGAAGTTGGAAATTCATAATATGTAAATAAATCCGTTATATCAGATAATATTCCTTGTAACTTAGGATAGATAGGTTGCCAAGTCGTTAAAAAAATTCCTAGTATTGACGTTGCTTGTTCGTAAGAGGTGGCTTGATATATCATCTTTAATTCCCTCATAATAACAGCTAAATCCTTGCGACGTATTAATTTTTGAATATGTCGAAGAATATGAACCCAACAGCGTTGAAACTTAGCAGCTGGATATTGAGTAAGGCATAGGTCTTTTAAGCCTATAAATCCATCTGAAATAAAAAGTAGTACAGACTTAACTCCTCGCTTTTTTATTGAAGTTAATAGTTCATTATACGCATCAAGAGATTCACTAGGTCGTATGATATAGTCTAAGACTTCTTTTTGTCCAGATGGCGTAATCCCTAATAATACATGGAGTGCCTCTTTTTGAACGGTATTACGTTTTACAGAAATAAAAGTAGCGTCACAATATATCGCAGCATA
>NZ_NMZQ01000051.1 GCF_010093125.1 Veillonella sp. R32
ATCTACCAACGATTTAACGAAAGGGAGAAAGTAGATTATTCTATTCCTCAATGGGGAGATGGGCTTGCATGGAATGAACTTCATCGGAGCACAGAGTTTCCTACTTATTGGGATTAAAAACCAACACGTTTTGTCCTATAACCCTATATTTTAGTGGAGATAATCCGTACTGTTTTCTAAATAATTCTATAAAATGACTTAGTTGATTAAATCCTACATTAAGAGATATTTCAGAGACTGACTGCTCGCTATGGAGTAATAAATCTTTAGCTTGATGTAAGCGATGACTATTTACATATTTTATAGGGGAGGTATTCGCATATTTGTTGAATAAGGCTGTGCAACGATTTTTATTAGTTAATGCATATTTAGCTATTTCTGTTACTGTTAGTGGTTCTGCATAATGTGTATGGATATAGTCAATCATGGTATAAAATATGGATACTTCTTTTTGATTAATGGGCTGATGTTGAGATTTGATAATAGGTATGACTTGCTCTATCGTTTGTGAAATAAAATTAAGGACGCTTAAATATTGGAGGGGGTTGTCTGCTAAAGTTGTAAAACTTTTCAATTTTTCTATTTGCTGTGGTTGCATAGGAATTAGTGCATAAGAAAAGGTGTTATTGTTTAGAATAGGATTTAAAAAATAATTTTTTATAAAGTCAGAGAAGGCTGTATTTTCAAAATTAATACATAAAGTAAAGGCATCATGCGTTGTGCTTTTAGAACTGTGTAGTTGATGTTTGTTTAAAAATAATAGTGTATTTGGTGTTAATGTTAATGTTTCATCATTAATAGTATATTCTAATTTTCCTGAAATGAGCCAAGTTAATTGAATTTCGTCGTGCCAATGAATTGGGATGGCATCAGATGTTGCATGATCAAAAGCTTGGGTATAGACTGCTAAAGGCAAGTCATTTGATAGATATGATAAGGATTCTTTAAGTTCTTTATTAGCTTTAAATGTGATATTTTGCCCGCTCTGATTAGAAATAGGTTGAGATAATTTCATAAATAACCTCGCATAGTACTTATAGATAGGTAAAAGAGAATAGGGTTATATTATGATTAAAATTATACGTGATAGAGTATTACATTTCAATATAATTAAAATGATAAAAAGTACAAATATGATAAAAGTTGAATGTATTCTGATAGAAAGATTTAAGTATTATGCATATACTAGGATTATGAAATGACTTATATGTATTAATGGAAGTAAGATTATGCTAAAAGAATTAATAGATAATGGATAAAAAATTAATAAAGTTAAGGAGGTATTGTATTAATATAAGGTCTATCTATCATAGTAATTTTAAGCATAAGTTTAGAAAGAAGTGAGGAGTAGGATATATGAGTATGAAAATAGTTTCCTTTAAACAGGACCCTAAACAAAGTAAATTTGATCAGTTGTTTTCTATTCAAGAAGCAAAATCTGTGAAAGCCTTTCATGAATCACTACCTAATTATAAGGCCACTCCATTACAAGAGTTGAAACGGTTGAGTAGCGAATTAGGGGTTAAAGGGATATATGTGAAAGACGAAAGTTATCGTTTTGGTTTAAATGCATTTAAAGGCTTAGGTGGTAGTTATGCATTAGCTAAAGTTATTGCTAATACATTAAATATTTCTTTAGATGATGTGCAGCAAGTAAAACCTAATACATTTACTTTTGTAACTGCTACTGATGGGAATCATGGTCGTGGCGTAGCTTGGGCGGCTCAGAACCTACAACAGAAAGCTGTTGTATATATGCCTAAAGGTTCAGCACAAGAACGGCTTGATAATATTCGAAAATTAGGAGCTACTGCAGAAATTACAGATTTAAACTATGATGATACCGTACGCTTTGCAAAAGAACAGGCGGATATAAATGGATGGACTTTAGTACAAGATACAGCTTGGCCTGGCTATGAAGAGATTCCAGCTTGGATTATGCAAGGTTATATGACATTAGCTCTAGAAGCGGTAGAAGCCTTAGGTGATGTAAAACCAACTCATATTTTCTTGCAAGCTGGCGTTGGAGCTATGGCTGGTGCTTTAACAGGATTTTTCCACGATATCTATCAGACCGAACTACCAGTGATTACCTACGTAGAGCCAAATCAAGCTGATTGTCTTTTTAAAACTGCAGAAGCAAATGATGGTAAATTACATGCTGTGGAGGGTGATTTAGACTCTATTATGGCTGGTTTATGTTGTGGTGAAGTATGTACCGTAGGTTGGGAACAAATTAGACAACATGGTTCGCATTTTGTGTCTTGTCCAGATTTTATAGCGGCTGATGGCATGCGGGTTTTAGGCAATCCATTACCTGGAGATACCCCTATTATTTCAGGTGAAAGTGGAGCTGTGACCACGGGGTTAGTATATAATTTGTTAACAAAACCTGAATTTATTACATATAAAGAACAAATTGGTTTGTCAGATAACTCAGTTATTCTTTGCATTAGTACCGAAGGTGATACTGATAAAGAAAATTATAGACGAGTTGTTTGGGAAGGGGCGTATCCAAAACAATAAAAGATGTGGATAGCATAATACTAAAAGATTATCTGCTAAAAATAAAGGAGATATTAATATGGAACAGTTAACATTTAAAGAACAATTACAAAAATGGCGTCATGATTTACATGAATATCCAGAAATAGCGTTTAATGAACATCGTACCGCTGCCTATGTTGCTAAAGAATTACGGGCTATGGGATTTGAAGTAGCTGAAGGAATTGGACAAACTGGTGTAGTCGGTTCTTTAACTGTAGGAACAGGAAAGAAAGTAGTTGGCCTTCGCAGTGATATGGATGCATTAGCTATTACTGAGCAATCAGAATTGCCATATAAATCTAAATTGCCAGGATTTTTGCATGGCTGTGGGCATGATGGACATATGGCTTCATTATTAGGAGCAGCTAAGTTATTAAGTGAAAGTAAAGATTTTGATGGCACAGTATGAGTTGTATTTCAGCCTGCGGAAGAACCTGGTAAAGGGGCTCGTGCTATGATTGCAGATGGTTTATTAGAAACGCATTCTATGGATGAAATTTATGGCTTTCATAATATGCCAGGCATGGCAAAAGGTCATATTTTTACTCGTGTAGGTGGCATTATGGGGAGCGAAGATAATTTTGTTATCAAGATACATGGGCAAGGTTGTCATGCAGCACGACCTCATATGGGGAAAGATGCGATTCTTATAGGTTCAGAAATTGTAGTAGCCTTACAAACTATTGTGTCGCGTATTGTGGACCCTAATGAACCTGTTGTTATTTCATGTACTGAATTTATTACTGATGGTGCTCACAATGCTGTGGCTGGAAATGTAGTTATTAAGGGTGATACAAGGAGTTACAGTCCAAAAGTTCAGGCGCAGTTAGAAAAAGAAATGAAAGCAATTAGTGAAGCTATTTGTACAATGTACGGAGCTACATGTGAATTTGAATATACTCATGAATTTTCTCCTACAGTAAATGATGTCAATAGTGTAAAACGAGCAGTGACAGCAGCTACTAATATTGTAGGCTCTGATTGTGTATGTGGAGATACATCACAAGTTATGATTTCTGAAGATTTTGCAGGGTTTTTAGAAAAAATACCAGGCTGTTTTGTTTTTATTGGTAGTGGAACGGTAGAAGAAGGGTGCAATGGTATTGCATTACACAATCCTTCATTTGATTATAATGATGATATTTTAGAAATTGGGGCTAAATATTTTGCTGAAGTGGCAAGGGTTAGTTTATCTCAATAAAGTGAGAGCTAAGGCAATGTATTTGTATGCATTGAAAGGATAGCGTATGGAAAAGGAACAAGTTGTTAGAGATTATAACAAATGGTATAAAGAGGATACTGTTTGGATGTTAGGTTTATTTGGTACGGCTATTGGTGCGGGTGTACTATTCTTACCAATTAATGCGGGGATTGGTGGCCCTTTGCCATTATTAATTGTTACTTTATTAGCATTTCCAATTACTTTTTTAGCGCATAGAGCCTTAGCTCGTTTTATATTATCTTTAAGTTCTGCTGATAAGGGCATTGCTGGGGTAGTCGGTGAGTATTGGGGGCCTCGAGCGGAAAAAATTTTTAATCTGATCTATTTTTTTGCGATATATACTATTTTATTAATGTATGCTGTAGCAATTACCAATACAGGGGAAAGTTTATTGGTACATCAGTTAGGGATTACAGCTGTACCTAGATTAGCTATTGCTTTAATAATTATTATAGTATTACTCAGTATTGTTCGATTAGGACAAGAAACTACAATGAAAGCTATGAGCTATTTAGTATATCCATTTATTGGGATGCTAATTATTATTGGCTTGTACTTAATTCCACAGTGGAATCTTACATTCTTTGAAGATTTCTTTAGTGGACAGACAATGAGTCAGCTTAGTATCAAAGATATTGTGATGACTTTGTGGGTTACTTTTCCTGTGTTAGTAATGTCTTTTAATCATTATCCAATTATTTCGCCCTTTGTTGTGGCCGAACGACATGCATATGATGATTTGGAACAGGTGGATAAAAAATGCGGTTGGATACAACGGAATAGTTATATTTTAATGATTGTGGTAGTTTTATTCTTTGTATATAGTTGTGTACTTAGTTTGTCACCTAGTGCGTTAGCTGAAGCAAAAGCACAGAATATTTCGATTCTATCGTATTTAGCGAATCATTTAAATACGCCGTTTATTACTTGGATTGGTCCACTAATTGCTTTTATTGCAATTATGAAGTCTTTTTTAGGGCATTATGTAGGTGCATATGAAGCGATGCGAGATATAGTAATCGAAGTGGCCGAGCTAAATGGAAAAACAATTAGTAATCAATTGATTGATAAAATTATACTGCTCTTTATGGTTGTTACTTGTGTATTTACTGCTTATGTAAACCCAAGTATTTTAGGCATTATCGAGTCAATTAGTGGCCCTACTGGTGCTGTTATTCTATTACTTTTGCCAATGTATGCTATTTATAGCTCTGAAAAATTGGCCCGTTATCGTAAACCGTCGAATTATTTCGTTATTATAATTGGTTGTATTACTGTATCTGCTATATTTTATGGATTATTTTAAATTGTATAAAGGAGAGTATCATGGAAATTATTACTTCTAATTTAGCACCTAAAGCATTAGGACCTTATTCTCAGGCTATTAAAGTAAATGGCTTATTATTTATTTCCGGTCAAGGTGGTTTGCAACCTGAAAGTGGAACCCTAGTAGATGGTGTGGAGGCACAGACTTTACAAGCTATTAAAAATATAGAAGCTATTTTAAAAGAAGCCGGTTTAGATTTTACAAATGTAGTAAAAACTACGTGCTTTTTAGCTGATATGGCAGATTTCGCTACTTTTAATGGTGTATATCAAGAGTATTTTGTTAGCAAACCGGCTCGTTCATGCGTAGCCGTTAAAGAATTACCTGCTAATTTCTTAGTAGAGATTGAAGTAATTGCTGAAGTGTAATGTAATTAAAATATAGTACAATACAATAAAATAAAGTGCTTAGTGAACTGTATTGAAAAAGAAGTTGAATTAGAATCTTTTTTAGTACAGTTTTTTATATTTGGCTAAACTTAGACATTCTTGGACGAATAGGGCTGCTGACTTATCTGAACAGTGGTGGATTTCTAAAGGTTTTTAATCGATTTTTATCGCCTAAATATGCTTTTTAAGCATAGAACTAATAAAGAAAAGAGCATTAGCTATTCATTGCCTATAAAACTACAATAGAGATAAAGAAGTATTGAGGTGTATTGTAGTAGATTGGAGTGAATGGAATGAAGTATAAAAAAGTTTTAATCAGTGTTATTATAATCTTAGCGGGCATCCTATTGGTTTCGTATAATTATTTTTATAATCAAGCCCGTGAGTCTAATGATTTTAAAATAATCAGTACAAGTGCAGACGATTCAAAATCATTGCCAAAGCCAGTGGATGGTAAACGAACTTTAGTCGTGTTCTTTTCGTTAACTAAAGGTGTATATGAAGGTGAAACACTCCCCATTGGGAATACCCATCGGGTGGCTAATTACATTCAAGAAAATTTGAGAAGCGATATATGCGAGATTGTGCCAGCTACTGAATATACGTCAAATTATAATGAATTATTGGAGGTAGCTAAGACAGAGTTACGGAATAATAGCCGTCCTGCGCTAAAGGGTACTATCCCTGATACGAGTCAATATGATGTTGTATTTGTAGATTGTTAGACCAGCATCGTGCTTGGTTTAAAGAACAGTTTGAAAGGGGTCATTTTTTAGTGGTAGGCCCGTATCGTGATCAGACGGCAGCAGGGCTTGTATTAGCACAAGCAGATTCACGGGAAGAGTTAGAGGCTTTGCTTGCTAAGGACAGTTATTATCCAGACAAGGCTGTTTATACAGTCCGTGAGTTTCAAGCTAATTTGATTGCTGATCAGATAACTTCTTATCGTGGTCAATGAGTATATAAAATAAAAAAATTGGAAAATAATGTGGTAAAATATAGATAATATAAAGGAGCTAATTATGAAAACAACAGTATTTGTATTCCATCCTCATATGAATGATTCCGTAGTTAACAAAGCCTTGGCTAAGGCAGCTGAAGAAACTCAGGTAGAAGTTCGCTATATGTATGATATGTACCCTGATGGGAAAATTGATGTAAACGCGGAACAAAAAATCTTAGAAGCTACGGATCGCATAGTATTACAATTTCCATTGTATTGGTATTCTTGCCCGCCTTTGTTGAAACAGTGGGAAGATGAAGTGTTTGAACATGGTTGGGCCTATGGTTCGAATGGTACGGCCTTACATGGTAAAGAATTGATGTTAGCCATTTCTACAGGCGCTCAAGCTAGTGATTATAGCAAAGGGAGTCGTTTTAATGTAACGATTGATGAATTAGTGTTACCATTTAAAGCTACAAGTCAATTAATTGGTACCACTTGGATAGCGCCATTTGTGACCTATGGTGCTTTAGGGATTGAACCAGCTACATTAGCGGCACAAGCTGAAGCCTATGTAGCGACTTTAAAATAAGCTTTGGTGTATGGGGCTAACATAAAGGTTGGAGTATTGATATACAATAAAGTTTGTAGTATTGATATAAGATAAAGGTTATAGTGTTGTCATAAAATAAGATTTATAGTGTAGGGATATGGTAAGGAGATTTTTATGAAAAAACGTTGGTTAACTTTAGTAAGTGCTTCTTTGGCGTGTGTAATGTGGGCTACAATTAGCGCTAAAACAACAACTGTGGAAGAAGTGGTGCCTGATGTGACACCGGTATATAATTTATTTACCTTTGAAGTAGCTGATGAAGTACAACCAGCCTTTTATGAAACAGGGTATCAAAACTTTACACAATCATTGGCGAATGAACCAGGTTCTTGGGCAATGAATGCAGGCAATAATCTGACTGATAATCAGCTTGTGTATGTGGCGGAAGTGTATGAAAATAATAAAGCCTATGAATCCCATAAGAAATCGCCTCAGTACAATGCCTTTGTTGATGCCGTAGGGCGTCATTTGAATAGTCGTGCTTTCTATTCATTGGAGCCAGTAGCCTTGCTAACTAAAGAAGAACCCTTACAGATCGTTGATGAAGATCAAGTCTTAGTTAATCTGGCTAAGGTAACAGTTAAATCAGGTTATAATGATGATTTTACACGGGTAGTTGTGGATGAAATGAAACAATCGATTGCTACTGAACCAGGTGTATTGGCTATGTATGCTGGTCGCGTAAAAGGCGATAGAAATACTTGGTATTTCTTTGAAATTTATGAGAATGAAGCTGCTTATGCTAAACATAGAAATACTTGGGCTTTTAAGTGGTATATCTCCGAAACAAAAGATATGGTGGCTGAAAAATTAGTTACGCCAATAAAAGCTAAATTAATGATGCATAAGGGGCATATTAATTACGAAGCGGACCGATAAAGAATAGGAACTAGAGTAAAAGCTAGGCGACAACCAATTGTTGTTACCTAGCTTTTATTGTTGGAGATAGAAAACTTGATTTGTGCGGTGTGAGAAAGCAAGAAGTGTCTATATTCAAAATTTTAGAATTGATAAATGAAATTGATACTAATATTTGCAGGTTGTTTATGTATCGCTTTAAAACACTAAAAGTAATATTTTGTTCTCTGTATGTAGACTACTTAAACTATATAAATTAATTTTATAAACGTATAATTTTATAATTCCTACTAATTAAATGTGTTGTATAGAGTGTACTTTTTTGTTAGAATTGTCCTTGTATTTCATGAAAATTTGATAAAGTTAATGACGTAATCGAGATTGAATGGTGTGAAATGTGAGGAGTTTTAATGAATGAATAAAGTATTTAAAGTTATATGGAGTAAAACAAAAGGTTGTTATGTTGTAGCTTCGGAATTTGCGAAGGGGTATCAAGGTAGTAGTAGGCGTGTACGTCGTGTTAGTGCAGCGTTTATGACTGCTATTTTACTTTTTACGCAAGCTTCCACCTTGGCAGCTACTATCTCTATTAAAGAAGTAGATAGTGATAAAGCTCCTACTATTGATTGGGCTGCGGGCTCAGCGTATCCAAATAATAAGCTAACAATAAAAGCGGGAACCGGCTTAAAATTATCAACATCTGCAAAAACTGGTTCGACAGAAAACACGTTGACTATTGGCTTAGATGACTCTACTGCTAATGCTATCAGCACAGCTGTATCGAGTGTAAGTTCTGCATCTAGCAGTGCATCAAGCGCTTTGTCTAGTGCTAGTGATGCTACCTCAAGTGCAAGTGAGGCTAATACGAGTGCATCTAATGCGAAAGTAAGTGAAGATAAGGCGGCTACTAGCGCTACGTCTTCTGCTAATAGTGCTACTGAAGCGAAAGGCTACGCATCGAATGCTAAGGCAAGTGAAGATGAAGCGGCAAAGAGTGCTACATCTTCAGCGAATAGTGCTACCAGCTCTGCTTCTAGTGCCACTGAAGCAAAAGGCTATGCATCGAATGCTAAGGCAAGTGAAGATCAAGCTGCTCAAAGTGCAAGTAATGCAGCCATTAGTGCGACTAAATCAGAAAGCAGTGCATCCAATGCAAAAGTAAGTGAAGATAAGGCCGCTACTAGTGCTACATCTTCTGCCAACAGTGCCACTGAAGCTGCATCTAGTGCCACCGAGGCTAAAAGCTATGCATCAAATGCTAAAGTAAGTGAAGATGAAGCCGCAAAAAGCGCTAAGTCCTCGGCGAATAGTGCTACCAGCTCTGCTTCTAGTGCTACTGAAGCAAAAGGTTATGCATCGAATGCTAAGGCAAGTGAAGATGAAGCCGCAAAGAGCGCTACTTCTTCAGCGAATAGCGCTACCAGCTCTGCTTCTAGTGCCACTGAAGCAAAAGGTTATGCATCCAATGCAAAAGTAAGTGAAGATAAGGCTGCTACTAGTGCTACGTCTTCTGCCAATAGTGCCACTGAAGCTGCCTCAAGTGCCACCGAGGCTAAAAGCTATGCATCAAATGCTAAGGCAAGTGAAGATGAAGCGGCAAAGAGTGCTACATCTTCAGCGAATAGTGCTATCAGCTCTGCTTCTAGTGCCACCGAAGCAAAAGGCTATGCATCCAATGCTAAGGCGAGTGAAGATGAAGCCGCAAAGAGCGCTACTTCTTCAGCGAATAGCGCTACAAGTTCAGCTTCTAGTGCCACTAAATCAGAAAGTAGTGCATCTAATGCTAAAGCTAGCGAAGATGAAGCCTCAAAAAGCGCTACGTCCTCTGCAAATAGCGCTACCAGCTCTGCCTCTAGTGCTACCGAAGCAAAAGGCTACGCATCGAATGCTAAGGCAAGTGAAGATGAAGCGGCAAAGAGTGCTACATCTTCAGCGAATAGCGCTACCAGTTCCGCTTCTAGTGCTACTAAAGCAGAAAGCAGTGCATCTAATGCTAAAGTAAGCGAAGAAAATGCCGCTAAGAGTGCCAAAGATGCGGAAGATAGTGAGTCTAATGCTCTTGTAAGCGCCAATGAGGCAGACAGTAGCGCTTCTAATGCTAAATTGAGTGAAACAAATGCTGCATCCAGTGCTACTGAGGCAAAAGGTTACGCATCAAATGCAAAAATCAGTGAAGACAATGCATTTAAAAGCGCAACTAACTCTGCTTCTAGTGCTACCGAAGCAAAAGGCTATGCTTCCAATGCTAAGGCAAGTGAAGATGAAGCTGCAAAAAGCGCTACTTCTTCAGCAAATAGCGCTACTAGCTCTGCCTCTAGTGCCACAGAAGCAAAAGGCTATGCATCCAATGCTAAGGCCAGTGAAGATGAAGCCGCAAAGAGCGCTACGTCTTCAGCAAATAGCGCTACAAGTTCAGCTTCTAGTGCCACTAAATCAGAAAGTAGTGCATCTAATGCTAAAGTAAGCGAAGAAAATGCGGCCAAGAGCGCCAAAGATGCGGAAGACAGTGAGTCTAATGCTCTTGTAAGTGCTAATGAGGCAGACAGTAGCGCTTCTAATGCTAAATTGAGTGAAACAAATGCTGCATCCAGTGCTACAGAGGCCAAAGGCTACGCATCAAACGCAAAAATCAGTGAAGACAATGCATTAAAAAGTGCAACTAATGCTGCTTCTAGCGCAACAGAAGCGCAGGGCTATGCATCTAATGCTAAAGCAAGCGAAGACCAAGCCACTCAAAGTGCAAGTAATGCAGCAACTAGTGCCACTAAATCGGAAAGCAGTGCATCTAATGCTAAAGTAAGTGAAGAAAATGCTGCTAAGAGTGCTACTGAGGCAGCGACTAGCGCCACAAATTCGGAAAGTAGTGCATCCAATGCGAAAATAAGCGAAGAGAATGCGGCCAAGAGTGCTACAAGTTCTGCATCTAGTGCTACAGAGGCTAAAAATAGTGCGTCAGATGCTAAAAACAGCGCTGATAAAGCAGAAAACAGTGCGTCTAATGCAGCGTCTAGTGTAACGGAAGCGAAAAGTAGCGCTTCAGATGCCAAATCCAGTGCGAATGAATCCGCATCCAGTGCTAAAGACTCAGCATCCAGTGCTACGGAAGCAAAAAATAGTGCGTCTGATGCGAAAGCAAGTGCATCTAATGCTGAAAACAGTGCATCCAATGCAAAAGTAAGTGAAAGTAATGCCGCTAAAAGCGCTGGTGAATCTGCATCCAGTGCAACAGAAGCAAAAGACAGTGCCTCTGATGCGAAGAATAGTGCTGACAAAGCTGAAAACAGTGCATCCAATGCAAAAGTAAGTGAAAGTAATGCCGCTAAAAGCGCTGGTGAATCTGCATCCAGTGCAACGGAAGCAAAAAACAGTGCGTCTGATGCTAAAACAAGTGCCGATAAAGCAGAAACTAGTGCTTCTAATGCAGCAAGTAGCGCAACGGAAGCGAAAAACAGTGCGTCTGATGCTAAATCAAGTGCTGATAAAGCAGAAAGCAGTGCCTCTAATGTAGCAAGCAGTGCGACAGAAGCGAAAAATAGTGCCTCTGATGCTAAATCAAGTGCTGATAAAGCAGAAAGCAGTGCCTCCAATGCAA
>NZ_NMZQ01000053.1 GCF_010093125.1 Veillonella sp. R32
ATTTCGTTACAGCCCCACTTTTTGTTAGGGCAGAATTGTTTCACGTGAAACAATTTTAAAATCAGAGCGAGTGAGTCGTAACTAAAGTGAAATGTTTCACGTGGAACAAAATAAAGAAAAAGAATAAGAAGTCATATGTAAAGTTAAACTATTTCACGAAAAATAAATTAAGCGCGTAAGAAAAATATATAGAGTAAAATGTTTCACGTGAAACAATAGAAGCTGTAAACAGTGATTACGATTCACGAATGTATTCTTAAAAGAGAAAATAGTTTTTATAAAAGATACCAGAAAATGTTTCACGTGAAACATTTTATATTAAAACGGTGAAATTATTGGAATTTACAAGTTTTTCTCTGGTGAGTATGGTATAATATTTTGTGTATTTAATATTAAGAAACTGAGGTGAGCCTGTGGGAAAAATAATTGCCATTACTAATCAAAAAGGTGGCGTAGGTAAAACAACGACATCTGTTAATTTAAGTGCTTGTATTGCTAAATTAGGCAAAAAAGTACTGCTTATAGATATGGATCCACAAGGCAATGCTTCGAGTGGCCTTGGTATTGATAAAGATAATTTGGAAGCGTGTATTTATGATGTACTCATTAATGATGTGGCTGTAGGTGATGTAATTGTTCCTACAGCTATTAAAAAGCTTAAAATTGCACCTGCATCTATTGATTTAGCTGGTGCTGGCGTTGAATTAGTCGGTTTGCCTAAGCGGGAGTACATTTTAAAGAAAGCCTTAAAATCGATTAAAGATGAGTATGATTATATATTTATTGACTGCCCACCATCTTTGGATTTGCTAACCTTAAATGCGTTGGTAGCAGCTAATGGCGTTTTAATTCCTATTCAAAGTGAGTTTTACGCCTTAGAAGGGGTAAGTCAATTAATGAATACCGTTAACTTGGTGAAAAAATCCTTAAATGAAAAGTTGGAAGTGGAAGGTGTTTTATTGACCATGTTTGATGGGCGAACTAATTTGTCTATTCAAGTGGCGGATGAAGTGAAAAAATATTTTACAACCAAAGTTTACAAAACAATTATTCCACGAAATGTTCGTTTAAGTGAAGCACCAAGTTATGGAGAACCGATTATAATTTATGATCCTAAATCTAAAGGAGCCGAAGTATATATGAAGTTAGCGAAGGAGGTCTTGAAAAATGCCTAGAGATAGTAAGAAAAAAGGTGGTCTAGGTAGAGGCGTACTATCGCTAATGCCACAAGATGAGGCAGAGGACGTATTAACTACGGCTACGGAGACGAATAGTAAAAAGGGTGGTCTAGTCGAATTACCTATTACGAACATTGAACCAAACCCGAATCAGCCACGCCGTCATTTTTTAGAAGATGAAATGGCTACTTTAGTAGAATCTTTAAAACAACATGGTTTAATTCAGCCTATTGTAGTGAGTAAACAAGGGGCTAAGTATCAAATTGTAGCAGGCGAACGACGGTGGCGAGCCGCTCAATTAGCTGGCTTTACGACTATTCCTGTAGTTATTAAAGATTATAGTACGGAACAAATTACGGAAATTGCCTTGGTTGAAAACTTACAGCGTCAAGACTTGGACCCTGTAGAAGAGGCGTATGCGTATAAACGACTTATGGAAACTTTTAAAAAGACACAGGAAGAGATTGCTAGTCGTCTTGGGCGAAGTCGCTCCCATGTGGCTAATATGGTGCGCTTGTTACATTTGCCAGAGTTTGTTTTAAATGACTTATCTATTGGTGATATTACGATTGGTCAAGCGAGACCTTTATTAAGTTTAAAAAGTAAAGAGTTACAGCGCGAAGCTTTACAGCTTATTAAAGAAAAAGAGCTAACAGCTCGTCAGGTAGAAAACTTGGTGAAGCAATTATTAGAGGGCAAAGGAAAAGCTGTAAAAACAACCAGGGAAAATCCTCATAATACAGCTGAATTGCGTGCTATTATGGATCGCTTAAATGTAAGTTTAGGTATGCCTGTAGATATTAAAGTAAAAGCAGGTAAAAAGGTACAAGGGAAGATGGAGATTGCCTTCAAGAGTGAAGAAGAATTGGCATATCTCATCGAATATTTAGAGGCCCAAGGTATGGGTGAAGTTAAGGGAGCTTCCCCTGCACAAGATGAATCTGAAGGAACAGGTTCAATTTCATTTCACGTTTAATACGTATAATAGAGGCAGGTAAGTAAGAAGCTATGACAACAATGGAACAAACACCAAAAGCAAATCGAGTTCATATTGGCTTTTTTGGTCGTTGCAATGCAGGTAAATCAACTTTAATTAATATGTTAACTGGTCAGCCTATTGCGCTGGTTTCTGATGTAGCAGGGACAACAACAGACCCGGTGAGTAAGGCTATGGAGATTTTGCCGTTAGGACCAGTAGTTATAACCGATACAGCTGGGGTAGATGATACTTCGCAGTTGGGCCCCTTGCGGATAGGCAAGACTAAAGATTTATTACCACGCATGAATCTGGCCGTATATGTGCTAAAAACAGAGGCAGCACCTACAAAGGAAGATATAACTTGGCTTAGTTTGTTGCAACAACAAAAAATAGCCACTTTATTGGTTCTCAATGAAGTGGGTTCAGTAACTGGTGATGCCTATATGGCTGCTAATGCCAGTGTATTAGAACGCTTTGCTTTACCATATATAGGCGCTAATTTGTTGAATAATGCTAAACAAAGTACTATTTTAAATCAATTGGGGGCTATGCGCCCTAAAGACCAAGAAGAAGAGCATAGCTTATTAGCAGGTCTTGTAGAGCCACAGGATGTTATTGTTTTAGTCTGTCCTATTGACTCAGCAGCCCCTAAAGGGCGTCTTATTTTGCCACAAGTGCAAATGATTCGAGAGATTTTAGATGCTCATGGCATGAGTTTAGTAGTTCAGACGGATGAAGTAGCGTCCTCTTTGGCTAAATTAGGAGTAACACCTAAATTAGTAATTACCGATTCACAGGCTTTTGAGGCTGTAGCGGCACAAGTGCCAGCTGATATTCCGTTAACATCGTTCTCTATTTTGATGGCTCGTTTTAAAGGGGATTTAAAAACCTTAGCAGCGGGCGTAAAGGCGGTTAAAAATTTAAAATCTGGTGCTAAAGTTCTGATTAGCGAAGGTTGTACCCATCATCGACAGTGTGATGATATTGGCAGTGTAAAAATTCCTCGTTGGCTTAAACAAGCGGGGTATGAAAATTTAGATTTACAATGGACGAGCGGTGGTGCCTTCCCTGATGATGTGCGGTCCTTTGATTTGATTATTCATTGTGGTGCCTGCATGTTGACGCGCCGAGAAGTATTGCGTCGTTTAGAGGTTTCACAAGAGCAAGGTGTGCCCATTGTAAATTATGGCGTGCTAATTGCGTCATTACATGGTATACTAGACCGTGCCCTCAGTCCTTTTGCGGCTGAATTACAATAATGTAATATCATTATATTCGTATAATTTTAGATAGAAAGGCAGATCATGCTAGAAAATATGCAACTATGGATCGTCATTGGTGGCGGTTTATTACTCATTGTATTATTTCTCTATTGCCTCGTATTGCAAAGTAAAATAAATTCGCTTAGTAAACGATATGAATATTTTATGCGCGGTGAAAATGGCAGTAGCTTAGAACGAAAATTATCAGTAGAAGTTAAAGAATTGCGCGATGCCGCAGAGTCTATTGAAAATTTATTTCAACAACAAGAAGCGATTCAAACAACCCAGCACAATACGTTCCAAAAAATTGGTTTTGTAAAATATAATGCCTTTGAAAATATTGGGAATGATTTATCTTTCTCCGTTACTTTATTGGATGGTAATAATAATGGCATTTGTATTTCAAGTGTTTATGGACGTAGTGAATCGCGTATTTTTAGTAAACCTATTGTGAAAGGCAAGAGTTTGGCTAGTCTTTCCCAAGAAGAAATGGAAAGTTTGCAAGAAGCATTAGGTACCAAAAGTAATGAAGAAGCCTTGATTAGTGCTTCCGTAGTTAAGTAAAGGATAGGATGTGGTGACAGTATGAAACTACCAGGCTTTCTGGCACAGCAAGTGCAAAGTCAGGGCGATTCGTACACGTTGCAAATGACTAAGAAACAATTGCGTTTAGTTGTGGGCATTATTGTGGCTATTTTAGTAGTGGCCCTTGTATTTGGCATTTGGGGAATTACTCGTCAAGCCGAAGTGATGCAACTTCGTCAACAGACACAATTACAGACAGAACAATTGAAGTTATTGCAACAAAAGACAGAAATATTAGATAAAAAAATGGAATCTCTGGATCAATTAGATAAGGAGATTCGTCAAATGGTAAAAGGTTCTGAAAGTGGCACTATACCACAAGGTGGTGGGGAAGCTCAGACGCCAGCAGCCAGCAGTGATAAAGAGGAGCCTGGCGGTGCTATTAGTACAGCGCAAAGTAGTACAGGCTCTACGTCGGTAACTAGTTTATCTGCTAAATTATCCCGCTTAGATCGTTTAGCTCAACAGCGAATGGCTTCGTTTTATATGTTGCGTAATATTTTACGTGATGGGGCGGGGCAGAATATTCGTGATTTACAGTCAGTAGCTTTTGCATCCAATAATCCAGGTGCTACTACGACTATGCCATCCATTTGGCCAACCAAAGGGGTTATTACGTCTAATTTTGGCACGCGCGTTGACCCTGTCTATGGTGGCTCAGCTACTCATGAAGGGTTGGATATTGCTAATGACTATGGTACGCCAATTATGGCTACGGCAGCAGGTACGGTTACCTTTGCAGGGAGTACTAGTGGTGGCTATGGTAATTTAGTTGAAATTGACCATGGCAATGGTTTTGTGACGCGTTATGGTCATACTTCGGTGGTCTTAGTCCACGAAGGCATGCAGGTGAAACAGGGCGATACCATTGCGCTTATGGGTAGCACAGGTAAAAGTACAGGTAGCCATTTACACTATGAAGTCAATATTAATGGTGTAGCGGTAGATCCAATGCTATTTTTACCAATTCAATAATAGAATCCAGGCTAGTGATAGACAATAATTATTTATAAATATCTATTATAGTTAAATACGGGTATTCAATGCTGAAGTCATGTAAAAAGGTCATGGCTTCAGCATTATTTTTTTGAAATATACACTTTTTATATAACGCGAAACAAACAGATGTGGTAAAATAATAGTATACAATTATATAAAGGAGGTCTATGATGAATACGTATGTGCAAGTCTATACGGGTGATGGTAAGGGTAAAACGACAGCGGCCATGGGTCTTGCTATTCGTGCGCTAGGCGCTGGTAAAAAAGTGTTATTTTTACAATTTATGAAATCTAAAGTTTATAGTGAACATAATATTTTACCAACCTTACCGAATATGACCTTAGAAACAGTGGGAAAACCATTCTTCATCATCCAAGAAGGGGTGAAATCAAAAGAAGAATTAGCTCGTTGGGGAGATGAGGTTGTAGTCTTTCCTGTAGGCAAACCGCCTGCTGATTATGTAGCTTTAATTGCCAAGGGCATGGAGCGAGCTAAAACAGCAGTAGCATCAGGTGAATACGATTTAGTGGTACTTGATGAATATGTAATGGCTTTGTTCTTTGGTTTGATTACACGAGCAGAGACGGAAGAGTTATTAGCACACCGGTCTCCTAATACGGAAGTGGTATTTACTGGCCGTGGGGCCCCTGATTGGCTCATTGAAAGAGCTGATTTAGTGACATCTATGGAAGAAGTGAAACATTATTACCAACAAGGGGTGCTAGCTCGTTTAGGTATTGAAAATTAAAACATAGATGAGTAATATTGAAGTAGTAAATTAATTTGATAAAATAAAGGAGTTTCTCCTAATTATGGAGAATACTTATAAGAATGCCTTTTTGAGGATACAAAAGGTACAGCGGATATATAGAAAACCGCAAGGAGTTACAATAGGAGGGTAGGTGTTGCCTGTGACCGGATTAGCCATAGTGCTACTGGTTATTTTTATTCTGATAGTTGTTGCCATTTTTAACCCTATTAGCTATGCTGTGGAAGTGGTAACTCGTAAGCCATATAAATTCCGCTTTTATATTCAATGGTGGGGGAAGATGTTCCGCATACATTTTGTATATGAGCAGGGGAAACCGTTTTTTAAAGAAGTCTATATTTTGCGCAAAGCAAAGTTAGGGGCTGTTCGTGATTATGAAGATTGGTTATCGCGTCGCGTAGCGGAAGAAACGGAAGATCCTGATGAATCGAAAGTGTATGAAGAAGAATTAGAACCGTATCGTACCCCCGTAGAAGAAGCGCCTACGGAAACGGTAAAAGTGGTAAAACAAGTTCGCTTTGATGCGGAAGGCAATCCTATTGAACGAATTGAAGAAACCATAGAAAAGCCTATCGAATCAACCTTTGGTAGTACGTCTAAGGAGTCTAAAGCTGATACTACTGAAGAGACAAAGCAAACGGGTAAACAAGAAGCTGAGGAAACTAAAGCAACAACAGACACAGAGGCAAAGGCTAAAACTGATAAAGCAGCGGACCCTCATAAACGTTGGTGGTTGAAGCATGTAACGAATGGTGCTTTATATGAAAAGCTACTGTTAGTAACGAAGCGTTGCTATCATCATTCGAAACCACGCTATTGCCATATTGAAGGTCAATTTGGTACGGGCGATCCTTATAAAATGGGATTGACAGCGGCTGCTTTATATTCGATTTGGCCGGAAAAAATGACCCATGTAGAATTGAGTTATGTAGAACCTATTTGCCAAGGCAGCTTTGAAATTCGTGGCCACATTAGCCCTGGTGTATTAGCTTGGTATGGTACTTTATTTGCCGTTTCAAAACCAGTAAGAGAATTACTCATTGATGTAGTGAAAGCTGGTTGGCGCTATCGTAAGGCAAAGAAAGCTAAGCAACAAGCAGCAGGATCTAGTGACGCACAGGACAAAGCGGTAGCCTAAGAAGTCAGAATACAATAACAAAGACAGTAACTAGTGTGAAGTACACATGCAATATAAGGAGGATACTCATGGAAAATAAATGCACCTTTATTAAAGATAACTTAGAGCCAATTTTTGAAAAGTTTAAAGATATGATCAAAGTAGAAACTGTAGTAGGTGAAGCCATCCAAATTGGTGATGCTACGTTAGTTCCTTTTGTTGACGTTACTATGGGCTTTGGTAGCGGTGGTGCTGGCAAGGCTGAATGTGGTGGCGCTGGTGGCGGTGCTAAATTGGAACCAACAGCGATTCTCGTAATTAAAGGGGAACGGGTTGAACTATTCAATATTAAAGGGTCTGCAAAATACAGTGGTTTTGACCGTCTTATTGGCATGGTTCCTGAAGTTATTTCTAAATTAAAGAAAGATAAATATATTTATATCAACGAAAATGATGCCAAATAAGAGGTAATGATTATATTTGAGTAAAAATCATTATATGTGATAAGTTCATGTGAGATTCATTATCAATAGGTAAGATGTATACATAGACAAAATGAATGAATTTAAAGCGAATTTGTTTTGTCATGTATTGTAGTTTACTCACATTTCTGTTATTATAAAGGATATAGAGCAATATAGGCTCTAGATTTGTAAGGAGGTCTTTGGGACATGAATTTTAAAAAGAATCTTGCTGCTTTAGCAGTTATTGGAACAATTGGTTTGGGTGCAGCTAGCGCAGCTAACGTAGGTGTTGTTAACATGAGTCAGGTAATGCAATCTTACCCTGGTTATGGTGCTATTCAGATGCAGGCTCAAAAAGTTCAGCAGGAATACGCTCCTAAACTTCAGAAATTAGAAACTGAAATTAACGGCATTAAAGACGAAAAAGCTAAACAGGAAGCTATTGATAAAAAATATGCACCAGTAGCTCAGAAATACAACGAAGAAATGAACAAAATCTTCGCGCCTGTAGATAGCAAAATCCAAGAAAAATTGGATCAAGTTCGCGCTCAGAAAAACTTACCATTCATCGTTGCTAACCCTAGCGTAATCGTAAGTATCGAGCCAAACTCTACTGCTGAAAACATCACTGATGATGTAATTGCTTTGTTAAAATAAGAGCTAATTAATTGAATCAGCACAGGGACTACCGGTTGGTAGTGGACCCTAGTAAAAAAAGCGAGTCAAGGAAATCCTTGGCTCGCTTTTCTCATTGCATTTATTCAGGTTTATTAATTAAGGTGACTACAAATTCACTATCTTCTAGTAAGGTAGCTTGGATGAAATTATCACCATTGAATTGAAGTACCGTACCTGGTGTTAATATATGTTGTTCGTCTTGGTTAAGTCGTACATCAACCTTGCCTTTTACGACAGTAAAGACTACATTGGCTTCAGGATGATTGTGATTTTCTACGTGTTCACCAGCTTTACCGCCTTTTTTTACGACTATAAAATTAGGGCCTTGAAATAATAGGCCTAGTTCATTTTTTTCAGTACCTACCATAGGGGTGTCCTCCTTAATGAATAGTAAGAAAATACTTGCCGACTAGTACGTTGCGTTTCACACTATAAGGGAAAGGTAATTAGTAAGAAAGCCACAATGGGTCACTAGCCGGCAAGCCAAAGGGCATAGCCTAAGCGCGGACAATTTTGTATTGTGGGAATTCGCCATCAATGAGTTCAACCGCAAATTTAAAATGAGGGTCAGCGGCACTAATGAAACCGTGGAACCAAGCTTGGTAAGCGGCCATCATAAAGGTTTGATCCACTCCAGCTTTAGCCCAATTTGCTTTTTGATTGGCGTGGCTACCTTCCCAGCTAAATTCTGTATCTGTATCAGTTAATACGGTATCACCGCCATCACAAGGCATGCCATTAAGATAATAATTTTGCATAATTTGATAGATTTCTTGTGGACGATGTTCACCACTACCAAGCTCCTCAGCGGCTACTTTACCACAAGCAGCCCCTTGAGTCACGAAGGCTGTTAAAATAGCATCTTCTACTTCACTACCGGCGCAGTCTAATAAATCTTTAATAAAATTAGCTTCTCGAACAGTGGCAATTTCAATTTGATTTTGTAACCAGCCGTGAATATTATTGTGGTCGATAATCATTTGTAGATTACGATCTGCAGGAATGGGTTTACCATATAAATCAAGAGCAACAAAATGAAGTTCATCAGCTAAATCACCAACCGCTTTTTGTGCTTCTTCATAAATTAATTGTTCCCGCTCAATAACGAGGCGGATTTTTTTATATAACCAAAAATGGATATGACCTAATACAGCAGACATGATTACGCTCCTTTACGAATTTTTTCTAAACGACTTACTAATTCAGTTACATCAAAACCATGGATAGAGGCAGCTTGCCATAATGGTTCGGACGTAGCGGATGGACAGCCAAGACAGCCCATGCCAATTTCTTGGAGTGCAGGAATCGTATTAGGATATACTTCGATAATTTCACGAATGATGGAATTTTCCGTAATAGGATCACCTTGGTTTAAGCCTTGGGTACCATTAGCGCCCATGCCTGGCAAATTAACAAGTGGTTCTGTAGCGTTAGGATTGGCTGCCGCAGCGCTGATACTAGCACTTGCACTAGAAGTATTAGCGCCGTCAATTGGTGTAATATCGCCTAAGACGGCTTCTTTGAAGGCAGCAAGACCAATGCGGTCTATGAAGGCGCCTATACGTTCAATATGAGCATTTTCTTTGTAGAAAGTAACCATACGGTCCACTAATTCAAGGACTTCTTTTTCTGTGGCTACTTCGGCAATCAAATCAGCAAAGCGAGGATGAGCGCCAGCACTACCACCAGCGTAGACTTGCCAACCATCAACAGTACCAATGACACCAATATCTTTGGTAATCGATTCGGAGCAAGAATTAGGACAACCAGATACGCCCATTTTCATTTTAGAAGGCATTTCTTGTGAAACATATAATTTATCTAATTTCATGCCTAAGCTAACGCTATCTTGCTTAGCTCGTTTACAGAACGTAGTGCCGGGGCAGATTTTGACGCTACGCACGCGGTTGGAGGTGGTGTAGGCTGGTGCCATGCCGAGCATTTCCCAAGCTTTATCTACATCTTCTTGTTTTAAGTTAGTAATCATGATGCGTTGCCCACCTGTAATTTTGAGTGTGGCTTTGAAGGTGTTAGCTACATCAATAAATTTTTGGAGCATCGCTGGTTGTACGAAACCACCAGGAATGCGGGGAGTAATAGCGTAACGGCGTTGTCCGTTACGAATGCGTTGTAAGTTACCTGCTACTTGAGCCATAGTTCATCGTCCTTTCCCTTGACGGCGCTTCTTTACGAGCGCGTTACTTCTACGTATAATTAAAGAGTAGTGTTTAACACAACTTTGTGAAACCCTACTTCGTGTTTACATGTTTTATTATAGGTCATGTGACGCGATTTGTATGTAGCCAGTGCTACATTTTTATTTTTTTAGATATATTTTTAAAATGATTCGTAATTGCAACTTTGTAATTAATCATTATAAATTGATAGTATGTATGGGATTAGTCCTGCAAGTTAATTGTATGTAATTAGCGGTGTAAGTTGATTGTATATGATTAGTTATATACATGGAAAGTTTTTATAGAAATTAGCGTGTAAAAGTAGTATAGAGGCAAGATATGAAACAATTATATGAAAAAGTGCTTACTGGACGTTTTGTGACACGGCCCAATCGCTTTGTGGTTCATTTGGCTATGGACCATTTAGCTGGTGAGATTGTGCCGGCTCATTTGCCAAATCCTGGTCGCATGTGGGAATTATTATATCCTAATGTAAAATTTTATGTGGTGCATCATCCTAAAGTAGGCGCTAAAACGCAGTACCGCGTGATTGGTATAGAGCGCGATGGTGTGCCTATTATGTTAGATACTAATTATAGCAATGATGTGGCTGAGTATTTAATTAGTACCAAGCAAATTCCAGGGTGGGAACGTTGGTCGGTGGTACGCCGGGAATATACGGTAGGTCAGAGTCGGTTTGATTTGCTATTGACGAATGATGAAGGAGAGTCCTTTTTGCTAGAAGTAAAGTCTTGTACTTTGTTTAGTGAACATGGGGCTATGTTTCCTGATGCTATTACAGAGCGAGGGCGTAAACATTTACTTCATTTGCAGCATTTACAAAGTGAAGGCTATCATACAGGAGTTTTGTTTTTAGTGCAATGGGAACGGGCGCAGTGGTTTCTTCCCGATTATCATACGGATTTAGCCTTTGCCCAAACCTTTGCAACCGTCGCTGGTGACTTAGATTGGAAGGCTATAGCCCTTCGTTGGACTGCTGATTTTACCATGACAACGGTGATTCGTCAGTGCCACTATGATGGAGCTTTGGTGGCACAAGAAGGACAGGATCGGGGTGATTATTTAGTGGTGTTACATTTGCCAGAGACAATGGATTTAGAAATTGGCAGTAAAGGGACTATGCATTTTGAACGAGGTTATTATACATATGTAGGTTCGGCGAAGGCTAATTTGGCTAAGCGCTTAGAACGGCATAAACGAAAACGGAAGAAACTACATTGGCATTTAGATTATTTTCGCTCTCATTGCGAAATGATTGCCACTGTGCCCATCCGAAGTAGTGCTGATTTAGAATGTGATTTGGCTCGCGCTATGAAACAGCTTGATACGTGGGAAGTGCCAGGTTTTGGCTGTAGTGACTGTGACTGCACCAGTCATTTATTTGGCACTACCTATAACCCCATTCACAATGAATCCTTTATGCTCTTGGTAGAGGATTTTCGTATGAATCGTTTGGATGCCCTCATTCGTTAAAGTACTTCTTGATAGGTTTGATTTAGTGGGTGGTGCTACTACTCTTATAGGGGGACTCATTATTATGTATGGGCCTCACTAAGTAATGATTAAAGACTGTATTTTTCAGGTAAAAAGCCTAAAAAGTAGCATTATACCGCTAAAAATGCTATAATATAAGTTGCTAATAAATTAAATTGAACAATAAACAAGCGATTAGTTATTATTAAATGAGGTGAGACTGTGGAGGAAACGACCTGGAGTCATGGGAAAATAGAGCCCGTCCAGATTGATAAAGAAATGAAGAGCTCCTATATCGATTATGCCATGAGTGTAATCGTTATGCGTGCCTTACCGGATGTTCGCGATGGTCTTAAGCCAGTGCATCGTCGTATTTTGTACGCTATGCATGAAACTGGCATGGCCCCTAACAAGCCATACAAGAAATCGGCCCGTATCGTCGGGGATGTACTTGGTAAATATCATCCACATGGGGATAGTTCGGTATATGATGCCACTGTGCGCTTAGCGCAGGATTTCAATACGCGCTACCTCTTGGTAGATGGTCATGGTAACTTTGGTTCCATTGATGGTGACTCAGCAGCAGCAATGCGTTATACAGAAGTTCGTATGGCTCGCATTACTACTGAAATGTTGGCTGACATTGACAAAGATACGGTTGATTTCATGCCAAACTATGATGAGTCCTTGCAAGAACCAACTGTATTACCAGCAAAGATTCCAAACTTATTAATCAATGGTTCGGCCGGCATTGCCGTAGGGATGGCCACTAATATTCCACCGCATAACTTAAATGAAGTAGCGGATGGTTTGATTATGCTTATCGACAACCCTGATGCTGATGTGGCTGATTTGATGACAGCTATCAAAGGGCCTGACTTCCCAACAGGGGCGTTAATTCTTGGCCGTGATGGCATTAAAAAGGCCTATAGCACAGGCCGTGGTAGCATTAAAATGCGCGCCCGGGCTACCATTGAAGAAATGAATAAAGGGAAGCACCGTATTGTAGTTACTGAGATTCCATATCAGGTTAATAAGGCCCGTGTTATTGAAAACATTGCTGAATTAAGCCGTGATAAAGTTATCGATGGCATTACAGCCTTGCGCGATGAAAGTGACCGCCGTGGCTTACGCATCGTAGTGGAATTGCGCGCTGATGTGCAACCAGATATTGTGCTTAACAAATTATATAAACATACGCAATTGCAAGACACCTTCGGCGTTATTATGCTAGCTTTGGTAGATGGTCATCCAAAAGTATTGACCTTAAAAGAAGTTTTAAATCATTACTTAAACCATCGTCTAGGTGTTATCGTTCGTCGTACGCAGTTTGAATTAGCGAAGGCAGAAGCGCGTGCTCATATTTTAGAAGGTTTGCTCATTGCCCTTGATCATATTGATGAAGTGATTGCTACTATTCGTGCGTCTGAAACGGACGAAATTGCGAAGAAGGCATTAATTGAAAAATTCGGTTTATCTGAAAAGCAAGCCGTTGCTATTTTAGATATGCGTTTACGTCGTTTAACAGGCTTAGAACGTGAAAAAATCGAAGATGAATACAAACAGCTTGAAATCCTCATTGCTGATTTGAAAGCTATCTTGGCTAGTGAAGAACGTCAACGAGGTATTATCAAAGATGAATTGACAGAAATGAAACAAAAATATGGTGATGAACGTCGTAGTGAAATTACAATCGATACCTCAGAACTTGATGTGGAAGATTTAATTGCTGACGAAGAAATGGTAATTACCTTAACTCGTCAAGGCTACATTAAACGGATGAATGCTAATGTATACCGCAATCAGCATAAAGGCGGCGTAGGCGTTGTCGGCATGAAGACTAAAGAAGACGATTATGTAGTACAGATTTCTCATGTACGCACTCATAATACACTCCTATTCTTCACCACTGCTGGTCGGGCCTATCGCTTGAAAGGTTACGAAGTACCAGAAGCATCTAGTCGCAATTCACGGGGGACGGCCATTATCAATGTATTGCCACTCAATGTAGGTGAAGCGGTGACAACGATGATTGATATGGAAACAGTAAATCATGAATTGAATCTCTTCTTAGTAACCAAACAAGGCGTGGTGAAACGTACGTCCATTGAAGAATATCGCAACATTCGTCGCAGTGGTCTCAACGCTATTTCCTTAGGGGAAGATGATCGCTTAATCGCTGTTTGCTTAACTACCGGTGGTCAAGATATTCTCTTGGGTACTCGTAAAGGTATGGCGATTCGTTTCAACGAAGAAGATGCTCGTCTTATGAAACGCTCCGCTCAAGGGGTGCGTGGCATTAAATTGAATGCTGGTGACGAAGTTGTGGGCGCTGGTGTAATTACAGAATCAGGTGAAGCTTGCCAAGTATTTACCATCAGTGAAGAAGGCTTCGGTAAACGCAATAGCGAAGATGCTTATAGTCTCCAAAAACGAGGCGGTAAAGGGACGAAAAACTTCCGTATTACTGACAAAACTGGTGACGTAGTGGCTGTTGAAATCGTAACTGACAATGACGAAGTTATGTTGATTTCTGAACAAGGCAAGATTATTCGCTTTGATATGAAAGACATTGCTATCAAAAAAGGCAAAGCCATTTCAGGCGTTAAGACACAAAGCCTTGATGCGGGCGATAAAGTAGCTTCCGTAGCTATCATTGCCAAGTCAGAATTAGAAGACGAAGAAACTAGCTTATTCTAGGTAGACTTAGTATAAATAGGTTACATTGTAAATTATAAAATTTGCACATAATAAAGAGCTGTAACGATATGTGGGTTTATTTCACAATACCGTTACAGCTCTTTCTATAACATACTATATACACACTCTAATAAGGTTAGGGCTAAGATACAATTAATCAAGCGGAAATGTTGATTATAGATTCGTTGTAAAGCTAGACCAGCGGCAATCCAAGAGCCCGTCGCCAGGCAGCCCATAGTGGCAATAAATAGATTAGCGGCAATCAGCCAAAATAATTCGGTTGTAATCGGTGCTATATAACCTGTTAAGGCAGTGATGCCAAAAATATAGATTTTTACATTGACAAATTGAAGTAAAAATCCCTTTAAAAAGGAAGCTGATTGAGTAGCTGTGGTCTCTTGCGGTTTACTCGTAGCTATATTAAAAGCAAGCCATAGTATATATAAAATGCCAATATATTTTATAATTAGTAATAGTTCGGGAAATGCAGCACCCATAAAAAAGACAAAAAGTCCGCAAATAACTTGGACAACAAAATAACCTACAAATATTCCAAAAAATAAAGGTTTACCTTTTAACCAACCATATACATTGGTAGTATTGAGGGCTAATATATTACCTGGCCCTGGCGTAAAGGCATTAATAATACAGTATATAATAAAATTGCTAACTACATAGGCTGACATAGATTCATCTCCTCACTGATATATAAAACGCCAAGATCACTAAAGCGATTTTTAACATCCTCTAATATTTGATACGTTCTGGTTTCATTGAGGATAAATTCAAAACGATCTTCGCCAAATTGTTTGACCATATCTACGAAAGCATTAGCTGTAAAGGTATAATGTTGTGTTGATACAGCAAATCGTACTTTTTCAGGTTGATTATTGATGAAAGTATCCTCTAATAATTCCATTTGTTGGCATACGGAACGTGCATATCCTATAAATTGTTGTCCAAATTGTGTAAGGATAACGCCATTTCGTTGACGAATAAACAGAGGCTCTTTTACTGTTTTTTCAATATCGTGAAGTGCTTTGGAGAGACTCGGTTGTGATATGTATAAACGTCGTGCGGCTTCAGTAATTGAGCCTGTTTCAGCAATCATAAGAATATATTTTAGTTGTTGTAAGGTCATAGGAATCCCTCATTGTGAGTAGGTAGATGAAGTAATAAAAGTAATTAAAGTAATTAAATAATAGAGTCATGGATAGCCTGCTCATATGAAAATGGGTGAGCTAGTATCTGTTTATACTATGTATAGTACCAAAGAATTAAGCTGGCGGATATAGGCAGTTTCTAGGAGTATTAACTTTTTTATTACTTTCATTGAAAGGAATTCTCTTTTGTACAATTTTATGGTACAATACATATATAAAGAATGAGATATATAGATATAGTTTGTTTTACAAAGCAGTATTCTGTAGTATAATAAAAGAGTTCGCCCTTATAAGGGGAGGCTTGAGATAGTTAAATAGATAGTATTGTAGGAGGCGAGTCCTATTTTAGAATTTAAACGATTTGAATTGAAAGATAAACCAATCATTGATGATTACTTTGCGGAACATCATTACGAAGCATCGGACTGTTGTTTCACGACTTTATTTATGTGGCAAGATCCGTACGGCATTCAATGGGCCGAAGAAGATGGGGTTCTCTTTATTAAAGGGGGCGGTAAACGAGAACCATTTATGTTGCCACCTTTTGCTGGTAAAGACGCTAAATTTGTAGATGGCCTTGAAATGGCGAAAGAATGGTTCAAGGTTAATAATTTGCCATTCCGTTTAAAAGGGGTTAATCCTATTATGATGGAACGGATGAATACCTTATGCCCTGATTGCTATGAATTTACACCAGATAGAGATAATTTTGAGTATATTTACAAGACACAGGACTTAATTTCCTTGTCAGGTAAAAAATTACGTCAGAAGAAGAATCACTTGAATCAGTTCCGCATGCAATACACAAATTATGAGTATATGCCACTGACGGACGACATTTTTGCTGATTGTATCGCTACCGCTGAATCTTGGGTCGAAACCCATCATGAAGAAGGCATTGAAGATGAATTAGAAGCGATTAAATTATTATTTAAACACTGGGATGAGCTTGGTCTTGTTGGTGGAGCTATTAAGTTATTTGGTCGCATCGAGGCCTTTACGATTGGCCAGCTTTTAAATGAACGAATGGCTTTAATTCATATTGAAAAGGCGAACCCTACTGTTCGTGGTTTATATCAGGCCATTAATAATGAATTTATTCGTCATGAATTTGCTGATACAGAATTTGTTAATCGTGAAGAAGATATGGGCTTACCAGGTCTTCGTAAAGCAAAAGAATCGTATAATCCAGATCATTTTGCTGAAAAATATGATGCAGTGTATGCTGACCAATGTCCCATTGAGGCATAAAGACTAGAGGAGTCCTGGGGACTCCTCTTTTTGTATAAATTAGATAGTATGAGGTGACCTATGGAATTTAGAATAGCTACGGCACAAGATACAGAGGCCGTTAAAAATTTATGGGCCTATTGTTTTGAAACGGCAGAGGATCCCTTTTTTCAATATTATTTTTCAAAGGCCTATGAGCCAGAACATACCATGGTAGGTTATGAAGGAAAGCTATTAGCGAGCATGGTGCATTTACGTCAATATACCTTACAGGTACGAGGGGCGCAGTTACCAGTTAGTTATATGGTAGGCGTAGCTACTGATCCAGTAGCCCGCCGTGGTGGTATTGGTGGCCAGTTGTTACTCGCTTCGTTGGAAGAGTTGAAACGACGGGGCCAAGGAATGACCATTCTCATGCCATCAAAGGCTGCTTTTTATCAGCAATATGGTTGGGAGCTATATGCCCATCAATGGGTGCAGACCATGTCGTTGGAAGAACTTCGTCCATTAACGGATAAGACCTTACACTTTGGCTTATTGCAGTCAGACGATGAGTGGTCTAAGTTAAGCCCTGTGTATGAGGCCTATACGAAAGGGTTATCTGGTTATGCCGTGCGCGGAGAAACAGAATGGCGTCGTTTATTGGGGAGTTTCTTTGCAGAAGGTGTGCGCGTAGCTTATGTAGCTGATGAAGCGGGGTCTATTGAAGGGTATGCGGTATATCGTTTAGGCGCAGAAGAAATCCCTGTGACTGAGTTTGTCTATACTTCGCGTCGCGCTCAGAAGGGCTTACTTAATTATTTATATAATCATCGCTCGCAAGGCAGTTCCATTCGTTGGAATGAAGGCTTGCAGGATGAATCGTATATTTTCCATCCTAATGGTAAAACGGGGCATACTACTATGCCGTACATGATGAGCCGTATTGTAGATGTGGCGACGGCTATGGCCAGTGTGCCTGTTCATATTGATAGCAATTGGCAGCATAGACCGAACGTTTCAGAAACAGGCCAATATACCTTTACCTTAGGCGTGAAAGATGGCTTAGCTAGTTGGAATGAAGGGACGTATGAAATAACCGTTCAAAGTGACGGCATGGTGCAGGCGAATAAAGTGGCTGACACTATTACGGCTAAGGCGCAAGTGATTAGCGAAGTAGGGGCCTTAAGTTTACTCTTAATGGGACGGTTGCGTGCTTCGGAATTAGTGTTTGAAGGAAAGTTAACTGGTGGCGAAGCAGTTGTCACGATGTTAGACCGGCTATATCCAAAACAAAACACATATATTAATGAATGGTGGTAATGGGTGCCACTAATTTGGTGGGTATTCCGTGCAGGTATGATACCCCGTAAAATGTCCCTTGAGTTGCTGAATTGAAAACCGTATAGGGAGATAAATAATGTTATAATGGACGTATGATTAATACATTATCAAAATTAAAAGCATGGAGGACCAAATGAAAGATTTATATGGCATGTTAGAGAGAGAGGTACTACCTGCTTTTGGTTGTACAGAACCGATTGCTTTGGCTTTTGCAGCGGCTAAAGCAGTAGAGGTTTTGGGGACGTTTCCTACTAGTTTACACGCTGATTGTAGTGGCAATATTATAAAAAATGCTAAGAGTGTTACCATTCCGAATGCGGAAGGGCGCACTGGTTTTTATTACAGTTTAATTCTAGGCGCCATCGTAGGTGATGCTACCAAAGAGTTAGAAGTCCTTGAAGGATTAACTAGCGCTGATGTGGCACGGGCTGATGAATTGTTTAATAGTAATTTCTGTTCCGTTTCCTTAGCTGAAGGGGTGGCTAATTTATATATTCATGTTACCGCTAAAACGGCTGACCATGAGGTACAAGTGACGGTGCAACAGAAGCATACGAATATTACCCATGTTGAAAAAGATGGTGTCATCTTACTAGATATTCCTATGGAACAAGTGCTAGCTGATGAACTCCATATGACCTTTGATGAGTGCTATGAATTTGCTGAAGAAGCTGATTTAGAGCGTTTAAAAAGCTTATTAAGTCGTCAGTTTGAATATAATATGGCCATTGCGGAAGAAGGCATGAAGAACTCCTACGGTTCTAATATTGGTAAATTAATCATTGAAGAGTCAGCGTCCATTGCCGACAAAGCACGGGCCTATGCAGCGGCTGGCTCTGATGCCCGCATGGGTGGCTGTAGCATGCCAGTTATGATTAATTGTGGCAGTGGGAATCAAGGGATTACTTTGGCAGTGCCTATTTTGGTGTATGCAGAAGAATATAAGGTTTTAGAAGAACGTCGTTATCGCGCCTTGGCGCTCGCTAATGTGTTGGCTCTTTACATCAAACATGACATTGGCCGTTTAAGTGCATACTGTGGCGTAGTCAGTGCAGCATCTGCTACGGCAGCGGGAATTGCGTATATGTTACAGGAGCCTAAAGAAGTGGTGTGGGAAACGCTATCCAATGCACTGGTAGGCACGTCTGGTGTAGTCTGTGACGGTGCTAAAGCGTCCTGTGCTATGAAGATAGGCATGTCCTTAGGCAACGCTTTATTGTCGTATCGCCAAGCTAAGACGAATAATAGTTTCAAGAATGGCGATGGGATTGTGAAGGGCTCTATTGATGAAACGGTGCATACCGTAGGGCGCATTGCTCGTGAAGGGATGCGTGAAACGGATATTGTTATTTTGCAATCTATGATTGAGAAATAAAGGTAACATTAGTAGTAAAGACGCTACGAAATAGTAACAGAGAGGATGAGAGTTATGAGTAAAACAGTGTTTATTACAGGTGCCACATCTGGTATTGGTCGAGCTACGGCAGAAGCTTTTGCTAAAGCTGGTTATGACTTATTGTTGTGTGCTCGTCGCAAAGAAGTATTGGACAATCTAAAGGCCGAATTTGAGCCAGAATATAAGATTAAAGTGACTACTTTTGCGCTGGACGTAACTAATCGTGAAGCAGTGAGTACAGAAATTCCTAAACAGATTGAAGCGGTTGGGGGCGTTGATATTCTGGTAAATAATGCAGGTCTTGCTCAAGGGTTAGATTCCTTTGAAACAAGCTCTATTGATGATATGGAAACTATGATTGATACGAATGTAAAAGGCTTGTTGTATGTGTCCCGTACAGTATTACCATTTATGATTGCAAAAAATAAAGGCCATATTGTTAACTTAGGTTCTACAGCTGGTATTTATGCCTATGCGAAGGGTGCTGTGTATTGTGCGACTAAAGCAGCCGTTAAGACTTTAAGCGATGGTATTCGTATCGATACGATTGAAACAGATATTAAAGTGACTACCATTCAGCCTGGCATTGTAGAAACACCATTTAGCGAAGTGCGTTTCCACGGTGATAAGGCGAAAGCAGCCGCTGTATACGCTGGGGTTGAAGCGTTGCAAGCAGAAGATATTGCTGAAATCATCGTATTTGCCGCTACACAACCAAAACGAGTACAGATTTCAGATATTACGATTATGGCAAATCAGCAAGCGACCGGCTTTATGATTGCAAAGAAATAAAATTATAGATTGACGCCAACTACAACCTTAATTTGGCTATAGTTGGCGCCTTTTCACAAGTGAGGAGAATATATGAGTTCATTACCAATTGTTGACAATTTTAAAATGTGTATGACTAAAAAATACATGACTTTTCAAGGGCGTGCGAGTCGTGGTGAATATTGGAAGTTCGTTTTAGTGCAGTTTATTATTATGCTCATAGTAGGTATTATCGCTTGGATGTTTACCTTCGACGAAGTCACATTAGACATTATTACGACTCTTGTAGGTTTGCCATTTTTATTGCCTTCCCTAGCAGTACAAGTTCGGCGCTTGCACGATTTAGGCCGTAGTGCTTGGTGGCTGCTGCTTCATTTAGTCCCTTATGCAGGTTCTTTCGTATTGTTTATTTTCTCTATTATGAAAGGCAAACCAGAGGCTAATGAATATGGTCCTGTCCCTAATTATAGTTATTATGGAGAACAATAAAGATTAGCAGTATGAAAAGGGGCTGTAACGAAATACAACTCCTAAAACTATTAATGCGGCTTGAAGATATATAAGCATCTTCAAGCCGCATTATTGCTATATTTATATAAGAAAAAAGGCCCTAAAGGGCCTTTTTTGTTGGTATAATTAATTTATGAAGAAAAACCATATCCAACACGGTAATTATACTAAAATTTCTGGCTTTCGCCAAGTAGTTTTATCTTTGGATTATGGCATTCGGATTGGACCTAATGAGCCGGTGAGATTACTGGATGCGGTATTGGAGGAATTAGACTATACAAAGTTACTGCATCTCTT
>NZ_NMZQ01000054.1 GCF_010093125.1 Veillonella sp. R32
TTAAAAAAAAAAAAAAACTCAGTGTTTTTTCTTTTTACCCTACCCGTAACACCTAAAGACGCACCTTTACTTTTTGTATCATTAGTAATACGTTGTCTATTTATACCCGCCTCTAATTGTATGTCTTTAGTAGCACTTAAGGCTATATTCTCACCTTGGATAGTTTCACCAATAGCCTGAATCGTACCAGTACTATTGGATTCATTACTATTACCTACAGCCGTAATCTGTACCACTCCATCACTATACACAGTGCCCCCTCTATAAGTCGTAGTAATAGCTGTACTTTCTTGCTCTGTAGAGCTAGAACCTATACTCATAGATACATTCACCTTCTTCAAGGCCTCTCTATCTAGCGCCTTATAGCTTTCAACAGTCTTACCATCAGAATCAGTTGTAGCGGGTACTTTCATCATAAGATTACTATCTATAGATTTACCTGCTTCTACGTATTCTAAAGCCTTTAATCTAGCGTCTCGTTGATTCTTCGTAGTACGTACGACATTACGTGCTGTATTAGCTACGTTCATGACCGTACCACCAAGGTTAACAGTAAGGCCCGAACTTCGTTCCTTATGATACGCATAGTCCATAATGGTATCTTCTTTTCCATCTAAACGTACAGAATTACCTGCAATCGTTACACCCTCTTTACCAATCATATCTGTAGTAGTAGCGTGTATAGTATGGCCTGCTTGAAGAGATACTATGCCCGATAATGAACCAATCTTAGTTCCCACTTGTGTAATGGCTTCTCCCTGTTGTTCATCAGTAGATTTTTTAGTTCCAATCATAAAGCCCATACCAGAACCCATAATCCCAGATTTCTTCACCTTTACATCTGCCATGGAGTAATCATATTGCTCCGCAGAAGTAGTGGTAATATCTTTACCAGCTCCTATATTCACATCAGCTGTACCTACTACTTGTGTTGCGATAAGGTTAATCGAGTCCCTGGCGCTAAGAGTAATTGTCTCACCTGATACAGTCGTACCAAGTACACCCGTATGTTTTGATTCGGTTTGTATGGTTGTT
>NZ_NMZQ01000055.1 GCF_010093125.1 Veillonella sp. R32
CTTTTATTGTAACGGATTTTATTCAATATGTCTTTTTTTTGTACAAAAAAGTAGGGTTATAGGACAAAATGTGTTGCTGGTCAGTCCCAATAATTATCAGGAAGAGAATCATAATTATGCAAATCGCCCCAAAGAATGGCATCTCCCCAAGTAGGAATGGAAGCTTCTAACTGGGCTTTAGTACTCATATTAGAATAAAGCTTTGCAATACTCTTGTCTGTAGGCATTACTTTTAAAATTTCAGAAGCTGAAAGCGGTTTCGGTGAGTGTAAATAACACCACCAAAAAACCGCTTTTATTCTTCTTTCGATAGATAGTCCTCTATGGGCTCTGAGCATGGCTCTGAGTTGAGCATTAACAGCTCCTTCAATTCGATTATTAGTTGCTGGAAAGTTTCGCTCCTCGGCCCAAGGACTCTCAAGATACGTAAATAACGTATTCGTTTTCACAAGTCTAACTAACGAGTATTCAGCCTTAAGTAAACGCTCATGAGTAGGTCTAAGCGCTCCTGATTCATCTCTAGTCATTTCACTCAAAAACTCTTTATGTTTTATTTTCCAATTAGTTAATCTAGTAATCCAAATAATAGCTTGATCTTTACTTTCTATATGTAGTAAATCTTTAGCAAGAGTATATAATTCAAATCCTGCCAAAGTTTTAGGCCTGCTAGTTGTATACTTTTTTACCTGACAAAATGCATGAAATGTACACCGTTGATGTTTGGCTTTCGGCCAAACTTTTTTTAATGCTTTTTTAAAACCTGTTCCACCATCTGAAACAACTAGGATAGGCTCTCTGATTCGACTCACTAAAGCATCCCAAGCTTTAGAATGTTCATAACGACAAAGATACCATCCTAAAACATATTTTTCGTCGCAGCAAATAAGAATACAGGCTTTCCTAGATAAATAAATGCCATCAACAAATACAATATTTCGTTGTTCTTCTATTTTAGGTGGCATAGGCCATATATTCCAAAACACTGATGATTTTCTACGAAATGTACGACCTTCACCAGGCATCTCCTTTTGAGTTTGCTTACTAAATAGCCAATTGTGAAATATTTTTAATTGTTTAGCAGAATTATCTACTGTACGGATAAATGAAGACTTGCAATTATTACAATACCATCTCTGGTTTCCGCCACTTGTTTTTCCATTTTTCTTACATACAAATCCACAGTTAATACATTTTACATGCATGAGTATACAATCCTCCTAAAATTTATATTCTTAGGAAGATAAAAACGTATTTAAGCTAGTAATTGCAAGGGGTTTCAGCATTTTTAGCAACACATTTTGTCCTATAACCCAAAAAGTAGGCGCCAAGAGGACACGCAACTTGCGTTTCTCTTTAACGCCCCAAAATAAATTATAGAACCTTTTTTACTCGTTTATGAATTGCTTTGGTGTCTAAACCTCCATATAATCCTTTATAATCATTGTTTGTAG
>NZ_NMZQ01000056.1 GCF_010093125.1 Veillonella sp. R32
TTGTTCTTTAAATACTTCTTTTTTTGCTGTTTCTCTGTATGTTCTGAGATTACCGATGGTGTACTTTTTTTTTCAATCATAATACGCTAGATGTTTATAAGATACAGGTAATTTCACCATTATCGCTAACTACGGTTACGGATTGAAGGGCATTACCAGCTGTTTCTTTTACAGTTTCTAGGTTGTTGTTGATTGTATTAACTTTATCCGTAATCGTATTTACCTTACCATCAACGCCATCAATACGTTTACCTAACTCAGTCGATACATTATGTAATTGACCACCTGTTACTGCATCGGTGGAACCAGCTTCTACTTTGCCTTCGCCAAGGTTAGAAACAACTTTACCACCAGCGTTGATGCCGTCTTTTGTTACAGATGGACCTTCTTTGATAGTTAAGCCATCAGTACCTAAGCTTACGTCACCAGTAGTTACACCATTAGCATCAACTTTAGTAGTATCACCAACTATAATGGCACCTGCTTCACCAACAGTAACCCCGCCATTATTAACAGTTGTACCACCAGCTGTGATAGAACCATTAGTGCCAAGGTCAATATTGTTTTTCATGTTAACTGTGAAAATCTTAACGCCATCTTTCGTAGCATTGCTTACTTCCACGTTGTTACCACCTTTAACGTCTACAGCACTTTGCGTTACTTCTTTAATAACGTCTTTGCCTTTATTGTCAAGGTTGGATAAATCTTTATTAGCAGCATTGTCGATTTTTTCTTTAGTTGCTGCATTGA
>NZ_NMZQ01000057.1 GCF_010093125.1 Veillonella sp. R32
TTTGTAACGGTTTCAAGATTATTATTAATAGTCTTAATGCTTTCTGTATTGGTATTTACTTTGTCTGTAATTGTATTTACTTTACCATCAACACCATCAATACGTTTACCTAAATCAGTCGATACGTTATGTAATTGACCACCAGTTACAGCATCGGTAGAACCAGCTTCTACTTTACCTTCACCAAGATTAGAAACTACTTTACCACCAGCATTAATACCGTCTTTTGTTACGGATGGCCCTTCTTTGATAATTAAGCCATCAGTACCTAAGCTTACGTCACCAGTAGTTACACCATTACCATCAACTTTAGTAGCACCAGCGGTAATAGAACCATTAGCACCAAGGTCAATGTTATTTTTCATGTTAACTGTGAAAGTCTTAACGCCATCTTTAATATCGTTAGCAACATTGATGTTTTCGCCACCAGCTACATCTACAGCATCTTGGCTTACTTCTTTAATAACGTCTTTGCCTTTATCGTCTAGGTTGGAAAGGTCTTTGTTAGCGGCATTGTCGATTTTTTCTTTAGTTGCTGCATTGAGATCAACTACTAAATCATTACCAACTACTTTGCTTTCTACCGCGCCATCCTTAGCACCTTTCACGCCAAAGCCAGTATTTTCTTTATTTACAGTGATTTGACCATTGTCGCCAGATACGGTTACTGTTTGAAGGGCATTACCAGCTGTTTCTTTTACAGTTTCTAGATTATTGTTGATTGTATTAACTTTATCAGTAATTGTATTTACCTTACCATCAACACCATCAATACGACTACCTAATTCTGTGGAAACATTGTGTAATTGACCACCTGTTACAGCATCAGTGGAACTAGCTTCTACTTTGCCTTCGCCAAGGTTAGAAACAACTTTACCACCAGCGTTGATGCCGTCTTTTGTTACAGATGGGCCTTCTTTAATTGTTAAACCATCAGTACCCAAGCTTGCATCACCAGCAGTTACGGAGCCATTAGGGCCAAGGTCAAGATTGTTCTTCACATTTACTGTGTATGTTTTAACGCCATCTTCAGTGGCATTAGTAACTTCTACATTATTGCCGCCTTTAACGTCTACAGCACTTTGTGTAACTTCTTTAATAACATCTTTGCCTTTATCGTCTAGGTTTGAAAGGTCTTTGTTAGCTGCGTTGTCGATTTTTTCTTTAGTCGCTGCCGTAAGATCAACTACTAAATCATTACCTACTACTTTGCTTTCTACCGCACCGTTTTCAGCACCTTTTACACCAAAGCCAGCATTTTCTTTATTAACAGTGATT
>NZ_NMZQ01000058.1 GCF_010093125.1 Veillonella sp. R32
TTTGTAACGGTTTCAAGATTGTTGTTGATTGTATTAACTTTATCAGTAATTGTATTTACCTTGCTATCAACACCATCAATACGATTGCCTAAATCTGTGGAAATATTGTGTAATTGACCGCCTGTTACTGCATCAGTGGAACCTGCTTCTACTTTGCCTTCACCAAGGTTAGAAACAACTTTGCCACCTGCATTGATGCCGTCTTTAGTTACGGATGGGCCTTCTTTAATTGTTAAACCATCAGTACCCAAGCTTGCATCACCAGCAGTAACGGAGCCATTAGGGCCAAGGTCAAGATTGTTCTTCACATTTACGGTGTATGTTTTAACGCCATCTTCAGTGGCATTAGTAACTTCTACATTATTGCCGCCTTTAACGTCTACAGCACTTTGTGTAACTTCTTTAATAACGTCTTTGCCTTTATCGTCTAGGTTTGAAAGGTCTTTGTTAGCTGCATTGTCGATTTTTTCTTTAGTTGCTGCATTGAGGTCAACTACTAAATCGTTACCAACTACTTTGCTTTCTACCGCACCGTTTTCAGCACCTTTTACACCGAAACCAGCATTTTCTTTGTTAATAGTAATTTGACCATTATCGCTGGATACTGTTACTGTTTGAAGGGCATTACCTGCTACTACAGTGCCATCTTCTACAGATTTTTTAAGTTCTTGTAATTGATTATAAGTAACAACATCGCCAGCTTTAGTGCCATCAGCTACATTAGTAATTTGCGTATTATTAGCATTGATACCACCTTTAGTAATGGATGGGCCTTCATTGATAGTTAAGCCACCTTCGTTAATTGTAGTACCACCTACATTGATGCTACCACCCTTAATTACTGTGTCGCCTACTTTAAATTCGCCTTGTGGCTGTAAGGTTACACCACCATTATTAATAGTCGTACCACCTACAGTAACATCGCCAGATTTAACAACTGTATCACCAAGAGTAATAGAACCATCGTTACCAAGATTTACATTCTTATCTAGGTTAACTGTAAAGGTCTTAACTCCATCTTTGGTATCGTTAGCAACATTAATGTTATCGCCACCAACTACGTTAACAGCATCTTGACTTACTTCTTTAATAACGTCTTTGCCTTTGTCACCAAGGTTGGAAAGGTCTTTATTAGCTGCATTGTCAATTTTTTCTTTAGTTGCTGCATTGAGATCAACTACTAAATCGTTACCAACTACTTTGCTTTCTACCGCACCGTTTTCAGCACCTTTTACACCGAACCCAGCATTTTCTTTATTAACAGTAATTTCACCATTATCGCTAAC
>NZ_NMZQ01000059.1 GCF_010093125.1 Veillonella sp. R32
TTTTTTAATATATTTATGCAGCTGTTTTTATATCAAATAAACGTTGTCCTAGCCGACCTTTTTGAATTCGGTTATGTAACTTCATCAAATTAAAACTAAAGGCCATTAATAGAAGATCCTTTTTCACAGTATCTTTTCCTCGATGCCGAAGTCGTTTGTACATCATATCTTCTTTTAATACACCAAATACACCTTCTACTTGAATGGAGCGATTCATGCGAAGTAATATGCCTAGTGGACTATTAAAGGTGTCGTTGTTTTTATCCAGCATAGCTTGGTAATTTGTTGAAATATAAAGAGCCTTGTTGCTTTTAGGTAGCATTCCATAATATGTTTTTTGGCACCGGCTACGTAAACCACAATAGTTGCATCTTTCACAACGGTAGACTCTACTTTCATACACAAAACCTGTTTTGCTTTTACTTCTTCGAATCCGTTCAAAGTATAACTTACGACCTTTAGCGCAAGTAAAGGTATCATTCATCTCGTCATATGTCATATTGTCAGCACGACCTATGTCTTCTCGGTATCGCTTAGTTTTACTTCGTTCGTAATTACTCGGCTTTATACAGGTTTTGTAATCACGTGCTAACAGCCAAGATAAATTTTCATTACTATCATACCCAGCATCCGCCACTACATATTGAAACTTCTGTTTGTATTGAGATTCTAATTGTTTCATAAACGGAATTAACATTTTGGTATCCGTAGGATTAGGAAATACACCAACGCCTACAATATATTCACTGTGGACTGCTAATTGCACATTATACGCTGGTTTTAATTGACCGTTTAGCATATGGTCTTCTTTGAGTCGCATAAAAGTAGCATCGGGATCTGTTTTTGAATAACTATTTCGAGTACCCAATAGTTGTAGCTTTTCATCATACTCTATACGTTTGTTACGAATGGCGGCACACTCTTCAAATAAGCGTTGTAAAGTATGCTTACGTTTACCTGAACCATATACAAATTGAATTTGCTGTTTAGTAATTTCTGTCTCTAAACAGACTAGAAGTTC
>NZ_NMZQ01000006.1 GCF_010093125.1 Veillonella sp. R32
CGTGGTTCTTAAATAACGGCTAGAAAACTCGGTTTTTTCATTAAAGGTACGACCACAAGAGCAGACATAACGACGTTGGCGATACAAGAGCCGAATAGGCTTTTCATTAGCGGTTGTATGACGAATAGTTCGGTTTGTATAGCCTTTAATCCGTGTAGTTTTTGCATGACAATGCGGACAAGTGTGAGGGCGCGCGGGAACTTCTACATATAGTAAATGTTCTGAATCAGTTTCTCGCATATTTTTTATATATTCGGCTTTGATTCCTAGTAATTTTCCTATATAATTAAGAGTAGACATATTGAGTAAACATCCTTTCGTAATGGTTTCGACGCTTTTATTGTAACGGATTTTATTCAATATGTCTTTTTTTTGTACAAAAAAAGTAGGCGCCAAGAGGACACGCAACTTGCGTTTCTCTTTAGCGCCCCAAAATAAATTATAGAACCGTCTTTTTTAGTTTATTCGCTTCTACCTATCCGACCAGAAGCTGGGAATAAGTAGTGAACCGACTTTGAAGGACCAAAGGGACGCACAAAGTCGTGTGAATCTCTTAGTTCGGGGCGTAAGATTTCTCGGAGAGAAATCCACAGCATCCGAACGGACGTATTTAAAACGTACTAGGTGCGACGCGCAAATGGGTGTGAATCTTTTAGTTCGCAGCGTAAAATTCTTCGGAGAAGAATTCACAGCTGACGAACAGATAGGAAAGAAGGCAGTAGTTTAGTTTAATTACTTCTACTTAGCTTTATCTTGATTTTTCATTTGCATTTCGCCCCATTTATATAGTTCATTTAAGGTAGGTAAGAGTTCTTGTCCTGTTGTAGTTAAGCCATATTCTACCTTTGGGGGGATTGTTTCATATACATTACGATAGACAAGATCAGCTGATTCTAGTTCACGTAAGGATTTAGTTAACATAATATTAGTAATACCTGGTATACGACGTTTTAGTTCGTTATACCGGGTATTTTTTTGTTCGTGTAAATACCAAAGAATAGGCAATTTCCATTTCTGCCCTATAATTTGTAATGCATATAGGATAGGACATGTATGATTATCTATATTGGACATAGTAGTATCAATTGGATAGGTAACGGTTGTATTTGTTGCTTTCATTATAGTATCCTCCTTTAAATTTAATTATATTTTTAGTAAAAAGTAAGGCAGAAAAAACTGCGTACTTACATAAAATTAATCTACTGAGTATAATTGGATTATCAATTATATTTTCAATAATGTCAATATGTTATTTGAGTATATTTATAGGAAGTGATACTATGAAACAATTATTTGAAGAAGTTAACCTAAATCATATTACTTTTAGAAATCGAATTCTTCGTTCAGCTACTTGGGAAGGTATTGCAACACCGGATGGGGGGATTACTGAAGTTGGTTATAAGATATATGAGGAATTAGCTAAAGGGCAGTTAGGTGGTATAATAACAGGCTTTACGTCAGTTGCTGACAATGATTTTTATATGGACGGGATGATGCGTTTATCTCGTGATGAACTAATAGATCAACATGCGAAGCTTGTTAAATTACTTCATAAAGAAAACACACCTGTTATAACACAGTTAGCATTAGGTGGATACTATCGGCAAAAAGTTAATGGTAGCTTTAAAGAAGTAACTGTTAATGATTTAACTGAAAATGAAATTGAAGAAATAATTCAAAAGTTTATACATGCTGCCATTCGAGCTGAAAAAGCTGGTTATGACGGGGTACAAATTCATATAGCACATTTCTTTTTCTTAAGCCGTTTTGTTAGTCCTGCTGTTAATCAAAGAACGGATATGTATGGTGGTAACAATGAAAATCGATTTAGAATAGTTAAAGCCATTGTAGAAGGTATTAAAGCACAAACAAAAAAATTACATGTAACTGCAAAGATAAATGCTAGTGATTTTATTCCTGGTGGTTTAGAAATAGAGGATAGCATAGAGTTAAGTAAAACTCTTGTTGCTAGTGGTATTGATTCAATTGAAGTGAGTGGTAATGGTACTTCCGTGAGTCATATTAGGACAGGACGAAATGAAGGTTACTTTGTACCGTATGCACAACAAATCGCTAATGCTGTACCAGTACCTATTATTGTGGTTGGTGGATTTAGAAGTAAAGATATGATGGAGTCAGTAATTCAAACAACAAATATAGATTTTGTCTCTATTTCACGACCTTTATTACGAGAACCAGATTGGGTAAAACAATTAGCCGAAGGCGTTTCGACTATTTCTAAATGTATTTCCTGTAATGCTTGTTATAATTCGCCAAGTCATCGATGTGTATTTAGGAAGTGAGATTATGGAAAATTTAAGTATTTTTACTAAACGAGGCGTATTATTAGGTGCTGTTCGGTTTAGTGCTACTAATAATGACATAGTTTCTAGAGAAACATATATAACAAACTTATTATCAGCACCGGCAAAAACAACGGCTGATACGGTAGTTATTGCTATTACTGGTATTCATGGTAATTTTTACTCGAATCCTTTTTATTATAATATTGGTAATACATTACGCAGTGAAAATATTGATTTTATCTATGCCCAAACAAATAATGCGTTCCCACAAATACAATCTTTTAATGTTAAAACTCAATCGATAGAAATGATTGGTTCTTATAATGAGCGGTTTTCTTATACGCTGGAAGATATAGCTGCCTATATAGACTTTGCAGAAGAACAGGGCTATAAACATATTATATTAGCAGGGCATTCAATGGGGGCGAATAAAGTATTATATTACCTTGCCACTACTCAAGATAAACGAATTGAACACTTTTTGCTTTTAAGTCCCGCTGATCTTACTTATATGATGCAAGGTGTGACTAATGAACAAAAAACATTAATACGGGCATTAAAAGTGCAGGGCTTGGGCAATAAGAAACTTCCTTTTTTGTTGATGGGTTGGGTAGACTGTTTAGTTGATACTGCATATGATTGGATTTCTGATATACAGATAAATAATGTACCTGTAAGTAATGAAGCCACGAAAGCAATGTTTCAAAATATATGTCATACGGGGGCGTTATTAATAGGTACTTATGATACATTTACGGCTGGTAATCCAGTAGGTTTTTTAGAAGGGATAAACCAATATTTACCTAAGCAAAAAGATAATACATTTATTATCATTGAAAAAACAGGTCATACTTATCAGCAGAAAGAACAAGAAGTAGCTGATAAAATATTGGCCATTGTAAAAGAATGGAGAGCGTAAAATGCCATTTATTATGTCGCGTGTGAATATTCATCTTTCAGAAGCAGAAAAAATAGAAATAAAGAAACGATTAGGCAAAGCCATTGAAAGAGTTCCTTATAAAAATGAAGCCTTTTTAATGGTAGGTTTGGAGGATGATGTTACTTTATTTATGGGTGGTCAAAGTGATGAACCATTAGCATATATCGAAGTGAGTGTATGGAAAAATGAAAGTCACGAAGGGTATGCTCCATTGACAGTAGAAATTGCCAAGAGTTTTCATGGGGTGGCAAAAGTGCCATTAGAAAATATTTATATACGATATATAGATATTCCGAGTTGGGCACGAGGTAGTGAATATTATGAATAATTTAAAGCAACATACAGATTCTTTGTTGGCGGATAGCACCTTAAGAGATACAAAAACATCTCGTAACTGTGGAAATAAAGTTAGTATAACTATTTTTACAGATCCTATGATGGGCTTATCCTATGAATCGGAACCTACGATTCGTCGCCTAGAGACACATTTTGCTGATCAATTAGAGCTTTGTTACGCTATGGGATTATTAGTAAATAATGTATATGATTTCGTAAATAGAAAGGATTTAATGGTAAGCCAATCCTATGCCCTTTCTCAATATGCTAAACATTTAGGTACTATTTATAATCAGGAAGAACATATTGGTGGTTTACCTATTGATATGAAAAGCTGCCAATTATTTGATGAGACGCATATAACATCAAAACCATTAAATTTAGCATATAAAGTAATTGAGATGTTACGACCAGAAAGGGCACAAGCTTTTTTATATGAATTACGCTATGCAACAATTGTTGAACAACGTCAGATGACTGATATTACTGAACTGGTTAAGTTGGCAGGTGACTTTGGCGTATCAAGACAAGAGTTTCTTGAACTATATCATAGTGAAATGGCTAATCAAGCTCTTTTAAAGGATATAGTGCTGTGCCAGCAATTAGGTATAAGGAGTTTACCGGCTTATTTAATACAATTTAATAATAAACAGATGGTAGTTTGTGGAGTTTTGAACTACGAGGATTTTCTAAGTTACATCGAAACTGTAACGGCGGGAATGATAAACTCTAGAGCTGTTCAGTTTTCGGAAGATGCTCTAAAAAAAATTTTAGTAAAACATCCGCATATTCATTATTTAGAAATAAAATCGGCCTTTAATTTGTTGGATATGAAAGAAATAGATTTTATATTAGCAAAATGGGAATCTAGCGGTTATATTACAAAAGAGTATGTGAAACATAGTTATTTTATTAGGAGTTATTTTAAGTAAATTGGCAGTAATCAATGGTGGTAAGTATTAGTATATTTATTGACAATCTATAGAAATCATGTTACTATACGTGTATAGAAAGTAAACCATAAATAAAATACATAGTTGGGAATAGGTGCAGACATGCATAATAGAGAAGTCGGTGTAAATCCGACACGGTCCCGCCACTGTAAAGCTGAGCGAATCTCATTACGTCACTGGGTAACACTGGGAAGGCGAGAGGAGCGGTGAAGCTAAGTCAGGAGAACTGCCTATTCATCATTCACCATTTGACCTACGAGCGATAGGGAGGAGAATTATATATCCTTTTTCGCATGTGTCGGAAAAGGCTTTTTTATTGAAAAAATTCCTAATCGACCATACGATGAACCCCGTACAGGTCATGGCTATGTACCTTGGTATTATCACGTAAGTGTTAATATATTGTCATGATAATGTATGGGCGTACATTTTCATCATCTCCTAACCTGAAGCGCTAAGATACTGTGATGGGTATCCTTAGCGCTTTTGGTTTTTATTCGTCAAAAAAATATAAAAAATATATTGACGATTTCAACTGATTTATGGTAATATAATTGTGTTGCGGGAGTGGCGGAATTGGCAGACGCACCAGACTTAGGATCTGGCGCCTTCGGGCGTGGGGGTTCAAGTCCCTTCTCCCGCACCAATTATGTAGAGATGAGCCCTAGGGGCTCTTTTTTTATTGCGTATTTAATAGCTGTATGATACTATAATAAGGAATTGAAAAGGGCTTTGGCACTGCTAAAGCCCGTTTTGTCGTTTGATAAAACAGGATTAATTATAGTGTAGAGTAAATTATGGCGTAGAATGAATTATAGTGTAAAATAAATGCTTTGGGAGGGATGTTCGTGACATTACTACAAGACTTATTATATAAATATCCCGCCTATAAAGAGGGGGAACAGCTATTTAGTGCTGTAGGCAAACATGTTATTTCAGGCTTAGGTGGCTCTCAGAAGCCCTTTATATATAGTACCGCTATGGCAACTAGGGGGCAACGGCCAACTATCGTATTGGTTCATGATAAAGCACACAAGGAACAATGGGAACGAGATTTAGCGTTTTTTTTACCGCAAGTGGAGGTAATGCCATTTCCTATTACTGAAAAGGTTACCTTCATTACGGCGGCTCGTAGTTTAGAAAATCAAGGTTTGCAGATGCGAGCATTAGGTGCTTTATTGCATAAAGAGCCTGTTGTGGTTATAGCAACCATTGATGAAGCCACACAACGATTATTAACCCCAGAAGAATTAAAAGAACATGTTGTACGTTTACGAACAGAGGATATAGTAGAACGTATATCATTATTGGATAAATTGGTAGCTTTAGGTTATGAACGAACAGACCAGGTGGAACAACGTGGTCATTTTAGCGTGCGTGGCGATATTATTGATATTTTTCCTGTGAATAGTGATAAACCATACCGTATAGAATTTTTTGATGATGAAATAGATACGATTCGTACCTTTGCCATTGATACGCAACGATCTATTGAATCCGTCACCACCATGACGGTAATGCCTTTTCATTTGGCTGATTCATCTGACGAAGGCTCCTTATTAAGCTATGGCAAAGACGCACTTTTGCTTTATGATGAACCTAATCGCTTACAAGAGGGGTTAAAGGGCTTTTTAAAGGAAGATGCCACTCATCGGCAGGAACATTTTACTTGGCCAGAATTAATGCAGACTAATCAGTGTAGCACGGAAATTGCTTTTAATTTTTTACAACAACGGATTAGTGGTTTACCTGGCTTTACTACGATTGGTTTACAAAGTAAGTCTATGATGTCTTTTGAAAGACAAATGCCTTTGTTGATGGATGAAATTCAAGTTTGGCTTTCACAGGGACGCCAAGTTGTGTTGGTCATGAATAATCTACAACGACGGGAAGGCTTAGAACGAGCGTTAAGAGAAGAACAGATTACTTATGAACTTGGTGAAACTTTAACCTATACTGGACAATCAGTTCTCATAGTGAGTGGCTTATTATCGGAGGGCTTTGAATTACCTTTATGTAATTTAGTAGTAGTAACAGAAGGTAATATCTTTGGGCAGCAGAAGCGTAAGTTACGTAAGAAAGTGCCAAAAGGGCAGGAAATTACCTATTTTACGGATCTGACGCCGGGTGATTACGTAGTGCATGCCTTGCATGGTATTGGTAAATATATAGGTCTTAAAACTATTGAAACTGAAGGGATTCATAAGGATTACATTGAAATTGCGTATGCTGGTACGGATAAATTATTTTTGCCGGCCGATAATTTAGATCAGTTGCAGAAATATATTGGCAATGAAGGTGATGTGCCTAAAATCCATAAAATGGGCGGCCGTGAATGGGGCAAAGTTCGTCAAAAAGCCCAAAAATCCATTGATGATTTAGCAGAAAAGTTAGTAGAATTATATGCACAACGGGAAGTGGTAGATGGCTTTGCTTTTGAGCCTGATGATACATTTCAAGCGGAATTTGAAGAAGCCTTTCCGTATGAAGAAACGGAAGATCAGTTGCAAGCATCTAAGGAAATTAAGACATCAATGGAACAGCCCCATCCTATGGACCGCTTGCTTTGCGGTGATGTAGGCTTTGGTAAAACGGAAGTTGCTATGAGGGCTATTTTTAAAGCGGTAAAAAGTGGCAAACAAGTAGCTGTATTGGTGCCTACTACGGTGTTAGCACAACAACATTTTCAGACCTTTACTGACCGTTTAGGGGCCTTTGGCGTGCGGGTGGACGTATTAAATCGCTTCCGCTCAGCCGCTGAAAAACGAGATATTATAAAGCGCGTAGCCAGCAAAGATGTAGATGTATTGATTGGAACACATGCCTTATTAAATAAAAAAGTTGCCTTTAAGGATTTGGGTTTATTAGTTGTTGATGAAGAACAGCGGTTTGGGGTAGCTCAGAAAGAAAAATGGAAGAGTTGGGCTCAGAATATTGATGTGTTGACTTTGAGTGCTACGCCAATCCCTAGAACCTTACATATGTCCTTAGTAGGGGTTCGTGAAATGAGTGTTATTAATACACCTCCAGAAGAACGTTTACCTGTACAGACATATGTAGTGGAATATGATATGAAGCTTATTGCAGAAGCTATTCGGCGGGAGATTCAGCGTGGCGGGCAGGTGTATTTTGTATATAACCGAGTCGCTTCTATTGAGCACATGGGTGAATTGTTGGAAGCGGCAATGCCTGAACTTCGCTTTGCCATTGCTCATGGTCAAATGGCAGGGTCTGAAATGGAGGCGATTATGGTGGACTTCTATGAAGGCCATTATGATTTATTGCTTTGTACCAGTATTATTGAAACGGGCTTAGACATTCCAAATGCGAATACGATAATCGTCTATGATGCAGATCGACTTGGCTTATCGCAACTATATCAGATGCGTGGTCGCGTAGGTCGTTCTCGGCGTAGGGCCTATGCCTATTTCCTCTATCGCCCCGATAAAATGCTCAGTGAAACAGCGGAAAAGCGCTTAAAAGCTATTGAAGAATTTACTGAATTGGGCGCTGGTTTTAAATTGGCTATGCGTGACTTAGAGATACGTGGGGCTGGTAATTTATTGGGGTCTCAGCAGCATGGTAATATTGCATCTGTTGGCTTTGCCTTGTATTGCTCCATGCTAGAAGAAGCGATTGCCAAAGCTCAACATAAGACGGTGGCAAAGACTATCGAAGTGGATCCTATTATTGATTTAGGAATTGATGCTTTTATTGATGATGCTTATATTAATGATACAGCACGTAAAATTACGATTTATCAACGCTTATTACAGATTCGTAAATTAGCTGATTTTGATGAATTTACCGATGAATTAATTGACCGTTTCGGTACGCCAACGGCACCGGTAGAGCGATTATTGAAATTAGCTCGTATCAAAGAACGAGCCCGTGCGTTAGGTATTAAAAGTTTAGTAGTGCGTGATCAAGTACTCACTATTCATTGGGGCGATATTGCGCGTATGGTAGGCTGGCATCCTGGGTTGCCAAGCACGGCTGTCTGGCAGCATGTGAAGATGAAAAATGATGTACTTCGTTATAGCTTAGCGAAGGAGGCTGATGTAATGGCTAAGACTGAAATATTATTAGGGGAACTGGAGAAAAGAGACCCTAGCTTGTTGCCAGAAGGGGCGTAAGGAGGAACCGATGAATCGATTTTTAAAAGGCGCCATGATTCTTACTTTAGCAGGCATTATCGTGAAAATTATAGGGGCATTTAGTAAAGTTCTGTTGGCCCGTATTTTAGGGGGCGAAGGAATTGGACTATATCAGATGGCCTATCCGATTTATCAAATTATTGTGAGCTTAGCTACTGCGGGGTTACCGGTTGCTATTTCTATTATGATTGCTGATAAATTAGCTCATCAAGATATACGAGGTGCCTCTAAAATATTTAGAGTTTCAGCAACCGTATTATTTGGTTTAGGTGCTTTTTTCAGTGTGGCTTTATTTTTGGCCGTGCCTTGGCTCGTAGAATCTGAATGGCTCACTGATCCACGGAGTAGCTATGCTCTTATGGCCTTAGCCCCCGCTATTGTGGTAGTAACGATTTTAAGCTGTTTACGAGGCTATTTTCAAGGGTTTCAAGACATGTTACCTACAGGGGCTTCGCAAGTTATGGAGCAATCCTTGCGCGTAGCTTGCATGGTGGGCTTTGCTTTATTCTTATTGCCTTATGGCTTGCCTATGGCGGCAGCTGGTGCCACTTTAGCTACCTTTCCTGGTGTAGTGGGGGGCGTATTGGTCCTATTATATTTTTATCATCGGCAACGTCATTTACGGGCTGAATTAAGGGCTAAACAGTCACCGCATATGGTGGTCGAATCGTCAGGGCAAATTATGAAACGCCTGTTAGTATTGGCTATTCCCGTGTCTATGGCCAATATTATGATGCCTATTGTATCAGGCATTGATTTAGGGGTAGTGCCACAACGTTTGATTGATGCGGGGTATTCTATACGCGAAGCGACTACACTATTTGGCTATTTAACAGGTATGGCTACCTCCCTTGTTAATTTGCCTATTATTTTGACTACCTCCTTAGCTGCCAGTTTGGTGCCTGCTATTTCAGAAGCCTATACAAAGCGAGATATGGTAGAGATCCAAAATAGAAGTCATGTGGCCCTAAAAATTACGACACTTATTACGGTGCCTGCTTTTATAGGCCTTTGTGTATTGGCTACGCCTATTTCTAAATTGTTATATGCTACGCCTCATGCCGGTGGTCCTATTGCTGTAATGAGCCTCAGCATTTTTCTCTTAGGTGTACAGCAAGTGAGTACGGGGATTTTACAGGGGCTTGGTCATACGGCGATTCCCATGATTAATCTTTTTATTAGTACCCTTATTAAAATTCCGCTTAGTTGGTATTTAACCGCATTACCAGAGTGGGGCATTAATGGGGCCGCTTGGTCTACTAATATAGACTTTGGCTTGGCCGCTTTATTAAATATGATTTTTGTGCGTAAATATATTCAATATCAAGTGCCTTGGTTAGAACTAGGTAAAATTTCCTTTGCCGCCTTTGCCATGGGCGGGGCGACTGTTATTACCTATTCTTTCTTAAGTTCGCTAATAGGTGGTAATTTAGCTGTTATGGGCGCTATTATCGTAGCTGTGATCGTCTATGGGGCTGGTTTAATTATTAGTAAAGCAGTCAAAGATGAAGAATGGTATGCTATGCCTTTTATTGGCAAACGTTTACAAAAACGAATGGTTACTAAAAATAAGTAAGGAGGATATATGTCATTAGAATCTGTTAGCCGTGTTTTAAGGGCTTTACAGTTAGATTCACAACAAGGTCTGTTTACGATTGATGTGGCCCGCTTAGAATACGTTCCTTTTGATTTAACGGGTACATTAGTAGTAACAGGTATAGAAAGTAATGAAACGGCCTTAGAACGCATTTTAGAAGCTTTAAAAACAAGATTTGGTATTAATGTGTCACTGTATTTAGTTGGTATAAGTGAAAGGGGGGACATTGTAGGTCCTAAATTGCTTACCGTAAAGCAATTAGTTACGGTGGGGGCTGATTTTCTGGAAGAGGAAACGACGAACCTTGGTGTAAACGGGCAATGGTGTTTAGTAAAAGCGAGTACACTAGAGTCAGTGGATAGTAGCAACAAGACTGAATTAGCTAATGAGAATGCTTCTATGTTAACTACTCAAGACGGTTCAACGGTGACTCCTCAGGAGGCTTCAGAATTTACCCTAGCTCCTTTAGTGGATGTAGTAGCGGCTTTACGGGCGCCCAATGGTTGTCCTTGGGATCGTTTGCAGACTCATAGTACGTTACGTCGCTATTTGCTAGAAGAAGTGTATGAAGTGCTAGAAGCCATTGATAATCACGACATGGCTAATTTGCGCGAAGAATTAGGGGACGTTTTATTACAAATTGTTTTTCATGCACGCTTAGCCGAAGAACAAGGTTTGTTTACCATGCAAGGGATTATTGATGATATTAGTGCTAAAATGATTCGTCGTCATCCGCATGTATTTAATCGAGCTAATTCCGAAGAAGTAGCGACAACCCAGTTAAATTGGGAGGCTTTAAAGGCCCAAGAGCCTGGTCATGAGAAAAAAACATTATTAGCCGGCGTATCGAAGGGCTTACCCGCTTTATTAGGGGCCCAGAAATTACAGGAAAAGGCCGCGAAGGTAGGTTTTGACTGGGATTCTGAGCCTCCTGTATGGGCAAAATTTGAAGAAGAAATCGCTGAATTTAAGGAAGCTGTAGCCCTTGGAAATTATGAAAATGCGGAATTAGAGGGGGGAGACGTGCTTTTTTCCTTGATTAATCTTCTAAGATGGTATAAAATAGGCGGTGAAAATGCACTAAACCGCACCAATAATAAGTTTCGTCGTCGTTTTGCCTATGTAGAACGTTGTGTTAAAGACAGCGGTCGCTCGTGGGAGGATTTTTCACTGGACGAATTGGACTCATTTTGGGACTCGGCTAAGGTGTCTGAACAAAAGCATTCATTGAAATGATTAGAAAAGCGTGATATACTCTTACAAGTCATTACAGATGAATGAATACATTCTATTTTTTAAGGAGGTTCTGTCATGAATAAAACAGAATTAATCGCAAGCGTTGCTCAGAAAGCCGAATTAACTAAAAAGGATGCTGAAAAAGCAGTTAAAGCTGTGTTCGACACAGTAGCTGAAGAATTAGCAAAAGGCGAAAAAGTACAAGTAATTGGTTTCGGTACTTTCGAAGTTCGCGAACGTTCCGCTCGTGAAGGCCGCAACCCACAAACTGGTAAAGCTATTACGATTGCAGCTTCCAAATCCCCTGCATTCAAAGCTGGTAAACAGTTAAAAGAATTAGTAAACGTTACAACTAAAGTTAAACCTCGCAAAAAATAATTTTGTTAGGAACTCTAAAGAGACCGCACTGTGTGCCTTAATGGTATAGACGGCTACGGCCGTCGCTACCAGGCTAGCAGAGGGTCTCTTTTTCTATGCAAAAATAAAGAACGCTCCTGCTTGTTAGGTTGTAAAATATGATATAATAAAACAACAGGGAAGGAGACAATCATGAGCAAGAAGGAACGTATACTTATTGTATCGGCTTCAATTGGTACTGGCCATACACAAGCGGCTAGAGCTATTGAAGAGTATTGGGCGGCGAAGAATCCAGACGCCATTATTACCCATGTGGATTTTTTAGATACAAATAGCTTTTCGTTTGATAATTTACTGAAAGAAACTTATATAAAAATGATTGACGTATTTCCCATGTTATATGATGTCATTTATCGTCTATCGCAGGGAGATAAGAAGGGCAGTGCTGTACAAACAGCTTTGGCATGGATGTTGAAACGTCGCATGTTGAAACTCATTAATCGGGAACAGCCTGATGTGGTAATTTTTACACATCCCTTTCCGTGTGGCGCTGCCTGTATATTAAAACGACAAAATTTAATTGATGTACCCTTAGTGGCTGTTATTACAGACTTTCAGGTGCACCAATTTTGGGTATATAAACAAATTGACGCGTATTATGTAGGTACGTCGGGCATGGTGAATGAATTATGTGAAGCTGGTATTGCAGCTCATAAGATTACCATTACGGGGATTCCCGTACGGCGCAGTTTCTTTGAACATCGTTTAACAACCTATAAACCTTCGTATCCAGTGAAAGTGTTAATTATGGGTGGTGGCCTTGGTTTAGGGTGTTTAGAGACGGCCTTACAGCGCTTAGATGAAGTCTCTGGCATTGATGAGCTCATTGTAATTACGGGGCGCAATGCAGATCTTTACGAAGGCTTAGTGACGATGAGTCATTCTATGCGTACACCGACTACGGTGTATGGCTATACGTTAGAGGTAGCTAAACTCATGCAGGAAGCTACTTTATTGGTAACGAAACCAGGTGGTTTGACTTGCATGGAAGGGGTTACTGTAGGGGTGCCTATGGTGTTCTTTAGTGCCATTCCTGGCCAAGAAGAAGGGAATGCTACCTTCTTTGAGCAACAGGGGTATGCTCGTTGGGCACGGGATATTCATAATTTAGACGATGTAGTAACGGTATTATTAAATAATCCTGAGCGATTAGAGCAGATGTCAGCCCAAGAATTAACTTGGCAAATTGATGGGGCTGCTAATATCGTTTTAGAGACGAAAAAATTATTAAACCGCCGTTAACTACAGGCTTTTTATATAGGTCTATTCGTAATTGGCAAGGACTGTCCTATAAAAGTCTCTTGCGAAGAGTTAGAAATTTTTGTACAATGTACTCAACATCCCAAAGGGGGATTCGGGGGTTATGTATTAAAGGAGGATTCGTATGGACGGCGACGCGCTGGAATCGTTTTATGAAAATTTAGGGTTTGAATTGGTAGAAATTGATGATCGGGAAACTTTATTTTATCAGGTGGATGATAATGGCGACTATGCCACTATTACTGATGAAGATGGCAATGTACCAACGTCTTTGGAAGAACCAATTATTTTTACCCTCTATGATGAAAATGATTCGTTTCAGTGGAGTGTGACAGTAGAAGATTCTGAATACTTTGGTGAATTATTTACTCGCGTAGAAGATACGGATGAATTACTTTCTAACTTGAAAGATATTCGACAAGAAAATATGGCTCGTTATGACGATAGCCTAGACTAATGAAAAAGAGCTATCCACAAAGTAATTACTCTTAGTAACTTGCTTTGCTGGACAGCTCTTTTTGAAAGGAACTATTTATGAATGTATTAACCTTACAAGATGTAAGTCAATCCTACGGGACACGCCGTTTATTTGAAGGGGCCAATATGACCTTTACGGATACTAAGCGCATTGGTTTAATTGGTGTTAATGGAACTGGTAAGTCTACGTTTATGCGCCTCTTAGCGGGCTTGATGGAGCCAGAAAAGGGGACTATTTTAAGGAATGGCAAAGCGTCAATTTATTATTTGTCTCAAGCTCCTGAATTTGATGAAGACGCATCCTTACTTGAAAATATATTTTTAGCTCATCATCCTGTGTTGAGCTTAGTGCGTGAATATGAGCGATTGGATCAACAAGCACCAGGTAGTGTCGAACATTTACGGCTTTTGAATCGAATGGAAGCTGAAGGGGGTTGGCAAGTTGAGCAACAAGCACGGACGATTCTTACTAAATTAGGGTTTGAAGATTTAACTAAGCCAGTGAAACATTTATCAGGGGGACAACGACGTCGGTTAGCGTTGGGACAGGCTTTATTATATCCGAGTGATCTTTTACTTCTCGATGAACCGACTAACCATCTTGATGAAGCTAGTATTGAATGGCTTGAAAAATATTTATTAGCCCGTAAGGGTGGCTTAGTTATTAGTACTCATGATCGATATTTTTTAGATGCTTTAAGTGATGAAATTCTAGAATTATCAGATCGTCATTTTTATAGTTATGAAGGAACGTATGAAACCTTTCTTACCTTGAAGGCTGACCGTGAAGAGCGAGAAGCGGCTACGGCTGAAAAAAGGCGTCAATTTTTAAAGCGTGAACTAGCTTGGGTACGGCGCGGAGCACAGGCTCGCTCTACTAAGCAAAAAGCTCGTTTACAGCGTTATGAAACGTTGAAAGCGCAGGATGTAGCACGTCGTGCTGATACGCTAGACCCTATTGCTTTAAAAAGCCGTTTAGGAAAGACAATTTTTGATATAGAACATCTATCCTTTGCGTTAAGTGGTAATACCTTAGTGAAAGATTTTACGTATCATGTAGTACGGCATGATCGAATTGGGATTGTAGGTCCTAATGGCATTGGTAAGTCAACTTTTATGCGGCTGTTAGATGGAACCTATGAGCCTACAGCAGGTACGGTAGGCCGTGGTGAAACGGTGCGTATTGCCCATTTCACCCAAGAGTTACCCCCTTTTGATGAAGATCAACGCGTTTTAGATTATATTCGTGAGGATCATCGCTATATGGTATTAGCCGATGGGAGTACGTTAAGTGCGGGGCAAATTTTAGAACGCTTTTTATTTACCCCTGAATTACATGGTGTGCCCATTCACAAACTATCAGGTGGTGAAAAACGCCGTTTATATTTGCTCAAATTGTTGATGAGCGCCCCTAATGTGCTTTTACTGGATGAACCTACCAATGATTTGGATATTCCTACCTTAGAAGTGTTAGAAGACTTTTTAGATTCTTTTAGTGGCGTAGTCATTACGGTTTGCCATGATCGATACTTTTTAGACCGTGTAGTTGATAAATTATTCGTATTTAAAGGTCAAGGGGAGATTGACCTTGTTCATGGTGCGTATTCTGAATATAGAGAACAGGTGGAAGCGGCAGAAGCAGCGGCTGAAGCTATGAAAGCTGAGGGCAGTAAAACTCATAAAACATCAAGTGGGGCCAAAGAAAAGACCGTTAATACAATAGCTAACACTACGGCTCATCATAGGGATGACAATCATACGATACATGTAGGGGACGGGGCTCAGTCAGGAGATATAAAAAAATCAAAACCTCTGACTAAAGCAGAAGAAGCTGAATTGGCAGAATTAGAATTGAAAGTAGCTGAATTAGAAGGCCTAGTGAAAGCTTATGATGCTATGTTGAATCAAGCTGGTGGTGATTATGAGGCTATGGAGGCTACCATGGCTGATAGATCTCGGGTTGTTGAAGAGTTAGAAGCAAAAACAATGCGCTGGCTTGAACTGGCAGAGCGATAAAGCGATAAAGTCTTTGATTTATCTAGGGGATAGAATTAATTATGTAGAAAATCAAAGAAATTTGAATTATAGTGGCGTTTAATGTAAAAAATATGTAAAAGTTTAAGGAATACATGAATTAGAATATTGAAATTTAGAGCTTGAATAGTATATACTATAAACAGAGAAGAATAGTTATTTTTTTGCATGGCAGTGTTACGCATATCCCAAGGGAGGAACGTTATGAAAAGTAACAAGTGGGGCGGCAAACGCGCGGGCGCAGGTCGCAAAAAATCATTATTTGACCGTAAAGGTCGTACATTCCGATTAACGGATGCAGAATTTTTAGAAGTTAAACCTTTAATTGACGCAATTCGTAAACGTACTGAAGCAGCCGCTTTGGCATCTAAAGCGAAATAGTTAATTGAGGATTGGGGAGAATCCCTGTATTGTTTGCTCAGAGTTAGATCAGTTGCGGCGAGAAGAGGGTCACTCGCTAATTGAGATATAACAATGTAGTAGATAGGTATAAGAAAACCGGCAATCGATGGTAGTCGATTGCCGATTTTTCTGTTATTTTGCTATAATACTAATAGTTGGTAAATAGATAGCCTGAGGGCTTATGAGATAGTATTACTATAAAGATTGATAGATGAGGAGTTTGAAATGAAAGATACAGTTAATACAGATATTTTAAAACGGACAGATACTATTGTAAAAGCAGATGCCCGTCATACTTTTGATACAGTGGCAGCCGCTTTGGGCGCTGATCAGCATAATCCGTTAGTCGTAGTGGGGACAGAGGAGCGTATGGCTCATGTAGGGGACATTGTAAAACGAGAATGCTTGACTATTACCCCTAATTTGGTTATTTTAGAGAAAACAGGGCAAGAATTAGTACAAGCTTATACAGATAGTGTAACTTATGGCTATGTGGCTGATTTTATGGAAACGTTTGTAAAAATAGATATGCTCTTAGTCAGTGAATTTGATTATGTAGTACGTGAAGCTGATGAATTATCACAGCAGGCATTAAAGCGTTTATTTGAAGCGCTGATTCGCAATCAGCGTCAAGTGGTATTCACAATGACTAAAGAACCTAGTACTTATGAAGCTTTAGCGTTGCCTGAACTTTACGAAGTAGTAAATAGTGGCGCATTAGTCATTGTAAAATAGTAAATTTAATAGAGGAATGTAATACTATATAAAGATATAGTACTTCTATAAAGGCGTGCAACAATCAATAAAAAAGGGATATACCAAGTGATATAAGTAAAATATCGACTCATGCCGTGATAAGTTCGTTTTACTTTGTTTCACAAGGTATATCCCTTTTTGTGTGAGGTTGTAAAAACGTGCGTTAATACAAGGTAAGTTTGTGTAAAATGTAAAAGAGGTGTGAGGTTAATTCATTACGTCGTGAAGTTGTTTGGCTTTGCGATGAAAGGCGAGAATGGGTAGTAGACCAAACACAACGCCAACGACGATACAGAGTAGGGTTAATTGAATAGACGCTAGGGATAGGCTAGGAGGCATACTAATAGCTGAACTAGCATTTAGCCAATGGGCAATCCCTAGGTAAGTACCAAAGCCTAATACCCAGCCTATAAAAGCACCTAAACTAATGATATAAGCCGTTTGTTGTCCTAAGATACTATATAACTGTTTTTGTGTCGCTCCTAGGGCTTTTAATATGGCATAATCACGTAAGCGATTGAGGGTAGCTAGATACGCCGTGACTAGTACCACTAGCATAGCAAGGGCGATGAGTAAATAACCAATAGGTTGCCATAATTTTTCGCCACGCCCCATTAAGTTGAATAACTGGGTAATGACTTGGGCGGGAAATACTAGCTGCGCATCTTTGCGATTTACGTAGAGACTGGCTAAGGTGTAAGCTTGACCAAAGCCAACAGGTTCAATCATAATAGCCGTTACATCACCTTTGGCTTGTGCTTGGGGGCTATTAGTTTCACCAGTAGCGGTTATGTTGTCACTAGCAGTGGGTATGTTGTTACTAGTAGTGGATATATTGCTACTGGTAGTAGCTATATTGTGAGAGTGCCCTTTGGCATGTAAATCCCAAATGCTTTCAATAGAGGTTAGGACGGCTTGGTTATACGGGCCATTCGTATTGGCAAGTAAACCAACAACGGTAAATGGATGATCCTCATGGGCTTTGCCCTTAGCCAAAGTGCCATGGGTGGAGTAAAAGGTATCGCCTACTTTGAGTCCTGTTTGTTTAGCTACATCTTCGCCAATAACCGCTTCAAAAGGTGCGTTAAAAGGACGCCCTTCCGCTATGCGTAGCCATTCTGGTTGATTGCTACTTGGCCGGATGGTAAAAATTTCAGGCTCTGTGCCAACCAGGCGGTAACCTTGAATGCTATCACCAAAAGCGAGCGGGATAGCTTGTTTTACTAATTTTGTTTTATGACGCAGTTGGTCTACTTCGGTGTAGGGCAAATTGGCTAATGGTTTATCTTGTAAAAAAACTGTATTTAGTACAAATTGTTGGCTACTACCGGGCGAACCAACTAAGAGAGTGAAGGGCTCAGTCGCGGCAATGAGTCCCCGCTGAAGCCCACTCCCTAAGGAAACGACTAATACGCTTAACGCAACGGCTAGGGCCATGACGAGGAGGAGTAGCGTAGTCGTCAGTGGTTTAGACCACAATTGTTGCCAAGCTATTTTACGAATCATGGATACCTCGTTTCGTTAAGTGAAGTCGATTAGAAAATTGAGAAATAACAGCTTCTTCATGACTGGTAATGAGAAGTGTTGCTGATAATGATTCACTATATGCTTTTAGTAAATCAATAACTAAGCGACTATTTGCTTCGTCAAGACTAGCGGTAGGTTCATCAGCTAAGAGGAGACTGGGCTTTTTAATTAAAGCCCTAGCAATAGCTACCCGTTGCTGTTCCCCTTTACTTAATTGAGGCGGCTTTTTGTGGCGTAAATGTTCAATGCCCATAAGTTGGGTCAATTGTTTCATTTCCTGTACCATGTCTTTGTGGGTAAAGCGATTAGCAAAGAAGGCTCCACTCAGGATGTTATCCTCCACTGTCAAAAAGTTGAGCAAATTAAAGTCTTGAAATATATAGCCTACTTCTTTACCACGCCAGACATCTAGTTCTTTGGCTGTTGCTTCTGTGAGCATCAACTCGTTGACTTGAAGTTGTCCGGTAGTAGGTTGTAAAAGGCCGGCTATACATTGTAACAAAGTAGATTTGCCGCTGCCACTGACGCCAGTGATACACCATTGACTGCCAGTGGGGGCTGAAAAACGGGGTAATTCGAGAACTGTATTCATCGTTTCACCATCGGGAAATTGGTGTAGTAAGTGTTCGATGCGAATCATATTAATTGACCTCAGCGCCTAAGATCCGAACTAGACTGACGAAGCCAGTGTCCCCATCTACATAGCTTCCTACATCAAGTTGCCCTGTTACGGTTATATCTTGGTTATAAGGGAGTGCTGTTACGGCATCATCTAAATAGACCACTACAATGTCACTAGGCCAATCGGCATCAGTGGAGCAGAAGGGGCAGATAGACATAGGTGTTTCAGTAAGGACAAAGAAGTTAATACTGGGTTTTAAAGGCGGTGCCATATAGCCTTGCATAGTCACTGTTTGCCCATTTTGAGATAGTAAGCTGTCTGATAAAATAAGCCCTTCTGAAGTAGCCCCTGCATACATGTCGCTAAAGTTGAGCCAACTGGCTTGCACGGTTAGTGGGAGTGCGAGTAGTTGTAAAGCGAAACAGAGTATGAAAGGTCGCAGCCATTGTTTTAATTGCATCATGTTCCTAGTCACATCCTTAATTATGATTTACTTATTTTTTTATTACATCTTTGTTGCCGTCAATGCCAAGGGCGCGAAGGATACCGAAGAAGACTTCTGTGTTGTCCATTACGCCATTGAAATATTCAGAGCCTGGACCTTGCGCCATGAGAACCACATCATCGGCCGAGTGAACTTCGCTGGTTTCACCAGTAGTAGTTGGTAGACTACCTTCAACTAGACGCGCACCTTGTGGAGCTCGTTTTGGATTTGCTATAACTTTACCATCTTTGCCAGCGGTGGCAGGATTATGCGGTTCTGTTTGGAAACGATAGTTTTCATAATGGTCAGGGGAGTTGGCATACTGAACGGCTAAGGTTACGTCTGCATCTGGATTATCTGGGAAACCATCGCGGTTAGCGTCAATGAAGGTAGGCCAACCAGCTTCGCCATAGACGCGAACGGCTTCACGACCAACTTTACCATTCTGTTCGCTATAGGTACCGGTAATGCTAATGCCATGGGCATGGTCGGCTACGACGATAATTAGGGTATTGTCGCCATGGGCTTTGGAGTAATCTTGCGCATATTTGATAGCTTGGTCAAATTCAATCGTATCATAAGCGGACCGTTGCCAATCCATGGTGTGGAGTTGTTTATCAATAGAACCAGCTTCGGACATGAGGAAGAAGCCATTCGGATTCTTTTCAAGCACTTCAATTGCTTTTTTCGTCATATCCACTAGGCCTGGTTGATCGTTGAAACCTTTTAAAACTGCTGGATTTTCAGGCAAGAACGCACGATCCATGTAGACATTCATCGTATTTAAGGTGAAAAGTCCAAGAATTGGCTGGTCGGCACTTGCTTTAGCAAGATCAGTTTTATTACCGGCAAATTGATAGCCTTTATCTTTAAACTCTTGAATTACATTGACATTATCTTTACGTTTTGAGCCTGGGGTACTCAACGGTAAGAAAAATTGTGAGCCACCATCTAAGATAACAGCTGGTGGTTTAGCGCGATTTAAGAAGTCGGTAGCAATAAAGTTTTGCTCCCCACGACGGCGGGTGTGGGCCGTTACGGCTGCTGGTGTAGCATCCGTTACAGCGGCTGTAGTTACCATGCCGTAGGACATATCTTGACTGCGTGAAATAATTTCAGAGATATTTTCTACTTTTGGATCATCTAGTGGATCTGGGGTACTGTTTTCATAAACGCCCATAGCATTCACTACTGATTTATTGCCGGTGTTATAAGCAGAGGCACTGTTGGCGGAGTCGGTAACGAGGGAGTCATAACCAGAGGTGGTGACTAAGGCCATATGAGGCATTTTTTCCATGGCTAATACATCGTTAAACTTGCCATCAGAAAGGCCTTTGGAGAGGATACGAGCTACTTCTTTAGCTTGCATGCTCATGCCGTCGCCAACGAAAAGAATGACATTTTTAGCCTTTTTTTGCGCTTTTTCATTGACAACATTGTATTTAGCGGATTGTTTTAAGGTACCTTGGCTCGTTGTGGCCACCACATTAACATGCTTTTCACCTACCTCTTTAAACGCTACGTCATTCATCCGATATGAAATATGCGTGCTCTGTTGGGTGAGGGTAGGGGTTTGTTTGAAAACCTTACTGGCATCTTCACCATTGATGGTAACGGCTACTTGACTAGTCGTTAGTGGTAATTCAACTTCAAAGTCAAAGCGTTGGCCTTGCCAGAATTTAGCTTGATTAATGGGCAATACTTTAATGTCCTTACTTGTGACAGCCGTTGCTGGTAATTCTGCTTGGGCACTCAAGGTTACCGCTGAGGCAGGATTATTAGCTTGGGCAGCGGGCGTATTAATACCAATGGCTAAGGCACCTGCTAAAGCAAAAAATACCATTTTACGTAAATGCTGCTTTCCGTTCATGAAAATACCTCCTAATGTATCAAAAAATAATGAACTTCTGCTGTTCTTATCCTAGCAAAGGCTCTGTAAAAGATACAGAAAAAAGGCCGTAAATTGTTTGTAAAGGAAATGTAATGCACTATGAGCTGAGAAAATTAAGGAGTTAAGTCTTTTCATTATCGAAAAAATTCGGTATACTAGAAATAAAGAGAGATGCATAGTTTAATTTTTGTACAGTTTACGGACGGCATTTGTTTCCGCGTATTAGAAATGGAGTTATTGATGGAATATACTAATATCTTGTATTCAGTAAACAATAAAATCGCAACAATTACTTTTAATCGCCCAGAAGTGCAGAATGGTTTTAACATTCCTATGTGTAATGAGATTTTGGACGCTATTGAGCGGACGGAAGCGAATCCAGAAGCACGAGTATTGTTAATTAATGCCGTAGGGAAGGTCTTTTCTGTAGGGGGCGATTTATCTGAAATGAAACGAGCCGTAGAAGAAGATGACCAACAATCCTTGGTTGCTATTGCGGAATTAGTTATGCAGATTTCCTTTGCTATGAAAAAAATGTCCAAGCCCGTAGTTATGAGTACTGACGGTGCTGTAGCTGGGGCGGCCTTTAATATGGTATTAGCTGCTGATATGTGTATTGCTTCCACGAATAGCCGTTTTATTCAGGCCTTTGTAAATGTAGGTTTAGCACCTGATGCGGGTGGTATGTTCTTATTGACCCGTGCTATTGGTATGAATCGTGCTATGCATTTAGCTATGACTGGTGAAGCGGTAACGGCTGAAAAAGCGAAAGAATATGGTTTTGTATATAAAGTGTGTGAACCAGAATTACTTGTTAAGACTACGGATCGCCTTTGTACACGCTTAGCTAAAGGTCCTGAATTATCTTATAAAGCCATGAAAGAACAAATGTGGGCTGCTTTCTTTAGTGGTTGGGATGAGTATGCTAAATTAGAAGTAGAATTACAGACGTATTTAGGCTTCTCTGAAGACTTTAAAGAAGGGGTACGCGCCTTTGCAGAGCGACGGAGACCTAATTTCCAAGGGAAATAGAATATATCCGTTACTAAACAATTAAATTAAGTCCTCCCTATATATGTTCACTTCCGGTCGAGTCAAGCTCGAATGGTCGCTACACATATATAGGGAGGACTTTTTCATTTAATATTGTTTGGCAGACGAATATATGAAGGCGAGTGTCAGAGCTTGTCTCGTCGAGAGCGAATATACAGGGTACTTATTTCTGTTCTTCCTCATAGCGCCAGTAGAAATGTGGTGAACTTCTGATAAAAAGAGGCAAGATAGATTAAAGGAAAAATAAAAAGCCCTTACGAATATGTGTAGCGACCGTCAGAGCTTGTCTCGTCGAGAGCGAATATACAGGGGACTTATTTTTGTTCTTCCTCATAGCGCCAGTAGGACAGTGGTAGGGCTTTAGAGGCCAAGCTAAGAAGTAAAGTGAAATAGAAAAAGAGTGTATCAGTATATGTAGCGACCGTCAGAGCTTGCCTCGTCGAGAGCGAATATACTGATACACTCTTTTAACTTTTAAATACTATAGCTTGGCCCCTAAAGGCCTCGCCAATTACTACTTAGCGATCCCCATTGAAAATCGAGTTTTTCACGATTACATAGTCTACTTTGCGGATAGCAGTTAGGTTATTGCCACCAGCATAAGAGATAGAGGATTGTAAATCTTGTTCCATTTCGGTTAAGGTATCAAATAAACTGCCTTTAGAAGGAATATACATTTTCTTACCTTCCACATTTTTTCGTTCCCCTTTTTGGGACTCAGAAGCACTACCGAAGTATTCTTTATATGGTTTGCCATCGATTTCTACTTCTTTACCAGGGGATTCGGTGTGACCTGCAAAGAGGGAACCAATCATAACGAACGTAGCACCAAAGCGAATGGATTTTGCAATGTCCCCATGGTCACGGATACCACCGTCAGCAATAACTGGTTTGGTGGCTGCTTTAGAGCACCAACGAACAGCAGATAATTGCCAACCACCAGTACCAAAGCCAGTTTTTAATTTAGTAATACATACTTTACCTGGGCCGATACCTACTTTAGTAGCGTCAGCACCAGCATTTTCAAGCTCACGAACGGCTTCTGGAGTACCTACGTTGCCAGCAATCACGAAGCTGTCTGGTAATTGTTTTTTGATGTGCTGAATCATTTCAATAACGGAATTAGAATGACCATGGGCAATATCAATTGTAATATATTCAGGTGATAAGCCTGCCGCTTTAATTTCATCAACAAATTTAAATTCGTCTTTTTTTACGCCAATGCTAATGGAGGCATATAGGCCTTTTTCTTTCATGCGTTTAATGAAATCAAGACGAGTATGTGGTGCAAAACGATGCATGATATAGAAATAGTTATTGGCTGCTAATTTTTCAGCCAATTCTTCGTCAATAATCGTCTGCATGTTAGCCGGTACAACTGGTAAACGGAATGTGCGGTTCCCAAGTTTTACCGTAGTGTCGCACTCACTGCGGCTGTTTACAATACATTTATTAGGAATTAACTGAATGTCTTCATAATCAAAGATATTTGTTGTGTTAATCATGGAAGGCCTCCTTGTAATAACATAATAATCCATTAGACATTATATAGGAAAGGGGGGGCTTTGGCAAGCCTTGAGCGAACATTATTTGTCATTTCTTTTGAAACGTTCTGATTTATGTGAATTGGCGTATGGATGGCTTATTGCCTTTTTAGAAGTATAGGCAGTATAATTAATTTATATTTGCAGGTATTGGGTAAACATACGCTTAAGGAGATGCAAATACATAACATTTAGTTGTTTAACGTATAGGGGCTAGGCCCAAAGGAGAAACTATGGAACAGAAACAACGGACACGCATGTTAGTAGAAGCAGGACTCTCCATTGCAATCGCATATGTACTGCATTTTGTTGTATTATTTCAAATGCCCCAAGGGGGCTTTGTGAATGCGGCCAATTTGGTACCACTCATTATATTTGCCCTTCGGTGGGGCGGTAAGTGGGGCCTTATTACTTGTATGGCCTATGGACTCATAGAGTTCCTTTTAGGCTTTAAATTTTCCCTTCATTTTTTAAGTATTATATTGGATTATATTCTTGGTTATGGTGCTATTGGTGTAGCTGGCTTTTTTGCTAATAGCCGTAGTGGTGCTATTGGCGGTGTGTTGGCTGGTTGCTCTTTGCGGTGGCTTTGCTCGGTCGTTTCAGGGGCCGTTGTATTTGCTGCTTATGCACCAGCAGGTCAAAATCCTTGGCTATATTCCATGGTTTATAATGCCAGTTACATGATTCCCGAATTAGTTATCAATTTAGTGGTGATTGTGCTATTCTATACGCGGATTATGAAGGGCTTACAAAGAAGGTGAGACTATGAAACGACTGGTATTAGAGCGCACGGATGGACATCATGCGTATAAACGAGGCGTTTTGATTTTAACAGGGGGTCAAAGTTCGCGAATGGGTCAAAATAAGGCGAATTTGCCTTGGCAAGGTGGCACTTTTTTAACGAAGTTGCTTGAAAAAACAAGAGCCGTAGACCCTATTGATATTGTAATTTCGGCGAATGCCCCCCTTGATTTACATTTGTTACCAGGTCAATTATATGCATCACATCCGCTCAGTGATAGACAAGGTCATGTAGCTTTAAACGAAGCTGAAATGTGTGCTATCAAACCTGATTATACGATGCGCTATCAGTGGGTGATGAAGGATGAACCTACGTTAACGGTATATGTAGTGCCGGATCAAGGGGAAAGTCGGGGACCGCTTAGCGGTTTATTAGCTGGTTTGACGGCGGGGCGCAGTGAAGTGTATATGACTGTATCCATTGATATGCCGTTTTTTAATCATTTTTCTTTCGGTAGCACTTGTGAGATGTTGAAACAATTGGGCAAAGCTCCTACTGATTGTGTGGTACCTATTTTAGCGGGGCGTTTAGAGCCTTTAGCAGCCTTATATAGTCGGCGTTGCGTGGATAGTATTAAGACATTGTTAGCTACTGGTGAGTTTCACGTAAGGGCTTTATTTGATAAGGTAAAAACAGAATATATAGCCGTCGATGATAGAGCACTAGATTATCGCAATGTGAATACGCCTTTAGATTATAAAATGGCGCAAGCCTTACTGTTAAATACACAGCGGAAGGTGCCTATGATATTTGTAGTAGCTGAACAGTCAAAGACAGGCAAAACTTTAGTATCTACTGAGCTTATTAAAGCCTTTACCAAGCTAGACTATGAAGTAGGCTATGCTAAGAGTGATGGTCATGGTTTTACTATGGATAGGAAAGGTAGTGATACTTGGTTAGCTTCACAAGCTGGTGCTAAAGCGATTGCTATCAGTGGACCAACACAATATGCTATGCTAGTTTCGCATAACAAAAAGAAGGATATTGTATCTTTAGCGGAGAACTTGTTAGTAGACTTGGTGATTGTTGAAACACGAAGTCGTGGGATGTTACCTAGTATTGAGGTATTACCTAGTCATACTGAAAGTTCTAAAGAAGATTTATTAGGAGCAAATTCAGTTATTAATGGATCTTTTGTAGTAGCTGATGTTAAAACAGGAGCGGCTCAATCTGAAGATTTTGAGCGCGCTCATTTTTCGTTAACACATATAGACGACTTAGCAATGTGGTTAAAGCAACAGATTTTACCAACCCGTTGATGTAATATGCAATATAGGTATTAGGTTATACATGGATTATTGGATTCAAGTGAATGAGAGGGTACTCTATGCAGCATAACTATGAAAAAGTTGTTACTGTTTGTCCTTATTGTGGTTCGGGATGTCAAATCGAGTTTACTGTAGACCGTAAGGCTAATCGAATTATTGAAGCTAAAGGGGCACCTGGTCGAACGAATGAAGGTAGACTATGTTTAAAAGGTTTTTATGGTTGGGATTATTTAAATGATCCACAGATTCTAACGCGGCGCATTACATCGCCCATGATTCGTAAAGGGGGCAAAGGTACTCCCTTGGAGCCTGTTAGTTGGGACGAAGCTATTCAATATACGGCGGAGCGTTTACAGGCCATTATTAAAGAATATGGGGCCGATGCCGTTATGGGGGCTGGGTCTGCTCGTGGACCAGGTAATGAAGCGGGTTATATTACGCAAAAATTTATGCGTGCTGTTATAGGTACTAATAATGTGGATCATTGTGCCCGTATTTGTCATGCTGCTTCAGTAGCTGGTTTAAAACAGACGATTGGGGAAGGTGCGATGTCACTTAGTGTGCCGGAGATTGAAGATGCGGAAGTTATTTTCAATATTGGCTATAATGGAGCTACATCCCATCCGATTGTGGCACGTCGTATTGTAAAAGCCAAGGCTAAAGGGGCTAAGATTATTTGTGCAGACCCTCAGATTTCTGAAACGGCACGAATTGCAGATCTTCATTTACAACAAAAAGGGGGCACTAATTTATTATTGCTCAATGCGTTAGCCTATACCATTGTGGAAGAAAATTTAGTAGATGAAGCCTTTATTAGAGACCATGTTAATGGGTATGAAGAGTTTGTGCCAAAACTTAAAGCGTATGCGCCAGAATTGGTGGCTTTTGATATTGGGGTTACTGCACAAGAAATTCGGGAAGCCGCTCGTTTATATGCATCTTCTAAACATTCGGTTATTCTTTGGGGCATGGGAATTACGCAATTTTCGCAAGGTGTTGATTGCGTAGCAGCTTGTTCTAATTTAGCTATGTTGACAGGCAACTATGGCCATTATGCCACTGGCGTAGGGCCTGTGCGTGGACAAAATAATGTACAAGGTACTTGCGATATGGGCGTATTACCTAATGAATATCCAGGCTACCAAGCGGTAACGGATCCTGTTATTCGTGAAAAGTTTGAAAATGCTTGGGGCGTTTCACTATCACCTACGGTGGGACTCAAATTGACACAAGTACCTGAGCGAGTATTAGAAGAATCTGATCCTAAGAAACAAATTCATGCGTACTATATCATTGGTGAAGATCCAGCACAGTCAGATCCTCATTTAGAAGAATTACGTGAAACATTGGCCGCTATTGATTTAGTCATTGTGCAAGATATTTTCATGAATCGTACGTCTGAATATGCAGATGTAATCTTGCCAGCCACTGCTTGGGGAGAACATGAGGCTATCTATACTTGTTGTGATCGTGGTTTCCAACGAGTGCGGAAGGTTATTGAGCCACCAGCTGGGGTTAAGCCTGATTGGGAAATTCTTTGTCTCTTGGCCACGGCCATGGGATACCCTATGCATTATAATAATACCCAAGAGATTTGGGACGAAATGTGCTCCTTAGCACCTAAATTTGCAGGAGCAACCTATGAAAAAATTGAAGCCCTAGGTAGTGTACAATGGCCTTGCTATGAGGAAAGCATGGAGGACAGAGGTACCATATTTTTGCATAAAGATGGGGAATTTGCAACGCCTGATGGCCGTGGTAATTTGGTATTTAATGATTATCAACCAGTAAAAGAAGAAGTGGATGAGGAGTATCCATTGTCCTTCTGCACGGTTCGTGAAGTGGGGCATTACTCAGCACGGACTATGACTGGTAATTGTCGTATGCTCCGTCAATTAGAGGATGAGCCAGGCTGGATTGCTATGAATCCAAAGGATTGTGAAGCCTTAGGTGTTGAGCAAGGTGATTTAGTGCGCGTTCGCTCACGACGAGGGAGTTTAATTACTCGATGCTTACCAACTGAGCGGGCTAAGCTCGGCGCCACCTATATGACATATCAGTGGTGGATTGGCGCTTGTAATGAGCTCACTAATGGTGTGCTAGACCCTAAGAGTAAAACACCAGAATATAAATATTGTGCTTGTCGCGTAGAAAAGTTAGCTAATCAAGCGGAAGCCGAAGAATATGTGAAGTCACAATATGCTCTAATTCGAGCAAAAATGGGAATAGAAAAGGCAGGTGCCGGCGCATGAATCGTTTTGTAAAAGGAAACCCCTTACTTTGTATTGGTTGTCGTACTTGTATGGTAGCTTGTGTAGTGGCCCATCGTGGGAATGGTATTTTTACTACGGATCCTGATAGTGAAGACTTTTTCCCTCGTATTCATGTGGTTAAAACTAAAACAAAGACAATGACAGTTCAATGTCATCATTGTGAAAATGCACCTTGTGTGACGGTATGCCCTGTAGGGGCTCTCGAAAAAGGTCCTCATAGCATTGTGCTTCACGAATCTCGTTGTATTGGTTGTCAGCAGTGTACGATGGCTTGTCCCTTTGGAGCGATTCAAATGAAGCAGGTCACAGAGTCAGAAAAACTTCGAGTAGTAGCTAATAAATGCGATTTATGTGCCACTACGGAAGAAGGAAGCCCTGCTTGTGTATCGCATTGTCCAACGGAAGCATTGACTTATTATACGGCCGAACATATCTCTGAGATAGTCAATGAGAAAAACCTCCAAACCGCGCGCAAGGCCTGGGCGGCCAAGGAGGGACAAGCATGAATCAATTTATTTATTGCGATGTAAATGTATGCATTGGTTGTGGTATGTGTGAACGGCAATGTATTATGGCGCATTATAATTTGCCTATGACTGAGGTGAAATTAGATAATCCTTTGCAACGAGCGCGTTGTAAAGCGTATCGCTTACCTGATTTAAAAGTAGCGGTTCATTGTAAGCATTGTGAAAATGCACCTTGCTTGGCTGCTTGTCCCGTTAAAGCGATTTCAAAACGCAATGACAATATGATTTTTGTAGATGAAACTATATGTATTGGTTGTCGTGAATGTGTATTGGCTTGTCCTTTTGGGGCCGTGCGCATGGCACCCTTAGAAGATGGTCGTACGGTAGCAACAAAATGTGATTTATGTATTGATACGTCCGTTGGTACACCAGCGTGTGTAGCTGGTTGCCCTAAAAAGGCGCTTACATTAGTGACCGAAGAAACGATGAAAGCTTCTTTGACACATAAACGGGAAACCTTTGCTTAAGTTAAAAGTATTAGCATTTGAGACATGGAGTAGGAATATATGAAGGCAATTACAGTAGAAGCAAGTCAGCAACAATGGCATAGGGAATTGGCCAAGCGGTCTAAGCAGGCTGTTGAATATATTCCTTTGTCTCAGGCTTTAGGTAGAGTCTTAGCACAGGATTTAATAGCCCAAAGCGATATGCCACCATTTCGAAAATCCCCTTATGATGGCTTTGTGATTCCCTATGTAGCTAATCAGCAACGGTTCAAAGTTATTGGCTTGATAGGAGCTGGTGAAGTGTTTGAGGGCCCAGTAGCACCTGGTGAGGCCGTTCGCATTATGACAGGCGCTCCTATTCCTGCTGATTGTGATACGATGATTATGCAGGAACGCTGTGAGTTTGATGGCACGTATATTACCGTTCGTGGTGATATTGTACGTGGTGATAACATTGTGCCGCAAGGTGAGGAATGTAGCATTGGTGAAACGATTATTAAGGCTGGTACGTATTTAGATGCTGGCGTCATTGCCGTAGCGGTAGGCCTTGGGTATGCTACGGTACCCGTGTATGACCCCCTTAAAATTGTGGTATTAACGTCTGGTCGCGAGATTCTTCCTGTAGGTGAACCGTTAACAGCTGGTAAGATTTATAATTCTAATTTGTATATGTTAACTAATTTGTTAAAGGAACATAGTTTTTATGAAGTTACAACTCACCATGTAAGTGATGATCCCGCTGTATTGACTGAGGAAATTGCTCTTGTATCAAAACTTAGTAAAGCGGCGGATGTTATTATTAGTACGGGTGGTGTATCGGTTGGTTTATTTGACTCAATGCCTGCTATTTATGAAGCTTTAGGCGCTCGTGAATTATATAATCGTGTATTAATGCGTCCAGGGGCTGCTTCTTATGGTGGTCTTATAGAGCGAGGGGCTGGTCAATATACACTTTGTTTTGGTTTGTCCGGTAATCCTACGGCAGCCTATAATGGCTTTCATTTATTAGTATTGCCCATATTACGGCATTGTCAAGGTTATGGAAGATCAGAACTGATGAGTATTTCCTTACCTTTAGGGGCGCCTATTCATAAAAAGAATCCTTTTGACCGATATGTGCAAGGTGTTATTACCTATACTGCGGACGGTGCTGTTTTTATGCCAAATCGAGTGTTTACCTCCAGCGCATTATTAGGCTTAGCTCAGGCTAATAGTCTTACAAAGTTAGAACAAGGAGTTAATAACTATGAGGTAGGCGACAAAGTACCTGTTATGCTGCTTAAATATTATAATTAAAAAATCTATATAGGTTGCATTACAATAGAAGCCCTATGATAAGTCGTTTCAGCGTGCGTAGAAACAATTATCATAGGGCTTTGTTTATTCTATTTGAGGAGTCACTCATTTACTTAATAGCTAATTTGCTTTGTTACAGGCTATCAGAGTATAAAGTTTCCAGACCTTGTATTCGCTCAGGATGAGTCATGCATTTAAAGGAGTCTGGGCGTAATACATTACACAAGGTGATGTTATAAGAATCGGCTAAGGCTAGCCCTAAGGCTGTAGGCATGGCGCGAGAGCACATAATGGGAACGCCAAGACGATGCACTTTTTTTATAACCGATTGAGGTACACGACCGCTAAAAATTAAGATTTTGTCAGACGTATCAATGTGTTGGGTGACGATAATTCCTAATAAACGATCCAGTACATTATGGCGACCTACATCCTCGGCATAGGCAATGACTTCACCAGCTTTGACGATAGCCCCTTCGTGAACCCCGTGAGAGGTGTGATGTGCTTTAGTAATAGAGTCCAATAAACTGCCATAGCTACAAATTTCATCAGCACTAACTGTAATTTGTGTGTTTTTTACAGGCCGTGCAGTAGGCATTGCGTCTTGGAAGTATTGAATATGATGAGCCAGCGTAACATCGATGCGATGAGTTTCACGACTCATAGAAATAGTGGCAATCTCATTAGGGCTTTCAATATGCTCTTCCATAAGACAATAACCAAGGATTAAATCACGAAAATCATGAGGGGAGGCGATTAAGGTGGTAATTAGGGTATTTTCTATGTATAGTTTATAAGCCACTTCTTGTGAAATATCTAATTGTTCTTGGTGAGCTCCTTTGTTTTTTTCATAGGCAATGCATTGATAGTGATTGGTAGCCGATAAAGAATACATAGTAAACCCTCCTTAGGTAATAGGTTGCTAATTAATTGACATAAATTTATCATAAAAATGTATATAAATACTATTGTCTACTAAAAATATAGGTTAAAAAAGCTACTTCTATAGTATCATGTGAGACCAGTGTAGACAATTGTTAATTAGGAATACTTAAAAAAGGATAACATAAGTTTAGGTTGACTAATCTAAATTTATAGATATATAATAATTCAGTAACACCATTTTTAATGTTAGTTTTAAAAATGGTTTGGAATTGTTTATGTGTATAGAATAATGTTGTATTTGAGGCCAAGTCCTCGCGTTAGCAAAGGAAGTGAAATATGCAAATTCTAAAAAAATTAAGTCTTGCGTCTTGGATTATTATCGGTTTAATCGCCGGAGTTGTCGTTGGTGGCATAGCCCCAGAAGTGGGCAAAGCGATGAAGCCATTAGGTGATGTATTTATTCGCATGATTAAAATGATTGTAGTGCCATTGATTTTTAGTTCTTTAGTTATGGGGATTGCTGGTACCGGTGATTTTAAAAAATTAGGTCGTCTAGGAGGCAAAGCTATTCTTTGGTTTGAATTTGCCACGACCTTAGCGCTTATTGTGGGGCTATTCGCTGTTAATGTAATGGAGCCAGGCGTTGGCGTCGCATTGACACAAAATGGTGCTACTGAAGTAGTGACTAAAGCGGCGTCCGCTCATGGGGTTGATCATATTGAAATGTTGGTTAACATTGTGCCTACGAATATCGTTGATGCTATGGGTCGCGGTGATATGTTGCAAATTATTTTCTTTAGTTGTTTGTTTGCTATTGCAGCGGCTAGCACGGGGAAAGATGGACGTCAAATTATTGATTTATCCAAAGATTTAGCGCATATTATGTTCAAAGTGACTCACTACATTATGTATGTGTCACCTGTTGGTATTTTTGGTGCCATTGCTTATACGGTAGGTGAATTTGGGCTTGGCATGTTATTGCCACTTTTGAAGCTCGTTTTGTGTTTGTATGCAGCGTTAATTTTATTCTTGGTCATTGTTATTTCCATTGCTTCCTTCTTAACCAAAACGAATTTATTCCCATTGTTAAAAGTGTTAAAAGAACCACTTGTGTTGGCATTCTCCACGGCAGCTAGTGAAGCGGCCTTGCCAATTGCGATGGAAAAATTAGAACGGGCTGGCTTACCAAAACATATTGTAAGTTTTGTTTTACCATTGGGTTATACTTTTAATTTAGATGGCTCTACTTTATATAGTGCCTTAGCTGTTGTTTTTATTTCACAAGTATATGGCATTCCATTTCCGTTGGAATTACAACTTTTAATGCTTATTACTTTGATGTTGTCCACGAAAGGGATTGCTGCGGTACCAGGGGCATCACTCATCGTTATTGCCGGTACGGCAGCCGCCTTTGGCTTACCGGTGGAGGGGATTGCTATTATCCTTGGGGTTGACCGTATTTTAGATATGGCTCGTACTTTCTGTAATGTAACGGGGAACTGCGTAGCTGCAGCTGTGGTGGCCCGTTGGGAAAATGAAATTTCTCCAGAAGAATTGACAAAACGAATGAAAGAACCATTTAGTGAAGAAGAGATTGAAGCTTTAGTATTCGAAGCTAAATAATTTAATAGTGAAGTTAAAAGACGTTCATGACATGTTCGCTCTCAGAGCTCTTACGAGCAAAGGTCGCTATACATTGTCATGAACGTCTTTTTTTCCTATAAAAAGAGTTAGCTCCGAATGCTAAAGCTTTCCCTATATTCCAGGCGAGCTTCTACGCGATAATCGCGTTGCTCGTCTAGGGTGTCGCCATTGAGTAGGGTTATGCAAAGTTCTACGGCTTTTTGGCAGAGTAGGTCTAGGCGGTTATCTAAACTCGTTAGGGTAGGGGTAGCGCATTCGGCCAAGACAGAGTTGTTACAACCAATTACAGGAATGGTATGTTCGGTATTGGTTGTTTTTTCATGTGCTAGTATTGTTCGTTGGGCCCCTACGGCGAGTAGATCTTCTGAGGTAATGATAGCATCAATGGGGATTTGTTGCTCTAAGAGCGTTTCAATAGCTGCACTGGCTGATTCTAAGGAACGGTCAATTTGCTGGATAAGTTTAGGTTCTTGGCTCAATTGATGATGGGCAATACCCTTGGTATAGCCATTGAGTTTTTGACGACCGCTATGGGTGAGGGCATCGTAGAGATAGGCGATAGCTTGACAACCACGAGCGGCTAAGAGACTTACAAGCTGGAAGATACCGGCTTCTTCATCACAAACGATACTAAAACCTTCTGGTAAATGGTAATTGCTATTGATGGTAATTATAGGTGTTGTTTTCGACAGTTCTTTTAAATAGTGAATGTCTGCAGTAGCTGCTAAAGGGCTACCGATAATAATCATAGCGTCAACATATTTATTTTTTAAGTCAGAAATATATTTTTGTTTTGGTTGCGTGCCACTGCCTGTGCAACAAAGGACAATATCAAAATTATGGCTCCGAAGTTCGGTTTCTAAAATAGAAACGGCTTTGGCATAGAAGGCGTCACCTACATCACTGCATACTACACCAATAACGCGCATAGTATTTAGGGTTAATCCTCTAGCAAAGGGATTAGGAGTATAATTTAATTTTTTCATAGCTTGCGCTACTTTTTCACGGGTCTTAGGGCTTACGGTAGCACTGCCGTTAAGGACGCGTGAAACCGTGGCAATGGATACATTGGCTTCTTTTGCAATATCGTAGATGGTCATAGTGACTCCTTAGGTAAATTGTATTCTAAGTTTTGAGGTAGTATAGCAAATCTTTCTTATAAAATCAAGGTTTTCTCATAAAATCAAAATTTTATACAAATCGTTGTAGTTGATGTGAGTAAAATGCATATTAAATAGTATAATTACCTAGTATTATACTTAAAATGCAAAATTGTAATTTTTGCTATACATCAAAAATATTAAGTGCTATAATCGATTCATAAAATGTAAGCGCTTACAAAAGCAACCTATTGACTACCGACTAGCTATATTAGCTGTACCTTTAATATCTTTAACTATGTTTCCCCTTTGGTGATAAATAGGGTGTACCTATAAATGTAAGCGCTTACAATTTATATCGTTCGTATTAAAATATGGCATATACAGTGTGTAAGTCGTGTAAGCGCAACGGATTCTAGGTATAGGAGATGACGACAATGAAACAATTTATGGACGAAAACTTTTTATTAGAAACTGAAACAGCTAAGGTGTTATATCATGAACATGCAGCTAAGATGCCAATCATTGATTATCACTGTCATATTTCACCTCAAGAAATTGCAGAAAATCATCGTTTCAAAAGCATTACGGAAGCTTGGCTTGGTGGTGATCATTATAAATGGCGCCTCATTCGTTCAAATGGCACGCCTGAAAATAAGATTACAGGTAATGAGTCGGATGATTACACTAAGTTTTTAGAATATGCAAAAGCATTACCACGTGCTATTGGCAATCCGTTGTATCATTGGAGTCATTTAGAATTACAGCGTTATTTTGATGTAAAGATTCCGTTGACAGAGCGGACAGCTAAGGAAATTTTCGACCACTGTAACAAACGTTTACAAGCAGAAGATATGACAGTACAAGGGATTATTAAAAAATCCAATGTGGCAGTTATTTGTACTACTGATGATCCAGCAGACTCTTTGGAATGGCATGCTAAGATCAAAGCAGATGGTCTTTGCACGGCTAAAGTAGTGCCAGCTATGCGTCCTGATAAAGTACTAGCTCCCCAAAAAGAAGGATTTGCTCAGTATATTAAAACTTTAGCTACCGCAGCTGATATGAATATTGATACGGTAGCTGATGTAAAAGAAGCCCTTAAGAAACGAATTGCTTTCTTCCATGACATGGGCTGTCGCGCATCGGATCATGCCTTAAAATATATGTTCTGGCGCGAAGCTGATGACGCTACGGTAGAAGCGATTTTCCAAAAAGCCTTACAGGGAGACGCTATTACTGATGCTGAAGATGAAATGTATAAAACAAGTATTTTCCAAGTGTTGGCGGCTGAATATAATCGCTTAGGTTGGGGGATGCAATTGCACTATGCAACTCTTCGCGATAATAATACCCCTATGTTTAAGAAAATGGGGCCTGATACAGGCTTTGATTCAATCGCAGAAGGTAATTGTGGTCAAGGTTTGGTAGCCTTTTTAGATGGCTTACAAACAAAAGGAATTTTACCAAAAACGATAATTTATTCTGGCAATCCTAATGATAATGCCTTGATTGGAACTATTATTGGTTGCTATCAAGATGAAGGCGTGCGTTGCAAAGTACAGCAAGGCGCTGCTTGGTGGTTTAACGATACGAAACATGGTATGGAAGCACAATTAACGTCTATTGCTGATTTATCTATTGTAGGTAATATTCTTGGCATGTTAACAGATTCTCGATCCTTCTTATCTTACGCTCGTCATGAATACTATCGTCGTATTCTATGCAACTGGTTAGGGCATTTAGTAGAAAATGGCGAATATCCTAATGACTTAGACACCTTAGGTGGTTTGGTAGAAGATATTTGTTACAACAATGTAGCTGCGTATTTTAACTTTTAAAGTAGTTATTAATTTTAGAAAATAGGGTAATAGAAATAGCTAGGAGATTATATGAAAGCGATTCAAGAACTGTATGCTGTGAAAAAACGACCGTTGAAAGTATTACAATTTGGGGAAGGTAATTTTTTACGAGCTTTTGTTGATTATGCCATTGATGTGGCCAATGAAAAAGGTGTGTTCAATAGTAATGTAGCCATTGTGGTGCCGATTAAAGGCTGTGAAGTATGCGATCGTTTCAGCAAACAAAATAATGTGTATACGGTTTGCTTACGTGGTAAAAAGAATGGTCAAGTATATGAAGAAAATCGCCCCATTACGTGCATTAATCAAGTAGTGAGTGCTTATGATAATTATGAAGCATTTATAAAATTAGCACATACGCCAGAACTTGAGTTTGTTGTATCTAATACAACGGAAGCAGGGATTGTTTACGATAGTGCGGATTCCTTTGAAAGTTGCCCCCCTATGACGTTCCCAGGAAAGTTAACTAAGTTTTTATATGAACGGTTTACTCATTTTAAAGGGGATATAACTAAAGGGTTAACCATGTTGCCCGTAGAGTTAATCGAAAAAAATGGGGAAGCCTTAGAACATTGTGTCTTGCAGTTCATTGAGCAATGGCAGTTACCAGCTGAATTTAAAACTTGGGTAACAACGCATTGTCGTTTTGTAGGCACTTTAGTTGACCGCATCGTAACTGGCTATCCTCATGGACAAGTGGCAGAGTTTCACGAACAGCTAGGCTATACTGATGAATTGATTGCTGTAGCCGAGCCATTTGGTTTATGGGTTATTGGCGATGAAGCAGTAGCACCAGTTTTACCATTATCGTCGGATAAATTAGAAGTTGAATTTACCAATCAATTAGAAGTTTATAAAGAACGTAAAGTTCGTATTTTAAATGGTGCTCATACATCTATGGTATTAGGGGCTTATTTGGCTGGTTTTGATTATGTAAATCAATGTATGGATGATTTGGCTATTCGTACACAATTAGAACAATCTGTATTTGAAGAAATTGTGCCTACTGTTCATATGCCTCGTGAAAAAGCAGTGGGTTTTGCGAGAGAGGTATTTGGCCGATTTGAAAATCCCTTTGTACAGCATGCCTTATTATCTATTTCTTTAAATTCCATTTCTAAATGGCGCGCTCGCGTATTACCAACCTTTAAAGATTATGTAGCGTCCCATAAAGCACTGCCAAAATGGTTAACCTATTCGTTAGCAGCGTTGCTCGCTTTTTATCGTACTACGGAGCAAGGCGAGGGCTGTTTAATGGGGCATCGTGGTGAAACGACCTATGAAATTCATGATGATGCTGATAAATTAGCTGTAGTGGCTACTGCAGCGGCTTTAGATACTAAGACGTATGCATTAACTCTTTTACAACGCGAGGATTTTTGGGGTGAAGATTTAACTCAAATTCCTAGGTTAGCGGAGGCTGTTGTGACTACATTACTAGCTTTTGAAAGCGAGGGTATTGGTCAGTATATAGCTAAGCTTGGTGAAGTAAAATAAGGAGTACCTAATGTTAGTAAATGATGTAATTCAAGATACCGAAGCGATTACAACAAAGGTATTGCGCATTCATCCGAGTGACAATGTGGCCGTAGCGGTGGTACCTATAGAAGCAGGTACTACCTTACAGATTGCCGATAGTACGGTGACAACCTTTGAGGCCATTCCTATGGGCCATAAAATTGCCTTACAGCCCATTGCTAAAGGGAGCAATATTATAAAATATGGGTATCCTATTGGCCATGCAAAATTAGATATTATGCCTGGTGCATGGGTACACTCACATAATGTGCAAAGTAACTTAGGCGATTTATTAGCCTATACCTATGAGCCAGTGCCTGCGGTTACAGCTGAGCCAGTGATTACGGGTAAAGCGTATACCTTTGAAGGGTATCGGCGTGATGATGGTAAGGTGGGCATTCGCAATGAAGTGTGGATTATTCCTACGGTAGGTTGTGTTAACGGCATTGCTAAGACGTTGGCTCGTATGGCTGAAACGATACCTCATGAATTTGTAGATGGTATTTATGCCTATGCACATCCTCATGGTTGTTCGCAATTAGGTGATGATCAACTTCATACGCAACGTATTTTAAGTGGGCTTATTCATAATCCAAATGCTGGTGCTGTTTTAGTGGTAGGTCTGGGGTGTGAAAATAATCAGATTTCATTGTTAAAAGAAGTAATTGGTGATTATAATCCAGCGCGAGTTAAGTTTATGACCTGCCAAGACGTGGCCGATGAGTTAGCAACTGGCGAAGCCTTGCTACAAGAATTAGTTGCTTATGCGAATCAGAGTAGGCGGACAACTTGTCCCGCCTCTGAATTAACCTTAGGGCTAAAATGTGGAGGTTCTGATGGTTTTTCAGGGATTACAGCTAACCCTTTGGTAGGTGAAATATCCAACCGCATTGTAGAGTCTGGTGGTACTTCTATTTTGACCGAAGTGCCTGAAATGTTTGGGGCTGAAACGATTCTTATGAATCGCTGCCGTAATAAGGCTGTATTTGAAAAGACAGTAGCTTTAATTAATAATTTTAAGACGTATTTTAAGAGTTATGGGGAAGAAGTCGACGAAAACCCATCGCCTGGTAATAAGGCAGGAGGCATTACAACTTTAGAAGATAAATCGTTAGGCTGTGTACAAAAAGCGGGCGATGCTATTGTGGAAGATGTATTAGCCTATGGGGAAATAGCAAATCATAAAGGGCTAAACTTATTACAAGCACCTGGTAATGACTTGGTGGCAGCTACCGCCCTTGCGGCGTCAGGGGCACAAATGGTGTTATTTACAACAGGCCGTGGTACACCATTTGCTTCGCCAGTACCAACTGTAAAAATTGCAAGTAATACAAAATTGGCGAATTTTAAGAAAAATTGGATAGATTTTGATGCAGGCTCATTATTAAGCGGTGAATCAATGGAGTCTGTAGGAGACAGATTCATACAGTATATTTTGGACGTGGCTTCGGGTCGCACTCATGTCAGCGCTGAAGCTTTGGACAAAAGTGAATTAGCTATATTTAAAGACGGCGTAACTTTATAGTGGTAGAGGTGCTATAAAGTACCCTTTGGAGGGGTTTCACATGAGTACGATGGTAAAAGAGAACGGACAAGTAATAAGTGGGATGGGCGCAGCACAAGCGAGTGCAGTGGCTAGTGAAGTAACCACCGAAATGACTAAAACAGAGGCTATGGAGAATGGTTCTGTAGGAATGACCACACCTAAATTAAAATGGAAAGAAAAAATTGGCTATGGGTTTGGTGATTTTGGTAATGGGTTTATGTTTGACTTAGGACAAGCCTATTTAACTAAATTTTGGATTGATGTTTGTATGATTCCAGCCGGTGTTGTAGGGGGCATCTTTGCTTTTACTAAAATTTTTGATGCTTTTATGGATCCTATTGCTGGGGCGAGTATTGACCGCCGTAAAAATATTGGCAGTCGTGGCAAATTTAGACCTGTTATGATGATTGCCAGTATTGTCTTGGCACTATTGACAGTTGTTACATTTATGATGCCCGATTTAGATATGGGCGGCAAAATCTTATTTGCTTATGGTGCTTACATGGCTTGGGGGTTAGTCTATTCATTTACTAATATTCCCTATGCTTCTTTGGCCAGTGTAATGACACGCGATGTAGAAGATCGCAGTCAATTAGCTACGACTCGACAAGCTGGCTCCATAGGGGCTCAGCTTATTACAGGGGTTGCTTTTATTCCTATTGTATTAATGTTTGACACACCGGAACATGGCTATTTAGCAGCTGCTATTATCATGTCTTTAATCGGGATCTTAGGCTTTGCTATTTGTTATTGGACGACTAAAGAACATGTGCCAGTAAAACGTAATACTAAAGCGGAAGCTAAAGTAAGTTTTAAAGACTATATAAAAGTTGTATTTACTAATAAACCATTACTTTGCTTAATTCTTATGACCTTATTTACTATTTCGGCTATGAATACGAATAATGCAATGATGGTGTTCTTCTGCCAATATAATCTGGGGAATATTGCTTTACAGCCAGTTGTTAATGGTATTATGATGGGATGTTCAGTGGCCGGCATTCTTATGATTCCTAAATTAGTCGCTAAATTTGGTAAAAAACGGACTGCCATTGGTGGTTTAGTTATTGGTTGCTTAGCTAATATGTTAAACTTCTTTATTCCTACTAATATTTACTCTTTTATTGTCTTGGTAACGATTGGTTATGTAGCCTTGGCCATTCCTAATGGTATTACTTGGGCATTAGTATCTGATGTCATTGATTATAGCGAATGGCATAATGGGATTCGTAAAGAAGGTACCACCTATGCAGCATTTAATTTCTCCCGCAAAATTGCGCAAGCTATGGCTGCGTTGGTAAGTGCTCTTATTTTGAGTTTAACTGGTTATGTAGCTAACGCCATTCAAAGTGAAATGACTTTAACGGGGATTAAAGCAGCTATGACTTTATATCCAGGGATAGCCCTTGGCTTAGCAGCTTTGATTCTTTGGAAGTTATATGATTTATCTGATGAACGGTATAAACAGATTGTAGCCGATTTAAGTAAAGGCTTATGGGAAAAAGGGAAAATCGAATAAGCTAATGTAAAATAGTAGAAGCTAACACTAGCAATAATATACGTATAATATAAAAGGGACAACCTCAAGTTAGTTACCAGCTCTTTGGCGACATTGGTGGCTAACTGGGGGTTGTCTTTTGGTTATAATGGTTTTTAATAGATACTTGAAGTATGAAATTTACACGTTACACTGATAGTAAGTGGTTGAATTTTTAGTTGACTTACTAAAATATACAGATGTATAATAGTACGGGAATAAAATTTGAGTTTTATTATAAATATCTATAAATACAATTTTACTACTAAAGTTTAAATAGTTTATTGGTTTTATGAAGATGGTGTTTCATAATTTAATACTAGGCAATGATGTCTTATTTTATAGGGTGAAGTAGCATGTTCTCCTTATAGAATAGGACATTTTTTATTTAAAATATTTATAATAGAATTCAGTTTGTTATATAAAAATGCTAGGTTTTATATACTTCATATATATGTAAAATATTCTGTATGTATATAAAATCTGAAGGAGTTGTTAATAGAGGGTTACGATGTTTTTTTAATAATATTTTACTTCATAGTTTTTGCTTGCAAGCAATATATGTAGTACTGTGCTAGTTGCTGGTACTTGTATGGGTGGTATTTATTGAAGAAAGAAGTGGAAGTATGCACAGCTTGAGAAAAATGAGTTTAGCTACCTGGATTATGATTGGCTTATTAGCCGGCATTGTAGTTGGTGCAGTAGCACCAGAGGTAGGTAAGGCCTTAAAGCCTTTGGGGGATATCTTTATTCGCATGATTAAAATGATTGTAGTACCGTTAATTTTCAGCTGTTTAGTTATGGGCATAGCGGGTACCGGTGATTTTAAAAAGTTAGGCAAGTTAGGGGGCAAATCCATTATTTGGTTTGAATTTGCCACGACCTTAGCTCTTATTGTAGGTTTAGTAGCGGTTAATGTGTTACAACCTGGCACGGGGGTTGATTTATCTGCTGGTGGTACGAATGATGCGGTGGCTAAAGCTGCAAGTAGTAAAGGCCTTGATCATGTAGCTATGTTAGTAAATATTGTTCCAACTAATATTATTGACGCCATGGGACGTGGCGATATGCTACAGATTATCTTTTTTAGTTGCTTATTTGCTATTGCTTGTGCTAGTGTGGGACGGGAAGGAAAGCAAATTATTGATTTAGCTCGAGATTTAGCGCATGTTATGTTTCGCGTAACTCATTATGTCATGTATATTTCGCCTATTGGGATTTTTGGTGCGATTGCCTATACGGTGGGCACCTTTGGGATTGGTATGTTATTGCCACTAGTGAAACTGATTCTTTGTTTATATGTAGCTATTATTATCTTCTTACTAGTAGTGCTAGCTATTGGCTCGATTTTAACAAAAACTAATTTATTCCCTTTGATTAAAGTGCTAAAAGAACCGTTGGTATTGGCCTTTTCTACGGCCGCAAGTGAAGCGGCTTTGCCAATTGCTATGGAAAAATTAGAAACGTTAGGTTTGCCAAAGCGCATTGTTAGTTTTGTATTGCCATTAGGTTATACGTTTAACTTAGATGGTTCTACTTTATATAGTTGTGTAGCGGTTGTCTTTTTAGCGCAAGTGTATGATATTAACTTTCCTATTGAAATGCAACTATTAATGTTATTAACATTAATGTTATCTACTAAAGGAATTGCTGGTGTACCAGGGGCGGCATTAATTGTTATTGCTGGTACCGCTGCGGCCTTTGGTTTGCCTGTAGAAGGTATTGCGATTTTATTAGGTATTGATCGGGTGCTCGATATGGCGCGTACATTTTGTAATGTAACAGGGAATTGTATTGCCGCAGCTGTCGTTTCACGGTGGGAAAAAGAAGTGTCCGCTGATGAATTAGAACATAATTATGAACATTCTATGATGAGCAAAGAGAATATATAGATTGGTAAAATAATATATAACATAACAAAAACCCTAAGTGTGGAGACTTAGGGGTTTTGCCGTTTTGTAAAGAAGATGAAGTTTGTATAGAGTATCCTAAGAGGATATTTCAACATAGAGTACAGTAACAGCAGCATCCTCAAGGAATAAAGGAACCGTTTCCGTGCAATCGGACAGATAATATAATGTATCCGGTTGTATTTGGAGGTTACCTATTCGAGCCTTGGCAGAGGGTACAAAAGGTAAATTGGGAACATAGATAAATCTATGTTCGTGAGGATTAAGTTGAGAAGAAGAAGTTAACACAGAATAGTTAACCTTCATTCCTTGTTGGACCATAACATTAAAGTCAGTTGCTTTCCCCTTTGAAAAGGTGTGATAAGCACCATCGAAGTAGGCTACTTCGTACGGTTTTAAATGATATGTGTCTGCTGTTTCTTTAAAAGATAGGTATAATTGATTCGTTAGCGGAGTAATTAGACGGGTATACCCGGGAAGCAAGGTGAATTCAGATGATTCTACATCCACAGTTGCCGAGCTTATCCGAATAGCAAAATCTCTTTTACTATAAGAGCTTTGCGGTGGATATATAAAGAACTCTGTCGTGGAGCCACCAGACCAGGTAGAAGTAGTCGCTTGGTGACGAGCAATCACTGTAATTTCCATAACGCCTCCTATTTGGGCACTTCATCTATTCGCTACATACACTATAAGTCAGCTACGTCTAAAAAGTGTCAAAAATCAAAAGTTTTTTTAAAATTCAAAAATTTGATGTTTTTTTGGTTATAGTTGATGTATATTGGACGTATAGAATTCATGTTTTGTTTTATAACATCATGATATACAGTGATTTCATTTTAGAATGGAGGCAATCGTATGGCTAAGTTAGTTGAATTTGTTCCAAATTTTAGTGAAGGTCGCGATAAGGTAAAGGTTGAAAAGATTGTAGACGAAGCGCGCAAAATTAAAGATTTAAAAATTCTTGATTACTCAAGTGATGCTGATCACAATCGTTCTGTTGTGACCTTAATTGGTTCTCCTGAAGCGGTTACGGAAGCTGCCATTAATATGGCTAAAGTGGCTATTGAGTTGATTGATATGCGCACTCATGAAGGGGCACATCCTCGCTTTGGTGCTGTTGACGTTGTGCCATTTACACCGATTTCCGAAGTAACCATGGAAGAATGTGTAGCGATTGCTAATACGGTAGGTAAAGCCTATGGTGAAATGGGGATTCCAGTTTACTTATATGAAGACGCTTGCACTAAGGAAGATCGTCGTAATTTAGCATCTGTTCGTAAAGGGCAGTATGAAGGTTTCTTTGAAAAAATTAAAGATCCAAATTGGAAGCCTGATTATGGTCCTAGTGAAATGAATGAAAAATCCGGTTGCTCTGCTGTAGGTGCTCGCGTATCCTTGGTAGCTTTCAACGTTAACTTGAATACTAGTGATTTAGCAGTTGCTGATGCTATTGCTAAGAAGATTCGCCATATTGGTGGTGGTTTGCGCTATGTGAAAGCTATGGGCGTTATGCTTGAAGAACGCAACCAAGTGCAAGTATCCATGAACTTAGTCAATTATCAGAAATCCTCTGTATATCAAGCTTTTGAAATGATTAAAATGGAAGCAAAACGTTATGGCGTATCTATTGTAGGTAGTGAAATTATTGGCACCGTTCCTATGGCCGCGTTGATGATGGCCGCTGAATATTATCTACAAGTAGAAAACTTTGATATTAATCAGATCTTAGAAAAACAATTATTAGACTAACAGTTAGCAGTTAAATTAGACTAATACATATTTAATAGTTAACATTCATTGGAACATTACAAATTTTAAAATAATTAGCCATTTAAGTCAGTAAATAAATCAGTGAAGATTTGAGCATTTATTTGAGTGTTTATATGAAATAGTTTGATTATGTTATCATATTAGGGACTGATTTAATGCGTAAGTGCCGATTTAGGGCCGATTATAGTGCCTATTTGCATAATTGAAATGTGTAATAAGAGTTGAAAAAAGTACATATTTAGTGTAAATTAAAAAGTATAAAGTTATTTTTCAAACGTATATCAGCCCTATAGGAGGTGCATTCATGTTCAGTGATATTGAGATTGCGCAAGCCAATCAGATGGAACCTATTACGACCATTGCCGAAAAATGCGGTATTTTGCCTGAAGAATTAGAGCAATATGGTCATTATAAAGCGAAAGTATCCCTAGATGTTTTAACTCGTTTAAAAGATAAACCAAATGGCAAATTAGTCCTTGTTACAGCGATTACGCCAACCCCAGCAGGTGAAGGGAAATCAACTACGAGCATTGGTTTAACACAGGCGCTTAATAAAATTGGTAAACATGCTATCGTTGCTTTGCGTGAACCGTCCTTAGGACCTGTATTTGGTATCAAAGGCGGTGCCGCTGGTGGTGGTTATGCACAAGTCGTACCAATGGATGATATTAATTTACACTTTACCGGTGATATGCATGCTATTACGGCGGCCAATAACTTATTGTCTGCTATGATTGATAATCATGTACATCAAGGCAATGAATTAAATATTGATGTACGTCAAATTTCCTGGAAACGTGTTATGGACATGAATGACCGTGCGTTACGCAATGTAGTTGTTGGTATGGGGGGCAAAGTATGTGGTTTCCCACGGGAAGATCATTTTATGATTACCGTAGCGTCCGAAATCATGGCAGCACTTTGCTTGGCTACTAGTATTGAAGACTTAAAAGCCCGCTTTGGTCGGATTGTTATTGGTTCTAACTATGCAGGGGAACCTGTATATGTGCATCAATTAGGCTGTGAAGGCGCGATGGCTATGCTTATGAAAGACGCTATTAAGCCTAATTTAGTACAGACGTTAGAACACACGCCTGCTTTAGTTCATGGTGGCCCATTTGCGAATATTGCGCATGGTTGTAACTCTATTTTAGCAACTAAAATGGCGCTTAAACTAGGGGATATTGTTATTACTGAAGCCGGTTTCGGTGCTGACTTAGGGGCTGAAAAATTCCTTGATATTAAATGCCCTTACGGCGATATTTTCCCACAAGCCGTTGTTATTGTAGCTACTATTCGTGCTTTAAAAATGCATGGTGGTGTTAAGAAAACGGAATTAGGGGAAGAAAATGTAGAAGCTGTGAATGCTGGTTTTGTTAACCTGGCCAAACAAGTTGAAAATATGCGTGCCTATGGCTTACCAGTATTGGTAGCTATCAATAAATTCTCCTCTGATACACCAGCTGAAATTGAAAAATTATTACAGAAATGTGATAGTTATGGTGTGGATGTAACCCTCAATGAATGCTGGGAAAAAGGTGGCGATGGCGGTATCGATATGGCTAAACAAGTGGCAGCTATGGTAGAAGGTACGGATATTAAGCCAGTTACAATGTATGATAAGGAAGAGTCCATTCCTGAAAAATTAACTAAGATTGTACAAAAAATTTATGGTGGCACTGGCGTAGAATTTACAGCCAATGCACGTAAACAGATTAAACAATTAGAAGACTGGGGCCTTGATAAATTGCCAGTATGTATTGCTAAGACACAATACTCGTTAAGTGATGATCCTGCTTTATTAGGGGCACCAAAAGATTTTACCATTAACGTACAAGATGTACGTATTGCTAATGGGGCTGGTTTTATCGTTTGCCAAACTAGCAATATTATGGTTATGCCTGGCCTTCCTAAGAAACCAGCTGCGCTTAATATGGATATTGATGCAGATGGGAAGATTACTGGCTTATTCTAATGGGATAGTCATGTTAATGGGACTAAATCATAGATAATTATTGTTTATTTCGTCGTTAAGGCGATATATAAAGTGTATAGTATACCTTATAGGAGGCACAATGGAATTAAAAGCGTTATCCGTAGAAGGCTTTATTAATGAAACTGGTTCTAGTTCACCAGCTCCTGGTGGCGGTAGTATTGCAGCGCTTAATGGCGCCGCTGGGGCAGCTTTAATTGAAATGGTAGCCGCTTTGACGATTGGCAAAGAAAAATATGCTGCTGTAGAAGAGGAAATGAAAGCGATTCAGGCTAAAGCTCATAATATGAAAGCACAATTTTTAGCGTATATTGATGAAGACAGCGCTGCTTTCAATAAAATTATGGCGGCTTTTAAATTACCAAAAGAAAGCGACGAAGATAAAAAAGCTCGTTCTGCAGCCATTCAAGAGGCGACTAAAGGGGCAGCCTTGGTACCTTTCAAAATTGGTGAATTGGCTAATGAATTATTGCCGTTGGCAGCTACGGTTATTGAAAAAGGCAATCAAAATGCAATTACTGATGGTGCTGTAGCCACTATGAATGCACGTACATCGGTGCATGGTGCTTTCTTAAATGTAAAAATTAATTTAGGAAGCATTAAAGATGAAGCTTTTGTTGCTGATTTAACAGCTAAAATGGAAGCGATTGAAAATAGTATTGATGAAAAAGAACAAGCTTTATTAAATAAAGTAAGTTTATAATGCATGATTAGTTAGGTCATTAAAAACAGAGCAGTAGGACAACGACTGCTCTGTTTTTTTTAGGCTCTTTGTCAAATTTTGGGGCGCTAAAGAGATTATGCACTCTTAGGAAGGACATGCGACGTAATTGTTGCGTGTCCTTTTTTAGCATTAATGAATAAAATCCGATTACGAAAGCGTTCGAAGTTTTGTATTCCAAACGCACAACGTTTCAGTGCTTTTATTTT
>NZ_NMZQ01000060.1 GCF_010093125.1 Veillonella sp. R32
GGGCTGTAACGAAATGCAGATTTTATCTGTCATTTAAGTTACAGTCTTCTTTTCTTTTTAAAATAAGGACTTCTTTGAGATAAGATAACACTCAAAGAAGTCCTTATTTTAGTTTTTAGGCGCACCTAAATAAAGCCTTTAACAACGCTTTTTTTAATATATTTATGCAGCTGTTTTTATCTCGAATAGACGCTTTCCTAATCGGCCCTTTTGAATTCGATTGTGCAACTTCATTACATTAAAACCAAAGGCTATTAATAGAAGATTTTTTTCTACGTTATCGGCTCCTCGATGTCGGAGTCGTTTGTACATCATATCTTCTTTTAGTACACCAAATACGCCTTCTACTTGAATGGAGCGATTAACACGAAGCCGCTTTCCTAAGGGGCTGTTAAATATCTCGTTGTTTTTAGCAAGCATAGCTCGGTACTGTGTTGAAATATAAAGGGCTTTGTTACCTTTAGATTGAAAGCTAGTATATGTTTTTTGGCATTGGCTACGTAATCCACAATAGTTACATCGCTCACAGCGATAGACTCTACTTTCATAGACAAAACCTGTTTTACTTCTAGTCTTTCTAATGCGTTCAAAGTGTAATTTGCGCCCTTTAGCGCAAGTAAAGGTATCATTCATCTCGTCATATGTCATATTGTCAGCACGACCTATGTCTTCTCGGTATCGCTTAGTTTTACTTCGTTCGTAATTACTCGGCTTTATACAGGTTTTGTAATCACGTGCTAACAGCCAAGATAAATTTTCATTACTATCATACCCAGCATCCGCCACTACATATTGAAACTTCTGTTTGTATTGAGATTCTAATTGTTTCATAAACGGAATTAATGTTTTGGTATCCGTAGGATTAGGAAATACACCAACGCCTACAATATATTCACTGTGGACTGCTAATTGCACATTATACGCTGGTTTTAATTGACCGTTTAGCATATGGTCTTCTTTGAGTCGCATAAAAGTAGCATCGGGATCTGTTTTTGAATAACTATTTCGAGTACCCAATAGTTGTAGCTTTTCATCATACTCTATACGTTTGTTACGAATGGCGGCACACGCTTCAAATAAGCGTTGTAAAGTATGCTTACGTTTACCTGAACCATATACAAATTGAATTTGCTGTTTAGTAATTTCTGTTTCTAAACAGACTAGAAGTTC
>NZ_NMZQ01000061.1 GCF_010093125.1 Veillonella sp. R32
ACTCATATTCAGTCAGGCCGGACATTGAACGTGGCGTTATCCGTGTTGGCATTGTGTGTAGGTACGCTTAGTTCTGTGGGGGCTGCACCTGCGCAAAATCCTGCGGGGGAGGGGCCTGGTATTGCTATTGGTAGTGCCTCTGAGGCAAATAATGGTACAGGGATTGCGATTGGCAGTAATACAAAAGCTAAAGGCTCTAATGCTACTGCAATAGGAGCAGGTTCTGAGGCTAATGGCAATAATGCCACTGCATTAGGATTTGAAAATAAAGTTAATAATATTGGTTCGGCAGCTGTGGGCTATAAAAATAAAGTAAATGCGCAGAATGCGTATGCTTTTGGATATGAGAATGCTGTATCTAGAAATAACTCCTTTGCCATTGGTTATCAAAATAAAGTTACGACTAAGACTAGTAATACAAAGGCTTATGCTTTTGGTAATGAGAACGCCATAGTAGGAGATGACTCAGTAGCTATAGGTTTTTCTAATAAAACTGGTGGTACTACATCGTTTGGGGCTGGTAATAATACTATTATTGGATCTACCTCGAGCAATGCTGTTGCTATCGGTAATGGGGCTAAAGTAGGGGCTACTGCAGCTACTAATGCAACTGTAGACGCTACTACAGGAGTGGTAACAGGGCCTACATTTACTGGCGAAAATATTGCAAGTAATAGTGTAGCTATTGGTACTAATGCATCAGTACAGGCGCAAGAGGCAGTAGCTCTTGGATATGGAGCAATAATTAATAAATTCGAAGCTGCTACTGATACGAAATCTTCTAAAGGCGGATATAGAGGGGTTGCGATTGGTAAAGGTGCTACAGTTTCAGAAGAAACTGGGATTGCTCTTGGTGCTGATTCTTTAGCAAATCGTGCAGGTTATTCTGCTGATGTTGTGGATAAGGCTGATGCTACAAAGGTATTAACTAAAGGTAACCCAGGGTCATCAGGGTGGGATCCGATAACAAATAAACAATCTACAATAGAAAATCCTACTTGGAGAGCTAATCGAGGTGCTCTATCTATTGGTAATGGAAATAGTATAACTCGTCAAATTACGAGTGTGGCAGCTGGGACATCTGATACAGATGCAGTTAACGTGGCTCAATTAAAGAGTGCGGTATCCAATGTGTATATGCATGTAAATGGAACCGATATAGCAGCAGCTTCAGTACAGGGGAATAATGTAGGGACATTAAAAGAAACTGCTGGTGCAGCAGCGAAACGAGCGGTTGCGATTGGTCGTGATGCCAAAGTTCAACCAAGCGCTGATTATGGGGCAGCATTAGGTTCTAATACTAATGTTACGGCTATTCAAGGGGTGGCTTTAGGTGCTAACTCTCAAGCTACTCGTTCCGGATATATCGCTGAACAGAAAGATAAAGATGGAAAGGTAACTGTGGCAGGAAATCCAGGCTCACCAGGCTATGATTTTACAACAGGAGCAAATTCGATAACTACGAATAATATTTGGCGTGCGAATGCTGGCGCAGTTGCAATAGGTAATGGAAATGTAACTCGTCAAATTACGAGTGTAGCAGCTGGGACATCTGATACAGATGCAGTTAACGTGGCTCAATTAAAGAGTGCGGTATCCAATGTGTATATGCATGTAAATGGAACCGATACAGCAGCAGCTTCAGTACAGGGGAATAATGTAGGGACATTAAAAGAAACTGCTGGTGCAGCAGCGAAACGAGCGGTTGCGATTGGTCGTGATGCCAAAGTTCAACCAAGCGCTGATTATGGGGCAGCATTAGGTCCTAATACTGATGTTACTGTTGCTCAAGGGGTAGCTTTGGGAAATAACTCGAAGGCTGAACGAGCAGCTGGTTCTTTTGGGTATGATATTTCTACTAACGCAGCTAGTACGGTAGACAATAGAATTTGGCGTGCTAACGCTGGTGCAGTATCAGTTGGTACAGCAATTAATGTAACACGTCAAATTACGAGTGTAGCAGCTGGGACATCTGATACAGATGCAGTGAATATAGCTCAGTTGAAAAAAGTAAGTGATGCTATTAAAAATAATATGCAATATATTTCAATAAAATCTACAGATGAAGGTAATAAAAATAGAGATGGAGCTAGGGGGATAAATTCTATCGCTATTGGTCCTACAGCTGGAGCTGATGCGTATAGTACAATTGGGATTGGTGATAACGCGCGCGTAGCATCAAATGTTCAGATTACAGGTGGTATTGCTATTGGCAAAAATTCATATGTATTAAATGGTGGCGGTGCACAAGAGCAATTATTTACATTTGATAGTTCGAATTGGAGATTTGACCCAGAAGAAACGTATTCTGGTAGTAGATATAAAGTAGTTGATCAATCTCGAGTATCTGCGGGGATTGCTATTGGGACTAATGCTCATGCAAGAACAGGTTCGCTACATATTGGTTCTAATACATATTTTGGTAAGATGGGGGGAATTGATGTTACCCCAAAACTGAACGAAGAATCTAATATTATGAATATGACTACAGTGGGGAGCAATAGTTATAATAAAGGTATGTTCAGTACAATGTTTGGTATTTACAATATAGCAACGGGTAACTTTGATGGTGGATCAGGGAGCAATTATTCGTATGGAGCTCAAAATTTAGGGGCTACAACAGTTGGCTCTTTTAATAGTATTCGTACTAAAGGTAGTAGATATTCGGGGACTGCTAATAGTATTGTAGGTCTTGCTAATATTACTGAGAATGCTAATGGGGCACTTATCTTTGGGGCAGGGAATAAAATTTCTAACTCGATTATTAATATTTCTGGTTTAAATATTAATGGGGCAGCTTCTGTTGATGCTATGGCAGATAGTATGAGAAGTACAATTAAGAGTTCTAAAGGGGGTGGTGCTGTATTAGCTATTGGTGGTGGCAATACGGCAAATTATGTACGCTCTACTTCGATTATTGGTGTAAATAATGATGTGTTGGGCAATTCTGGAAATACAAGTGAATATAACTTTATTTCTGGGTTTAAAAATGCAGCGGAGATAGTTGATAATGTAACTCTTGCTGGTATTAATAATACAGTTAAAAACTCAAGTAAAGTAGTTAGTTTTGGTAATGAAAATGCAGTGTCCAATACTGAAGGGACAATCCTTATAGGGGATAATCGTACTGTAGTAGATGCTGATAATAGTATTATTTTAGGAGCGGCTAATAATACTGGCAATTCAACCCTTCGCGCTGCAGCGGCTACAACACTCACAACTACAGCTAAAAATGTAATTGTAATGGGATACAATGCTAATGCTGAAAAAGATGATAGCGTAGCTCTAGGATCTAATTCTGTGGCAAGTATTGATAAAGGTAAGTTTGGTTATGATCCTACAAGTACTTCTGATGATAAGTTGTCGACTACAGATTCAGCAACATGGAAATCTACCTTGGGGTCCGTATCTGTAGGTGTGCTTGGTGATGACGGTGTTGCTACTCAATCTCGTCAAATTACTGGTGTAGCAGCAGGGACTAATGATACGGATGCAGTCAATGTGGCTCAATTAAAACAAATTGGGAACGCAGCGGCTAGCCATTATTATAGTGTTAATGATGCTAAATCTAATCCTGAGTTTCAGGAGGTATTACGCCAATTAGGTAATTATAATAATGATGGTGCACAGGGTATTTTGACAATGGCCGCAGGTTTGGGGTCTAGTGTGAAAGTACAGGAACGAATAGGTTTTGATCCTTCACTTCAAGCATGGGCAGCTAATACATTTGGGTTATTAAATACCATAGATGCTAATAGCAATTTTGAAGCAGATGGTATTGTTAACTCTGCTATAGGTTCTGCGAATACTATTAAGAAATCTAATACAACAATGGTTATGGGGGCAGGTAACATAGTTACGAACTCTTTTGAAATCATTGATTTAGATAAATTAGATGGAGGCGCTATATTAGATCCAAACAATCCAAATGCAGAGGAAATAGCAGGTGGATTATCGAAAGGGATTAAAGGCGTTGGTGGACAAGTTACTGTTATTGGTACGTCTAATACGGTTGATTATGGTAAATTATCCCAAATTGTTGGTTCAGGCAATGCAATTACAGGAACGGATGAAAAATTAAGTGGTTATAATGTAATTACAGGTAATGATACAACTATTACTAATTCAAAACATGTTACATCCATCGGTTCAAATAATGAAGTTGAAGATAGTGAAGGCAATATAATAGTAGGGGATTATCGTATTCTTTCTAAAGGAAATCATAATATCATCATTGGGTCTAGTGATGAAAGTAATAAATTGACTACAGATAAATCAAATGTTGTAATTGCTGGTTATCAAGCTAATGCCATAGTCGATGATAGTGTAGCTTTAGGATCTAATTCTGTGGCAAGTATTGATAAAGGTAAGTTTGGTTATGATCCTACAAGTACTGCGGATGATAAGTTGTCGACTACAGATTCAGCAACATGGAAATCTACCTTGGGGTCCGTATCGGTAGGTGTGCTAGGTAATGACGGTGTTGCTATTCAATCTCGTCAAATTACTGGTGTAGCAGCAGGGACAAATGCTACTGATGCTGTTAACGTTGCACAGCTTAAAGCGGTAGCCAAAGCTGTTACTGATACTGCTGCTAGTGCTCATACGGCAATTACATTAAACGGTCAAGTCGTATCGTCAAAAAATCCGATTGTTACAGATAATAATTTGACATTAGGTGTAGTAATTGATGATAATGGCAAAGCTATTTATGATATTAAGATGAATCCTGATTTGGTGATTGGTACACCCGTAAAAGAAGGTGAAGAGGGAGAAGAAGATACACCAGTTAAGCCAGGGAAGATTACGATTATTGGTACACCAAGTCAAGATGGTCAACAAGGTAGAGACACTAGTGCGACCATTGTTGTTAAAGAAGGTAAAGCCGGTGTTAATGGAACAGATGGGGTAGATGGCATTACTCGAATTGTCTATACAGATCCTACTGAAAATGGTGGCGGGGAATATCAAGTAGCTACTATGGATGATGGCCTTAAATTTGCTGGTGATGATGCTAAACCTATTCCTAAAAAGCTTAATGAACAGTTAGATATTAAAGGTGGCGCTAACGATTTCACTGAAAATAATATCGCTGTAGTAGCTGATGTTGATAGTGAAGATAATGCCACTGGTTTACATGTGAAACTTGCTAAAAACATTTTCCTTGACGATGGTTCTATGAAATTTAAAGAAAGTGCTAAAGATGATGAGGGGAACTCATTAGTGAAAGGGGAAGATAATAACTGGTATACTTCTACTGATGGATATAAATATGATGAAGAGACAAAAGAGTATAAAAATGATGTAGGCGAAGTATTAAAGCCAGTTGAAAAACCTAAGGTTGAATCAGTAAAATTAGACTCCAATGGATTAGATAATGGTGGTAATCGCATTACTAATGTAGCTGAGGCTAAAGATGATTCTGATGCAGTAAATTGGGGACAAGTAAAAGATAAGATTGATGTGGCCAAAGGTGAAATTTCTTTGAAATTTACTGGTGATAATACGGATGTTTCAGTTGAACGTGGTAATAAGGATACCTTAAAAATATATGGTGGCGCAGAAGAAAGTGATTTTGTAGATGCTAATAACATTGGGGTTAAAGGAAATACAGCTGATAACTCTTTACGTATTATGTTGGCTAAAAACTTAAATCTTAGTGATGATGGTACTATTAAATTTGGCGATAATACAAATGCACTTAATTTGAGTAGTAATCAAATTAAATTTGGTGATACAATTCTGCAGAATGGTGGCTTAACTATTGGTGACACAATTAAGTTCACCAATAATGGCATCAATCTGGGGGATAAAAAAGTGACGTATACCGGTAGTGGCACTATTGGAGAGAAGTCAAAGGATATTGTCAATGGTGGTACTATTTACGAATATGTTAAATCTCAATTTGAAACAGGTGGCATTGAGATTGCTGCTGATGATGGAATTAAGGTAACACGCGATGGTAGTAAGTTTACTATTGGTTTAAAATTGAAAGGCGTAGATACACCAACGGATACTACAAAAGTGGAAACAGATGACTCTACGCCATCTAATCCAAATAACGGAACTGGTGGCAACACACCTACAACACCTAGTACGGGAACCGACACAGGGAATACGGGTAATAATAGTTCTGGTACAGATACTGGTAATGATAGTAGTACACCAGGTAGTGAGAGTAAAGATGTTAATATTTCAGTTGAAACGAAACCTATCACAATAGGTGGTGATTCTGGCACTGCTACAGCAACACCAGGTAGTCAATTTAATGTAGTTGGTGATGATACTAACATTACAACGGTAGCTAGTATTGTTGAAAGCGATGGTGTAAAGAATCCTCAAGTTCAAGTCAAGCTTAATACAGAACTTAAAGGTTTAAGCTCTGTAACTACTAAAGAATTAACTGTTACTGAAAAAGCTAACATTGGTAATGTGTCTATTGCTGGTGATACGATTACAGTAGGTAAAGGGGATAGCCAAACTGTTATTAATAATAACACTGTAAATACTGGATCGGTAACGACAGGAAATACGGTTGTAGATAACAGTGGCTTAAATATTAATGATTCTGATGAAACTAAAAAGATTTCTATTCAGAAAGATAATATTTATATGGGTGGTAATCAAATTCATGGCGTTGGTGACGCTCAAGCAACCACTGATGCGGTAAATAAAGGCCAATTAGATAATGCGGTTAATACTATTACTAATGGCATGGGCCAAATGTCCAACCGCATTAGCAAATTGGATCGTCGTGTAGACCGTGTTGGTGCAGGGGCTGCAGCGTTGGCTGCTTTACATCCATTAGAATTTAGTCCAGAGGCTAAATGGGAAGTATCGGCTGGCGTAGGTAACTACAAAGGGGCTAATGCAGTAGCAATCGGTGCGTTCTATCGTCCAAATGGTGATACTATGTTTAGCATCGGTACATCCTATGGTGGAGGTGAAAACATGGTTAACGCTGGGGTAACGTTACGTGTTGGTGATGGCGAAACTCAAAATTATCCAGCTCGTAAGGTAATGGCACAAGAAATTACAACCCTTAAAGGTGTAGTTGCTGAACAGAATGCTAAGATTGAAGCACAAAGTGTACAATTAGAAGAGCAAAACCAAAAAATTGAACAATTGTTACAAGCAGTAGCAGCATTACAAAAATAAGACGCCTTGTGTGTGAGTAGTAAAGATTGACTAGGTTGCTCTATACCAACACACTAATGTATGAAGTCGTCTGACGATAGTTTGTGACACACCTTCCTAACCAAG
>NZ_NMZQ01000062.1 GCF_010093125.1 Veillonella sp. R32
GCATTCGCAGCTAACCCATTTTCCGATGTAACTCCTAACGATTGGGCATACCAGAGCGTAGCTCAATTAGCAGCAGCTGGTGTAATCAACGGTTACCCAGATGGCACTTTCAAAGGCCAGAACAACATCACTCGTTACGAAATGGCTCAAATGGTAGCTAAAGCTATGGCTAACGAAGCTCGTGCAAACGCTGAACAACAAGCTTTGATTAACCGTTTAGCTGACGAATTCTCCAGCGAATTAAACAACTTGGGCGTTCGTGTTGCTACTTTGGAAAACAAAGTTGGTAACGTAAAAGTTACTGGTGACGTTCGTCTTCGTTACCAAGATTTCGAACATGGTAAATCCAAATTTGATTACCGTGGTCGTATCCAATTCAATGCTACTGTAAACGATAACACTTCTGCTGTTGTTCGTATTACTACTGGTAACCATGAATTTGGTAACTCTTCTAACTCTCGCGTTGATGATAATGGTAATGTAATCAATAGTAATGAAGTAAGCTTTGATCGCGCTTATGTAGCTCATAAATTTGGTGAAGAAACTACTGCAGTAATCGGTCGTTTTGGTGCTTTCATTGGTGGTGGCTTAATTTATGATGATGCTTTTGATGGTGCTGCTGTTGCATATGACAATGGTAACTTCTCTGCAACTGCTGCTCATGGTTACTTTGTTGAAGGCGACTTCAAAGGTTTCTCTGAAGAAGATAACGCTACTGTAACCTTGTTACAAGCAAAAGGCAATTTAGGTGAACATGCTACTTTAGGCGGCTTCTACGCTTTTGGTAACAAAAACTTAGATGATGATATCTATGGTGGTCATTTAGATCTTAACTTTGATAAAGTATGGATTGGTGGCGAATATGCTACTTTCGATAAAGCAGATAATGGTGATGCTTGGGTAGCAGGTATTGGTTTTGGTAACTATGATATTAAAAAAGCTGGTACTTGGGGTGTTAAAGCACAATACTTTGATTTAGCAGAACAAGCACCTGTATTTAGCTCCACTTGGAACCAACCAGAAAACCGTGACTACAAAGCTTGGATGGCTACAGTAGATTACGCATTAGCTAATAATGTTGGTATTTCTGCATACTATGCATTCAATGCAGAAACACAAAATGGTAATGACTTACCTGATTACTATCGTGCAGAATTAAACTACAAATTCTAATTTCTAAATTAGATGATAGTTTAATCTAATCAAAATAAAAAAGGGGCTGTAACGAAATACAACTCCTAAAACTATTAATGCGGCTTGAAGATACATAAGCATCTTCAAGCCGCATTATTGCTATATTTATATAAGAAAAAAGGCTCTTTGTCAAATTTTG
>NZ_NMZQ01000063.1 GCF_010093125.1 Veillonella sp. R32
GCAGCGTCATATGGGTATAAGAGACAGTTATACAGGTGTGTAAGTGGATTGAAGTGCTAAACGTCGTAGGTATCTTAGTTTTAATTTCGGTAGTGTAAATAATTTTGTGTAAACACTTTAAGATTATCAGTTACAACTAGTTATAAATCTATACGCGCCTGAGCAAATCCTCGATGAGTTCGCTCAAAGAATTTTGCATTATACTCATTGGCGTAAGAGCACACAAAACGTTCTAACGAAGCTTCATTAGGAAATTGTTCTTTTTTACCTATAGTTCGTTTAAGATGTTTATTAAATTGCTCAATAATATTAGTTGTGTAAATACTTGCTCTAATTGAAGCTGGAAACTCATAATATGTAAATAAATCCGTTATATCAGATAATATTCCTTGTAACTTAGGATAGATAGGTTGCCAAGTCGTTAGAAAATTTCCTAGTATTGACGTTGCTTGTTCGTAAGAGGTGGCTTGATATATCGTCTTTAATTCACTCATAACAACGGCTAAATCCTTGCGACGTATTAATTTTTGAATATGTCGAAGAATATGAACCCAACAGCGTTGAAACTTAGCAGCTGGATATTGAGTAAGGCATAGGTCTTTTAAGCCTATAAATCCATCTGAAATAAAAAGTAATACAGAATTAACTCCTCGCTTTTTTATTGAAGTTAATAGTTCATTATACGCATCAAGCGATTCAGTAGGTCGTATGATATAGTCTAAGACTTCTTTTTGTCCAGATGGCGTAATCCCTAATAATACATGGAGTGCCTCTTTTTGAACGGTATTACGTTTTACAGAAATAAAAGTAGCATCACAATATATCGCAGCATA
>NZ_NMZQ01000064.1 GCF_010093125.1 Veillonella sp. R32
CGCTTTCGTAATCGGATTTTATTCATTAATGCCAAAAAAGGACACGCAACAATTACGTCGCATGTCCTTCCTAAGAGTGCATAATCTCTTTAGCGCCCCAAAATTTGACAAAGAGCCGAAATAAAAATGAGCAACAAAAAACCACACTTTCGTGTGGTTTCTAGTGGTGACCCAGGAGAGATTCGAACTCCCGACCTTTTGATTCGTAGTCAAACGCTCTATCCAGCTGAGCTACTGAGTCATGTGAATATTTAGTTAAGTGAGCAAAAATGGTGACCCAGGAGAGATTCGAACTCCCGACCTTTTGATTCGTAGTCAAACGCTCTATCCAGCTGAGCTACTGAGTCATAACTTGCCACTCGAATATGATACCACAATATGTTGTTCATTGCAAGTGGAATTTTAATTGATTCACAATAAAATAACCGCTAAACAATAGAATGAGCGACCACGAAGGTCGCTTTCTATATTGTGGCAGGGGCAGTAGGACTTGAACCCACAACCAACGGTTTTGGAGACCGCTACTCTACCAATTGAGCTATACCCCTATGTACATCAAGTCACACTTGATACTAGAATATAATAACAAAAGTTGTGTAAATTGTCAAACAAAATTATAAAAAATGTGGCCAGCTAAATTAACTGGCCACAAAATAATATACAACTTAATTTTTTATTTAACAACAAGAAGATTATTTTTCCTCTTTTACAATCTTCGTGCCGTATATATCACGATAATCATTATTTTCTTTATTATCTTTATTATTTATACGAACACGTTCAATTTTATGACGATCATTATCTTCACCAGCTACACGATCAACACGACTATGATTAAGATTTTCTAAGCGGGTAATTTCTGGATTAAATTCTTCTATTGCTTTTGCCATGTTTCCATCTATTACAGCTCCATTTTGTAAAGCTCGATATACTACAGCAGCAAACTCATAACGAGTCATAGAACGATCCCCTTTGAATTCGCCATCTGGGTAACCTGTTAATAAGCCTTTATCAGCCAAAGTTTTAACATAACCATAAGCCCAATGATTTGCAGGAAGATCTGAGAATGTAACATTTTGCACAGTTCCTCCACCATTACCAACAGCTTGCCCCTGACGTAATTGAGCAATTTCAGCACTCTGAGCTTTTACAATACGTTTTAACTCTTCTACATCTTTAGCTAATGCGACTTTAGAGTTTGATACACCATTGCTTTGACCAAGTTTAAAACTTAATCCTGCATTCACTTGATTTTCACCATTGCCCATGGAGCCTGCTACACTAATCAAGGTATCTTCGTTTGGACGATAGAATGCACCAACAGCCATAGCATTTGCATTTTTATAGTTACCATAGCCAACAGCAAAGTTCCACTTATCATCTGGATTAAAATCTAATGGATGTAAAGCTGCTAATGCAGCAGAACCAGCACCTACTTTATTAATACGATTGCCTAAAGAGTTAGTGCGTTGTTGTAATGCAGCAATGTTATTACTATTGTTAGCAATACTCGCTGCATTTGTTTCAATAGCCTCTTTATTAATAGCAATATCAGACGTGTTTTTGTTGATTAAATCTGTATTTCCTTGGATTGCCTTTTCTGTATCTTCACGTAAATCATTGATAGCATCAGCATTACCTTGATTACCATCGTTGACAGCTTTAATAGCATCATCAATAGTAGATGTGCCAGTGCCACCAATGTCATTATTGGTAATAGTTCCATCTTCATTAACTACTGTATTTCCACCAAAAAGATTTTTAACAGACTCTGCCACATTACCTATTACTACATTAGTTGCATATAATTGGCTACCATTAATCGCATCCGTTGATGTAGCGGATACTTCACCTGATGAGACATTAATGATTTGGCGTTCATTACCTACAGCACCTATACTAACAACACCATTTGTTACATCACCATATTTATTTAGTTTTGCAGCACCTGCAAAATCACCATAAGTTATACCTTTTACTGTCGCATTCTTTACAACTGTTGCTTGTCTATCTTTAGATTTGTGACCTAAAACAACACTATTATCTTGAGTGGCCACAATATCAGAACCAATAACTGTTGTTGATCTAGCTACGGCAGAATTACGAGCCCCCACAACAAATAAATCAACTCCCTGTAATTCCCGATTATTCCCTTTACCATTATTATTACCAATTACAACTATATCACTGCCTTTAGCATTGTTTTGTGTCCCTAAAATTTGAACACGTAAGCCAGAAATTTCTTTCCCTTCTTCCCCATTTAATGATCCAATTACATTGCTATAAGCAATAGCATTTTTAAAGGTCGAATTAGCATTATTAATAGTGTTGTTGTTCCCCATTACATTTGTATCACGTGATTCTTTTATTGTATTAAAAGTACCATAAACGTTATTATAAACATCCTTGTCGGTAAATTCCAAAGTATTACCAGAACCAGTAATGTTAATAAATTTACTAGCATCACTAGTTTTGTACGTTTCAGCATTTGAAATATACGGAGTAAATATTATTCCACCAGCAAGTGATAGTACTACCAAATTTCTCAAACTTTTTTTCATGTTCATAAATATGTCCACCCTTTCGTTTGCTTGTAGCATTAAAAAGTTCTACTTCATAAAATGCACTCACATTAAGTAAGACTCTTTCAATCTACAATTTTAATTAAAACACCATACAACTAATTGAAAAACTTTACTTCTTATATCTGAAATTATAACACATAAGTCCCCCCACAAGGCATATCAGTATTTACTGAATACTTCTATTTACTTTATTTCATATTTAATTCATATTACTCGATAATTCAATTTTAATTTACTTCATAAAATCTTTAATTCATTCAAGATTAGTCAGATTATTGATTTCTAAAAAATTATTTTTAATTATTTTTGCTCTATTTTGATTTGTAATTAACAGATATTTAGACTTTAGTTATACTATTTTTGTATACCAAAAATAGGCTCTATAATTTAGTGCGTTAAATTAAATTATATTTCTTAATAAAAAAAACATATAACAATTAAGTTACATGCCCTTTTTATTCGCTTAATATTTAAAAACAATAAAATATATTTCTTAAATTTTATCAACAACTAAAAATATCATAGTTTTCCCTATCTGTTCGCCAGCTATAAATTCTTCTTCAAAGAATTTTACGCTGCGAACTAAAAGATTCACACATGTTTGTGCGTCGCACCTAGTACATTTTAAATACGTCTGTTCGGATACTGTGGATTTCTCTTCGAGAAATCTTACGCCCCGAACTATGCGATTCGCAATAATTTATGCGTCGCTTTGCTCCTATAAATTATGCGCTCTGCATACCACGCCGCTTCTATTGTACCTCTACCTATTGAGAATATTAACTGGAAACTAGCTCTGTGTACTTCATTCTTTGCGACTACCTATCATGCTTCGCTTCGTTTCACTCGCTTCGCAAGAAAGTGATGCAATACAATTTGCGCGTCGCGCCTAATACGTTTTAAATACGTCCGTTCGGATGCTGGGGATTTCTCTTCGAGAAATCTTACGCCCCGAACTAAGAGACTCACACGACTTTGCGCGTCCCTTTGGTCCTTCAAAGTCGGTTCACTACTTATTCCCAGCTTCTGGTCGGATAGGTAGAAGCGAATAAACTAAAATACTGTATTCTTTCCTATCTGTTCGTCAGCTGTGAATTCTTCTTCGAAGAATTTTACGCTGCGAACTAAAAGATTCACACCCATTTGTGCGTCGAACCTAGTACATTTTAAATACGTCCGTTCGGATGCTGTGGATTTCTCAAAGAGAAATCTTACGCCCCGAACTATGCGATTCGCAATAATTTATGCGTCGCTTTGCTCCTATAAATTATGCTCTCTGCATACCACGCCGCTTCTATTGTACCTCCACCTATTGAGATACTCCTACTAATAGCTCCTCTTGGAAGCACCTGGACAGATTGTTACTCGTTAGAGTAACAAAAATAAAAGGCCGTGTCTTTCGACACGACCTTTTATTTTCATTAATCAGCGACTACCTATCCTCCCAGGCCGCTTCCAGCCAAGTACTTTCGGCGTTTACGAGCTTAACTACTGTGTTCGAGATGGGAACAGGTGGACCCTCGTAGCTATCGCCACTGAATCTGTCAGAGCTTGTACTCTGAAAACCACATAGAAGTGTAGATGTTGTATGTTACACATTAGATAATTCTTTTATTGCAGTTTGTTGCTACCGTCTAGTGACTACCATTTTAATTTGGTTCACTATTTATAAGTAAAGCCCTCGATCTAT
>NZ_NMZQ01000065.1 GCF_010093125.1 Veillonella sp. R32
GTGTCCATGTTTCCTCACAAGTGATTTTCTTTTCTCAGTCAATAAGTTTCGTTTCTTTACTGAATCTACAGCTATAGTATCATACAAAAATCAGTTTGTAAAGTTTTTTAAAACTCTCATGAGCATTTCAGTTTCATTCTCAAAACAGCAAAAAGACAGCAAACCCTTGAGTTTACTGTCTTTTTTAATAATTTTAATATATGATTTTCTCAAATATTTTTTTAATTATTTTATTGACAAGATATGAAAAGCTACTAGATTTCAATTATTAGATTTTAAAAATCTAGTAATCTATTCCTTTATAATTTATTACTTAACGTATTTATTTTAAACTACATTTATTAGAATTTGTAGTTTAATTCTGCACGGTAGTAATCACCTAAGTCTTTACCGCTCTGATCTTCTGCATTGAATGCCCAATAACCAGAAAGTCCTACATTATCAGCCAATGCATAGTCTACGCTTGCCATCCAAGCTTTGTAATCGCTATTGTATGGCTGGTTCCAAGTAGAGCTAATTACTGGAGAATATTTACCTTCATCAAAGTACTGAACTTTAACGCCCCAAGTACCTTGTTTTGCAATATCATAATCGCCATAACCGATACCAGCTACCCATGCATCTTTATCATTAGATTGTACTAAAGTGCCATCTTTATCGGAGAAGGTAGCGTATTCACCGCCTAACCATACTTTACCGAAGTTAAGGTCTAAGGAACCACCATAGATATCATTATCTAAGTTTTTGTTGCCCCAGGTATAGAAACCACCTAAGGTTGCATGTTCGCCAAGTTTAGCTTTAGCTTGTAATAATGTAACCGTTGGGTTAGTATCACCAGTTTTATCAGTGAAATCAAGACCATAGGAACTCATGCTACCATTTTGGTTGAATAAACCGCCTTCCATGAAGGAACCATAAGCAGCTGTTGCGGAGAAGTTGCCGTTATCATAAGTAATACCAGCACCATCGAACGTATCATCGTATACTAAACCATTACCAACGAAAGCACCGAAACGACCAGCTACAGCGGTTGTATCTTTACCAAATTTGTGGGCTACATATACACGGTCAAATTCTACATCAGAGGAATTCTTAGCATCACCAAATTCCATATCACCACTTGTTACGCGGATAACAGCGGATGTGTTATCGTTTACATTAGCATTGAATTGTACTCGGCCACGCATATCAAATAAAGATTTTTTATCTTTGTTATCGGAGCTAATCACACCTTTTTTATCTGAACCTTGGTAACGAAGACGAGCATCACCAGTTACTTTTACATTACCAACTTTATTTTCTAAGTTAGAAACGCGAACGCCTAAGTTATTTAATTCATCAGAGAATTCGTTAGCTAAACGGTTAATCATAGCTTGTTGTTCTGCATTAGCACGAGATTCGTTAGCCATAGCTTTAGCTACCATTTGAGCCATTTCATAACGAGTGATGTTGTTCTGACCTTTAAAAGTACCATCTGGATAACCGTTGATTACACCAGCGGCTGCTAATTGAGCTACACTTTGGTAAGCCCAATCATTAGGCGTTACATCAGAGAATGGATTAGCTGCGAAAGCAGTTGTTACACCAAGTACAGCAGTTGCTGCAAATACGGCTGCAAAACGTTTTTTCATAATTAATTGCCCCTTTCGGAATAAAAACAATTTTCTAAAATGTTAGATTTGTTTAGATTCTGAAACAGACTAATTAGAGAATAATAATTTCGACTGGAGTGTCCATGTTTCCTCACAATGTATCTTATTAGTTCTTTTATCTCAGTTGTTTCGTTGTCTTAACCAACCTATGGTCACATCTTACCAACGAAAACTAAACTGAAAATGAAAGTACCAAAACTTCATTTAACCCTTATAGAACCTATACTCTTACATATTATTTATTAGATTTTCTAAACATCTTAGAGCCTTTGTATTTACTAGCCAAACACTCCATTTAGTTTTCTCTTTTTGCTAAAAACTAAAAACTCATAACAAGTTTTTAGTTTTGTATGTATCAGAAAACTCATTTCTCAACATGAGTTTTTCATGTAAAATCGCCATTTTAGATGACAATTTCATGAATAAAAATGAGGATTTCTCTATTGTTAACCCAATTTACTTCACATAACCTTTAGATAGATGCTCATTTTTCCGGTTCTATAATTTATTTTG
>NZ_NMZQ01000066.1 GCF_010093125.1 Veillonella sp. R32
AATTTAAATCACTTCTAAAGGCCTTTAAATTTTGGCGAGAAGAGATAGTGAATGCCCTAACATTACCGTACTCTAACGGCTTTACAGAAGGTTGTAACAATAAAATAAAAGCACTGAAACGTTGTGCGTTTGGAATACAAAACTTCGAACGCTTTCGTAATCGGATTTTATTCATTAATGCTAAAAAAGGACACACAACAATTACGTCGCATGTCCTTCCTAAGAGTGCATAATCTCTTTAGCGCCCCAAAATTTGACAAAGAGCCACAAAAACGCCCTGTGAAAACTCACAAGGCGCTTATTTACTGTATGGTGCGGTTGATGGGACTTGAACCCATACGAGCGTACGCTCACCACCCCCTCAAGATGGCGTGTCTGCCATTCCACCACAACCGCATGGAATTTTGTTTTTAATGGTGCCTCAGGACAGAATCGAACTGTCGACACAAGGATTTTCAGTCCTTTGCTCTACCGACTGAGCTACCGAGGCAAATGAGGAAAACCATTTATAAATAAAAAAATGGCGACCCCGATCAGATTTGAACTGACGATCTTCGCCGTGACAGGGCGACATGTTAACCGCTACACCACGGGGCCGCAATACCATTGTTTCAGGTACTTTCATATAGTATCATGATTTTATTTTTTGCGCAAGAGGGAAAATGAATTTTCTTACATTTTTTTTGAGGGAATATGTAAATGAAGATTGGAACACAATATGAAATACAATATGAAATTACATTGACACTCATTCTATTAATACGTATTAAAGGTAGTGTAAATAATTTTG
>NZ_NMZQ01000067.1 GCF_010093125.1 Veillonella sp. R32
ATAGAAGCAAGCTTCCATCGCTCTCCGTTCGACTTGCATGTGTTAAGCACGCCGCCAGCGTTCGTCCTGAGCCAGGATCAAACTCTCCAAGATATCTTGGAGCTATTTGCTAGCTCGTTTTCGTTGTTGTTAGCTTAACCGAAGTTATCTAACTTAGAATTTATTTGGTTGGTTTCAACGTTGTTGAAACCCGCACTCTGGCTATGTTCATTTCGTTAGAAATGATTACCTTACATTGTTCAGTTTTCAAAGATCTGTTACAAATCCGAAGTTGCAATCTCTGCATTTCAGCTTTGCATTTTCATCACCGTCATCTCTGACGGTTTTTATATTGTAACATCATCATTACATTCTGTCAACAACTTTTTTACAAATCATTTACAAGTTTGAAATGCATATGTTACATTCAACAAACCGTTTTCCCTAATGGTTAACTGATTTATTGGCCATCTCAAACCACCTTATAAACAAGGCCTTCATGTGACGACTTGACTAGTTTACCAAAGTAGACGTTAAACGTCAACCCCTTTTTT
>NZ_NMZQ01000068.1 GCF_010093125.1 Veillonella sp. R32
ATAATCTCTTTAGCGCCCCAGAATTTGACAAAAGATCTTTTATAACTGTTCTTTGGGATATAAAATTATCCCTCTGTCTATTTTATATGCTTGCCATACCTATATAAAACAGACAAAGGGGACTGAGTAAAATAAAAGGTTTAACTTTTAAGTACCTTTTTATCACAAGGGAGACTTATTTCAATCCATCTTCCCCCATATTTAGTCACTTTTAACCTTATATCGTCTTCACTAAAACCAATTTCATTTTCCATTTCATTTATCAAAACTTGATATCCCTTCCTTGTATCTGACACAAGGATTACTGGATTATCAAAATCTTTCTTTAGATATTCACAAACTTTATTCCTCCTAGCTTCATTAATACTATCTTTTTCTTTCATTATACAATAAGTTACATGCTCTTTATCAAAAGGTTTTCCAGTTAACGGTTCTTTATGAAGTCTTATTACTATGTCCATTAAAATCATCCTTTCAAATGTTATTAATTGTAATAGTTAATTTGCTAAATATTAATCTTATGTTAAGTATAACACTTACTTTTATTATATCAAACTAAATCCCTCTCTCACGACTATATTAAGATAAATGTTTTTTATAAATTATTCTCTCGGACTAACCTTACCATATAATTTTTATATACCTTAACAACTTCATTTCCATTCTCTAAAGCAATCATATACCAACTATATACTTTTTCTAAATTAATAGTAATACCTTCACCATTTTAAAAACACTTAGCTAAATTCATCCTCCCCATATGAATCTCACCGCTTAGAATCTTCAAAGCATTCAAAAGATTCTTTTCCTTTAGAATCTAAATAACTATAATAACCACACCTATTCCAACATCTATCTTATCACTTAGGTTTGATAAACTTAAAATAGCTTACTTCTTTAACAACTGAATATATTTAGTCGATTGCAAATGAACTCTATCAATATTCAAATGAGATACAAATAGGAATAAGTAGCTTTTCCATATATAAATCTATTGATATAATTTACCCTTTATAGGCTTTATTTTAATGCATAAATAATCAAATAAACAATTAAATACAAATCTCCTTAAAATCTAAGCCTTTGAAAAATTGTATTAAAACCTATTGTAACTAACCAGTGATTATCAACTAAAGGTTTCTGCCTCATAGGTCCAAATAAATTAATTTCATATCTTTCATTTCTAAATGTTAAATCATTCTTATGTAAAGAAACAGGCTCCCATCCATGACGCAAGAAATAGCCTATTATTTCTTCTCGACTTTTCATTGCCTCATCAATATTACCTCCCATATCAATATTAGCTGTTGCCTCCTTTGCAATAACAATATTGCCTGTTCCAACTCTCACGTTCAAAATCCGTTTATCAAAAATCTCTATACTATAAATTTCCTTAGATAATTCTCCATATTGTTTTTCTACCTCTTCTGAAAACACCCAATTATATACTCTGCCACCTATTACCACTAATAAAAAAAATCCTAAAAACACATTTCTTATAATAGGTATATAACTATTCCAATAAGGCCTAAGAAAATTTTTAATCTTTTTAAACATATTCTATTCCTTTCTAAAATATTTACTTAACTAATGTGCCTAAATACCATGTATACCCTATAGATCCTGAAATATCGACTCCAGCCTCTACATTAAATTCAGCAATAATACTAGCCTCTCCAACACCTATAGTACCACCAATTCCAGCCACGGCACTTAAAGAGCCAGAATAGCCACTAATAACCTTTTTAATATTATCTTCATGATTACTTAAATAGCCAACACCGGTTTTTAGAGGAATTCCAACACTAACTCCAGGCGAAAAAGCCGTGACCGCATATACATTTCCTTCTTTATCTACAATACATCCAATAGAAAAGGCCTTTACACCTTCTCCTATGGATATCTGAGCGGAAATATAATCACCGTTCATCGTTTCTAAATTAATTACTGTATTTAAATACTTCGCCTCATTCCAAACTTGCCGCTCAATCTCGCTTCTATTTTCTTCAATATATATGTCTAGCTCTGTTTTAGACTTTTTAGCTAAATTTTCATACGTATCATACTTATCCCAACCAGAATATTGTT
>NZ_NMZQ01000069.1 GCF_010093125.1 Veillonella sp. R32
AACGGATTTTATTCAATATGGGGTTATAGGACAAATTATAGAACCTTTAAAAACTCCTATTTAGAAATACATTTAATTAATACAAAAAAGGCAACGTCCGAAGAAGTTGCCTTTTTTTATTAGTTTAGATTAAACTATCATCTAATTTAGAAATTAGAATTTGTAGTTTAATTCTGCACGGTAGAAGTCACCAATGTCTTTGCCATCTTGGTCTTCGCTAGCAAATGCATAGTATGCAGATAAACCAACATTTTTAGCTAATGCATAATCTACTGTAGCCATCCAAGTTTTGTAGTTGCTGTTGTAAGGGTTATTCCAAGTGGAACTAATTACAGGAGAATGTTCAGCTAAATCAAAGTATTGAACTTTAACGCCCCAAGTACCTTCTTTAGCAATGTCATAATCGCCATAGCCAACACCAGCTACCCAAGCATCTTTACCTTCACCATCTTCTTTAGTTACTTTAACACCAGCTGCAGTGAAGTTGTTGTCAGCAAATGTAGCATATTCGCCACCTACCCAGAATTTGCCGAAGTTAAGGTCTAAGGAACCACCATAGATGTCTGTATCTAAGTTTTTGTTACCAAAAGCATAGAAACCACCTAAAGTAGCATGTTCGCCTAAGTTACCTTTTACTTGTAACAATGTAACTGTTGGGTTTAGGTCAGCATTAAATGTTTCGAAGTCATAACCAGCATAAGCTTTGTTTTCTTCAGTATCATAGCCACTGAATAAGTTACCAGTCTGGAAAGAACCATAAGCAGCTAATGCTTGGAAGTTGCCATTGTCGTATGCTACAGCAGCACCGTCAAAAGTATCATCGTATACTAAACCATTACCAACAACGGCACCAAAACGACCAACTACAGCAGTAGTATCTTTACCAAATTTATGAGCTACATAAACACGGTCAAATTCTACATTACCATCGCCAGAAGCATTATGGAATTCATCTTGACCTACGATACGGATTACTGCAGAAGTATTATCATTTACAGTAGCATTGAATTGTACACGGCCACGGAAATCAAATTTAGATTTTTTATTAGCATCACTGAAGTTGCCTTTATCTTCATAACCTTTGTAACGAAGACGAACATCACCAGTAGCTTTTACGTTACCCACTTTGTTTTCCAAAGTAGCAACACGAACGCCCAAGTTGTTTAATTCGCTGGAGAATTCGTCAGCTAAACGGTTAATCAAAGCTTGTTGTTCAGCGTTAGCACGAGCTTCGTTAGCCATAGCTTTAGCTACCATTTGAGCCATTTCATAACGAGTAATGTTGTTCTGGCCTTTGAAAGTGCCATCTGGGTAACCGTTGATTACACCAGCTGCTGCTAATTGAGCTACGCTCTGGTATGCCCAATCGTTAGGAGTTACATCGGAGAATGGGTTAGCTGCGAATGC
>NZ_NMZQ01000007.1 GCF_010093125.1 Veillonella sp. R32
AAAATTTGACAAAGAGCCATAAAAAAGCAAGACATTTTGAATAGAATGTCTTGCTTTTTAGTATATATATTACTAATGGGACGATGGGGGTGCTGGTTTTGTAAATCCCAGACTTTCTAAACTTAAAGTGATTCCTATGATATACCAGAAAAGTTTCATAACGGCACTGGCATCAAAGGTATAGTCAATTAATCCAAAAAGTAGGAAAAACGTAGTAATAGCTAAGCGTATATATGCATATGGATTATTATTAAATGTATTGATTAAATTTTTAATTAATAGATTCCCAAATACTACCATAAAACCTATAAGGCCAATAATCCCACTTTCTGTTAATATTTGAATAAAATTATTATGTGTATGAATCATATCTTGTGTCACTTCGGGAGATTTGTAGGATTTATTGTATACATCTCTAAACTCTCCAGGTCCAACACCAATTAGGAGATGATCTTTTGTCATAGCAAATGCGGACTCCCAAACTAAAATCCTATCAGCATTAGAACGATCTGTTGTGGTGTTAGTTGTTGACTGTAGTCGAGTATATAGGTCTGGCGAATTATATACAACGCCTCCTAAAGTGACAATAAGCAATAGACAGACAATTGCAAAGATTCTCTTTTTGAGCCAATAGCGACAGAGGAAGATTGGGTTAAGTGCTAATAATAGCCAAGTGGCTCGGCTTTTGCCACCGATTAGGCCTATGATATTAGTTAAAATGCCTATTGTAGCAATTTTTCGTAACAGATTAGGAAATACTGGTTCTAGAGCTATAATGGCTTGAACTGGTAGAATCATGGCTAAAATAGCGGCTAGATTTAGCGGATTATTACTAAAACCAGAACCACGCTCTATATCAAGTTCAATATATTGATACATAGCGGTGAGTGAATCTATTGATAGGGAGAGGAAGACTGCGCCTAACATGTAGTGTAAAGTACGTTCTTTTTTTATACATAAAGGGATCATAAAAAGGGGAAGTGTTCGATATACCCATAATTCTAATAGCGTTTTAGCAGAATTGCTAATTTGTTCACTATTGATGGTAGCGGGAATAGATAAAACTATAGCAAGTCCTATGGTAAAAAAGTAAGAGCGACTGCATTTAAAAGCGGACTTATTTATAAATTGTCTGTTTTTCCATTGTCTAAATAGACTAATTAGAAATAATAAAATACTAATACCATATAAAATGTTACCAGCACCCATAGATATACGTTGTAGTGCTATGGCGCTAGCTAAAAAAAAGGCTAGATATGATTCGAGTGTTAATTGTTTAAGTGAAATCATTATTAACTCCCTAGAATTTGATGATAAATATTACTTAAGTGTGAAGCAGTTATATCAATTGTAAATCGTTTAAGAATTGTAGTTTGGCCTTGTTCAGCAATAACTTGTTTTTCTGTTGGATGTTCTATGACCCAAAATAACTCATTGGTTAATGTATCTTCATTAAATGGGTCTAGGATTCTTCCATTTATAGTGTCTGAAATAATTTCTCGTTGTGCACCACTATTACTAGTAATAGTATATATTTTATTATACATTGATTCACAGAGAACTAGACCAAAACTTTCTTTTACTTTGGATGGTAAAACAAACGTTGATAAAACTTTATAGAAATTTCCCATATTTTGTATTAAACCGAGTTTTGTTACATGTTTTTCTATATGTAAGTCAACTATTAGTTGATTAAGTTTTCTTCCATAATTTTTATCTTCCATGCCTGCTAATAGTAAATGCACTTGAGGATATTTTTTTATAACATTACGGAGTGCTTTTAATAATATATCAATCCCTTTATTATCTGTTAAACGGCCAGCATAGCCTATAAAAAAGGGGTTTTGTAAGAGCGGTAAGGGTAATATGTAGTCCTGATTTTCTTGAAGTCTTTCAGGCCAGATGCCGTTATATACTAAATGTAATTTATGCTTCTGAGAATCTTTTAAGGCTATCTGTTGTAAATCATAGACTAATTGTGAAACACATATAATAGCATCTAATTGTTTGGTGAGCCAACGATGATAAAAATCAGTTTTACCACGAGTAGCGCTATGTTTAAATAGGACAATAGGGATATTAATGCTTTGCTTTAGGAGGATGCCTAATAATGTCATTTTCCCACTATGTACATTGATAATGTTAATATGTTGTGACAGACAAATCTTTTTTAATGTTTTATAAGATAATAGGCCATTTAATTGATATAAATTGACAGCAACTACTTTGGCCACAGTTTTAAATCGTTCTTGTAGAATTGTATTATGGGTATCGACTACTATAATAGATTCAATATTTTGGGCTTTTAGAGCAGCTGCTATATCATAGACATATTGCTCGCCACCACCCCAAACTTTAGCACATACTAAATGCAATACTTTCATTATTTAGTAGATCCTTTCTCACGCATTAATTCTAATAGTTTTATATATTTAGTAAAGGTGTAGACTGCATGATAGTAAGTGAATGTAAAACCTAATTTACCTTCAAAAAAGCCCCCGTTTAGTAAGCCCATTTTTAAAAAGCCGAGTAAACTATGTGAAAGTGCGCTACTAAAAGAGGTTCTTTTTCCATTGGTATAAGCATTTTCTGCCCAAATAGTAGTGTACTGATTAAATTTGGACCAGTATTGCTCCCAAGAGGAATAGGTAAAATGTTTTAAGTAGCTTGGAAGTTTTTTGATAGGGAGATTCGTAATAGGTCGCTCATGAACTTTATTTACCCAGGTAACGTCTTTAGTTGGGAAGAGGCGTGGTACAAAATCAGGTTTCATAGCGCCCTTGCGTAATTCTTTATTAAAAATAACAGAGCGACGCTCCATAGTATATGCCTCTGTAAGAGGTGCTTGGCTTACTGTTTGTTTTATGGATACTGCTAATTCTGGCGTTACTCTTTCATCTGCATCTAAATAAAAAATCCAAGGTGTATTTACATGTTGGAGAGCAAAGTTTCTTTGCTCGGCAAAGCTATCGGTCCAGGCACGATAAACAACTGTAGCGCCTAAAGCGCGTGCAATTTCTACCGTGTTATCTGTACTTCCAGAATCAACTATTAAAATAATGTTGGTAAAAAGTTTTATATTTTCTATTAGGCTAGGCAGTTGTTGTGCCTCGTTTTTTGTTAAAACTACAGTTGTTACTGCATTAGTTGGTGTATTCATAATTACCTCTCGCCTTACACATTTTCTTTATTTTACCATACTTAGAGAATTAAGTAGAGCTTGAATGATAGTTATAGTGTAAATTTAGTTTTAATAATTAAATACTAACAATAAAAACCACTGCATCAGCAGTGGTTTTTATCATATTATTTTACTTTTCTTTCCCCCTAAAAAACTTCCCAATCAAAGGCATTCGTTCGCCGTCATGGCGGTTAAGACCTTTTAAGAGAACCATGACAATTACGTAAATTACGCCACCTACTATAGCTGTAAGAGCCATAGCGAAGAATTGATGCATTATCGTTTCCAGTGGTGGATAGAGGAAGAACATAGCCACGCCCATAATGATAGCGCTGACGATGTTTTTCCATAATAGGGAAAAGTCGAGGAAATAACCTGTATATTTTTTTATCCAAATTAGATTTAATAGGGCAGCCACACCAATATCGGCAACTGTAGCATAAGCAGCACCACTAATGCCGAGCCAGGGAATGGAGGTTAAATTCCAGTTTAAAATTACTTTACAGATTGCGGCTACGCCCATGTTAACTACTGGAATGGTTGGTTTGCCTAGGCCTTGTAAAACGCCTGTTGTTACTTGATGCATGCCTAAGAAGAAAATGGCAATAGCTGTAATTTGGGTGGCTTCAGCAGCTCGTGGTGCATTATAAATAATGCTTACTACCGGTTCAGCCAACACATATAACATTAAAGTAAATGGCACAGTAGACATGAAGGTAATTCGCATAGCCCCAGCCGTTCGATAGTAGACGCCTTTTTTATCATCAATCGCATTGGCGTTTGAAATAGCCGGTACAATGCTGGTTGCTAAGGCCGCGGTGATGATAGTGGCTAAGTTAATCAGTGGCACCGCCATACCTGTTAAATACCCGAAAAGTTCGGTAGCTTGGCTGGTTGAAAAGCCGGCCACTTCTAAACGTCGTGGTACAATAAACAAATCTAAGTTTGCCACTAGGGGTAACATAAGACTAGCCAGTGAAATAGGAATGGCCAATTTAATGAGACGTTTCACAATTGAACCAGATGACTCGCCAGGACCGGTAGGCTGTTTGTAAGCATCATCTGGTGATTTTGGCAATTTATAGTAATAATACATGAGCACGACGAGGGCACCAAAGGCACCGATGCCAGCCCCTAGGCTAGCCCCGCCAGCAGCAGCACCAAGGCCATATGGCAATAGTAAGTACGCCGCTCCTAACATAACAACTACGCGGAGCAATTGTTCAATAATTTGGCTCACCGCAGTAGGTGTCATTAATTGCCAGCCTTGTAAATAGCCTCGATAACATGAAATAAGGGTTACAAAGAAAATAGCTGGTGATAAAGCCAGTAAGGCTAAATAAGCACGATCATCGATGATATAGCCCGATGAAATGAGCCAGTCAGAGCCAAACCACATTAAAATACTGAAAAATAAGCCCGTTGCAAAGAGGAGATAAAAGGAAAGTTTAAATACCTTCTGAGCGCCCTTATAGTCGAAGCGCGCTATTTTTTCAGCTGTTAAAATTGAAATAGCAATCGGAATACCGGCGCTAGATAGTTGTAGCGACAAGAGGTAAATCGGGAAGGCCATTTGATAAATACCAATCCCTTCACCGCCTAAGACGCGAGACAAGAGAATCCAGTTGATACTGCCAATTGCTTTTACCACAAAGCCTGCAATCGTAAGAATAAGCGTGCCTTGTAAAAATCGGTTAACCATTTACTATACTCCCAACTTGATGTTCAGATAGTGTTGCAAAGAAACTGGGACTTATATAGCCCATCAATAGTTAATTTTAACATAGATTTATATACTATGCATTAGTATTTTGAGAAAGAAGAGGGCTTTTTAAGAAAACTTTACTATTGGTATGAGTTGGCAGGAATTTTTTTAATAATCTAGAAACTCTTTTTAGCATCATAATTATAGTTTTAGAAATTAATAACTAATAAGTTATTGAATTTTAATAACTAATAAGTTATTATTTAGTTAGGAGGCGTCAGGTGTATAAAATTTGTTTTTATAAAGATAAGAATGGTAATATACCGGTTTTAGAGTATTTAGAGTTTTTAGCGACACGAAAGGATAAAGATAGTCGTATTAAATATCAGAAATTAAATGACTATATTACTGTATTAGAAACTCGTGGCATTGCAGCAGGGATGCCATATATTAGACATTTGGATGGTCCAATTTATGAATTACGGCCTATACGAGATAGAGTTTTATTTGTATCTTATTATGAGGGACAGTATATTTTGTTACATCAGTTTGTAAAAAAGACACAAAAAACTCTTAAAAAAGAGATTGAAAAAGCATATCGTGAATTTAAAGAAATTAAAGAAAGTGGTGAACTATATGAATAACAGTGCAATAGGCCCTTCTTGGGATGAAATTCGCAATCAATTATATACTCCTGAAGAAATTGCTGCCAGTGATCTACGAGTTGGAATTATTTGTGAATTAATTGATGCGCGTCAAGAAAAGGGAATTAGTCAAAAAAAATTAGAAAAATTAAGCGGTGTGAAGCAACCAGTTATTGCTCGGATGGAATTGGGGGACTCTAATCCTCGGTTAGAAACGGTGTTAAAAGTATTGGCTGCTTTAGGTAAGACATTAGTTATTGCACCGCTGAAAACTCGTTCCAGTAAGGAAAGTAACATTAAAGTATCACTAGCAGCGGACGAAGAATATATTAATTATAACAGTAAAATTAAAAAGGGCGTTAAAGTCTCTGAAACAACAAAAACTGGCTATGGTCAATAGGGGTAAACCAACTAAAAGGCTGAAATCATTGGCTCGATGCATTGATTTCAGCCTTTTTAGTTATTTTTATAGTTATAAAATTTAAGATTATAGTTATAAAACTTACGCCGTTATGCTTTGATGGTCTTTGCCAGGTGTAGTGGTTGTTTCCGTGTTGTTAGAAGCTAAGGCAACGGTTGTATCCGCTTCAAAATGACGATCTTTGGTATATACTTTTAACGCAATAGCAATGATTAGATTCAGTACAAACAGTGCGCTAAATACAAAGAGGGGGCCACTATAACTATTAGTGCTTTCTCGCAAGAAGGAAACCAAGGTAGGTCCTGCAATCCCTGCCATACCCCAAGCGGTGAGAACACGACCGTGAATGGCACTTAATTGTTTAGTTCCAAATAAGTCGCTAAGGTAAGCGGGCATACAAGCAAAGCCACCACCATAGCAGGTAATAATAGCAAAGACTAAGAATTGGAACACAAAAGAAGTGTTAGTATTGCCAAGGGCTAAGAAGGCAAGAATTTCAATGGCAAAGAATAGAATGTAGGTAAAAGGACGACCTAGGTAGTCCGATACGGTAGACCAAACGATACGGCCAAGACCATTGAGTAGACCAATAATGCCGACCATGGAGGCCGCTTCATTGGCAGTCATGCCTACGATTTCCTGAGCCATGGGGGACGCTACGGCTAATAAACCGATACCACAAGTGATGTTGATAAAGAAAATCCACCATAAAGCGGAGAACTGCCAAGTGCGCATAGCATCATGGGCGTTCATGCCGCGGTTTAATACTTGGCTAGGGTGAGTTGTTGCTGTTGCAGTTACCGTGTTAACTGGTGGTTTTAAATATAAGGAAGAAGCAATCATAACCAGGATATAGGCAATCCCCAGGATTTGGAAGGTTTCCACTAAGCCATATTGGGTTGTTAACCACTGCATTAAAGGGCCTGCAATGAGGGAGGCAAAGCCAAAGCCCATGATAGCAAGGCCTGTAGCAAAGCCGCGATTGCGGGGGAAGTATTTCACTAAGGTTGATACAGGGGTAATATAGCCTACGCCAAGGCCGATACCACCGATAACACCATAGAAAATATAGAGTAAGGTAAGGTTAGCTTCGCTAAGAGCAAAGGAGGTGCCGAGCATCCCTACGCCAAAGAAAAGGGTACTGAGAAGCCCACTTTTTTTAGGCCCCATTTTTTCAGCCACACTGCCTAGGAGGCCTGCTGATAAGCCAAGGAATAAAATAGCCAGGGAAAAAGTCCAAGTCGTTTCTTTTAAAGACCAGCCCATAGCTGTCATAATAGGGCGAGTTAAAACGCTCCACGCATACACACTACCAATACAAATGTGAATTCCTATCGCCGCAAGGGCAATGAGCCAACGATTTCGCATAAAATCATCCTTTCGTTATTGCAAAGGAGTGCTCGTGGTTTTTGACAATGCAAAAGACCGCCTGAGCAATCTCCTGCCCAGACGGTCGGCGTTTCAGCGCATACAATACATGTGGTCAATTCCACTAATCCGTCAGCATTGTATGTGGTTTCTTATTGATGTCATTATAACAGCTAGTGTTTAGTAGGTCAATCTATAAAATTAGATATTGTGTATGCGTAAAAAATATACCTGTTGCTCTCGAGTAGAAAGCAACAGGTAATTAACGTGTTATTTTTATAGTTTGCCAGAAGAACCAAGTACATTTTTAATTTTATGTTGTACCATCCCTTTAATAGCATCACGAGCTGGCCCTAAGTATTTCCGAGGGTCAAATTCGGATGGGTTCTTAGTTAAACATTCACGAATGGAAGCAGTCATAGCTAAGCGAAGGTCTGTATCAATGTTAATTTTACATACGGACATGCCAGCTGCTCTGCGGAGCATATCTTCAGGTACCCCTTGAGCACCTGGAATATTGCCACCATATTGATTGCATTTTTCAACAAATTCAGGTAGTACTGTGGAGGCCCCATGCAATACGATAGGGAAGTTAGGCAATAATTTGCCTACTTTTTCTAAACGTTCAAAGTCGAGATAAGGGGTGCCTTTGAATTTATAAGCGCCGTGACTTGTACCGATAGCAATGGCTAAGGAGTCTACACCAGTACGTTCTACAAATTCAGCGGCTTGGTCAGGATCTGTGAATAAAGCATCTTTTTCGCTTACGTTTACATCATCTTCAACGCCTGCTAAGCGACCTAATTCACCTTCTACGACTACGCCATGGGCATGGGCATATTCAACAACTTGTTTTGTTAAGGCTACATTAGTTTCAAAATCATGTTTAGAACCGTCAATCATAACGGAGGTGAAACCACCATCAATACAGGATTTACAGATTTCAAAATCTTCGCCATGGTCTAAGTGAAGGGCAATAGGAAGACCCGTGTCTTCTAAGGCAGCTTCCACTAATTTAACGAGATAAATGTGTTTTGCATATTTACGAGCCCCAGCGGATACTTGAAGAATCAAGGGAGATTGCTCTTCTTTGGCTGCATCAACGATACCTTGTACAATTTCCATGTTATTTACGTTAAAGGCACCAATGGCATAATCGCCTTCATAGGCTTTTTTAAACATTTCAGTGGTTGAAACTAATGGCATAGTATTTCCTCCTTGTAAATGCGGACTACGTCCAAGTCATAAGTGCGGAGCGCTTATACGTCCGCGGTTATTGACAGAATGCATAGTAAGTAGTCAATAACTGATAACAAATGTCATACATCAAGTTAAGTATAACAAGAAGATACGGAAAGGGCTACTACTATTTATGCATAGCTCGGCGATTTGTAAGGTCTATTAGGGGTGGGCTTGGGGCAAAATATGACCCTGAATTAGTTTAGTTTTTTCTTAAATACTGTAAAATCAAGGCTTCCCAAGGCTGGGGCAAGGGGGTGTGTAGTAGTAATCGTTGTTTTGTCATAGGATGGACAAATTGTAGCCCAATCGCATGAAGGGCTTGTTGTTGTAGTAAATCTAAAGAACCGCCATATAAATCATCACCCACAAGGGGATAGCCTAATTGGGCTATGTGTACGCGGATTTGATGGGTGCGTCCTGTATGCAATTGGAAGCGCACTAAGGAAAGTCGTTCGCTCCGCTTGAGGCATTGCACATCAGTATGGGCTGGTTTGCCTTGGGGCCGACAGCAACGCTCAATAATGCTACCTGTTTTGCGTGCAATGGGCCAGTGAAGGGTAGCCAATGGCGCTGGGAAATAGCCATCACACAGAGCTACATAGGTTTTCTTAATGGGGCTAGGTAGTTTAGTAAAACTATGTTGTACCAATGCATTTTTAGCAATAATTACAAGCCCTGAAGTATTTTTATCTAAGCGGTGCACAGGGTGAAAGGTGGCATGTATTTGCTTCGTCTTTTCATAGTGATGAACAATGGCATTAGCCACGGTATGATAGCGTTCTGATGAGGTTGGGTGCATGAGTAGACCAACCGGCTTATTGATAACTAATAGATGTTCATCTTCATAGACGATGGGAAGTGCATAATTCCAAGGGGTAAAGGCTGTTTCACGGCTTGGTAAATAGAGTTTTACGTGATCACCAGGCTGCAATAATGTGTGCCAGTTTTGTAAGGTTTGATTTATATATACGATGCCATCGGTGCGTAAGCGACGGCGCATGGCTTGTGAAACGCCAGCTTGGCGTACGAGCTGATTGATGGATATTCGAGCTGTTACCGGTAAGTCCGTTGGCACTGTCAGTTCTAATAAAGGGAGTGCCAGTAAACTCGATTGCGTTTTTGTTTTAGTTGTTTCAGTAGTAAAATCTAAGTTTGTGATTATAAACACCGTCCTTAATTGACTGTAGCAAGGTGAAGTTGGGCCTTTTATCATTTTAAGATAAAAGCCACAAGCATGCCGAATAAGTTATTATAGCATATTATGGTGACCTGTTTAATGGCGGGCTTAGTAAAACGGTTTATTATGCTGATTTAGATTATGTTTAAGTATGAGGGCTTAGCCAGTTGATTATGCCTTAAACATAACCAGCAGTTATCACATAAAAGTAGACCAATTACCTCTAAATATCGTATAATAATAGTATTATCTAATGAATAGAGGAGGCATATATATGGCAAAAGATTGTTCATTCGACGTAGTGTCGGAAGTGAATATGCAAGAAGTAGATAACGCAGTGAACCAAGCAAAAAAAGAAATTGGTACGCGTTATGATTTCAGAGGGAGTAAATCTGAAATTAGCTTAGAAGGGGATACCATTAAGGTGCTTTCTGATGATGAATATAAATTAAATGCTGTCATTGATGTAATTAAGGGCAAAATGGTAAAACGTAATGTGGCCCTTAAGAACTTAGATTATGGTAAGGTAGAACCGGCTTCAGGAGCTACGGTGCGTCAGGTAATTACGATTAAGAAAGGGATTTCTAAAGAAACCGCTAAGGACGTAGTTAAGCTTATCAAAAATATGAAGCTTAAAGTAACCGCTCAAATTATGGAAGATCAGGTTCGTGTTACAGGCAAGGATAAGGACTCTTTGCAAGAAGTTATTCAAATGTTAAAGCAACAGGATTTACCTGTTGAATTGCAATTCGTAAATTTCCGCTCCTAAGTAAGGGCTTTCAAGAGCAGCGATTTATACCGCTGCTCTTTGCCATGACATACAGGCGAAAAGCGCTAACAGCAAATATGGTGAAACCTATAGATTTCACTCAAGGAGGTATGGATGGATGTAGAATCAATGCGAGGCGGTTATACCACTGGCTCGTGTGCTACAGCAGGTATGAAAGCGGCTTTACTCGCTTTATTACAAGAAGAATTTCCTAGTCAGGTTACGGTTATCAATCCACAAGGACAGCCCATTGAAGTGCCTATAAAAGCAGTGGCGGTTGTATCTGCTACGGAAGCTAAGGCTACGGTTATGAAAGATGGTGGCGATGATCCAGATGTAACCCATGGCACTGATGTGGTAACGACGGTACAATTAACGACGGATGGAAGCTTACAATTTAAGGCTGGTTTGGGCGTAGGGACGGTGACGAAACCAGGGTTAGCTATGCCTCCAGGGGAACCAGCGATTAATCCAGGACCACGCACTATGATGACTACCGTATTTAAGGAATTTTGTACGGAGGGTCAAGGCGTAATTGTTACAGTTTCTGTACCAGAAGGGGAAACGTTAGCTCGTAAAACCCTCAATAGCACCTTGGGCATTGAAGGTGGCATTTCTATCATAGGTACGACGGGTATTGTAAAGCCTATGAGTGAAGAAGGGTTTAAAAATTCCTTAGTGCCTCAATTACAAGTTATGAAGGCGGCAGGCTATGAAACAGCAGTCCTTGTACCGGGGCGCATTGGGCAAGAATTAGCTCAAAATGTGTTGGGTATTTCCATTAACCAAATGGCGGAAACCTCTAATTTTATAGGCTTTATGTTAGAACAGGCCGTAAAAATTGGCTTCAAGCAAATCGTTATTATTGGCCATATTGGTAAGATTATAAAACTGGCTTCTGGTAGTTTTCATACCCACAATCGCATGAGTGATGGTCGTATGGAAACTATTGTGGCCTATGCTGCTTTAGAAGGGGCTAGTACGGCGGTGGCTCATGAGCTTATGGATTGTCGTACAACAGAAGCGGCTATGCCTATTTTAGCACGAGAGCATTTAGAAGGGGTTTATCAGTTGGTAGCAGATAGAGCCTCCATGCGCTCTGAACGATATGTTGCCCAGGAAGCGCAGGTAGGTATTATTATTGCTACTTTAGATGGGCAGATTTTAGCAGTTGATGAGACAGCTCAGCGTATAGGAGGTGAAGAGCAGTGGCACATACCCTCTACGTTGTAGGCATTGGGCCGGGAAATCCAGCGTATGTAGTGCCTCGTGGTTTACAGCTCATTAAAGAGGCGATAGTCCTAGTGGGCAGTGAACGAGCATTGCTTGATTTTGCCCAACCAGAACAGCTTACTTACCCTATTACGGGTAAGTTAAGTGCATTAGCTGAGTGGATAGATACTCAATTAGTGTCGTCTGATGTAGTTGTTTTAGTTAGTGGTGACACAGGGTATTATAGTTTATTGCCTTATTTGAAAAAGAAGTTTCCCCAAGTGACTATAGAAGTGGTACCCGGTATTAGTTCTATGACCTTTGCTTTTGCACGGATTGGTGAAGTTTGGCAGGATGCGGATTTGTTGAGTTTTCATGGCCGCGTGCCACCAGAATCAGCCCTGCGCTATGAAGCAGGCCGTAAGCTAGGTTTCTTAACGGATAAGGAACATAATCCAGCCACCATTGCCCAGATTTTATTAGACCATGGTTGGCCAGCGGGAACAACAGCCTATGCTTGTGAACGCCTAAGTTATGAGGATGAACGCATTGAACAGTGTTCATTAGAGGCTATGACGGGACTAGCTGGTTTTTATCATTCCGTTATGATTGTAATTAGTTAACAATTCGTGTCGCTGTCACAGGTTAAAACAGCAGGTGGTTGTATGGAGTCCATATCTATATAAGTACTAAATAAAACATATTAATATAAAGGAGTATGACATGCGTCATTTTTTCGGTATTGACGATGAAGAATTTATTCGTGGCGACGTGCCTATGACGAAGCGTGAAATTCGCATGGCCGTTCTTAACGAAGCACGCGTTCAAGAAGATAGTTACGTGTTAGACGTTGGTGCTGGTACTGGATCTATTTCTATTGAAGCGGCCTTAGGGGCGCCTAAGGGGCATGTGTATGCTATCGAACGTTTCACTAAAGGCGTTGAGCTTATTAAAGCGAATATGGCGAAGTTTAAGGTGACGAACATGACTGTCATTGAAGCTAAGGCTCCAGAAGGAATGGCTGATTTGCCAGCTTTAGATGCTATCATTATTGGTGGTAGTGCCGGTGGTATGGATGCTATTTTAGATGAAGCAGAACGCTTGTTAAAACCTGGTGGTCGTTTAGTGGTGACTGCTGTTACTATGGAAACAGGCTACACTATTTTAAAGGCTTTAAAAAATCGGCCTTTTATCTATGAAGGCTATCAAATGCAGATTAATCGGTTCCGCAAAGCGGGGCCTTATCATATGCTCAATCCATTGAGCCCTATTTTTATTGTTACCGCTATTAAACAGGCGAATGCGTAGGGAGGTACGTTGGTAGAATGAGTACAACAGACGCTGCACAGGCAGCAACACAAGGTCAGTCATCACAAGTGGCCCCAGTGGTACATTTTGTAGGCGCTGGTCCAGGGGATCCAGAATTAATTACCCGCAAAGGCTATCGCTTAGTCAGTGAAGCTGATATCGTTATTTATGCAGGCTCTTTGGTGAATCCAGATATTTTAGCAGCTTGTAAAAAAGGTTGTGAAATTCACAACAGCGCTACTATGAATTTGGACGAAGTGATTGCGGTCATGAAACGGGGTGCCAGTGAAGGAAAGGCGATTGTTCGCTTGCATACAGGTGACCCTGCTATTTATGGCGCTATTCAGGAGCAAATGGACCGACTTAAAGAGTTAGATATTACCTATGCCGTAGTACCTGGCGTTAGCTCTTTCTTAGCTACCGCAGCGGCTTTAAAACAGGAATATACTTTACCTAATGTATCTCAAACGGTTATTATTACGCGCATGGAAGGGCGTACGCCTATGCCACCAAAGGAAAAATTAGGTATGTTGGCAGCGCATGAAGCTACTATGTGTATTTTCCTTAGTGTGCAGATGATTGATCGCGTGGTCGAAGAATTGGTAAAAGGTGGTTATAGCCCTAAAACGCCAGTGGCCATTGTGGTAAAAGCTTCTTGGCCAGATCAGCGTATCATTCGTGGTACCTTAGAAACGATTGCCGATATTGTAAGCCAAGAAGGGGTATTACGCCAAGCTATGATTGTAGTAAGTAAAGTGTTAGATAGCGATTATGAATTATCTAAACTATATGATAAAGGCTTCAGTCATATGTATCGTAGCGCTAAAGACTGAGGTGATACTATGAATAGCTTGCGCACAGCTATTATATCGGTGACGGCTCATGGGGCCAAATTAGGTCAAGCGTTACGTACTCATTTGACGAGTGACGACGCTATGATGAGTTCGCAGGTGGTTTGTTTTGAAAAAGAAGGACGTACCAGTGGCGCTAGGGCTACTACGTTTGTGTCTATGAAACCCCATATGGAAACTTGGTTTAAGACCTATGACCGTTTGCTTTTTATTATGGCTACGGGTATTGTGGTTCGTATGATTGCGCCCTATATTAAGCATAAGTCGGAAGATCCTGCTGTAGTCGTTATGGATGAACAAGGGCAATTTGCTATTAGCCTGTTGTCTGGTCATTTAGGCGGCGCTAACGAATGGACAGCGGAGATTGCTGAAATCGTTGGGGCTACGCCAGTGATTACGACCGCCACTGATGTGAATGGCATTCCCGCCCCTGATGTATTAGCCCGTAAATTACAGTGTAAGGTAGAGGATTTTATGACCCTAAAAGAAGTGAATGCGGCGCTGGTAGCGGGTGAAACGGTGCCGTATTATATTGATGATACTTTGTATTTTTTACATCATTATGAAGCGGTAGCGAAGGCACAAGGGATTGAATTAATTCGGTTTAATCCACATACCGTAACAGGGAAGGCTTTATTAGAAACTGGCGGGGCAGAGGCACCACGAGTGGTCATTACTGATTTAATATTGCCCACAGGTCCTAGAACTTTGGTATTACGACCACCGACTATGGTAGTAGGGATTGGTTGTCGGCGAGATACGGCAAAAGAACTAATTTTAACGGCTATTTCAGAGTCGTTAGCCAACGTGAATCGCTCACCTAAAAGTGTAGCGAGCGTAGCTTCGGTTATCGTAAAGGCCGACGAAGTTGGTTTATTAGCAGCCGTTAAAGAATTACAGTGGCCCATTCACTTTTTCACACAAGAAGAAATGGCCCTATTTATAGAACAGAGTCAATTAGAAGAATCTAATTTTGTTAAAGAAACGATAGGAGTAGGCAACGTATGCGAAACAACAGCACTATTGCAGGCCAAGAGCCAAACATTATTACAAACGAAAACAGTGTATCCACGAACAACGGTAGCCATTGCACAGGTACAATCAAAGTAATTGGCATTGGCCCTGGTAACGAAGAATTTATGACACCGCAAGCTAAAGAAGCGATTTTAGAGGCTGACCGTGTGGTTGGTTATTTAACCTATCTTGACTTGATTGCAGATTTAATTAAAGATAAAGAAAAAGTAGGCACTGCTATGATGCAGGAAGTGGATCGCTGCCAACAAGCAGTGGATTTAGCTATTGATGGTCATAAAGTGGTGGTTATTTCTAGTGGCGACTCTGGCATTTATGGTATGGCTGGACTTGTTATGGAATTGGCTAATAAAGTGCCTGTAGATCAACGTCCTCAAGTAGATATTATTCCAGGTTTAAGTGCTGTCAATGTAGCGGCTGCTGTGTTAGGGGCGCCTTTGATGCATGACTTTGCGGTTATTTCTTTAAGTGACTTAATGACGCCATGGGATTTGATTAAAAAACGTGCTGATTTAAGTGCTGAAGGGGATATGGTAATTGCTTTATATAATCCGCGTAGTAAAAAACGTATCACTCATTTAGATGAAGTACGCGAATTAGTATTGAAGCATCGCGATCCTAAGACGCCTGTAGGGATTGTTCAGAAAGCGGGCCGTCCAGGGCAACATATGGTAATTTCTGATTTAGAAAACTTCACTAAAGAAGAAATTGATATGCAGACCTTAGTTATTATCGGTAATAGCCAGACATATGTAGAAAATGGTCGCATGATTACGCCTCGAGGCTACAAATTATGATTTGGGTCATTGCGGGCACACTAGATGGCCGCAATTTAGCTGTAACCGTGCGTGAAACGACGGGGGAACCTGTATTTGTATCGGTGGTTAGTCAATATGGGGCTCAACTAGCAGCTCATGAAGGAATTGAAGTGCATACGGGGCGCCTCGATAAAGAGGCTATGAAAGAGCTGATTGCTCATAAAGGCATTCGTTTGCTCATCGATGCGAGTCATCCCTATGCGGCTATTGTAACGGCTACGGCACGAGAGGCGGCGGCCGATATGGGCATTCCTTTCTTACGTTTTGAGCGCAAAGAAGTGCCTTTGCCAGCGTATGATAAACTTCATCATGTTAGTAATGAAGTGGAAGCAGCTGAACTGGCAGGGCATTTAGCAAAGTCATTACATAATCGGATATACTTGACTACAGGTAGTAAGACGATGCATATCTTTGCTAAGGCAGCGGCCTTAGTTGATACAGAGGTGTGGACGCGGGTATTACCAACCGCGGAAGTGCTTACGATGATGGAAGAACTGGACGTTTCACCGAAGAAAATTATTGCTATGCAAGGCCCTTTTAGTTATGATATGAATCGCATTATGTTTAAGGATACGCAAGCTGATGTGGTAGTCATGAAAAACTCTGGTCTGGTTGGTGGTTCTGATACGAAGTTACAAGCGGCTATTGACTTAGGTTTACATATTATTGTTATTGATCGTCCCGAGCCTGCTAAAGGGGCTATGACCATTTCCACGGCTCAGGAATTCTGTGATTTATGGGAGGACAAGAAAAGTGGAATTCATTAAAAATCCAAAAGCTATTGAAGATAAAAGTATGGAAATTATTTATCCTTATGTAAAGGATTTAAATTTGACTGATGATGAAGTACGCGTGTATTCTCGTACGATTCATGCGTCGGGGGATGTGGAATATGCACAGCTTGTACGCACTAGTCCTGATGCGGTTAAAAAGGGGATTGAAGCCTTACAAAATGGTGCACATGTATATTGTGACGTTGAAATGGTGCGCACTGGCATTAATAAACCAGCCTTAGCTTTACGTGGTAGTGAAGTTCATTGTTTAATTAAGGATGAAAAAGTAGCCGCTTTAGCTAAAGAATTAGGAGTGACTCGTTCTATTGCGGCGATGCGTACCTTTGGTAAACAATTAGATGGTCAAATTGTAGCGATTGGTAATGCGCCAACAGCTTTATATGAAGTGCTACGTTTAGCTCTTGAAGAAGGGGTTAAGCCAGCTCTTATTATTGGTATCCCTGTAGGTTTTGTAGGGGCCGCTGAATCTAAGGATTACTTAATGGAAGTGTCGCCAGTTCCTTATATTACGGTTAAAGGCAACAAAGGTGGTAGCCCTATTGCAGCGTCTGTTGTGAATGCTCTTTTATATACAGGCGTAAATCGTGATGGTATGTTATTTGTACAAGGAAACGAGTCGAAACAACATGACTAATGAGGAAACAACATCCTTACCACGCCATATAAAACGTAGTTTGTGGGTGCTTAGCTTTTTAGTATTAGCTCTCCTTGCTATGGTGGTATCTTTAGTATTTGGGTCTGCTGACATTACCTTAGCCAAGATTTGGCATACCTTGTGGAGTTCTGAATTAGTTGATACACAGGATATGGTAATTTGGAATATACGCTTTCCCCGCAATATTGTAGCTGCTTTAGTAGGTGCCAATTTGGCGGTGGCTGGTGCTATATTGCAGGCTGTTATGAAAAACCCTTTGGCGGATCCGCAGATTGTAGGTGTTTCTTCAGGCGCTGGTTTAGCAGGGGTTATCATTTTAATTCTATTTCCTAGTTGGGAATATTTAGTGCCTTTAGTTGCTTTTGTAGGAGCGTTAGCCGCGGCGCTTATGGTGTATGCGTTGGCTTGGAAGAATGGGATTCGCCCTACTCGGATTATTTTAGCCGGCGTAGCGGTGGCGGCCTTTTTAGGATCTGGTATATCGGCGCTCCTCGTATTTTATGGGGATCGTGTGCAAGGAGCCCTTCTGTGGATGGTGGGAGGCTTGTCAGCGCGCAGTTGGCCACAAGTATATTTAATGGCTCCGTATACCGTCATAGGCCTGATTATTGCTTTTTTAGGTTCTCAACGGTTAACGATTTTAAGTCTAGGTGATGAAACGGCGAAAGGCCTTGGTTTGCCAGTGGAACAGACGCGGTTTACGATGACGGCGGTGGCGGCTTTTTTAGCGGCTAGTTCGGTGAGTGTAGCGGGGCTTATTGGCTTTGTAGGCTTAGTGATTCCTCATATTGCACGCATGATTATTGGCACGGATTATAAGTTCCTCTTGCCCGGTTCCGCCTGTTTGGGGGCGGCGGTGCTTGTCATAAGTGATACCTTAGGGCGCGTGCTATTTAGCCCTGTAGAGGTACCAGTAGGTATTATTATGGCGTTCTTTGGGGCCCCGTTCTTCTTATACTTGTTGCGGAGGGATGCGTAATGGATGCAATTACTGTGCAAAATTTAGCGGTTTCCTTCGAGCAAAAAGAGGTGTTACTGGATATTTCGTGGGCTGTGCCTACAGGCGCCATTACTACGTTAATTGGGCCTAATGGTTGTGGGAAGAGTACCTTACTTAAATGTATTACTGGTAGCGTGAAACCACAGCAGGGTACTATTTCCCTAGGGGGCCGGTTAACCAGTTCCTATTCAGCTCGTCAGTTGGCACAACAAATGGCTTTCTTACCGCAATCTCCAGAAGTACCTAAGGATATGGTAGTAGAGGAGCTCATTTATTGTGGGCGCTTTCCTCACCAAAATTGGTGGCGCAATACGGCTGGGGAAGATCGTAAAGCGGTGGAAGAGGCCATGGCTGTTACTAAAACTACGCATTTGCGTCAACAAAGGGTAGCCTCCCTATCTGGAGGGGAACGACAGCGCGTGTGGATTGCTATGGCGTTAGCACAGGAACCAGAGATTTTGCTGTTAGATGAGCCTACTACCTATTTAGATATTAATCATCAATTTGAAGTGATGGAATTATTGCGTCGTTTAAATCGAGAACAAGGTTTGACGGTGGTGATGGTACTCCATGAATTGAATCAAGCGGCTCGTTACTCTGATCAGATTGCTGTGCTCCATAAAGGGCAGTTAGCAGCTGTAGGGACTCCAAAAGAGGTTATGACAGCTGATTTGTTGAAGACGGTATTTTCCGTAGATGCTAAAATTGAAGAAGGACCAGAAGCAAGCCCATATATAAAAATTGAAGGCTTGTTTTAAGGCTAGCTTATTAAAAGGGGCTGTAACCAATGCGGATATACCGGTATAGTTACAGCCCCTTTAGATTTGGGTTCTAATTAAGATTTGGATCCTATTAATTTAGAAATTTACTTTAATACCATAGGCCATGTCAACTAATTCTGCCATAGCGTCTGGTGTGTGAAGACCTGGATTGAGTAGGAATAGATTGGATGGTAAGTAGAAGACTTTACCATTTTTTACGGCCTTCAAGTTTTGCCAAGCTGGATTGCTGGTCATTTCTTTAGCCATTGTTTTAGTGATTTCATCTTTTTTGCCCATTGTGGAAATAAAGATAATATCTGGATCATCAGCGGCTAATGTTTCGAGGGAATAAGGAATCGTTTTAGCTGATTTATCGAAATCGCCATGTTGTAAGACCACATTGGTCATTCCTAATTCTTTGACCATAGCGGCCGTAACAGATAGTTCTGTTTCAGCTGTAACAGCTTTACCGGTAGCTCGTAAAACAGCCACTCTAGCAGGAGTTACATTTTTTACAGCATCTTTTACTTTATCGATATTAGCATTGTATTGGTCAACTACTTCTTTAGCTTTAGCTTCCTGATGGGTTAGCTCACCTAAGAATAGGAGTAAAGGCACATTGTCTTTAATGCCATCGTAGCTGACTAAAATATAAGGCAATTTATTGCTTTGCAATTGACCTTCATATTTGCCATGTTGATTGCTAAGGCCAATTACTAAATCTGGTTTCAAACTGAGCAGTTCTTCCATATTAATATTGGCTGTTTGCCCTAAGGATGGTAAGGCTTTTAGCTTATCGGATAGGGCGTCGCTAGAATCTACACGACTAATTGATTGACCATCAATAGCATCGAGAAAGTTAAGTAAGGAATTAGCCAAAGTAGCAATTCGTTGCGGATTGGCTGGTACTGTATAGGTTTGATCCTTATAGGTTATGGTCCGCGTTTCACTAGTCGTGGTGGAATCTGTTTTGCCACAACCAATTAAGACTAGCATAGTTAGGAGCAAGGCCGTACATATAAGAAAAATTCGAGTTAATACTTTCATTCGTGTCATTCCTATTTAGCGTCGTCTTTTTGAAGGGATTCCCAAGCTTCTTGGGCATGAGCGGCAAAGAGGTCACGGACTTTTTGGTTTTCACCAAGGCCATGGATATAAGTATCTACTTTGAAACCATCAGCTTGAAGAATGGATTTATGAGAATCTGGTTCGTCACCAGCCATATCATTATTAGCGTGGTCACCAGCTACCATCATGAATGGCATTAATGTTACATGGTTGATACCTTTAGCTTTTAATTGAGGAACGATGTCTTCAAGGCTTGGCCAACCTTCTACGGTGTAGATGTATGCATTTTTAAGACCTGCAGAATCAAGGCGGTCTTGGATTACGGCATAGTAAGCATTGGAAGGATCTGGTGTACCATGGGCCATGATGAGAACGGCATCTTTGTCACCTACTTTAGGGAATTGAGTTGCTACGGCTTCTACTGTTTTAGCAATATCATCAGTTTGGCCTTCTTGTCCCATCCAATACATAAGTGGTGTACCGAATGTCATTTTTTTGAAATTATGTTTATATTGGTTGTAAACACCGGTTTTATAGTTGTATTCAATACCAGGGATTACATCTAAGGTAGCTAACGCTACACGAGTATAGCCTTCTGCTTTTAATTGATCAAGCGCTTCTTCAGGGGTAGGGTAAGTAATCCCTTCTTTTGCTTTGATGCGGTCAATAATAATATGAGAAGTGAAAGCAGTCACTACTTTTACCCCAGGATGTTGTGCTTTAATTTCATTAACGGCAGCGTCAATGGTTTTAGTGCGGGTATCTTTAAAAGTAGTACCAAAGCTCATGACTACGATAGCATCTTTGTTAGGTGCTTTAGCAAGTTCTGCATTGTCCGTATTATACGTACGAACACCAATTTCAGTGGCTTCTAATAAAGCAGGGGTTGCTGTTTTTACTTCGTCACTTAATTGGTACGCTGCATTGACTTGTGTACCGAGGAAGCCAAAGCCTGTTAAGGCGGCAACTGCTAGGGTAGTGGCTAATGTTTTTTTGAAAATTTGTTTACTCATTTCATTCACTCCTCGTGATAAAAAATGGAAGATAAAAGTAATAAATACAAAAATACCTCCACCCAGAAGGGGGAGGTTATATAGTGTACACTAGAATAGCTAGGCACATGACGATTGATATATTCTTGTAATTAGCTCATCCTTAGCTATTTAGAAGAGTATGTCGGTACTACTTGTCAGTGGATAGTACAGATAGTGACATTGATTTACCTCGCCATCGCTCGTGGGTTATAGGCAATCCGTCAAGGCAGGTCTTCTGGCTCAAGTTCTTCGCATGCATCACCTTCCCAGTGTTACCCAGTGGTATTTCGATGGATGCTCCCTCTTACAGCGGCGGGACCGCGGCAGACTTTACTGCTCTTTCCTATTAAGTCATGCACCTTGAAGGTCGTATTCATTTCGTAATCATGATAGCAAAATAGATGTCCACTGTCAATGCAATACCGGGTAGGGTATATGGACAAGAGGTATGAGAATTTGTTATTTCTCTTGCTTACTGTCCTTTTGCCATAGGCAAAGGCGTGAAAGTTTGGTACTATGAAAGAGTAGGTAATTAAAATATAGATAAAGGAGGTCCAATTATGGATCAATTTATGAATGGCGCAGGTCCAAACGAAGTATCTGATTCTGTGTATGAAGTAGCGTTTACCCCTGTTTTAGAACGACCTGAATATCAGGGCGAACCGATTCACTCTAAATTATTAGCTTTACAAGAAGCTATGGGTGAGGAGGAATTTAACGAATATATTAATAGTTTGTTGCGTATTACCTATAATGGCCGTCAATTATGGTTAATCACTAAAAGTGAACGAAAACGTACTTTAATTGAAGGTAAATATTTGAAGGTGATTGCTGAGATTTTTGAAGTGGCAGCGCCTAGAGTTTTTTCGCAGCCGTAAGCTGTAATCGTTGTAGCGTTTTTATCGGTGGTAAATACTTACTATCAGTGGTAAAGGCGTAATCGTTTTATTAGTTGTAATAGTTATCAATTACATACAGAATTTCATATAATGTAGGTAACTATTAATGTATAGTTACTATACATTAATGTATAAACATTCTATTTTGCCATTTTTGACTTGTTAGCAAGGGCCACTATCAACTAGGACCGTAGTTGGTAGGGTATTTGTTACAAGACTTAATAAAATACTTCATTTTGAGAGTGTTACTTTGAGGGCACAAAGAGCGTTAAAACTTCTATAAATCGATAATAATAGAACTAAAACGATATAAATAGATATAGAAAGTGAAAATGATATTAAATATTTAATTTCTCATTGATAGTCATTGATAAATTACAAAATGAGAGAAATTCTCATTGACTAAAAAGTAAATCTAACGTATCATTATACCAACAAATAAAGTGTGACATGTATTTCGAATATTTTCGATTGCGTAAAATATGACAAATTTCAGTCTGATTTAGAGTAGTCATCATGATGATGGTGTATAGGTATTCTTGATATCGGAGGATTTATAAATGAGTACAAAGGGTATTGTTTTAGCCACATTTGGGTCGATTTATGGGGAAGCCGTTGAAAAATCCGTAGGCATTATGGAAGCTAAAATTAAAAAATCCTATCCAGATGCGGTGATTCGACGTGTATTCTTAGCGGATGCATTAATCGAAAAGTGGAACGAAAAATATGATAAGCCAGTACAATCCCTAGAAGGGGTGTTGGCGGAGTTTAAAAATACAGGCGTACGTGATGTGTTTGTATTGCCATTTGCCTTAGTGGCTGATCAGTGCTATCAAAAGATGCGCAAAGCCATTGCTACGTTTTCCTATAGTTGTGAGCGGCATGTAATGCGCATTCACGTAGGCAAGCCATTACTTAGTTCCTTAGGTGTAAAAAATTATGCCGATGATTATGTAGCTACCATTGATGCCATTATGAAGCATGTTAATATTCGTGCGTTAAATAAATCTATTTTATTAATGGCTAATGGGCAGAATCAACTTGAATTTAGCGCCTTGCAATTAAAATGTTTATATGGTAATGGTCAGAATGTGGCCGTTTTCACGTCTAATGGATTCCCTAATTTTAAACAAGCATTAACGTTGTTAGAGCGATTAGATCATAAGGAAGTCTTAGTTGTGCCACTGGCGCTTATCGGTTCAGAACATTTGATGGATTTCCTCGGCGGCGATCGTTCAGACTCTGTAGCAACTTTATTAACTGAAGAAGGCTATGGGGTAACAATTTGGAATGAAGGTTTAGGGGAAAATCCATTTATTCAGGATTTATTCCTAAAGCACTTGGCCCAATCCATTCGTATGATTGAACGTAAACAGCAGGCTCATCAGCCAAGTCATGAATCCATGCGAGATATGGGGCGGGGGGAGCGCACAAGTCGTGAATCCATGGTTGTATAAATTATAAAACAAGAATATAAAATGACGGTCCTCACTTGAGGACCGTTTTTGTCACAGGAGGGTGTATGAAAGAAGCTATTTTAGTAGTGGCCTTTGGTACGACGGTAGAGTCTGCCCGGCAGAATCAAATTAATCCCGTGGTGGCCTTTATAAAAAAACAATATAAGGACCAGGAGGTACGGTTAGCCTTTACGTCGCGCATTATTGTAAAACGTTTGAGAGAACGTGGTGAAGTTATTGATACGGAACAAAGTGCTATTGAAGATTTAATTCAGCAGGGCTATGAATCCATTATCGTACAGCCTTTACACCTGATTGGTGGCGAAGAATTTGATAAATTAAAACAAAATATATTGGCTTATAAGGGGCAAGGCTTGTTACAGCATATTGCCATTGGTCGGCCCTTATTATATTTCTTAGGTCAGGAAGAACGACCTGATGACTATGAAGCGTTAATAACGACTTTTATTGAAAATTTGCAAATCCCTAAAGAAGAGGGGCTTTTATTAGTTGGCCATGGCGGTATGAGTGTAGGCAATGCTTGTTATAGTGCGTTGCAGTTAAAACTATTTCGCAAGGGCTATCATCAGGTGCGCATTATTACCTTAGAGTGCTTCCCTGAATTAGAAGATGTGGCCATACCTTGGGAGTGGGTCGATGGCAAACGGCCTGGGCGAATTCATTTACATCCACTATTGTTAGTAGCTGGTGACCATGCGTTAAATGATATTTTTGGCGAAGAGGACGATAGTGTACAGTCTACTTTGGAGGCCGCTGGTTATGAAGTAGTACGCCATATGAAGGGGCTTGGTGAATATAGAGCGGTACAACAATTGTATGCAGAGCACTTGGCCGATGCTATGGCGGGGCGTTATGAAGGGCGCGTTTCACATAGACCAGCGATTCCTAATATTAAATAATAGGTAGTAGGCTACTTTTACTATAACAGAAAAGCATGATTCAATTAGAATTAGGGCTTGCTCGATAATAGGCTTAACGCATACAATAGTAAAGTATGAATCTTTTTGTATATGAACAGATAAGGAGAGTAACCATGAAAGGTAAATTGTATGGTATTGGTGTAGGACCTGGCGATCCAGAATTAATGACAGTCAAAGCAGCACGCATTGTAGGGGAAGCAGATATTATTATTACCCCTAAAACTGAAAAGAAAGATGGATCGGTAGCACTTAATATTGCTAAACCTTATATTCAGGATCACACGGAAATTGTGCCAGTAGTATTTCCTATGGTGCTTGATGATAATGCGCAAGCCGCTGGCTGGGAAGAAGCGCGTAAAGTTATTTTAAGTTATTTAGAAGCTGGTAAAAATGTAGTATTCTTGACCTTAGGGGATCCTATGTTCTACAGCACGTATATGTATGTATATCGTTTGATTGAAAATACAGGCTTTGAAATTGAAACGATTCCAGGGGTAACCGCATTCTGTGCAATTGGTTCCCATTTGGGGTATCCTATTGTAGAAAAAGAAGAAGTGTTAGCTATTGTACCGGCTACGGCGCCAAAAGAAAAAATTGATAAAGTATTAGCGGTAGCTGATGATGCGGTTATTATGAAAGTATACCGCAATTTCCACGAAGTACAGGAAACCCTTAAAAAACATAATATGGCTGATGATGCGGTTATGATTAGTCGTGTGGGCCTTGATGGGGAAGAAGTATATCGAGGTCTTGATACATTACCAGCTGACATGAAATTAAATTATTTATCCACTGTATTGGCTAAGCGTAAGGATCGCTAAGACTATGAAATCATATGCTATTCCGAGAGTTGTTATTGCCGGGACTAATTCTGGCGTAGGTAAAACTACAATTGTAGCTGGTTTATTGGCGGCGTTTCACGAACAAGGGAAACGGGTACAAGCCTTTAAAGTAGGCCCGGATTATATTGATCCAGGTTTTCATAAACTGGCTAGTGGTCGTGATTGTTATAACTTAGATACTTGGTTAGTGCCACCTCATAAAATGAAACCATTCTTTGCTGATATGGCTGGGGATGCTGACTTAGCTATTATTGAAGGGGTAATGGGTCTCTATGATGGCGGCCGTGAAGGGGTTAGCTCCACTGCTGAAATTGCGAAAACGTTAGAAGCACCCGTTATTTTAGTTATTGACTGTAAAGCTATGGGTGAAAGTGCCGCGGCTATTGCTAAGGGCTTTAAAGAATATGATCCGGCCGTTAATTTAGCGGGGGTTTTACTTAATCGCATTGGCTCGGATAATCATGAGCATATGATTCGCGTAGCGATGGAACGCTTAGGAATTCCAGTGATTGGCGCTATTCGTCGGGATGAACGAATGCATTCGCCAGAACGTCATTTAGGGCTTACCCCAGTGACGGAAGTGAATCCTCAAACGGCGTTAGATACCATTCGGGAAGCTATTAAGCAGAGTGTAGATTTGGAGGCTTTGTTTCATTTAGCAGAGGCCGCTCCTAAATTAATTGTCCCTGAAGTGGCCTCTAAGTCAAATAGTGAAGCTAAAGTTCGCATTGGCGTAGCCTATGATGAAGCGTTCTCCTTCTACTATCCCGCTAGCTTGCAAGCCTTGGCTGATGAAGGGGCTGAATTGGTGTATTTTAGTCCTTTAAAAGACACGGCCTTACCTGAGGTGGAAGCCCTCTTATTTGGTGGTGGTTTCCCTGAAATGTTCCTCACTGAGCTTAGTGAAAACCGAGCCATGTTAGCCTCTATTCGTGAAGCCGCAGCTATGGGCATGCCTATCTATGCGGAATGCGGGGGCCTTATGTACTTGTGCGAATCAGTGACCGATTTTGAAGGCCAAGCCCGCTCTATGGTAGGATTGGTACCAGCACAATGTGTCATGCAGGCGAAGTTGCAAAAAGTTGGCTATGTGACGGCCACGGCTCTTCAAGATACATTATTAGCCCCTAAAGGCGTTAGTCTTAGAGGCCATGAATTCCATTTTTCCACCATGGAACCTATCGCACCTATGACAGCAGACAACTTCCCTTGGGCCTTTCATTTTGAAGGAGGGCGTAGAGGGCAAGTGTATAATGGTGGTTATAGTAAAGATAATATATTGGCCACATATTTACATTTGAATTTTGCTGGTAATGAAGCGGCTGCTGAACGATTGGTTGCTAAGGCACGTGCTTATAGTACGAAGGAGGCATAAGGGATGGCTGTCGTAGATACACAAGCAAAGAGTCAAGCTATGGCAACTCAAACAGCCAAGTCTGAAGGATTGATTTTAGTGAATACGGGCAATGGCAAAGGTAAGACGACCGCGGCTTTAGGCGTAGCGTTACGAGCTGTTGGTAATGGGATGCGCGTGCTTATTTTACAATTCATTAAAGGCGGTTCTACCTATGGTGAATTAAAAGCGATTAAAGCCTTACAAGAAGCAGGGTTACCTATTGAGATTCGGCCTATGGGGAAAGGGTTTATTTTTCATAATAAAGAAACTTCGGAAGCCGATTTGATGGCTCATAAGGCTGCGGCTGACACTGCTTGGCAGATGTTAACCGAGGAAGTTATGTCCAATCATTGGGACTTAATTATTTTTGATGAAATTAATTATGCTATTAAATTTGGTTTGCTTCCGGTGGAACAAGTGGTGGCTTTGTTAGATAAAAAGCCGGCACCACTCCATGTAGTCCTCACAGGTCGTGATGCGCAGCCGGAAATTATTGCTAAAGCCCATACGGTAACGGAAATGAAGGTTATTAAACATGCCTATGAGCAGGGGATTAAAGCGGCTCGTGGCATTGAATTTTGATATTGTAAATAAATCGAAAAAAATCGTAATAGGCTCTTGAAAAAATATAGCCACATGCTATAATTAAAGTATAAGCAGTATATTATTTTAAACTATAAGTAAGTTCTTATAGGATATATTCTTATGACCAAGGAGGTTATAACAATGGCATTAATTAACTATGTAAAATCTGCAGATTTCAAAAATGAAAAACACGTTCCTGTAATTACAGCACCTGATACCGTAAAAGCCGGTGAAAAAGTTCACATTGAATTGGAAGTTGGCAAAGATATTGCCCATCCAAACACAACAGAACATCATATTTCTTGGATTAAATTATACTATGTAGAAGAAGGTACTACACTTCCATTTGAAGTAGCTCGCCTTGAATTCAATGTACATGGTGAAGCAGCTGCTGGTGCTAACGAAGGTCCTGTATTTGCTGAAGCAGCTGGTGTTGTAGTAGCATCCTTCAAAAAATCTGGTAAATTGATTGCTACTTCTTACTGCAATATCCATGGTTTATGGGAATCTGAAAAAGATATCGTAGTACAATAATAGCTTAGCTGATTATTTAGTTGTATAATGATAGTGTTAAAGCGTCAAGACTTAGGTCTTGGCGCTTTTTGTGGCTCTTTGTCAAATTTTG
>NZ_NMZQ01000070.1 GCF_010093125.1 Veillonella sp. R32
AAAATATTTTATACTATCAAAAAAATTAAATTTAGCTCTAATGTAATTTTTTTTAAATGTTATTTTAGTTATATAATAAGAAAAGAGGTAAAATTATGAAATGTCCACATGCAACTCGCGAAGTACCTACTGATCCACATGAAAAAGCTCGCTACGATTGGGCCATGAAACACGTGGAATTGGCTAAGGAACAAGGTATGTCTAGTGAAGAAATTCATGCTTTATTCAAACAAATTATGGATTTTGATTTTAAAGAGGTTGATAAGGTTCCTAATGATGAAGCGCACAAAACCTTTCGTCAGGCTCTAGCTCATGCTAATCGCGCCATGGAAGAAGGCCAGCCTATCGAAGCGGTTCATGCGATTTTCCGCCGTATTATGCATGGTGAAACAGAAGGCAAATGTAAACATCGTCACGGTCACCATCATGGTCACGGTCATGGCGAGGGCCACCACGGTGAAGGACACCATGACGAAGGGCATCACGGTGAAGGGCACAAATGTTGTGGTAAACACGGTCATCACCAGGGGCATGACGAAGGCCAGTCCGCTAAAGAACATCATGGCGAAGAAAACCACGTTGAAGGTCATCAGGGAGAAGTTCAATAGATTACACATAACCAGTCTGAAAAAGGTGAAGCATAGAACTTGTAGAATTTACATAATTTACAGAGTTTACAGGTTCTATAGAATCCCAATTCGGACTATCTTGAAAAGCATATAACAAAAATACCCTCTATAAACGCTGATTATATAAGGCTTTGTAGGGGGTAATATTTTTGGTAAAAAAAGAGATAGTCCGAAGTGGGATTTGAGAAAAAACGGCAAAAAGTGATATAACAGCTTTCCCAGCCAAGAGGTAATCAAGAGGTGTTCAAGCTATAATTTATGCAATTTGTTATAATAAAATTCTCCTTGAAGATTTTGGTCGTGATAATGCGGCTAATATTTTAAATGCTTATAAAGATAAATTTCCTGTTTTCAATGATGATATTGAAGGTACTGACATTAAAGATAGTGAAGTAGAAAGCATAGTAAAAGCTATTAAATGGGTACTAAAATATAAAGATTTAATTGTTTAATATAAAAAAATGGTGTATACTATTAATGTATTAAAGAGGGTGTTCCGCCACCATTAAATTAAAAGCGTGGACCATTTTAGAGGGTGTTTCACCACCGAAGAAATTGAAGAGTGTAACGTTAAAGAGGGTGTCCCGCCACCAAGGTAACTAAAGGGCGGAGCGTTAAAGACAAAGGGGCTGTAACGAAATACGGATTTTCTCCGTCATTTAAGTTACAGCTCTCTTTTCTTTTTAAAATAAGGACTTCTTTGAGATATCATAACTCTCAAAGAAGTCCTTATTTTAGTTTTTAGGCGCACCTAAATAAAGCCTTTAACAACGCTTTTTTAGGGTTATAGGACAAA
>NZ_NMZQ01000071.1 GCF_010093125.1 Veillonella sp. R32
CCCCTCTACGAGCCGTAACTATATTATTAGCATCTAATGCACTCCCAACAGCATCGCTTGCGTTAACTCTAGCATTACGAGCAAACGCACCCGCTCTGTTCCCTGCTGCTCCAGCTGGTTCTTTTAATGTCCCTACATTATTCCCATGTACTGAAGCTGCTGCTATAGCGAATCCATTTACATTAATATCCGCATTGGATAACGCACCCTTTAATTGAGCCACGTTAACTGCATCTGTATCAGATGTCCCAGCTGCCACACTCGTAATTTGACGAGTTATACTATTTCCATTACCAATAGATAGAGCACCTCGATTAGCTCTCCAAGTAGGATTTTCTATTGTAGATTGTTTATTTGTTATCGGATCCCACCCTGATGACCCTGGGTTACCTTTAGTTAATACCTTTGTAGCATCAGCCTTATCCACAACATCAGCAGAATAACCTGCACGATTTGCTAAAGAATCAGCACCAAGAGCAATCCCAGTTTCTTCTGAAACTGTAGCACCTTTACCAATCGCAACCCCTCTATATCCGCCTTTAGAAGATTTCGTATCAGTAGCAGCTTCGAATTTATTAATTATTGCTCCATATCCAAGAGCTACTGCCTCTTGCGCCTGTACTGATGCATTAGTACCAATAGCTACACTATTACTTGCAATATTTTCGCCAGTAAATGTAGGCCCTGTTACCACTCCTGTAGTAGCGTCTACAGTTGCATTAGTAGCTGCAGTAGCCCCTACTTTAGCCCCATTACCGATAGCAACAGCATTGCTCGAGGTAGATCCAATAATAGTATTATTACCAGCCCCAAACGATGTAGTACCACCAGTTTTATTAGAAAAACCTATAGCTACTGAGTCATCTCCTACTATGGCGTTCTCATTACCAAAAGCATAAGCCTTTGTATTACTAGTCTTAGTCGTAACTTTATTTTGATAACCAATGGCAAAGGAGTTATTTCTAGATACAGCATTCTCATATCCAAAAGCATACGCATTCTGCGCATTTACTTTATTTTTATAGCCCACAGCTGCCGAACCAATATTATTAACTTTATTTTCAAATCCTAATGCAGTGGCATTATTGCCATTAGCCTCAGAACCTGCTCCTATTGCAGTAGCATTAGAGCCTTTAGCTTTTGTATTACTGCCAATCGCAATCCCTGTACCATTATTTGCCTCAGAGGCACTACCAATAGCAATACCAGGCCCCTCCCCCGCAGGATTTTGCGCAGGTGCAGCCCCCACAGAACTAAGCGTACCTACACACAATGCCAACACGGATAACGCCACGTTCAATGTCCGGCCTGACTGAATATGAGT
>NZ_NMZQ01000072.1 GCF_010093125.1 Veillonella sp. R32
GATTTTTAAGACTTTCGTCTCGCCTGTAGCTTAACCTACTTCTATAAATCAGAGAATTATTTCCTAATGTGCTTGGTTAACCCTTGGATTCCTCCAAGAGGCTTACCTTACATATTATCTATCTTCTATGCAGTTTTCAAAGAACAAGTCATTTATTACTGAGTATCAGTAGTAAATGAATGGTGGAGACGAGGAGAATCGAACTCCTGACCCCCTGCTTGCAAGGCAGGTGCTCTCCCAGCTGAGCTACGCCCCCATATGTTGGTTACACTACTTACTGAAAACTCATCCCATATATCATACAATATATTAGATATTTTTTCAATGCGAGTTACACCATTTAATTAGCTCATGTTGTCTGTACTATATGCTCACGCATAATTCGAGTATATATGAACCAACTGGTGGGCCTAAGTGGACTTGAACCACTGACCTCACGCTTATCAGGCGTGCGCTCTAACCAGCTGAGCTATAGGCCCATATATTTGAGAGACAAATCTCTCAAAACCAAACAATGTAAAGCGTGAGTACTGCCAGCGCATATGCTGCGTCTACTCTTTGCCAAAGTGTCGACCTAAGTGACATCGAAAGTCTTGCTTTCGTGTATGTCTCCCTAGAAAGGAGGTGATCCAGCCGCACCTTCCGATACGGCTACCTTGTTACGACTTCACCCCAATCATCGACTTTACCTTAGACGGCTGGCTCCCGAAGGTTACCCCACCGGCTTTGG
>NZ_NMZQ01000073.1 GCF_010093125.1 Veillonella sp. R32
TCTAAACAGACTAGAAGTTCATCATCCGTTAGTAACGTTACCTCATCCTGTTGAAGTTCCATAGCCACTTTACGTTGTAACTCCTTTAGTTTATCTGGTAATTTAGCGGCATGTTTCACAATCGCTTTTTTCCATACAAAGCTATATTTATTGGCATACGCTTCCCATTTAGTTCCATCAATAAATACTTCTGAAAAATTTATACTATCTACTTGGCTTAGCGTTTCAATTAGCTGTGTTAATAAATCTTGTAATACTTCAGTTGTTAATCGCTTGAAAAAGCGATGAAATACCATATGAGATGGGGCTGGATAGCCTTGTAACAACCACATATAATGAATGTTTTTAGTACATTGTTCTGCGATTTTACGAACAGATACAATGCCTTCGGTCATGGCATATACATAGATTTTAAACAAAATAGACGGTGGTACTAAAGATTTTCTTCCTTTCGAAGAATAGAGATGCAGTAACTTTGTATAGTCTAATTCCTCCAATACCGCATCCAGTAATCTCACCGGCGCATTAGGTCCAATCCGAATGCCATAATCCAAAGATAAAACTACTTGGCGAAAGCCAGAAATTTTAGTATAATTACCGTGTTGGATATGGTTTTTCTTCATAAATTAATTATACCAACAAAAAAGGCCCTTCGGGGCCTTTTCTCTTATATAAATATAG
>NZ_NMZQ01000074.1 GCF_010093125.1 Veillonella sp. R32
TCTGGCTATGTTCATTTCGTCAGAAATGATTACCTTACATTGTTCAGTTTTCAAAGATCTGCTTCATCGCTTGTTGCGACGTCTTGTATATACTAACACGTCGAAAACATCATGTCAACCACTTTTTTAAGAATTTTTCAACTCTTTTTATTCACTCATTATTTGCTATAAAACAAGCAAACAATGTACTTCAAGCGATTCATCATGTCTCTGTAACAGCGACTTGATTAGTATACCGATTTATTGGCATATCGTCAAGCCCTAAATTTCACTTTTTTTAAAATTAATTAATTTTCTTCTTATGCGCTCCTAAAATGTCCATATAAGAACAGCCATAAAGCCTTACTAAAACTACCTCTAAAAATAAAAAAAGTAGCAGCTCTGTAGCTACTACTCTATTTATATCTCTAAATGTTTTAAAATTAAAACAATTTAAACTAACTATTAACTTAAACCTATTAACTTATAGTACCTATTAATTTAAATTAGCTATTAATTTAAACTGGCAAAAGCTACTGCGCTAAAGGCCGCCATCTGCCCTTCCCCTACAGCTTTGGCTACTTGTAAAGGGGTACCAGCCACATCTCCTGCTGCAAAAAGTCCTTTATAATTTGTCTCCATATTACGACCTACAGCAACTGATGTGCCTTCTAAAACAACCCCTTCTACCAAATTTTCAGGCGGACAGGAATCACGTAAGAAAAATACACCCTCCACATCTTTGGTGCCTTCATTAGTTTCAATAGCAGTCACTTTTTGTTCCCCTACTACACTATTAACAATGGCACGCTTATGTACCACTACTGAAGCTGGCAACGCAGCTAACCACTCTGCAGGTAATTGTAAAGCTCCACCAATATACAAATTAATTGTTTTTGCTAATGAAGCTAATAACTCTACATCTTGTTGATACGCTAATGTATTTATATATACAGCAATATCCTTATTTTCAAAAAAATGACCATCACAGCTAGCACAATAACTGACTCCGCGCCCTAATAAAGCACGCTCGCCTGGCACTGTTTTACTCATAGTAACACCAGTGGCTAAAATTACACTTTTTGCTTGATATACATTTTCATCAGTCATAATTGTGAACGGCGCCCCTATAAAAACGGATTGCACTCGTTCTTTTGCAATCGTAGGCTCATAAGCCAACGTCTGTTCTAAGAGTTGATCCATAAAATCAGGACCACTAATAGTCATGATTCCAGGATAATTATCAATTCGGTGTGCTCTACGCAACTTATCACTAAATCCAGCTGCTTCAAAAAGAATAACAGATTTATTATGGACACGCGCTGTGAGAGCTGCCGAAAGTCCTGCTGGGCCACCACCTACAATAGCAATATCATATACGGTCATATAGTTCCTCTATTATCTAATAAAACAGCTGGCTACTCGCCATTAGCAAGCAGCCAGCGCCTCTCCAATGTGCTAAACCAAACGGTCTTTCTTGGCTATTAATTTTTTACATCTGTAAATTTGAACCCCTGTGCTTCTGCTTGTTGAATCAATTGTTGACGCATCGGCACCGGTTGCTTACTAGCAATTTGCTTAGTAAACGAATCTACACGACGATTCGTATCACGCAAATCATAGTATTCTTCCATCTCTTCATCGTAATCTTCTAACAACTCGGTATACGAATCAAATACAGTATACGCATCGTCAAATACATTAGCTTCTCTTGGCATTCTTGGTTTCAACTGTGGTTTTTGATTAGGTACGCCAATCCCTAAACCTAACATAGGGAATGTAAGTTCAGGTAATTTTAAAATTTCAATCATTCTTGGCACATTATTCAAAATACTGCCAAAATAAACAGTACCAAAGCCACCCATTTCAGCAGCCGCTACCATATTCTGTGCAGCTAGACTAGCATCAGTCCAACCTTGGAAGAAACGATCACTATCCCGTTCGGCATCACTAACGACACCTTGTTCACGCGCAATTCGGGAATTACGATAGGCATCTACTAAGAAGATAAATAATTCAGGCACCCGTGCCACATATTCTTGATTACATACGTCTGCTATCTGAGCTTTAATGGCAGGATCAACAATACGAATAATGCTAAAGCTTTGCATACCTTGACTACTAGCAGTTCTTTTAGCTACATCTAATAAAATACTTAATTGTTGCGGTGGAATTGGACTCGATTTAAATTCTCGAATAGTCCGGTGGTTTAATAATACATCAATAGGATTCATAGGACTAACTCCTTTATCACTCATTATATCTACATATATCGATTTTTCTCTTTTTACAGTACCACTATTTTACTAAAATGTCCAGTCTTAACCCAACTTTCACCTGTTCAGCAATACACAGTCAGAATGTCCATACTATATGGGCATAATAAAGCCTTTTTGCTTTACTATATGAGTTTAACGCATAATAAATTTGGCTAAACGCCTTATTTTTGCTATACTATTAATAGGTTTTACAAAAACCTACTTTAAATTTAGAAGTGTAGTTTTGTCCTCACTGAGTAGATTCTATGACAGTAACTCGTGAAAACACTTTCTATGAAGCTAAATAAGTCTATGAATGTAAAGGAGTCTATTATGAAACTTCAATTGAAAAAAACTGTAACTCGTGGTCTTTTAATTGCTGCTTTAGCTGCTGGTTTTACTGGTTCGGCTTTAGCCGCCGCTCCAGCTGATACAGGTTCACAAATCCATGTTAGTGGTACGGCTACTCGTTCCGTAGCCCCTAATTATGCTTTATTACGCTTAGGTATTACTAGCGAAGCTGCTACTGTAGGCGCTGCTAAAACAACAAACGACCGTGTTATGAGTGATTTGATTGCTCGTTTAACAAGCCTTGGTATTAGTAAGAATTTAATTCAAACCTCTAATTTCTCCGTTTCACCACGCAACGAATATCGCCCAACTAAAAACAACGAACAGCAGGAAAAAGTTACATCTTATGTAATTTCCAATACAGTAACGGTTCGTATTAATGACTTAAATAAAATTAGTCAAGCCATCGATAACGCTGTAGCCGCTGGTGCTAACAACATCCAATCCTTAAGCTTCCAAGCCGATGTGGATCAAAACTTGACTGACCAATTAACTGCTGAAGCTGTAAAAAATGGTCGTCATCAAGCGGAAGTAATTGCTAATGCATTAGGTCAACAATTAGGCAGTATTAAAGATGCTTCTGTAGGTTCCACTAATACATATACTATGGAAAATACTTCCTTACGTATGTATAAAGTGGCAGATGCTGCACTCGGTTCTTCTACACCAGTAGAACAAGGTGATATTACTGTAAGTAAAGATGTAGATCTTACTTTCTACGTATACTAATAATTATTAACTGCTAACCTTAGCACAAACATTAAATAAAGGGATAGGTCAATACATCGGCCTATCCCTTTTAGTTTACCTATTAATTCTTGCAACTGGCTATAAACTTATACAGAGCCTTAACTATGCTTCGGGTACGATTCCCACATGAACCGCTACAATACCGCCAGTCAATTCATAGTATGTAGCAGACTCAAAGCCTACTTCTTTAAAATATTCTAAAACTTTAGATTGATGTGGATAACGACGCAAGGATTCAGGTAACCAAGCATAGGAAGAGTTATCTTTACTCAATTTACCCAATACGGGCAAAATCTTTTCAAAATATAAATAATAGAGTTGTTTAAAACCTAACGCTGTTGGTTTAGCTAATTCAAGAGTCACCACACGACCACCAGGCTTAACCACTCGTTTCATCTCACTAAGGGTTTTAATAATATCAGGCACATTACGCAACGCAAAAGCACTCATAGCACAATCAAAACTATTGGCCTCATAAGGCAAATTCATAGCGTCCCCTTCCACTAGGTTAACGCGATCCATTAAACCCGCATCATGTAAGCGCACTTCACCTTGCGCCAACATTTCAGGACTAAAATCTAACGCTTCAATATGTAAGGACGGCATCTGGCGTAGTGCTTCCTTAGTAAGCATACCCGTACCGCAAGCAACATCTAATAACTGCATGTCCTCAGTTAACGCTAATTTTTCTACAGCAAAACGACGCCAATATGCATCTTGATGAAAACTCAATAACGAATTCATCAAATCATAGTGCTTTGCTATATGAGAAAAAACGCCCTGCACAAAGACTTCTTTTTCTGCATGATTTGTAAACTGTAACGTCTGTCTTGTCGTATTCCCGTCCATATCTTTCTTCACTCACATTCTGCCAAACCTATACTACCAAACTTCTTCTTCTTATATATTCTTTTAGTATACCTAAAGACAGTATTATTTGTAAAGTTGATAGTATAAAATATTTT
>NZ_NMZQ01000075.1 GCF_010093125.1 Veillonella sp. R32
ATAAATTATAGAACCTTTTTAGTTCCAGTAAACAGACCAGAGCTAACTAGATGTAATAGGGGAGTGTGAGGAGTGCCTGAAAACGATGGTTGACTTTTGGAGTTTTATTTAATGGTAGGTTAATGGTTGATAGTATGTTATAATATGTTATTCTATGCAGGGCAATTGAGTAACGTTAGCCGGAAAGGTATTATTGTATGTGATTGCTGAGCTAAAAATATTATGAAATAGAGAGAGGTATTATGTCATTTACAAAGGTAAAAGAATATTTTGAAACGGCTGGTCTGGGGGACCGCGTTAAAGTATTAGCGCATTCCAGTGCTACGGTGGCAGAAGCAGCCATCGCAGTGGGCTGTGAAGCCAAACAAATTGCTAAGACCATGTCTTTTTTAGTAGATGAGTCACCTATTTTGATTGTAGTAGCTGGCGATGTAAAAGTAGATAATAAAAAATTTAAAGCTACGTTTCAGAAAAAGGCTAAAATGATTGCGTTTGATCAGGTAGAATCTTATATTGGTCATGCCCCTGGTGGGGTTTGCCCTTTTGAAGTGAAACCTGAAGTTAAGACATATTTAGATGTATCCTTACAACGTTTTGATATTGTTTATCCTGCTGCAGGGGATGATCATAGCGCGGTGAAACTATCGGTGGCCGAATTAGAAAAATACGCTAACTCCTTGGGCTGGGTAGACATTGGCAAAGAATTGTAACATACAGTCAGTCTTTTAACGGACTAAGGAAAAATAAAAGCGTAGTATTGGCAGAAAAAACCATTGTTCGTAAGGCCTCCCGCTTTTCCGTAAAATACAGTCAGTCTTTGTGTTGTGGAGATAAAAAATGGAGTATTGGCGGAGAAAACCATTGTTCGTAAGGCCTCCCGCTTTTCCGTAAAATACAGTTAGCCTTTATGTTGTGGAGATAAAA
>NZ_NMZQ01000076.1 GCF_010093125.1 Veillonella sp. R32
CTTCTACTTCTACTTCTACTCCTACTTTTACTAACAGTTCTTACTAAAATAATACATCGAATAAATATTTGAGTCAATAATATATTTGTTTGATGTTAAGGTGAAGTGATTTGCCATATATTCAAATAAATAGAGGTAGCCATTGTAAGTCACAGGCTTAGTTATAGGCTTAGTTTTATCCTTGTGTTATCTTTAGTTTTAGTTGTGAAATATCGCATATGATACAAATCATCTGTAATTTGCGACAATAGCGGAAGTGGCTTGTCATTTGAATTTGTCCGTTATAAAATGAAATAAATATGAATGAATGTTGCTAGGTAATCTAACAGTAATGGTTAGGGTGAGTAGGTAAGGAGGCGCACATATGACAAAGCGACAAAAACAGGGGATATTGATTGGGGCTGTAGTGTTCTTAATTATTGCTATTTTAGGTGGTTTTTGGTATTACAAACGAACACCTACGTATACGTTTTCACAAATTAAAACGGCTGTAGAAAAACACGATTGGGATACGTTTAGCAAACATGTGGATACGAAAAGCGTCATTGGTTCTTTGTATGATGGGGCTATTGATGCATCGGCAGCTAAAGATGAAAATATGGATAATGCGACTAAAGCGATGGTACAAGGCTTTGCTAAAATGCTAAAACCAGCTATTGTAGAAGCTTTGAATGGTGAAGTAGAAACGTGGATTAAGACGGGCAAATCGTCGTTTGATTCGAATAGCGATGAGACCAATGATAAGTCCATTCAAGGACTAACTCAAGGGGCTAGTTCTAATAAAGGGCGTTCGAATAAAGAAGAAAGTGCCAATGCGGCGGCCAATAATTTAAAAGATATGACGGACTTTGAAAACATAGAATTTAAAGGCGTTACGTCTACTCGTGATGAAGGTGGTTTCAAAGTTATTACACTAGGCCTTCATGACAATAAATTGGATGCTGATTATGAATTAGATTTAAATATGCGTCAATTGGATGATGGTACTTGGCAAGTCGTTTCAGTGGCTAACTTTAAAGATTACTTAGAAGCTGTTGAAAAAGCGGAAGCAGCAAAATTAGCAGAATTAAATAAACCAATTCAAGATGAAATTAATAAAGAGGTGCAAATAGGCGAGATTCAGCCTAATATTTACTCTGGCCGTGCTATGTCACAGTTAAAATTTGAGGTGCCTATTACGGTAGAGAGTGAAAAAATGATTCGTTATGCGGACGGAATGGTAGTCGTAACTGCACCGGATAATACCATTACGAAGATTCCTGTAACCTTGTCGCTAAATTTAGATACGGGGAATAAAACCTTAGTTGTGCAGAAGTGGTTAGATCATTCTGTTTCACGGGAACGAAATTTAGCCTTTGCGGACTCAAATAAACTGTTGGCTAAGATTGAACTTACTAAAATTACTTACACCGATGGAAAGACCTTGGAATTGTTGACAAAAGTTAAATAGACCGCATGTAGGCTAGTTTATAGGCTCTTTGTCAAATTTTGGGGCGCTAAAGAGATTATGCACTCTTAGGAAGGACATGCGACGTAATTGTTGCGTGTCCTTTTTTT
>NZ_NMZQ01000077.1 GCF_010093125.1 Veillonella sp. R32
TTCCTGCATCAGCAAAGGCTCTTAACCGGTCTATATGCTGACCGGTGACGAGCCTTTGCTGATGCAGGAATGTGCCGACCAGATCCGTAGCCAAGCGCGCAAGCGTGGCTTCGGTGACCGGGAGGTTTTTCATGTGGAAACCGGCTTCAACTAGGAACAGGTGCTGGATTCTGCCAACAGACTCACTCTGTTTGCAGAGCAAAAACTGCTGGATGTAAGGCTGTCAGGCAAGCCGAACGATCAAGGCAGCAAGGCACTGCTTGAGTACGCCTCACGCCCGCCACAGGACACGGTGTTACTGCTTACCTTACCCAAACTCGACAGCAGTGCGATGAAGGCCAAGTGGGTCAATGCCATCGAGCAGTCCGGTGTGCTGATACAAATCTGGCCCATGGATGCTCAGGGACTCCCTCGCTGGCTGGCGCAACGCGCCAAGCAAAAGGGACTACGCCTGACGACCGCTGCAGTGGAAGTCCTGGCACAACGAGTAGAGGGAAACCTGCTCGCCGCTATGCAGGAGCTGGATATGCTGGCTCTGGTCAGTGATGGCGCCGAAATCGATGATGAACAGATTCTCGATCTGGTGGGTAACCACGCGCGTCATGACGTCTACGATCTGTGTCGAGTTGCTTTCAGTGGCGACTGGCCAGCGACACTGCGCATCCTGTCACACTTACGTCAGGACAGCG
>NZ_NMZQ01000078.1 GCF_010093125.1 Veillonella sp. R32
CACCTGCACCTGGACCTATCGCGGTGACGAGTGCGGTTATAGCGGTCCGGCTGTCGCGGATGAATATGACCAGCCAACGTCCGATATCACGAAGGATAAATGCAGCAAATGCCTGAGCGGTTGTAAGTTCCGCAATAACGTCGGCAACTTTGGCGGCTTCCTTTCCATTAACAAACTTTCGCAGTAAATCCCATGACACAGACAGAATCAGCGATTCTGGCGCACGCCCGGCGATGTGCGCCAGCGGAGTCGTGCGGCTTCGTGGTAAGCACGCCGGAGGGGGAAAGATATTTCCCCTGCGTGAATATCTCCGGTGAGCCGGAGGCGTATTTCCGTATGTCGCCGCAAGACTGGCTGCAGGCAGAAATGCAGGGTGAGATTGTGGCGCTGGTCCACAGCCACCCCGGTGGTCTGCCCTGGCTGAGTGAGGCCGACCGGCGGCTGCAGGTGCAGAGTGATTTGCCGTGGTGGCTGGTCTGCCGGGGGACGATTCATAAGTTCCGCTGTGTGCCGCATCTCACCGGGCGGCGCTTTGAGCACGGTGTGACGGACTGTTACACACTGTTCCGGGATGCTTATCATCTGGCGGGGATTGAGATGCCGGACTTTCATCGTGAGGATGACTGGTGGCGTAACGGCCAGAATCTCTATCTGGATAATCTGGAGGCGACGGGGC
>NZ_NMZQ01000079.1 GCF_010093125.1 Veillonella sp. R32
GCGAAAATGTATTCAGAAAATGATTATCAAGCCCTGTATCAGGACATGGTACGAGCTAAAAGATTCGATACCGGCTCTTGTTCTGAGTCATGCGAAATATTTGGAGGGCAGCTTGATTTCGACTTCGGGAGGGAAGCTGCATGATGCGATGTTATCGGTGCGGTGAATGCAAAGAAGATAACCGCTTCCGACCAAATCAACCTTACTGGAATCGATGGTGTCTCCGGTGTGAAAGAACACCAACAGGGGTGTTACCACTACCGCAGGAAAAGGAGGACGTGTGGCGAGACAGCGACGAAGTATCACCGACATAATCTGCGAAAACTGCAAATACCTTCCAACGAAACGCACCAGAAATAAACCCAAGCCAATCCCAAAAGAATCTGACGTAAAAACCTTCAACTACACGGCTCACCTGTGGGATATCCGGTGGCTAAGACGTCGTGCGAGGAAAACAAGGTGATTGACCAAAATCGAAGTTACGAACAAGAAAGCGTCGAGCGAGCTTTAACGTGCGCTAACTGCGGTCAGAAGCTGCATGTGCTGGAAGTTCACGTGTGTGAGCACTGCTGCGCAGAACTGATGAGCGATCCGAATAGCTCGATGCACGAGGAAGAAGATGATGGCTAAACCAGCGCGAAGACGATGTAAAAACGATGAATGCCGGGAATGGTTTCACCCTGCATTCGCTAATCAGTGGTGGTGCTCTCCAGAGTGTGGAACCAAGATAGCACTCGAACGACGAAGTAAAGAACGCGAAAAAGCGGAAAAAGCAGCAGAGAAGAAACGACGACGAGAGGAGCAGAAACAGAAAGATAAACTTAAGATTCGAAAACTCGCCTTAAAGCCCCGCAGTTACTGGATTAAACAAGCCCAACAAGCCGTAAACGCCTTCATCAGAGAAAGAGACCGCGACTTACCATGTATCTCGTGCGGAACGCTCACGTCTGCTCAGTGGGATGCCGGACATTACCGGACAACTGCTGCGGCACCTCAACTCCGATTTAATGAACGCAATATTCACAAGCAATGCGTGGTGTGCAACCAGCACAAAAGCGGAAATCTCGTTCCGTATCGCGTCGAACTGATTAGCCGCATCGGGCAGGAAGCAGTAGACGAAATCGAATCAAACCATAAC
>NZ_NMZQ01000008.1 GCF_010093125.1 Veillonella sp. R32
TCGACGCTTTTATTGTAACGGATTTTATTCAATATGTCTTTTTTTTGTACAAAAAAAGTAAGCGCCAAGAGGACACGCAACTTGCGTTTCTCTTTAGCGCCCCAAAATAAATTATAGAACCTTTTTTTAGGCTTTAGGATTACTTGTTACAAGGTTAATTAGGGATAGAAGGTCTGCTTGATAAATATATTACACTTATTATGCATAAATGTAATTTCTATTATTACTATTTTGGGTGTAAAATGATAGTAATGACATCGAAGGAATTAGGATTTACGAATCGATGAAGCTAAGCAGGTATAGCCTATGGTAGTAAATATCAAGTATAGTAATTGATATTTGCAGGTATTTAGTTTTTAAAAGGAGTGAGTTCTCTTGTATAAAATTGTAAAAAAGGAAGTTTTGCACGCCAATATGTACCAGTATGACATTTTAGCACCCCGATTGGCAGAATCGGCATTGCCAGGCCAATTTGTTATTGTTAAACATGGGGAATATGGGGAACGTGTTCCTTTGACAATTACCGATTATGATCGTGAGGCAGGTACGGTAAGTATTGTATTTCAGACCTTAGGAGATTCAACCCAAAAGCTAGCTAAACTAGAAGAAGGCGATTTTTTATCTGATTTTGTAGGTCCTTTAGGGAATCCTACTGATTTGGCAGAGCTTTCTGATGAAGAATTAAAAGACAAAAAAATCTTATTCCTTTGTGGCGGTGTAGGTACAGCGCCTGTATATCCACAAGTTAAATATTTAAGAGCTCGCGGTTGTGAAGCGGATGTAATCATTGGGGCTCGCAATAAAGATTTAATTATCTATGAAGACCATATGCGTTCTGTAGCGGGTAATTTATATTTAGCCACCGATGATGGTTCGACCGGTTTTCATGGCAATGTAGTCGCTTGTATGAAGGATTTAATTGCGCAAGGTAAAGAATATAATCATATCGTTGCCATTGGGCCAATGATTATGATGAAATTTGCTACCTTAGCAGCTAAAGAATTAGGGATTCCTATTGTTGTATCGTTGAACTCGATTATGGTTGACGGCACGGGGATGTGCGGTGCTTGTCGTGTTACTATTGGTGATGAAGTCAAATTTACTTGCGTTGATGGACCAGAATTTGATGGGTATTTAGTTGACTTTGACAATGCTATGCAACGTCAAACTATGTATAAATCAGAAGAAGGGCGCAAGTTAATTCGTGAAATGGATAAAGCCCATCCAAATCCCGATTGTACTTGTAAAGTAGATGAAGGCGCTGAAACGACCGAACTTACAGATAAGACAAAACGCATTCCTGTGCGGGAGCAAGATCCTGCTGAACGAGCTACAAATTTTGAAGAAGTATGTTTTGGTTATAGCAAAACAGAAGCTATGCTAGAAGCGCAGCGTTGTTTAGATTGTAAAGTACCACGCTGTGTACAGGCCTGCCCAGTGCATATTAATATTCCTGGTTTTATTCAGGCTTTGAAACATGGCAATATTGAAGAAGCAGGGCGTATCATTGCGCAGCAAAGTGCGTTACCTGCTATTTGTGGTCGTGTATGCCCACAAGAAGAACAATGTGAAGGCGCTTGCGTAATGGGGATTCGCAATGAAGCGGTAGCCATTGGCAAATTAGAACGTTTTGTAGCGGATACGAACCTTCAAAACGGAATCGTATTTGGTGAAAAAGAACCAGCTAAAGGCATTAAAGTGGCTGTTATTGGTTCCGGTCCAGCCGGGTTAAGTTGTGCCGGCGATTTAGCTAAGAAGGGTTATGACGTAACTGTGTTTGAATCCCTTCATAAATTAGGAGGCGTGTTAGCTTATGGCATTCCCGAGTTCCGTTTGCCAAAAGATCGCATTGTAAATAAAGAAGTAGAAAATATTAAAAATTTAGGCGTTAAATTTGAAACTGACGTAATTATTGGACGGACAGTGACCATTGATGAGTTAATGGATAAAGAAAACTTTAAAGCTGTCTTTATCGGTTCTGGGGCAGGGTTACCTAAATTCATGCACATTCCGGGCGAATCATCAAATGGAGTATTATCGGCTAATGAATTTTTAACGCGTGCTAATCTTATGAAATCCTATGATGATAGCTATGATACGCCAATTGCTATTGGTAAAGTATGTGTGACTGTAGGGGCTGGTAATGTGGCTATGGATGCGGCACGTACAGCATTGCGTTTAGGATCTGAATCTAAAATTGTGTATCGTCGTAGTGAAGATGAAATCCCAGCTCGAGCAGAAGAAGTGCATCATGCTAAAGAAGAAGGGGTTGAGTTTAATTTATTAACGAATCCAATTGAAATTCTTCATGATGAAAAAGGCTGGGTAACTGGTGTTAAATGCATTAAGATGGAATTAGGTGAACCTGATGCATCGGGGCGTCGACGTCCACAAGAAATTGCAGGCTCTGAATTTATCATTCCATGTGATACCGTGATTATGTCCTTAGGGACGAATCCAAATCCATTGATTCGTTCTACTACTAAAGGGCTTGAAACGCAGTCTTGGGGTGGTATTATTGCGGAAGAAAATACGGGCGCTACGTCCCGTCCTGGCGTATTTGCCGGTGGTGATGCAGTGACTGGGGCAGCTACAGTAATTTTAGCTATGGGTGCTGGTAAACAAGCGGCCACAGCGATTGACGAATATTTATCTAAATAAAACATTGCCTTATTGAATGGCATACATTTGTTAGTTAATAGAATCGGCCTTTATCCAAGGGATAAGGGCCGATTTTTAGTGGGGTAAATGTCCAAGTAAATGATGGCTAGCTTTACTAAGAAAATAATTATGATGTTATAATTCAAGATAAATCGAATAGTGTTAGACGTTTTTCAGATGAGAAATGTATACAATAACCTTAATCAGTATAGTCGATATAATGCATAAGCAAATATTGTAGTCATTTCAAAAAGGGGTGGACCTATGAATAACAAAACTGTACAAGACGCTATGACCATTAAACTTGATTTTTCCCAAGGCTTACCACCAAAGAAAAGTTTCCAAGAAGGGATTCGACGGGCTCCTGACCGTGGTTTTCGTTTAACCCCAGAACAAACGGAAGTAGCATTAAAAAATGCTCTTCGTTATATTCCCGAAGAATATCATGACGAATTGATTCCTGAATTTTTAGAAGAATTGACTACTCGTGGACGTATTTATGGCTATCGCTTCCGTCCAGAAGGGCGTTTATATGGCAAACCAATTGACGAATACAAGGGCCAGTGTGTAGAAGGTAAAGCCTTCCAAGTTATGATTGATAATAACCTTGATTTTGAAGTGGCTTTATATCCTTATGAACTTGTTACTTATGGGGAAACTGGTAGTGTTTGTCATGACTGGATGCAATATTTATTAATTAAACGGTATTTAGAAGAAGTAACGCAGGATCAGACGTTAGTGGTAGCCTCTGGGCACCCAGTAGGTTTGTTCCGTTCTAAACCAGAAGCGCCACGCGTAATTATTACCAATGGCATGATGGTTGGTTTATTTGATAACCTTAAAGATTGGGAAATTGCCGAAGAAATGGGCGTAGCAAACTACGGTCAAATGACAGCAGGTGGCTGGATGTATATTGGGCCACAAGGGATTGTTCATGGTACTTTTAATACGATTTTAAACGCTGGTCGCATGAAATTAGGTATTCCGGTTGATGGCGATTTAAGTGGCAAATTATTTGTTACCTCTGGGCTTGGTGGCATGAGTGGGGCACAAGGTAAAGCTGCTGAGATTGCTAATTGCGTAGCCATCATTGCAGAAGTTGACTACTCGCGTATTAAAACTCGTTTAGATCAAGGTTGGATTTCAGGCGTATCTGATTCCTTACCTGAAATTATTAAAATGGCACAAGACTCCATGGCCGCTAAAGAAGGCAAAGCCTATGCGTATCATGGCAATATTGTTGACTTGTTAGAGTACATTGCTACTAATGACATCCATGTAGATTTAATTTCTGACCAGACTTCCTGCCACAATGTATATGATGGCGGGTATTGTCCACAAGGCATTTCCTTTGAAGAACGGACTCGGTTGTTAGCCGAAGATTCTGCCAAGTTCCGCAGCTTAGTTAACGACACATTAAAAGCTCATTTCGCAGCTTTAAAACAGTTAACTGGCAAAGGGATTTATTTCTTCGATTATGGTAACTCCTTTATGAAGGCTGTTTATGATGCAGGGGTAAAAGAAATTTCTAAAAATGGTATCGATGATAAAGATGGTTTTATTTGGCCAAGCTATGTAGAAGATATTATGGGGCCTCATCTCTTTGACTATGGATATGGTCCATTCCGCTGGGTATGCTTAAGTGGCAAGCCAGAAGATTTACATAAAACAGACCAAGCCGCTATGGAATGTATTGAAGTAGATCGTCGTTATCAAGACCGTGATAATTATAATTGGATTCGTGATGCAGAAGAAAACAAAATGGTTGTTGGTACGCAAGCTCGTATTTTATATCAAGATGAAGTGGGCCGTGTGCGCATTGCCCTTCGTTTCAACGAATTAGTTCGCCTTGGTGAAATTGGTCCGGTTATGCTTGGCCGTGACCATCATGACGTATCAGGGACTGACTCGCCTTTCCGTGAAACGTCAAATATTAAAGATGGTTCTAATGTAATGGCTGATATGGCTATTCAAACATATGCTGGTAATGCTGCTCGTGGCATGAGCTTAATCGCTCTTCATAATGGTGGTGGCACAGGTATTGGTAAGGCCATTAATGGTGGTTTTGGGCTTGTACTTGATGGTAGCCATAGAGTCGATGAAATCATTCGCTCTGCTTTATCGTGGGACGTAATTGGTGGCGTTGCACGTCGCTCTTGGGCTCGTAATGAACATGCTATGGAAACGGCGGTAGAATTTAATAAAACTCGTGCTGGCGTAGGTCATATTACAATTCCTTATGTAGCTGACGATGCTAAAGTCAAAGCGGCTGTAGCTAAAGTTTATCCCACTGCTAAAGTGATTAAAGACTAAGCTTATATTGTTTACTCATTAACTGGTTATGATTGACTCGCAACGATGATAGCCACTCGCAAGAGGAACAATTAAGTGATACATTAAAAATATTAGCTTACATAGGCTAATATTCTACTTAGTCATTAATACTCGGTAGATACCGTTAGTCATATATAAATACAGCTCGGTAGGATTTAGACACGGTAGAAAATTATATACTAAGTAGTTTATCATAATAGCAACCACTGTTAGGTCTGTTTAACCTAGCAGTGGTTACTGTTCCATTTATAACAAAATAATTTATTCTATCTGAATGGATTTATATTACCTATAAAAGGTATAAGGAGATATAAGAAGATATAAGAAGACATAAGGAGACATATATGGCAGAACAATTATTAATAAAAAATGCAGCTCAAATAGTAACCCCTTTAGGTCATACATCACTTAAAGGTGCGGCTATGAAAGAGGTACAGATTTATGAAAATACGTCAGTACTTATTGAAGATGGGCGCATTAAAGCGATTGGTAATGACCCAAGTTGGGAAGCAAACGTACCAGCCGATAAGCAAATTGATGCTACAGGAAAAACAGTGTTACCAGGGTTTGTAGACTCTCATACTCACTTCGTTTTTGGTGGCTATCGTGCTGATGAGTTCTTGTGGCGCATGGAAGGCATGACCTACATGGAAATCATGGAACGTGGTGGTGGCATTAATAATACAATGCAGGCTACTCGTAATGCATCGGCTGAGGAATTAATTGATCATAGCTTAGATATTTTAAATAAAATGTTAGCTTTTGGGATTACTACGGTAGAAGGTAAAAGTGGCTATGGTATGGACCACGATACAGAGCTTCGTCAGTTAGAAGTTATGAAAGAGCTTGAAAAACGTCAGCCTGTTGAAATTGTTCGTACCTTCTTAGGCGCTCATTCTATTCCACCGGAATTTAAAGGTCGTAATCAAGATTTTTTACAATTCTTGGTTGATGAGGTAATGCCAGAAGTAAAACAAAAAGACTTAGCACAATTTTGTGATATTTTCTGTGAAAAAGGGGTATTCTCCATTGAAGAAAGCCGTAAGTTTTTACAGCAAGCTAAGGATATGGGCTTTGATTTAAAAATCCATGCTGATGAAATTGTAACCTTAGGTGGTGCTGAATTAGGTGCTGAGCTAGGTTGTCATTCGGCAGACCACTTATTGCATGCCTCTGAGGAAGGGATTAAAGCCTTAGCCAATAGCGACACGGTGGCGACTTTATTGCCAACCACTGCATTTTGTTTGAAGGAGCCATTTGCACCAGCTCGTAAAATGATTGATGCAGGTTGTGCCGTAGCGTTAGCGACTGATTTTAATCCAGGTAGTGGGTTTACAAACTCCGTACCACTTATGATTGCCCTTGGCGTCATTTATATGGGCATGACTGCGGAAGAAGCAATTACAGCACTTACTTTAAATGGGGCTGCTGCTGTAGGTCGGGCCGATCAAATTGGTTCTATTGAAGAGGGCAAACAAGCTGATATTGTGATTCTGCAATATCCATCCTATAAATTCTTGCCATATCATACAGGCGTGAATATTGTGGAAACTGTTATTAAAAAAGGTAAAGTAGTACATCAAGCATAAGTTTTGATGAGAAAATGAATAGTTAGTTTATAGTGCCAAAGGCGAATTGCTTTTGGCACTTTTTTTTATGTTCTACGTTTGACTCACACTGTCAGTGCGAGTTCATACCATTGGTGTGATTTAGCAGGAGTTAAAAATTTTTTCGAGAATACTTCGGTAGTTGTGATTTTAAAATAGACTTTAAAAATAAAAAAGTAACAGCTTGTTAAAAGTAAAAAAAGAACAGCTTGCTAAAAAATAAAAAAGAAAAAGCTTGTTTACAACTAAAAAAGTAAAAAGCTTGCTAAAAATTAAAAATAGGATGAGGCTAGCGTTGTTCTAATAGATTGTGAGGAGGGATTAAGAATTTAATGTTTCAAGTGGAGTTTGAGTTAGATAGGGTCATTCAGGATGCTTTAGAAGCTAAAGCGAGTGATATACATTTTGATGCGATAAAAGCTGGAATTTTAATTCGATTTCGCATTGATGGGCTCTTAGAATCCTATAAAACCATAACTGGTCGTGAGGCCGAGCAAGTTATGAATCGTATTAAAATTTTGAGTGGCCTAGATATTAGTGAAAAACGATTGCCTCAAGATGGGCGATGGAGTTGGCAGGAGCCCGTTGTAGCAGAGGCTTCAAGAAAGCGTTTAGGTGTAACTTTAGAAAATTTAGAGGGCATTACGACGACGCCTGAGTCACCAAAATTGAAGGAAGTGCTTCTTAGAGTATCTTCGCTACCTGCTATTTATGGTGAAACGATTGTATGTCGTATTGTGGGTAATGAAAATTGTTATAAAAGTCTAGCTGAATTAGGTATGTCGGCGGAGGTACGGTCCGCGGTTGAAGAAATTTTACGACGACCACATGGTTTATTTTTAATTTCAGGGCCCACTGGATCAGGGAAAACGAGTACGTTATATGCGTTACTCAGATTATTAGATACTCAGGCAGAAAATGTTATTTCTTTAGAAAATCCCGTTGAAGCTGATATTCCAGGGGCTATTCAAGTGCAAATTAATCCCAAAGCGGGCTTGACATTTCCTAGAGCATTGAGGGCTGTATTACGTCAAGATCCAGATACGATTATGGTTGGTGAGATTCGCGATACTGAAACAGCCGAATTAGCGGTGCAAGCAGCCCTTACAGGTCATCGCGTATTGGCTACGATTCATACAAATACAGCGCTGGGTGTGAGGGAACGTTTGCTAGATATGGGGATTGACGATTATCTGTTAAAGGCGACCTTGTTAGGTGCTTTGGCACAGCGTTTAGTGCGACGTGTTACGAGTAACGGCTCAGAGGGGCGCCTAGCTTTATACGAATTATGGTCGGTACCGGCCAATGTAAGTAATTGGGACACGAAAACTTTAGCTATGTATGTAAAGCCAACTTTAGAAGCATCGGCTAAGGCTGTTGTACAGCAAGGGTTAACTACTAAGCAAGCAATTCTTCAAAGTGGTATTTGTATAGATACGACTTAAATTAGTTTAATCATTTTTAACACGGTAGGAGGGGACAATGGAGTTAGGTGAGTTGTTAGAGACAGCCATAGCCAAAGGGGCTACTGACATTCATTTGGAAACGGGGAAACAGCCTTATTTTCGCTTAGGGTATGACCTACAAGTTGGGGTCAAAACAGTCATCACTAATAGCGTATTTGATGAAATTCAAATCGCTTGTGAAGAGGGCGAGTTAGCGTTAGTACAGTCTCAGGACTTAACGAATAAGAGGTTAATTGTTAATAAAGTGGCTGATGTGAGGGAACTGTATCAATCTAAATCAAAAGATAGTGCCTTTACCTTTCAAAGGGTGCGTGTCCGTGTCCACTTATATAAAGCACAACAGACTATGTGTGGTACTTTACGTATTTTATATAATCAGTCCTTAGCCATGCCTACAGGCGAGGCGGGGCAATTATTACGCCATGTTGTGAAATTACAAGAAGGGTTAGTCTTAGTCACGGGGCCTACAGGCTCTGGCAAAAGCTATACATTAGCCTCTTGTTTAGAGTGTATTAATGAAGAGTCTCATAAGCATATTATTACTCTAGAAGACCCCATAGAATTTACGTTTCAGAATAAGCGAAGTTTAATTCACCAGCGACAGTTAGGACAAGACATGGATTCTATGGCGGCCGGTGTGCGTGATGCACTGCGTGAAGATCCAGATGTGATTATGATTGGCGAATTGCGTGATCGAGAAACTTTAGAGGCTGCTTTACATGCTGCTGAAACGGGGCATTTAGTGTTTGCTACACTTCATACACAACGAGCGGTTATGGCTATTAATCGTATGATATCTGTATTTCCGGCGGAGCAACAGGAAGAGGTACGAGCTCAATTATCGCAAGCTTTACGAGCTGTTTTATGTCAGCGATTAGTTCGCATAGACCGTCAGTTTATTGTAGTTCGTGATATTTTGCTAAATACACCAGCTGTAGCGAATTTAATTAGGCAGCGGAAGGAGCCTCAAATTGTTTCTATTCAAGAAACGCAGCCGCCGATGCAGACTATGGAGATGGCTGTAGCAGCTCTTGAAAAAGAATGGGGACCTAGGGAGGAATTAAAGGAGGTATTGGAACAGAATTATGAAATGTTATAGTTATCGTGCCTTCGATGCAAAGGGGGTGATACAAGAAGATACCATGTGGGCTGAAGCAAGTGAAGAAGTGATTCAAAAGCTACAACATAAAGGCTTTCAAGTATTGTCTTTACAGATTGCGAAAGAGGTTAAACAAGGTGCCAAAAAATGGAAGTATAAGGATATTATTGAATTCTCCTATCGCATGTCACTATTGTTAGAAGCAGGTATTTCTATACGTCGTGTTATGCAGTTTTTAAGCAGTAAACCATCCAAACGAATTCCTTATAGGGCCATTAATGAAGCGGTACAACGAGGTCATGTATTATCAGCTATATTAGCTGATTTAGGCTTTCCCTTGATTGGCTGTGCCTTATTACAAGCCGGTGAAGCGGCGGGTACTTTAGATAATAGCTTTACACAAATTAAAGAGTATTACGAGAAACAAATGGTCTGGCAACGACAACTTAGTGGTGCGGCTGCCTATCCGCTATTTTTGTTGGGTTTAATGCTTTTGTTTATAGGTGTTGCCGTAGGATTTATTTTACCGGCCTTTAAAAAAGTATTTATGTCTATGCAAGTGCCGTTACCGTGGTTCACTAAGCTATTATTTAACTTTGGCGATTTTGTAACGCTGCATATAGGGGTTTGTATGACTTTACTAGTAAGTCTTGGTGTAGGTATAGGGTGGATTTGGCATCAACCTAAATTTCGTTTCAACGTATTACGCAAATGTTGGCAAATTGGCTGTGGTCACGAGTGGTTTGATTGCTTCTTTTTAGCACGGATTGCCAAGGTATGGGCTATATTACTTGATAGTGGCTTAACTATTACTGAAATGCTAAATTTAACGGGTTCACTTTGGGGCAATCCTTATGCGGTGACCTTACAAACTAAGGTGCAAGAAGATATTGCTCATGGCCGGACCTTTGGGGAGGCTCTAAAAGAAGCACAGTTAGGTAGTGAGTTTTTATGGGAGTTAGTGACTATTGGCGAAGAAACGGGGGATATGGTAGCTATGTTGAATCATGGCGCTACTTATTATGAACAATTGACAAATCGCTATATGCGTAAGTTACAACAATTATTAGAGCCTATTTTGGTATCTCTTATGGGGATAGGGGTAGCTGTTTTAGTGATAGCTGTTATGATGCCTATGTTTAATGCGGTAACAGCAATACAGAATGTGTAAGTGAAATAGTAAGTGAAATGGCAAGTTAAGAAAGGACTGTTAGGTATGGAAATGGGATCTATGGTAGCAATTACAGAACGTGTGAAACAATGGGTTATAGCCTATCGTAAGGCTATGCAAGCAAAACGTAAGAAACAAGGTGGTTTTACCTTAGTGGAATTGATGGTTGTCGTTGCTATTATTGCTATTTTAGCAGCTGTGGCGATGCCACAATTTTTATCGGCTGGGGATAAAGCTCGCGATGCTAAAATCAAAGCAGATACGCAAACGATTGCCAATGCAGCACAGCTTTATATGGTGGATAAAGCAACTGATCAAGTACCATCAGTGGATGATTTATATAAAGCTGGTTATTTGTCAGAAGCGGTTAAAACACCTAAAGGTGGTGACTATACGGTGACTTCTGAAAGTAATGGGGGCGGTGCTGGTAGTCATATTGTAGTGACAGCTTCGGATAGTACCAAGGAAGCTAATTAAAAGTTAGCGAGTAGCTTAGGTTAAAGGAAAAAGGAACGTTGTGGTTAGTATATGTGGTTACAGTATAGTATTGGCAGTATAGGTGGCTTATTGGCAGGGCTTGGTAGCTTTTATCTCTTAAACGAATTAATTATAGAACGAGAACGGCGTTCTAATACGTTTTATCTGCTTTGTATAGGCATGGGCTTATTAGTTGGGCTAAGCGGGGCATATGTTATGAAATCGCTTAGTACCTTGTTATTAACTATTATCTTCGGAAGTACTCTTTTTATAGGCGCTACCATCGACAAGCAGTATCTGATTCTTCCCGATGAAGGTGCTATTTTATTGCTTATAAGTGGGTTAAGTCGAATGTGGTTAATAGAAGGTGCTTGGTTAATGACATTACTAGCTGCGAGCTTAGTCTGGCTGGGTGGTTATTTATTGCGTTATTTGACTAAGGATGGTCTTGGTTTAGGTGACATAAAATGGTGCAGTATATTGGCCTTGTGGCTATCACCAATTGCTCTTTGGTATGTGATTGTATTGGCCTTTGTAGGTGGCACCTGCTGGTTAACAGCCTATTGGCTAATGACAAAACGAACCGTACATATACTACCCTTTGGTCCTTTTTTATGCCTATCAGCTTGGTTAATGTATGTGTGGGAACAAGGAGGCGGATTAGTATCGATTTAAAAGGGATTTCTATTATGAAACGACGGAGCGTGCGACGAAGGGAACAGGGATTTTTATTAGCTGAACTTGTTATTTATATAACTTTATTGGGGTTACTATTAAGTATGGCTCAATTAGCTATATCGGCTAATTTAAGTGAGACTAGACGATTTGATGAAGTGAGTCGACAGTTTTACTATACATTGAAACGAACTCAGTTTATCTCCTTCAATGGTAGTACAGGCCCTATAATAAATCCTATTAATACCTTATATGTTAATCCAGAAGCCTATAGCAGTAATCTGTATGGCGATATGTGGGGAACGCAGTATATTCAGTTGCCGAGCACTATGAAATTGGTCAATAATTCAAGATCGCAACAAGCGGTATATCTAGGGAGTTATGATGGACAGAATGATGTATTTAGCTATGAAATTTATGATTATCCCTTGCGGGTGTATCGAAAATTTATTTTTTCACAGCAAACCCCGCGTATTAGGTGGGTAGAAGGGAGTTTTTAGTTAATGATAGCACATCATCGTAACGGGGGTTATCTGTATGCGGAAGCTTTGGGTGGCACTTTAATTACAGTAGTTTTTATCTTAACTATAACCGCTTTAATTAGTTCCTTAGTGATGCAATGGCGTCAGGCTCAGTTACAACAGCAGTTAATGCAAGCAGCTATAACAGCTATGGAAGAAGGAAAATACAATTATCAACATCAAGGCCAATTAGGAGCACTACCAGAGGTACAGGCACCGTATAAATTGGTGCGTACCATTCATACAGTAACAGCTCATGATATGGCTGTTAAGGAGTTAGAAGCAATTGGTTATTATGAACAACAGGAAATGCTTCATTTTAAGACGTATGTGTGGGAAGGAGTACCCACTGAGCAAGGTTCTATTTAGCAATCAGCAACCAAATGGTTTTTTATTAGCTGAGTTACTCATAAGTTCTACCATTATCTGCATTGCCTTATTAGCCCTTTTATTGCTTATGGGAAATTCTGTTACCTGGTGGCAGCAGTGGCAAATTAGTAATGAAGTATATTTAGATGCAACTACTACACGTTTAACAATTGCCAATTATACCAAGCAAACGGCTAAGACAATGACTGTGAGTCAAAGTGGTAATTATTTATTGCAAGATGGATTTAGACAATATGGCATTACTGATGGTGAAGCGAGTCGTATTTTAAGCGATGGTCAAGGGCAAGCTATTTCTGCTACTTCCTTAAGTCCTCAATGGGGGGACCTTATTGTGGCACCTCTATTAGGAACTAAACCTTTTTCACAAACAACAAAAGGTGGGCCTATACATATGCGTTGGCGAACTTATGTAGATGGAAAGGCTCAATCTATTAATGGTAGTACTTATGAGCAACTGACTGATGTGACCATATATCCCAATACTCAATATTTTGGATTTTCAAAATATAAAAATTGAAATGGAACAGGAATAAAGGCTATGAAATGGCTAAGAGGTAGGTTAAGTAATAAGCTGAAAAATAGAATAAGGTATAGGTTAAAATGTAGGCTAAAATGTAGGTTAAATAATAACTTGAAACATAGACCACAAAATAGTCTACAGGAAGCTGAGCGCGGCTTTTTTACATACATGGCACTAATATTAGGTACTATTTTATTGTTATTTTGGAGTGCCATTGGTGAAACGATGCATACTTTGATAAGTATAACTCATGATGAAGTGGGATTGACGACGATGAACTATTATGCAGAAGGGGTTATTGGTTGTTTATTGCGGACATATAGTGAAAAGGGCGATTCTATGCCTACTGGTCGTGAAGTGATTTATGAAGAGAGTAAGGAGCGTATTGTTACATATATTTTGACACCACCTAGTGCTTTTAAGGAAACTGGGGATTTTAGGGTTGCTTATCGGAATGCGATTACAGGGCAACAAGTGAGATATTATGTAGTATTTAAAGAAGTAAAAGTAGCAAAAGACCCAGTAGACACAATTAACGGTGCAGACAATGTAGGTAATAGTACGAATAATGTAGGTAATAGTACAAGTAATGCTGGTAATTCTACAGCAAGGGGAAAACAAATTATAGTGGAGCGAGTTTCACGAATTCAGTAATTTAGAAGGGATATTGACATATGAAATCAGAATTTATTGGTATCGCAATAGGCACAACGCAAATAGTGGCGATTCGAATGGAGAAAACAGAGGCCGGTGTAATTATTAATGATAGCATTGTAGCGGATCGTCAAGGTAGTTTGTTGGAAGATTGTAAACGTTTAATTCAGACCTATTCCTTGGAAGGGCAAGCTATGGGGATGGTTGCGCTAGTGGAACGACAAGAAAAGACTATGATTCTACCGCGGTTACCACGGATTGAAGTAGCGGAAATGTTACGGTGGACTGTGCCAGAATTTGTGACTTGGCCAGAGGATTCCTATTATTATGATTTTATGCTAGCGGATATGCCACCTGAATCAGTAAATGCACCAGAACAAGAGTTGTTATACGTCGTAGCTTTGCAGCGTCAACATATTACAGATTTAGCGACCGGGGCTCTAAAAGGGGGTGGCAATTTAAAAATTATTGATAGTGCACCAGCGCCATTGGCTCGTCGCTTCGTAGAAAAAAGTGGGGCTGTTATTGGCATTGTTCATGACAATGAAGTTGAATTTACTAGTTGGTATAATGGCATTTGTATGAGTAGACATAGTGTAGCTAATGAAATGCAAGCTATTATGGATGTGTTAGCAGAAACAGAATTAGATTTATTCAGTTATGGTGTTTCAGGTATTGCAGGGGTTCAAATCTATGAAGGTACTCGGTGGCAATGTGAAAACTTGCAGTGGCAAACTGTGTATGAAAAATATGGTCGGTTAACGCCAATTCCTTTTGAAGAACGAATGACACTCAATACAGTTGTTAGTGAACAAACGAAAGAGGCTTCAAGCCCTATGTTATGGGATATGGCTTTAGGACTTGCTTATCGTGGTGTTATGCGAGCTAAGTAATAGTGCGTTAGCTTGGTATTAGGCGAGATAAGCAATAGTATGTTAGCGTGGCCTTAGAGTGGTCATGATGGAGTTAGGATGTATGGGTAAAATATAGGGGCAAAGAAAGGTAGTTTATGATTGTAATGAATTTTATGACATGGCCAATGCGTTTAGAATATGTATGTAGATTGCATAAAAGTTATTTAATAGGCGGGGTAATGGTTTTGCTATTTGTGCCCCTGCTCTTTTGGAGTTTGGCGGGGTATTGGTATATAGAAAACCATACGTTGGCAGCGAATATTCAACAATTAGAAGAAGCGGGTCGAGCTAATCATGAAGCCGTAGCACGCTATACGGCGCGACTTAAAGTTTTAATGGCTAAGGATATGAGTCATACTACAGAACGCAGTATGTTAATGTATATGGTTGATTGTGCTAATGCGCAATTGGTGTTAGACACCATTACCTTTACAGAGAATGGTTTTACAATTACTGGTATTAGTACGGCCCCTGAGGTAGTGCTGGCTTATAGTCAGAAGTTAAAGAGTGTATTAAAGGGAGTGACAATTAATGAAAAGCAAGGAATTGATGCAGCTCGTAAAGTGCATACGTTTCAGTTGTCAGGCCATTATGGCAAGAGTGACGATACCAAGAAAACTACTAATAAAGCTAGTCAGTAGCTATTGTATTATTACTTTATTAGGTGCGATGGCAGCCTTGTGGTTACATGCTGAACAGGTGGATTTGTTGGCGACCGAGGAGCAACAAGCGTTACAGAACAATGGCGAGGCAGTTGTAGTAGCTAGTCCTGCTTATGAATTAATTACAGCGACGGCTAGTGAGGAATCCACTGAAAGTCAGTTAAAAGATCTGCTTATGCAGATGATAGGGGGCAAAGCGTTGACCATTGTAGCTATGGAGGAGCAAACTACTAAACAAGGGACACAGTTACAGGTAGAGGTAAGCGGAAAATTGCAAGATTATTTTACGCTCATAACTGAATGGGAAGAAAGACATCCTACCTTTTACATTGAACCGCAGCAATTGAAAAAAGAGAATGGACAGTTACATATTCTATTTACAATTAAGAAGGAATAATTAAGGAATAATACAATTTTTATTAAATTACCTAGAGGTACATGACTAGGCAAATAATCAAGAAGGGATAGTGTTAGATGAATAAGTTAAAGTTGCCGTATAAAAGAGCTAGAAAGCGGTCAAAAAATACATTAACTTATGAAGAGCAACGCGTTGGTCGCAATAAGGAAACACAAATTAATTTGTCTTATATTAACAGTAGTGAGTACCGACGGAAGTTTGACATTATAACCGCTAATCCGGAGGTAAATCGAATTATTTATCAAAAGGCAAAAGACATGCTTTTACATAGAAGGGGCACATTATTTGAAGATATGTATTGGCTTGATGGTGAGTCTGGTGAGGTAGTAGCTAGTGCCGTAAATGAAGTACATTCACAAGCGATTCGTCGAAATAGAAAAAGAGATAAACGAATAAAAGAAAGTAAAAACATTATAGCCTTGCATACGCATCCGCTAAGTATGCCTCCTAGTCCGGCAGACTTTCATAGTATGTGGGAAATGGGATATAAAATAGCACTAATTATTTGTCATAATGGTAAGATATTTAAATATGGAATTGGGTATAAAGAGCCTGGCTTAGAACTTCATCAGTTACAAATTGATTATTATATAAAAAAAGACTATAATGAGTTTAAAGCACAGCATATGGCTATTAATGATATGAATAAAATATATGGTATTTATTATGAGGAGGTTTTGTAATGAGAGGGAATCTATTGATTGATGATAGAGTAGAAATGTCAGAGAGCGTAAAAAAGATGACTCTTAAAGAATTAGAAGAGAAACTTTATAATCTGAGAATACAAGAAGAAAAACGATTAGCTATTGAGCCCAAGCAGATGAATCAATAACCGCTTACCTTGGTAAGCGGTTATTTTATATATCCCTATTTTAGATTCACCGTACCAGTCCTTGGATTATCTTTGAATAAAATATATTCGCAGAAGTGATGCCTTGAGAAAATCGCGTAAACACGCTAATTATAACTCTTAGTATATAGGGAGTTAATTTTGAATTTTAAAAAATTATGTAGTAGAATAGAAACAAAGTACTATCATAGGCGAACTATGAGAATAAAAATTAGGCGGGATTACGTGATGAAGCGAAATATAATATTAATTGGCACTATGGGGAGCGGCAAGAGTCACTTAGGGCGCAATCTAGCAGAAGCAAAGGGTTGGCAATTTGTAGACACGGATCGATTATTAGAACGTCGTTATAATTTACCTATCGCCGATATTTATGAGAAATTGGGCGAGAAAATGTTCCGCCATGCGGAGCGAGAAATACTGAAAAAAGTTTGTATGTACCATGAGTCTGTCATTTCGGTAGGTGGTAATTTTCCCTTAGATGTACGGACTGTGCGTTACTTACAGCGTTATGCGTATATTATCGGTATTCGAGCGGCTGAGTATCGCATTGTAAAGCGGGTAAATCGACGTATTGGTAAACGGCCTACTATGGATTATTCAGATGTAGCTGGGTTTGTAGAAACCATGATGCAACGGTGGAAACCAGTGTATAAGAAGTGTGATTGTGTAATTGATACGACCTATGGTCGTACAGAAAATTTAATTGAAATTATTCATGGCATATTGGCACGGGATGGCGTAACCTTTAAGAAGCGTCGCCCTTATACGGGGGTAAAGCAACATGAAAAAAATAGCAATACTGACGAGCGGCGGTGATGCGCCAGGCATGAATGCAGCTGTTCGTGCCTTAGTACGTAAGGGTATTTATGAAGGCTTTGAAGTATATGGCATTCATCGGGGCTATGAAGGTCTTTTAAAAGGAGATTTTCAATTATTAGACCGACGTGATGTAGGGGGCATTGTCAATAAAGGGGGCACTCTATTAAAAACAGCTCGTTGTATAGAGTTTGCAGAATTACCACAGCAAGTGAAGGCTGCACGCATATTGCGTGAGCAAGGGATTGAAGCCTTAGTTGTGATTGGCGGTGACGGCTCTATGGCTGGTGCTATGGCTCTTTCTAAACAAGGGATTCCAACGCTTACGATTCCAGGCACTATCGATAATGATATGTGTGGTACGGAATATACCATTGGTTTTGATACGGCCCTTAATACGGTAGTTGATGCAGTGAGCAAGATTCGTGACACCACTACGGCTCATGATCGGGTAGCTATTGTGGAAGTTATGGGACGTCATGCTGGGCATTTGGCAGTACGTGCTGGTCTCGCTTGCGGAGCTGAAATGGTACTTATTCCTGAAAAGCCTATGAGCTTAGAAAACGTATGTAAGCATTTACGTGAATCGTATGCAGCCGGCAAGACTAATAGTATTATTATGGTAGCGGAAGGGGCGTATCATAGCTTCGAAGTATATTCGTATATTAATAAGACTATGCAGATTTCACCGAGCGTTACTGTGTTAGGCTATTTACAACGAGGCGGAGCGCCGTCAGCTCGTGATGCGAGTATGGCAGCTCTTATGAGTGAACGAGCTATTGATGCATTAAAAGGGGGCACCTATAACTGCTTAATTGGTTTTGCTGGCGCTTCGATTGAGGCTATTCCTTATGAAGAGGCTTTGCAGCGTCGCTATCCTATTAGTGAGGAAGAGTATGAATTGATTTCTGTTCTCGCTCGGTAATATTCATGAAGACCTCACAGACGAAATCTATAATTGGTGCATAGATATATATAGAAGTAGGGCCTTCTTCACAATAGTTTGAGGAGGGCTTTACTTAACTCAGATGGCGTATATAGTCAGTATACACTTGATTGTAACGTTGAGTGCGTAAGCTATACATTGTCAATTAAGAAATTGAGAATCCATTGTTAGTAACAGTAAAGGAGTTTATGAGATGTGGCGAACACGTAAGTTTTGGGGGATCCTCATTGCGGTGATTGTAATAGTATTAGGCGGGTTTTATTGGTATAAATCAAAAGATAGCAGTGAAACGACGTCCTACACCACGGGGACCGTAGAGCGAGGTAATATCGCTTCGGTTATTACCTCTACAGGGACGATTAATCCAAAGAATTATGTAGATATTTCTACTAACGTAGCAGGTACGTTAGAGAGTGTATTAGTACAAGAAAATGCTCATGTAACGCAAGGTCAAGTGATTGCCACTATTGATGCACGGCAACTACAAGCTACGGCTGATGATGCTAAAGCGACTTTAGAAAATACAGCTGCTGATTTAGAGCGTTATAGAACCTTGGTAGCACAAGGGGCAATTCCGCAACAGACCTATGACACAGCGTTGATGAATTACCAAAAAGCACAGGCTGCTTATGATCGAGCCGTTGCGAATTTAGATGATACGACTATTACATCGCCGATGGATGGTACTGTTATTGGCACACCATTAAAAGCGGGTCAAACAATTAGTACCGGTATTTCTACGCAGATGATTATTGCCACTGTAGCTGATTTAAGTAATCTTGAAATTTACCTTACTGTTGATGAAACAGATATTGGTAGCGTTAAAAAAGGAGCGCGTGTTGACTTTACTGTTGATGCGCATCCTGGTAAAACCTTTACGGGCTATGTAAGTGATATTGCTTTAGGCACAAAAGGTAACATGGGGACTACGTCCAGTAGTGTAGTGTACTACACTGTAAAGGTTGCCATTTCTGAAGCAGATGCTAGCAATTTCTTCCCTACTATGACAGCACGTGCTACGATTTATGGGGATGAAAGAAGCAATGTATTAGTGGTACCATTGGCAGCTGTTCGCACCGACAAAGTGGGCGAATATGTATATGTAATTCGCAATGGCAAACCAGAACGTACTAGCGTAACTACTGGCATTACCGGTGAAACGACGATTGAAATTACTAAAGGCCTCAACGAAGGCGATGAAATTGTAGTCAGTGGTGATGTAGGTTCCTCTTCGACTAAAAAGACCAACACTGGTGGTCCTATGTTCTAGGAGGGATGCAGATGAGAGAAGCAGTAATTTCACTAGAAGGTATTACTAAGACCTATGTAAATGGCAAATTGGTCGTACCCGTTTTACATGGTATTGACCTCAATATTTACGAAGGCGAATTTACGTCCATTATGGGGCCATCTGGGTCAGGTAAATCTACCTTTATGAACATTTTGGGTTGTTTAGATAGACCAACTTCTGGTTCCTATAAGCTGGATGGTGAGGAAGTGGCTACGTTGAGTGATGATGAATTAGCGTTCGTTCGTAATAAACGGATTGGCTTCGTTTTTCAAAGTTTCAACTTATTACCCAAATTAACAGCTCAAGAAAATGTAGCGCTCCCTATGGTTTATGCCGGCATTGCTAAAAAGGAACGAAGCGAGCGAGCCGCACAATTATTAGACTCCTTAGGATTAGGTGAACGCCTTGATCATTTGCCGGCTGAATTATCTGGTGGGCAGCGACAACGCGTAGCCATTGCTCGTGCGTTGGCGAATGATCCGTCCATTATTATGGCTGATGAACCAACGGGTAACTTAGACTCCAAGTCTAGTATTGATGTAATGGATATTTTTACGAATCTCTATAAAGAAGGTCGTACCATTATCCTAGTTACGCATGAACCAGATATTGCCACCTATGCGAGCCGTAATATTGTGCTACGAGATGGTAATATTGTAGAAGATAAAGTCAACCCTAATATGGCCGGGTTAACGCGCAAAGGAGGTGCTGCCCATGTATAAAGAAGGCTTTCTTATGGCGTGGGCCTCACTCATTGCTAATAAAATGCGTTCCTTGTTAACAATGTTAGGGATTATTATTGGTGTAGCGGCCGTTATTGCTTTAGTATCGATTGGCTATGGCGTGCGCAGTCAGATTCAAGATTCTATTTCTAGCTTAGGTAGTAATTTGCTCATGGTATATCCAGGGGCACCACGTACGCCAGGGGTTCGACCAACGGCGGATTCGCAAAAGACGATTAAGTTAGAAGACTATACGACCTTATCTCATTTAGAGGATATTGATATGGCTTCGCCTGTGTCGGCTGGCTCTTCGTATATTGTTATTTATACGAATAAGAACTGGACTACTTCGGTGACCGGGGTTAACTCAGATTTCCAATATATTAATAACTGGACCGTTAAATCGGGTCGTTTTATAACGGCTTCGCAAGTAGAGCGCCGCGAAAGGGTGGCGGTTATTGGTAGTACAGTAGCGACCAACTTATTTGGTAGTGAAGATCCAGTAGGGAAAGATATTCGTATTAAAAACAATCCGTATAAAGTTATTGGTGTTTTAGAAGCGAAAGGGTCTGGTAGCTTTGGCAATGACCAAGATGACGTGGTCTACATCCCGTATACGACGGGGATGGAACGCTTACAAGGGGTCGATTACTTACGCATGATTTATATCAAAGCAAAAGATGGTGTTGATTTAGATCGATTGCAGTCGGATGTGGAAAATATTTTGCGAGTGCGACACAACATTAAAAATCCTGATTTAGATGATTTCAACGTACGTAATATGGCGACCATTATGGAAACAGTAGAACAGACAACGGCAACCATGACCTTGTTCTTAGGTTCAGTGGCGGCTATTTCATTGCTCGTAGGTGGTATCGGCATTATGAACATTATGCTCGTATCTGTTACTGAACGTACCCGTGAAATTGGGGTTCGTAAAGCCTTAGGGGCGACCTATCGAGTGATTGTTATGCAGTTCCTTATTGAAGCGGTGGTTATTAGCCTAGTTGGTGGGGCCATTGGCATCATTGTAGGGATTGGCTCCTCTAAATTGATTAGTGCCTTAACGGGCATGAACACCGTTATCTCTATGGGGCCCATTCTATTGTCCTTTGGTTTCTCCATGGCCATTGGTCTTGTCTTTGGTTTATATCCAGCCCGTAAAGCGGCTAAATTAAATCCAATTGACGCCTTACATTATGAATAGGTATAATGATTATATAGCTTTAGATTCATTGTTTAGTACATACTAAACAATGGCTAGTTAGATGTAATCACATAAGCGTAGTTACAATTCGTGGCTACGCTTATTTTATGATATAGCTACGCTTATTTGATGAGTAGCTATGCTTATTTTATGATATAGTTACGTTTATTTGATGAGATTGTTATATTTATTTTAGGAAAGGACAGGTTATGAGTAAGCAAAAAGAAATGCGTACCTTAGTTGATTTTTTTGATCATATGTGTCATGAGCATACCTTTGATTGGTCACAATATGTGCGTGTTACCGGTGGTGATCCAGGGCATTTGGAAATGACCTTTTTAAGCGATGCGGTGAAACATGGTAATTTTATTGGCAATATTCATGGCGGTGTATATATGAGCTTTGCTGATACGGTTATGGGGGTATCTTGTTTCACCTTAGGGAAACGAGTGGTCACCTTAGAAATGAAGGGTAACTTTGTAAAAGCTGTAAAAGCAGGGCAGCGTTTGCGGGCTGTTGCTAATGTAGAACATAATGGCAATCATACAATGGTGACGACTGGTCGCATTTATAATGATATGGGCGAATTAGTGTACATGAGCTCAGGGACTTTCTATGTTATAGATGGTTTTGAACTGCCTCAATTACCTTGGCGTCTGTAGATTGCTAGCCATAAATCCTTAGAACTCTCGCAATTACCTTGGCGCTTGTAGGATGTTAATCATAATTCCTTTGACAGGAACCTTAAGTCTTGGTATACTTAACGGTAGATTAATTAAGACAATATGGCGATGACAAAATTGGCGCCACAAGGGTATTTTTCAGAGAGTGAAGGTATGGTGGGAACTTCATAAATAGCTTGTGGAGAGCATTTCCTTTTGGAGCCATGGATTGAACTAAGAGTAGATTCATCGTGTGACCGCGTTAAGGTCTTAGAGTACTAATTAGGGTGGTACCGCGAATTTATACCTTCGCCCCTTGCAGGGGTGGAGGTTTTTTTATTAGCAGGAGGTCGTAACAAATGGAAGAATTGTTAAAAGCCTTAAAAGCGGAAGCAGAAGCGCGCATAAAAAGTGCTGATGCATTAAACGTTTTACAAGAGGCACGCGTTAAGTATTTAGGTAAAAAAGGGGAAGTGACGGCATTATTAAAAGGCCTTGGTAAATTATCTCCAGAAGAACGTCCTCGCATGGGGGCTCTTGTGAATACCGTTCGTGAAGAATTAGAAGGCATGATTAGTGATGTGCAAGCTAATTTAGAAGCGAAAGTAATGGAAGCAAAATTAAAAGCTGAAAAAGTAGATATTACCTTACCTGGTCGTGTAACGCGCAAAGGGCATGTTCATCCATTAACGGCTGTTAACGACCAAATTGAACAATTCTTTATGAAAATGGGTTACACCGTTGCTGAAGGACCGGAAATTGAAAGTGATCATTTTAACTTTGAATGCTTAAACTTACCAGCCGATCATCCAGCTCGTGATATGCAGGATTCTTTCTATATTACGAATTCCGTTTTATTGCGTACCCATACATCGCCTGTGCAGGCGCGTACCTTGCAGAGCCAAGAACCTAATAGCCCTGTGCGGATGATTGCACCTGGTAAAGTATATCGTTGGGACTATGATGCGACTCATTCCCCAGTATTCCATCAAGTAGAAGGCTTAGTTGTTGACAAAGGAATTACCTTTGCTGATTTAAAAGGAACCTTAGAAATCTTCTTGCATCACATGTTTGGTGAAGAAACGAAAGTGCGTTTCCGTACGAGCTTCTTCCCATTTACGGAACCAAGTGCGGAAGTAGATATTTCGTGTTGCATGTGTGGTGGCGAAGGTTGCCGTGTATGCTCACACACCGGTTGGCTTGAAATTTTAGGCTGCGGTATGGTGCACCCACGCGTATTAGAGATGAATGGCTATGACCCTAATGAAGTGCAAGGCTTTGCTTTCGGTATGGGTGTGGAACGTATTGCTATGCTATTATACGGCATTGGTGATTTACGTTTATTCTATGAAAATGATATGCGTTTCTTGAAGCAGTTCTAGGAGGTAAGACAATGAAAGCTAGTTTAACATGGATGAAGGACTATGTTCCTGTAGACACAACGAAACCGGCTCAGGAACTAGCCGATGTATTAACGCAAGCAGGGATTCCCGTAGAAGATGTTATCGACATGGACCCTGGTTTGAAAAAGATTTATACCGGTAAAATCGTAGAAATTACTAAACATCCTGATGCTGATAAATTACAAGTGTGCCAAGTGGCGTGCTTAGATGATAAAACAGGGGAAGAGATTACGAAACAAATCGTGACGGCAGCGACCAATGTAGCGGTTGGTCAAGTAGTGCCAGTAGCGTATCATAAATCTCGCCTAGCTGACGGTACGGAAATTAAAAAAGGTAAATTGCGTGGCGAAGTATCGGAAGGCATGTTCTGCTCCGTAGCCGAATTAGGGGTGCCTAAAGATATGGTTATGCCAGGTGAAGCAGAGGGCATCTATATTTTGCCAGAAGGAACGCCTATTGGCATGGATATTCGCGATGCCTTAATGCTTAATGATACTGTCTATGAATTTGAATTGACGCCTAATCGGGCAGACTGCTTCTCTATGGTAGGGCTTAGCCGTGAATTTGCCGTTCTTACTAACCAGCAAAATACAGAACCTACGGTAACTGTTACTGAAAATGGGAATGCTATTGATGGTAGTGTAGATATTCAAATTGAAGATAGTGAGCTTTGTCAGCGTTTCATGGCGCGACTTGTAACGAATGTAAAAGTAGGCCCATCCCCATTGTGGTTGCAAAATCGGTTGCGCAATGGTGGTATTCGCCCTATTAATAATGTAGTGGACGTGACAAATTATGTCATGTTAGAACTTGGTCAGCCAATGCATGCTTATGACTATGATAAAGTGGTAGGTCATCAATTGACCGCTCGCCCTGCTAAAGCGGGTGAAACAATTACGACCCTTGATGGGACGGACCGTGAATTAACGGAAGGTATGCTCGTTATTGCTGACGTTAATGGCCCTGTAGGGGTAGCTGGTGTTATGGGCGGTTTAGATAGTGAAGTTACGGAACAGACGACGTCTATCATTTTAGAAGCTGCTGTATTTAAAGGGGCTTCTATTCGTCGCACCGCTCGTGCGCTTGGCATGCGTAGCGAAGCATCTGGTCGTTTTGAACGTGGTATTAATGCCGAATACACCCCAGTTGCTTTAGATCGAGCCGCTCAATTACTTCAAGAATTGGCTAGCGATGTAGTCGTTGCTAAAGGCGTGGTGGATGTGTATCCTGTAAAGGCCACAACGGGTACAGTAGCCTTTACGGTAGAGGCTATCAATGCATATTTGGGAACTCAGATTGAAGCTAGTCGTATGAAAGAAATTTTAACGACCTTGTCCTTTACGTGGAGCGAAGCGAATGGGGTAGTGACGGTAGGCGTGCCATCTTGGCGCGGGGATGTTACCGTTATGCCTGATATTGCGGAAGAAGTAGCGCGTATTTATGGGTATGATAATATTCCAAATCGTACACCTTGGGCCAATCTTAACAGTGGTACTATGAGTGACAAGAAGTTGTTATTCAAAGCCATTCGCAATAGCTTGGTAGACCGTGGCCTTAGCGAAGTGATTACATTTAGCTTTATGCATCCAGATAGTTTGAAAAAATTATTGCTTCCTGAAACGGATAGTCGCTATCAAGCAGTGCCAATCATGAATCCTATTACGGAAGATTTCCCAGTTATGCGCACAACCTTAATTCCAAGTCTTTTGGATGTGGCAGCGCGTAATATTGCTCAGAAAAATCATGACCTTTGGATTTTTGAAAGTGGTGCGGTATATCAGCCAAAGAGCTTGCCGATTACAGAATTACCAACCGAAGGCTATCGTGTAACAGGGCTTATGATGGGCAAAACGAATGAAGTGCAATGGGAAGAAGCACAACGAGACACTGATTTCTATGATGTAAAAGGCGTGTTAGAACGCATGTTAGCGGATAGTCGTTTTGAAGCGACCATTGAACGCTCTACGGAACCGTATTTACATCCAGGGGTAAGTGCTCAATATGTAGTTGATGGTACTGTCATTGCAACCTTTGGGGAATTACATCCACAAGTTATGAAAGCCTATGACTTGCCTGGTAAAGCCTATATCTTTGATATTGATGTAAGTGCAATCCTGACTATTCCACAAGGGCAATTGCAATATAAAGAAATCAGTAAATTCCCTGGTACCAGTCGTGACCTTGCGATTGTGGCACCAAAAGAAATCACCTCTCAAGATATTATTCGCCTCATTTACCAACATGGTGGCGATCATTTGGAACGGGCCTTTATCTTTGATGTATATGAAGGGGAACATATTGAAGCGGGGCATCGCAGCTTAGCCTATAATTTATCCTTCCGCAGTAACGAAGGAACTTTAACTGATGAAGATATTCAACCTAATATTGATGAAATTATCGAAGCGTTGAATGAAATTGGCTGTAAATTACGGTAGGCTAGCGTAGATTTATAGCTTGAAATGAAGGATAAACCTAACGTAGAAACGTATTGTATGTACTTTTTACGTTAGGTTTATTTTATTAATACATGTTGTCCTATAACTCAACCTTTGAAACGTTTTTGAAGCCTAGTAGTTGTATGGTAGACATAGGTAATTCGTGCTATAATATAGGAAGTAATAAGGATAAAGAGATATATTCTTTGTCCTTTTTTTGTGTTATTGAAATCTTTGAATGTGATATAATTTGAGTGGATATATAGTTTAGTTACCCTTAAGGAGGGGCTCATGGAATTATTAGCACCGGCAGGGACGTCGGAGAATTTTTTAGCCGCTTTAGAAGCTGGCGCTGATGCCATTTATTTAGGTGGCAAAGTGTTTAATGCCAGAGCCAATGCAGCTAATTTTGATATCGAGGAGTTAGAGCAAGCGGTACGATTAGCACATTTGTTAAACGTATCTGTCTTTGTTACGGTCAATATTTTAGTGGGTGATACAGAATTAGCCGACTTGAAAGCGTATTTGCAAGAGTTAGAACGAATTCACGTAGATGCTATTATTGTGCAGGATTTAGCGGTGGCTCAGTTAGCTAAAGAGGTGGCACCAAAGTTACATTTACATGCTAGCACGCAATTGACGGCTACTAATTTAGGAACAGTCCGTTTTTTAGAGCGTATGGGATTTACGCGCGTTGTGTTAGCTCGTGAAATGAGTCTAGCGGAGATTCAACATATTTGTAAGGAAGCTAAGGCTGAAATTGAAGTCTTTGTTCATGGGGCCCTTTGTGTATGTTATTCTGGGCAATGCTTGATGAGTAGTTTTATCGGTGGCCGCAGCGGCAATCGAGGTGCTTGTGCACAGCCCTGTCGTTTGCCCTATGAGTTATTAAATGGTAAAGGCGAAGCCGTTAATGGCGCTGATGAAGCGTATATTATGAGTCCTAAAGACTTGAATTATAGTGAGCACATGAGTGAACTCATGGCAGCTGGGGTTGCGTCTTTTAAGGTAGAAGGGCGTATGAAAAAGGCGTCCTATGTGCGCGAAGTGATTGGTTCGTATCGCACGATTATTGATCGAGCTGGTAAATCGACGAAGAAAGAACAAGCTCGTTTGAAAGAAGGGTTTAATCGAGGTTTTTCAACAGCTTATTTAGAAAATCGTTCGAGTCGTGAAATGATTACAGCCGTAGCACCAGGTAATCGGGGCAAACGAATTGGGCCTAGTGGAGAGGGCCCTAGAAAAACAGTATGGCAAAATTTACAAGACTTTGGTCGAAAATATGATGTACATGCCTATTTAGATGGGGTAGAAGGCGCGGCTCCTCAGCTGACTTTATTATTAGAAGATGGTAAATCGGTAACGGTCAGTGCTGATTATGTGGTGCAACGGGCTCAAAAAGTACCGACTAGTCGTGAGAAAGTAAGTGAACAATTAGGGCGCTTAGGAACGACTGTATTTAGCTTAGCCTCTTTATATATGCCAGAGGAACCTTATATGTGGCCTAGCAGTGTATTGAATCAGATGCGTCGTGATGGCATTGCGCAGTTAGAAGAATTGCTGTTAGCCCAGCATGAAACGGAGATGGCCAATACATTACAGCGGGTGGAAACAGCGATTCAGCAAGCGTTTCATAATCGACCTACTTATGCTACTATGACAAACTCCAAGGCAACTAGCCCTTTATCAAGTACAAAAGGGGGTGCCCCTTTTGTGGCTGTGCAGTTAGATGAAGAATGGCAAATTGAACCAGCGATTCAGGCCGGTGCGCAGAAAATTGTTTTTGGTGGGGACAGGTTACAGCGAACGCCCTATGAGTTAGGTGTTTATGGACGGGTAGTTGCACTTTGTAACTCTTATGAAGTGCCTTGTGTATTGGTAACGCCACGCATTGTGCGTGATAGCGAAGTTATTGAGTATTTGCCAACTTTAAAAGCCATGATTGAGGCTAAGCCTGATGCGATTAGTATTCATTTCTTAGGGGCGTTAGAATGGTTACAAACGCTAGGCTATACAGGGGCGATTGAAGGGGATAGTAGCTTACAACTGTTTAATAAAGAGGCGGTACAGCAAGTGACTCAGCTCGGTTTACGGAGTGTCGTGCTGTCACAAGAAGCAACCCTTAAACAGATTAGTAGCATTATAAAACAGACTGAGTTACCTATTGAATGCATTGTTCATGGCTTGACAGAATTGATGATTTCGGAATATTGTGTAATCAGTAGTTTTGCTGGGATTGGTAAAAAAGAAGGGTGTCCGGCCCCTTGCTTGAAGGATGCTTATGCCTTAAAAGATAGATTGGGCGAGCAGTTTCCACTTCGCACAGATCCCTATTGTCGCATGCATATTATGAACAGTCGTATGCTAGATATGAGGGCATATATTCCCGATTTAATGAAACGAAATATTGCTATATTACGTATTGATGGGCGCCAACAGTCCAAAGCATGGCTACAGACAACAGTAGCAACTTATATAGGTATTTTACAAGGTACATTACCAGTACCACCTAAGAATGAAGACGTGCTCGTTACTCGAGGCCATTATTTTAAAGGGATTTTCTAGTTTCAGAAGTTTTACCTAATATAGGAGGGATAGATATATTTATGAACAGTGAAAAACTGTTAGATTTTGATGTGATTCGGGAACGGTTAGCTGACGCCTGTTCATCACGTATTGCTAAAGAATTAGCTCGTGAGCTTACGCCACTAACGGATCCGATTGCCATAAAAACGGCATTAGATGAAACGGTGGAAGCTGTTAATTCTATGCAAATGGAGATTGAGCAACCTATTGGAGGCACACGGGATATTCGCGAAGCTTGCTCCAAAAGCCGTAAAGAAATTATTTTGACCCATGATGAACTATGGGATATTTATACTACCTTAAGTGCCTATAAGCGGATGTATAGCTTTTTTCACAGCAAATATACATCCTATCCATTGCTTTCCCTGTGGATTCAAGATATGCCCCGTCATGATGGCTTAGAACGTAAATTTGAACGGGTATTTGATAAAAAAGGGAATCTTATGGATTCGGCGTCCCCTAAGTTACAGCATTTACGGTCTACGATTGTGCGCACGAAAGAGCGGATTAAGTCAGATATTCAGGCTATTATTCATGATCCAGATAATCAGAAATATTTTCAAGAAGCCTTGGTTACACAGCGTAATAACCGCTATGTAATTCCTGTTAAACAAGAATATCGCTATGCGTTTGAAGGTCTGATTCATGACCGTTCAGCTACAGGGGCTACATTATATATTGAGCCAATGCGTCTTGTTAATTTAAATAATGATTTACAAGAAGCCATGTTGGCGGAAGAAGAAGAAGTGCGTCGTATCTATAAGGACTTGTCTTTGGCGGTGCGTAAGGATAGTAACACTTTGATGGATGCGTGCGAGCGCGTATCCCATGTAGAATTTGTGTATGGTAAAGCGGCCTTGGCGATTGCTATGAAAGCCACCCCAGCTGTTATTAGTGGTGCTCGTGAAGTAAAATTGATGAATGCACGGCATCCACTCATTCCCGCTAATGTGGTGGTGCCAACGACGATTACTTTGGGCACAGACTATCGTATTTTACTAATTACTGGTTCTAATACAGGTGGTAAAACGGTAGCTATGAAGACCTTGGGCTTGTTGAGTTTAATGCATCAAGCGGGCCTTCATATTCCGGTTGATACGGGCTCGGTATTGCCTATTTTTAATACTATTTATGCTGATATTGGTGATGAACAGAGTATCGAAGCCAGTCTTAGTACTTTCTCGGCTCATATGACACAAGTGGTGCGTATTTTAAAAGTAGCAGGGGCCAAAGATTTAGTATTGCTAGATGAACTGGGGTCTGGTACGGATCCAGAAGAAGGAAGTGCCTTGGCCGTAGCCTTACTTGAATATTTCCGCAAGCGTGGTCCACTTATGATGGTTAGTACTCACTATAATGAGTTGAAACGATATGCGTACAACACGGATGGCATTGAAAATGGCCATGTGGAATTTGATGAACGCACGTTGCGACCGACCTATCGACTTCATATTGGTGTGGCAGGTAGTAGTCATGCTTTAAGTATTGCTTCGCGCTTAGGGGTTCCTCGAGAAGTGATTGATTATGCGAAACAACATCGTGAAGGGTCAGATCATCGTGACATGGAAGAAGTATTGAGCGACCTAAATGAACAGCTTCGTAAGAATCAGGCGAAGGAACGAGCTCTTAAGAAAGAATTAGATGAAGCACGGCGCATGCGTACCCAAGCAGATCGTGAGAAGAAGCAACTTAATGAACGACGCAAGCAGATTTTAAGTAAAGCACAAGCGGAAGCGCAACAACTGAAACAGTCAATTCGCGTAGAAGGGGAACAGATTATAAAAGAATTAAAATCGCAGTTCTCTGAAACGAATAAGGCCAAACGACAAGAGGCTATTACGCAGGCACGCAAACATATTTCGGGCGTGCAAGTGCCTGAATTAGAACAAGAAGCAAGAACGCCTGTAAATGTGAAAGAGTTACAAGTGGGGCAAACAGTCTTTGTGACGTCCTTAAATGCAGTGGGCACAGTTGAAGCTATCCAAGGAAAGCGAATTCAAGTATCGGTAAATGGCTTATCAGCTAATGTGAAAGTGACTGATTTAGCCGTAGCTAGTCGTGAAGAAACTAACAATTTACGGCGTAAACAAGAAGCTGTGCAACCAAAACCACGGAAGCGGGCTGGCGGTTCGGCTGTTGAACGACAAAAGCATGCTACGACAGAGCTTAATGTGATTGGGCAGACGGTGGATGAAGCTAACCAGAATGTAGGTCATTTTATCGACCAAGCTTTGATGGCGGGCATTTCACCAGTACGCATCGTCCATGGTAAAGGTACGGGGGCGTTACGAGCGGGTATTCATCAATACTTAAAAACATTGCCTCATATTAGTCGCTATGAGATTGCTGGTTATGATGAAGGTGGCGCTGGTGCTACTTTAGTATATTTAAAATAAAGATAACCTTTGTGTGGGCGTTTCATAAAGCAGTTTACTTCTATGGCCCAAGATGATACCATATGTGGCATAGGTATGATATAATAAACTATATGACTTATTATTCGTAATGAGAGGTGTCGTATGAGTTTACAACGTTCGTCCCAAAGAGGGCGACAAGTTAAGAGTAGAGCAACTACGGTTAAAACGCCGAAGAAGAAGTCGCCAGTCCGTCGCTTCCTATGGATTGTAGGCATTCTGTTGTTTTTAATTATTGCTGGTGCTGGTTGTGGTTTTATTGGAGCTACCATGTCTGATTTGCCAGAGGTGGCTAATGTGAAACCTGCTGCATCCTCGCAAATTTACGACGTTCATGGTAATTTGATTACGACCGTTCATGCTACGGAAAATCGATTGCCTGTTAAATTGTCGCAGGTACCAAAGAACTTGCAAAATGCATTTATTGCTACCGAAGATGTTCGTTTCTATAGTCATCATGGGATTGACCCCGTTGGGATTTTACGTGCCATTTGGGTAAATATTGCTCATGATGGAGTCGCTGAAGGGGGCAGTACCATTACGCAGCAGTTAGCTCGTAATGCTTTCTTAACACAGGACCGTACGCTTAAACGTAAGATTATGGAAGCTATGTTGGCGCTACGGATTGAACAGTACTATACGAAACAAGAAATTTTAGAAATGTACTTGAACCAAATTTATTTTGGTCAAGGTGCTTATGGTGTACAAGCAGCGGCTCATGTATACTTTGGCAAAAATGTACAGGATTTAGACTTAGCCCAGTGTGCTATGTTAGCAGGGTTACCACAGAGTCCTAATTATTATTCACCGTTAACGAACTTAAAAGCTGGTAAAGCCCGTCAAGCAGTTGTGTTGAATCAGATGGCTAAGTATGATTATATTGATCAGGCTACCGCTGATGAAGCCAAAGAAGCTGATTTAGGTCTTCGTGAAAAAGCGGAAACCGCACATAGTGATAATAATGCTTCTTACTTTATTGATTATGTTATTTCTGAAATCGCTGAAAAATATGGTGATGATGCGATTTATAAAGATGGTTTGAAGATTTATACTACTATCGATATGAAGGCGCAGGAAGCAGCTGTTAAAGCTATGCATAATTTACCTGACTTCTATACTGATTCCAATGGGTTGCAACAACCACAAGGGGCGTTAGTGGCTATTAATCCGCATAATGGTTATATTGTAGCCATGGTAGGTGGTCGTGGTGATGATTCCTTTAACCGAGCAGTATTAGCTGAACGTCAACCAGGGTCAGCGTTTAAACCATTTGTATATTTAGCGGCTATCCAAGATGGCATGACGCCAGGTACCACTATGGAAGATAAAAAGATTGATTTCAATGGTTGGAGCCCTAAGAACTATGAAGGTACTTATTCTGGCACCATGACCTTGCGCTATGCGTTACAGCATTCGGTTAATACCATTGCTGTACAATTGGCAGACAAGGTAGGCATGAATAAGATTATTAATTTGGCTACGGAATTAGGGATTTCTACATTAGTTACTAAAGGCGACCCTAATGACTACAACTTAGCTGTGGCTTTAGGGGGTTTGACACAAGGGGTTAAACCAATTGATATGGCAGTTGCTTATGGTACCTTAGCCAATGGTGGGGTCAAAGTTAAACCGGTAGCTATTACGAAAATCGTAGATCGCAATGGTCAAGTGGTAGAAGAAAATAGCACGGAAGAAAAACGTGTAGTAGATGCTAAAGATGCGTATGTAATTACTAACATGCTAGAATCAGTAATGACTGGTGGTACTGGCGGTGGTGCCTCGATTGGTCGTCCGGCAGCTGGTAAAACAGGGACTACTGATGAATCAAAAGATGCTTGGTTTGTAGGCTATACGCCAGATTTAGTGGCTGCTGTTTGGATGGGTGACGACTATGGTGTTGAAACCTTGAATGAAATTACTGGTGGTACAGTTCCGGCTGCTATTTGGCGCGACTTTATGTCTGATGCGTTAACAGCGATGGAAATTCCAGCTAGTGACTTTACGGTTCCACCAGGAGCAGCGTCTATCGCTAACCAAGGGTATGCACCGCCACCAAAGAAAGAAGAACCAAAAGATAAAGATAAAGACAAAGCCAAAAAGGATGATAAGGATAGCAAGGATAGTGCTGTTAGCGATGATAGTTCGGGCGATTCGGATGATAGCAAGAGCGAACCTGCTAAGGCGCCAGCTAAACAATCATCAAAATCAAGTAAGAGTGAGTAATTAGCTAAACTTAAAGATTTGTTATTTATAGTGGTTGCATATATAGTGAGTACATAATTAGCACGTGCAGAGTAACCTGCTTTGGCAGGTTACTTTTGCCATAATAGAACCTAGTGCGTATAGAGGAGGAAGATTGATGAAAACATTGGAAGAACAGTTACGTCTTATTAAACATGGCGTGGAGAATTTACTTCCAGAAGAAGATTTTAAGAAGAAATTGGCAAAGTCCATTGCTGAAAATAAACCGTTGAAGATTAAGCTTGGTCTTGATCCAACCGCACCAGATATTCATTTAGGCCATACTGTAGTATTGCGTAAATTAAAAACCTTTCAGGATTTAGGACATCAGATTATTATTTTGATTGGTGATTTCACGGCTCGTATAGGAGATCCAACTGGCAAAAGCGTTACTCGTCCTCCCCTTGATGAAGAGGCTGTAGCTCATAATGCTAAAACTTATAAAGAACAAATTTTTAAAGTTCTTGACGAATCTAAAACTAAGGTTGTCTACAATAGTGAATGGCTTAGTAAGTTATCTTTTGAAGACGTTTTAAAATTATCCGCTAAGTATACGGTAGCTCGTATGTTAGAACGTGATGATTTCCAAAAACGTTATACGGAAGGTCGTCCTATTGGGGTTCATGAATTTATGTATCCATTAATGCAGGGCTATGACTCCGTTGCTTTAGAAGTGGATATTGAATTTGGTGGCACGGACCAAACCTTTAACTTATTGATGGGACGTCATTTGCAAGAAGAATATGGCCAAGCACCACAAACTATCATTACCATGCCAATTTTGGAAGGTCTTGATGGCGTGCAGAAGATGAGTAAATCGTTGGGCAACTATATTGGGATTAGCGAAGCACCTACTGAAATGTATGGCAAAGCTATGTCTATTCCTGATGAGCTTATGATGCGTTATTTCATGCTTGTTACCGACATGTCCATTGAAGAGCAGGAAGAACTAAGCAAAGCGTTAGAAGCTGGTACAGCACATCCACGAGATACAAAAATGAAATTGGCCCATACCATTGTGCGCTTGTACCATGGTGAAGCAGCCGCTGATGAAGCGCAAGAACAATTTATTCGCGTATTCCAGAAGCATGATTTACCAACGGATATTCCTGAATATGCTATGGCTAAACCAACAGAACCAGTATATGTGCCACAATTATTGACTGATGCAGGCTTAACGGCTAGTAATAGTGAAGCGCGTCGCTCTATTAAAGCTGGGGCTTTTAAAATTAATGGTGAAAAATGTGGCGATGAAAATATTGAATTAGCCGAAGACATGGTGCTTCAAGTAGGGAAACGTAAATTTATTAAAATTAAATTTAACTAATCGATGAGTAATCTATAATAGATTATAAATGTGTTACACTATTTAATGTGTTGCACTATATAAATTGTGGATTGTATATAGGTTAACTATTTGCGCTGCTTTATATAATGTTATATGCAGAAACTGGCTTACAATTAAATAGGTGCATTGTCTATGCGTTGCTACAGGCTATGCTTAACGTACAAGAGCTACTAGTATTAGTAGCTCTTGTTTTTATATACTGAGTATGCTGTAAGGAAATAATATTCTATAAAGTGCAAAATATAATTGACATTCTATTAAATGTGTTGTACTATTTATCTAGATTGATGTATTTCTTTTCTTCAGGAGGTTTCATATAATGAATCGTGAAAATGCATATGTACTTTGGTTTGATGAATTGAAGCGTGAAGATGTTGCCTTAGTTGGCGGTAAATCTTCTTCGTTAGGGGAAATGACGTCCTCCACAAATGTACCTGTACCATACGGCTTTGCTACAACTGCTCATGGCTATCGGTTCTTTATGGAACAAACTGGGTTAGAAAACAAAATTAAAGCAGAACTTGATAAATTAGACGATGTAGAAAACTCTGCTTTATTACGTGAAATTTGTGCTAATATCCGCAAATTGATTTGCGATGCTGAAATGCCTCAAGAATTAGCTGATGCTATTGAAAAAGCATATGCTGAATTAGGGCAGAAAGTAAAGGAAGAAAATCCTTTCGTAGCCGTTCGTTCCAGTGCAACGGCGGAAGATTTACCAGATGCTAGTTTTGCAGGTCAACAAGATACCTATTTAAACGTGCGTGGCGCTGATGTAATCATTCAAAAAGTAAAAGAATGTTACGCATCTACGTTTACAGATCGTGCCACATACTATCGTGTAAAACAAGGGTTTGACCATATGACAGTTGCCTTGAGTGCTGCTATTCAAATGATGGTATTCTCCAAAGCAGCCGGTGTTATGTTTACTGTTGATTTAGTAACTGGTAACGATGAAAGCATCTTAATTGAAGGCTCTTGGGGCCTTGGTGAATATGTTGTACAAGGTACAGTTACACCAGATAACTTCACAGTTAGCAAAAAAGATATGAAAATCGTAAGTCGTATGATTAACGACAAAAATATTGCGCTCGTTCGTAATCCTGATGGTGATTGCGCAGAAATCGTAATTCCAGAAGATAAAGCTAAAGCACAAGTTATTACTGATGAACAAGTGCTTGAATTAGCCTCCTATGCCAAAGCTATTGAAAAACATTATGGTTGTTATATGGATATGGAATGGGGCGTTGACGAACGAGATAATAAGATTTGGATTTTACAAGCGCGTCCTGAAACCGTTTGGTCTCGCAAAAATAAAGAGGACAAACCAGCAGAAGCAGCGGTACAGACTACTACTTCTCGTGAAATCGTGGTTAAAGGCTTACCAGCTAGCCCAGGTAAAGCAGCAGGTAAAGCGCATGTCATTTTAGATCCAGCCGATATTGATAGTTTCAAAGAAGGCGAAATCCTTGTTACAACTATGACTGCGCCAGACTGGGTGCCTGCTATGAAAAAAGCTAAAGCCATTGTCACTGATGCTGGTGGTATGACTTGTCATGCGTCTATCGTTAGTCGCGAACTTGGTATTCCTTGTATCGTAGGGACTAAGAGTCGCAGTGAAGAAGGGACTAAACGTATTACTGATGGTCAGATGATTACAGTGGATGCGACGAATGGTATCGTGTATGACGGTATTTTAGAAGATGCGGTCAAACCTAAAGAAGAAGCTACCGCACAAGTAGTGAGTGAATATATTCCAGTAACAGGCACTAAAGTATATATGAACCTTGGTGATCCTGATTTAGCTGAAAAATATGGTGTATTGCCATGTGATGGTATCGGTTTAATGCGTGAAGAGTTCATTTGGACTACGTTTATCCATGAACATCCACTACATTTAATTGAAACGGGTCGTAGCCAATTTGCTATTGATACATTAGCTGAAGGTATGCGCAAAGTTTGTCAGGCCTTAGCACCTCGTCAAGTAGTGCTTCGTTTAAGTGATTTCAAGTCTAGCGAATATCGCGACTTAAATGGTGGTGACAAACATGAACCACATGAATCCAGTGCTTTACTTGGTTGGCGTGGGGCTTCGCGTTACTATGATCCTAAATATGCACCTGCTTTCCAATTGGAATTAGCAGCTATTCGCAAAGTGCGTGAAGAATATGGTTTCAAAAACTTACAAGTTATGATTCCATTCTGCCGTACAGTACAAGAAGCAGCGGAAGTAACTCGTGTAATGGCTGAAAATGGCTTAGCTCGCAGTGCTGATTTCAAAATTTGGCTTATGGCTGAAATTCCAGCGAACATTATCTTAGCGGATCAATTTAACCAATATGTAGATGGCTATTCCATTGGTTCTAATGACTTAACCATGTTAATTCTTGGTTGTGACCGCGATAATGAAACGGTACAACATATTTATGATGAACGTAACTTGGCAATTCGTCGTGCTATTCATCATTTAATCGAAGTAGCTCATCGCGATGGTAAAACAGTATCCATTTGTGGTCAAGCACCAAGCGTATATCCTGATTTCTGTGAGTTCTTAGTACGCAGTGGTATTGATTCCATTTCTGTAAATCCAGATGCTGTAAAAGCTACGAAAAAAATGGTGGCTCAGTTAGAACAACGTATTATGCTTGACGCTGTGACTGGTCGCGGCCGCACTCTTGGTAATGAATTAGAGTGGTAATAATACTAGGTGAAACGGACAGGAGGCTGCAGAGCCTCCTGTTTTTTATAGACACGGTATATAGATACGGCATATAGATACATATTTAGATACGGTATATAGATACGTATATAGACACGATGTATAGATACGTATATAAATCCAGTAATGAGTAGTTTGGCTATATAGCATATGAAGGGAGGGGAAGAGTTTGCAATTGACGGAACGACAAGATAAAATCGTCCATATTGTAAAAGAGGAAGGCCCTATTACGGGTAAAGCTATTGCTGCAAAATTAGCTTTAACGCGGTCTGCTTTGCGTTCCGATTTAACGGTTCTAACTATGATGGGCCTATTGGATGCACGTCCTAAAGTGGGTTATTATTATATAGGGCAACAGGGTGTGAGCCCCGTGGCTAATGAGATTCGTCAATTTACAGTAGGGCAAGTTATGGCGCAAGCAGTGGCTGTTACGGCGGATACCAATTTATATGACACTATAGTTACTATGTTTACAGAAGATGTAGGGACTGTGTTAATCTGCGATGATGGATATTTGTTGGGCCTCGTTTCACGGAAGGACTTATTGCGGGCTGCTATTGGTCAGAACGACCCTAAAACAATGCCTATTTCTATGATTATGACACCGGTTAGTAAAATGATTTCTTGTCATGTAGAGGATAGTGTGGTAGAAGCGGCGCAACGCATGATTGATTATGAAGTAGATTGTTTGCCAGTAGTGGAACTGGATACAGCAAATAGCCGGCGTCGTTATAAAGTGTTGGGGCGCATTTCTAAAACAACGGTGACTAAATTATTTTTAGATTGTGGCGTAAAATAGTAATGTGGAATAGTGTGTAAAATAATGCATAAAATAATGGCGTGATTTAGATTACTTATTTTTTACGTGCATAATGGCAACAAAGCATTGTATAATAAATGTATATTAGATAAATCGTCATAATTGAGGTGTGGCATGGAAGAAAATAAAATTATTTTTGCAATTTCAGACTCCTTAGGTGAAACGGCTGAGTCCGTGGCGCGCGCTACGGCGAGTCAGTTTGATAAAGAAAATATAGATATTATTCGCATTCCTTACATTAGTCAGGAAGCGCAAATTGATGATGTAGTACGCGAAGCAGCACAAGGCAAGCATGTGATTTGTCATACCATTGTATCGCCAACTTTGCGTCAGTATTTGCACAATGAAGCACAGAAGCAAGGGGTTAAGGCTGTTGATATTATGGGCCCTGTACTAGATGCAGTGGGGAGCGTGGCTGATACACGACCTCGTCTAACAGCTGGCATGATTCATAAGTTGGACCAAGAGTATTTTAAAAAGGTAGAAGCTATTGAGTTTGCTGTTAAGTATGATGATGGCAAGAATCCATCGGGCTTTGAAAAGGCTGATATTGTGATTATCGGTGTTTCAAGAACAAGTAAAACACCATTATCCATGTTTTTAGCGTATAAAAAAATAAAGGCCGCTAACTTACCGTTAGTGCCTGAAGTGCCATTGCCAGAAGAATTATTTAAGATTCCACCGAAGAAAGTGGTGGGTCTTATTATTGATCCTTATAAATTAAATAATATTCGCAGTGAACGTTTGCGGACGATGGGGCTTGATGGGGAAGCCAATTATGCAACCATCGCACGGATTGAAGAAGAATTAGCCTATGCGAAAGCGGTTATGCGCCGTGTACATTGTCCTGTTTTGGATGTATCAAACAAATCTATTGAAGAAACCGCTTCCTTTGTTATGCAAATCATTGAGCGCAATAAACAGCAGGAGCAAGGGCGCTAGGAGGCTCATATGACTATCCGAGAAGAAATTGAAGCGAGAGAAGATTTGATATTATCGCCACAGGCAACGAAAAGTCGAACGGCTAAACGGGATCGGGACGAAGCGCCAGATCCTTTGCGGACGGCTTTTCAACGAGATCGTGACCGCATTATTCACAGCAAATGTTTTCGTCGTTTGAAACATAAAACACAGGTCTATATTGCACCAGGTGATCATTATCGGACGCGGATGACACATACGTTAGAAGTGGGGCAAATTGGCCGTACCGTGGCACGTGCTTTGCGCCTTAATGAGGATTTAGTGGAAGCCATTGCCATGGGCCATGATGTGGGACATACGCCTTTTGGTCATGTAGGGGAATATGCACTACGTGATTTAGTGGGGCATTTTAACCATAACGAACAAAGTCTGCGTACCTTAGAAGTATTAGAAAAGAATGGGCAAGGTCTTAATTTGACTCAGGAAGTACGTGATGGTATTCTAGGTCATACAGGGACTCATAAGCCGGTAACTATGGAAGGGCAAATTATTCGCTTAGCTGACCGCATTGCCTATCTTTGTCATGATTTTGACGATGCGCAACGGGCAGGCATGCTCGCCATTGAAGATCTGCCAGGTTCTGTCCGTGAAGTGCTGGGCACAACACCTTCACAGATGATTACCACAATGGTTATGGATATGGTTCGTGAATCGATGGACAAAAGGGAAATTTTTATGTCCGACGAAGTAACTAATGTGATGAATGAGTTTAGACGGTTTATGTTTACGGCGGTGTATAAAGCGCCCACGTTAATTCCTGATCGGAATCGAGCCGCACATGTAGTTAAATACTTATTTTTACATTATTTAGAGAATCCTGAGCTGTTGCGCCATGAAGTGGAACGGCAGGGTGGCGAGGCGAATCGGTTAATTACTCTTACGGATATTGTTGATTATGTAGCTGGGCTTACGGACCAGTATGCTATAAAATTATTTAAAGAAATATATATTCCAAGAATTTGGGATCCTGCAAATTAAATGGTTAGCATTAGGATGTGAGCTTTAATGAGTGGGCGATGCTAATTAGCTAATAAAAAAACTGCTATGACATTGTCATAGCAGTTTTTTTAGAGTACATGTACCTTCTTATTTTTTACGCGCGTGTAATTTTATCGGAACGAAGGCAGCGAGTGCATACATTTACCTTTTTGGTTTCGCCGTCTACAATTGCTCGTACTCTCTGGATGTTTGGCTTCCAGGTCCTTTTCGTGCGGATGTGAGAGTGACTCACGTTCATACCGCTAGCGGTGGTTTTGCCACATACTTCGCAAAGGTTTGCCATAATTTCCACCTCCAAGCATAATTTACAACATAACATATGTATTCTATCACAAGGGGACAGAATAAAGCAAGTACATAATTTAATTCGTTGACGAATCGTATAAATTGCCGTACTATCTTTCTTAACAGTATTATTATATCATAGATTTGAAGGATTTGAAGAGTAGATGAGGAGGGCTGACGAAGTTCATGGAAGAATCGTTGTTAACCATAAAAGGTGTTGGACCTAGCCGTGTGAAACAACTTAATAAATTAGGTATTACTGACGTGTCTTCGTTATTGACCTATTTTCCCCGAACTTATGAAGATCGAAGTGCTACCTATTGTATAGGCGCTTTAAAACAAGGTGCGGTGGGAGCCACGGAAGGCACTGTGTTACACATACAAGAAAAGAAACCACGGCGGGGGCTATCTATTTTAGAAATTACCATTGGTGATGCTACAGGTCGTTTAAAAGTTGTTTTATTTAATCAAGGATATAAGAAGAATTTTTATAAAGTAGGACAACGGCTACACGTGTATGGCAAGGTGGAATTTGCTTATGGCTCGTTGCAAATGAATACCCCCCATATTGAAAATTTACGAGAAGGGCAAGTGGCTGAGGCTGGTATAGTACCAGTATATCCCCTTGTAGAGGGTGTGAGTCAATTTGTAGTGCGTCAAGCGATTGCTAATTGGTTTGCGGCGCATGATTCTTTGCCAGAATTATTGCCCTTAGCGGTGAGTCAAGAGCATAGCTTTATGTCCCGGTATGAAGCATTCAAAGAAATGCATAGTCCGCTTACGGTAGAGCGTTATGAATTGGCACGTAAACAATTGGCCTATGAAGAATTGTTTATTATGCAAGCAGGCCTATTACTACTGCGAGCTCGTGAACAAGACGAACAAGGAATTAAAATGCAACCATCAGGTCCTTTAGTAGCCGGCTTTTTAGAACAATTACCATTTAAGCTCACTGGTGATCAAAATCGAGCGTTTCAAGATATTGCGAATGATATGGAAGCAGAGCGACCTATGCGTCGATTGTTACAAGGGGATGTAGGCTCTGGTAAAACAGTAGTGGGAGCGTTAGCGTTGTTAAAAGTAGTAGAAAATGGCTATCAAGGCGCTTTGATGGCACCTACGGAAATTTTGGCACAACAACATTATGAGAGTTTACAAGAGCTTATGAAACCAGAAGATATACGGATGGCTTTATTGACAGGCTCTACCAAAAATGCGGAACGACAAGCTATTTATGAAGGCTTAGCGACAGGTACCATCGATATAGTTATTGGTACTCATGCACTGATTCAAGAGGCGGTACAATTTAAAAAGTTAGCCCTAGTGATTGTTGATGAACAACATCGCTTTGGCGTGGAACAACGAGCTACCTTACAGCGTAAAGGGGTGCATCCACATATGCTAGTTATGACGGCGACCCCCATTCCACGGACTATGACGTTGTCCATTTATGGTGATTTGGAAGTGAGCTTGATTAAAGAAATGCCACCAGGCCGTAAGCCTGTGCTTACATATGCGGTGGATTCTTCCTATAAAGAACGACTATACGCTTTTTTTGAAAAAGAAATGGCCGCAGGCCATCAAGTATATGTGGTATGTCCTTTAGTTGAGGAGTCTGAAAAACTTGATTTAGTGGCGGCGGAACAGCTATATGAAGAATTGGCCGAGCGTTATAATCGCCAATTTGGTGTTGGTCTTGTGCATGGTCGTATGAGTGCGGCTGATAAAGAAGCCGTAATGGATGATTTTTACAAAGGACGTATTAAATTATTAGTATCGACGACGGTTATTGAAGTAGGCGTTAACGTACCGAATGCGACAATTATGTGTGTAGAAGGGGCGGAACGATTTGGTTTATCGCAGCTTCATCAGTTGCGGGGCCGTGTTGGTCGTGGCAGTACGCAGTCCTATTGTGTACTCATTAGCGATAGCCGAAGCGAGGAAAGCTGGCAACGTTTGCAGGTCATGACAGAAACGCAGGATGGTTTTGTTGTGGCTGAACAAGATTTATTACTGCGTGGCTCAGGCCAATTGTTTGGGTTAGCACAATCTGGTTTACCTGATTTACGATTAGCTAATATTTTGAAAGATATTGATTTATTAGTAGCTGCTCGGCAAGATGCGAAACGTTGGCTCTCACAAGTTGGTTTTGAAGTTGGTGTAGCTCAAATGAAGCCGGAATTAATGCGTCGTTTTGGTGAAAGTTTCCAGCGAATTATTTACAGCTAAAAATGTTCTAGTAATTTCAGAAAATACTGTATTTTAGCATGTACAGAATAGGCCTTATGTAGTAAAATAATATGATAGAGAAGTCTAAATAGATAAATTATATTATCTAACATAGACATACACGTTTTTCGATGATGGAGGTTGAAAAGAATGCCAATTATTCATGTGGAGCTTGTTGAAGGTCGTACCTTTGAACAGAAGAAACAATTAGGCGAAGCTATTACTAAAGCAGCAGTGGATATCGTTAAAGTGCCAGCTGATGCAGTTAAGGTTGTTTTCGTAGATATGAAAAAAGACAACTACATGGAAGGTGGCGTAATGCGCTCTGAAAAATAGAGCCATTACCTGTTTGATTTACTGACGTAAGCAGGTCAAGAGAGTTTAACTTAGCTAAGTAGAATGAATCGAGTAAGAAATTAAGGAGAAAGGAAGTTACCATGAGAGAAGATAAGTTTGGGTTACGTGGGTTAACATTTGATGACGTTTTGTTGGTGCCAGCAGCATCAGATGTGTTGCCTAATCAAGTAGATTTAACTACGAACCTAACTCGTGATATTAAGCTCAATATTCCAATGATTAGTTCCGGTATGGATACGGTTACGGAGTCCCGGATGGCGATTGCTATGGCTCGTGAAGGTGGTATGGGCGTTATTCACAAAAATATGTCCATCGAAGAACAGGCTCATGAGGTGGATAAAGTAAAACGTTCCGAACATGGTATCATCGTTGATCCAATTTATTTAAGTCCACAGAACTTATTGTCTGATGCTGAAGAATTGATGCGTAAGTACGCTATTTCTGGGGTACCTATTACAGAAAACGGCAAATTAGTTGGTATTATTACCAACCGTGATATGCGTTTTGAAAATGAATTAAATCGTCCTATTGGCGAAGTTATGACAAAAGAAAATCTTGTAACGGCTCCCGTAGGTACATCCTTAGAAGAAGCAAAGGCCATCTTACGCAAACATCGTATTGAAAAATTACCATTAGTAGACGAAGCAGGTATCTTAAAAGGGTTAATTACCATTAAAGATATTGAAAAAGCAACTAAATATCCTAATTCAGCTAAAGATGCTAGCGGTCGCTTGATTGTTGGTGCAGCTGTAGGGGTAAGCAAAGACTTATATGATCGTATGGATGCTTTAGTAGCTGCTAAGGTTGACGTTATTATCGTTGATACGGCTCACGGCCATTCGGCAGGTGTATTGCGCACGCTTAAAGAATTAAAAGCGGCTAATCCACATATTCCCGTTATTGCTGGTAACGTAGCCACAGCCGCTGGTACAGAAGCTTTAATTGAAGCTGGTGCTGATGCTGTTAAAGTAGGGATTGGGCCTGGTTCCATTTGTACAACCCGTGTTATCGCTGGTATTGGTGTACCTCAGATTACAGCGGTATATGAATGTGCAGCCGTAGGTCATCGCTATAATATTCCAATCATTGCCGATGGTGGTATTAAATACTCCGGTGACATTGCTAAAGCGATTGCTGCCGGCGCTAATGCTGTTATGATGGGGAATATTTTAGCTGGTACTGATGAAAGCCCAGGAGAAACGGTTATTTATCAAGGCCGTAGCTACAAAGTATACCGTGGCATGGGTAGCTTAGGGGCTATGAAATTAGGTAGTAAAGACCGTTACTTCCAGACGGAAGCTAAAAAGCTTGTTCCAGAAGGCATTGAAGGTCGTGTACCTTACAAAGGTATGTTAGCTGATACTATCTTCCAAATGGTAGGTGGTTTACGAGCAAGTATGGGGTATTGTGGTTGCCATAATATCCAAGAAATGATTAATGATACTCAGTTTATCCAAATTACTGCTGCTGGGCTTAAAGAAAGTCATCCACATGATGTAAGCATCACGGTGGAAGCGCCTAACTATAGCGGCTGATTATTGAGGTGTATTTGTTTTGCGTAATCAATTGAGCATTCTTGATGTGCCGGTTGATGTTATAACCATGAATGAAGCAATTCAGCGTGTACAGGATTTATATTCTGAGCCGGGGCTACATACTGTAGTCACGGTTAACGCTGAAATGGTTATGCGGGCCCGACATGATAAAGAATTGCACCAAATTTTAAAACAAGCAGATTTAGCGGTCCCTGATGGGGCCGGTGTATTATGGGCTGCCGAGCAATTGGGGCAGCACATTCCAGAGCGTGTAGCTGGTTGTGATTTAGCGGCTGCTTTATTAGCGAAAGCAGCACAACATAAAACGCCTGTGTATTTTTTAGGGGCCGCTCCTGGCGTAGCTGAGCAAGCGGTAAAAAATATGGAGGCTAAGGTAGGTCCATTAGAAGTAGTCGGTATCCATTCCGGCTTTTTTGATGACCAAGAGGAAACAAGGATTATTCAAGCGATTGAAGCGGGGCAGGCTAAATTAGTATTAGTAGCGTTAGGTGTGCCTAAGCAAGAAAAATGGATGACGGAGAAGTTAGCCCATTTAGATGGTGTAGTAGCTATCGGTTTAGGTGGGTCCTTTGATGTTATGGCTGGTACGGTAAAACGAGCTCCTCAGTGGATGCAACGAAATCGATTAGAATGGTTATATCGATTGTTAAATCAACCACAACGTCTTGGTCGCATGATGGCACTGCCTAAATTTATGTGGGCAGTGAAACAAGCAAAAAAATAGAGAGGTGGTGCGAGATGCCCACAGGGTTTATTGTTAAAGATGGGTATCCTTTCATAGGGGTAACCTTTCTGATAGCCATCTTAACGGGATATTTTGTATCTCCCTATGTGGCGATTATACCCTTTATACTCGCTTGCTTTTTCACGTTCTTTTTTAGAAATCCTAAGCGCGTGATTCCTACGGATCCAGATGTATTGGTCTCACCAGCAGATGGTAAAGTGATGGAAGTAAGTGAAGTATATGAAGATTTATTTTTAAATACAGAATGTAAAAAGGTAACGATTTTCTTATCTGTTTTTGATGTGCACGTAAACCGCGCACCGATGGAAGGGAAAATTACGTTCCGACAATATACATGTGGCGGCTTTTTACCGGCCTATAAGAAAACGGTAGGCTATGAAAATGAACGCCATTCCATTGGCATTGACAATGGTCGCATTGAAATTTTAGTTACACAAATCGCAGGATTATTAGCCCGCCGTATTATATCGTGGACAGATTTAGGGAACACTTTGGCAAAAGGCCAATTATACGGAATGATTAAATTTGGCTCTTGTACTGAAATTTTTGTGCCTAAATCAGTGGATATTTGTGTCAAAAAAGGCGATTATGTACGTGGTGGGGAATCAATTATCGGGAGGCTGCAAAAAAATGGATAAATCAATTTTTCCTAATTTGTTTACGGCTGCTAATTTATCCTTTGGCGTCGTAGGCATTACTATGGCGGCTAACGGTGAATTTACATGGGCAGCAATTTGTGTATTATTATCGTTATTAGCTGATGGCTGTGATGGTCGTGTGGCTCGTGCGTTAGGTGTATCTGGACCTATGGGCCGTGAATTAGATTCATTAGCAGACGTGGTAGGCTTTGGTGTAGCACCGGCTTATATGTTATATATGTATCAATTGACCCATACTGGTTGGTTAGGCTATGTACCTTTGTTGGCCTTTTCTGTATTGGGGGCTTTTCGTTTGGCTCGTTTCAATATTATGACTGATGAAGTACATGGTTATTTCTTAGGCTTACCAATTCCAGCGGCTGGCTGTATGGCCGCTACCTATGTATTATCGGGGATTCGTTTACCAGAATGGCTTTTGATGATTTTAATGGTCATTGTAGGTTATTTGATGGTAAGTCGAGTACATCATCCAGATTTTAAAGGTAAAGGGGCCGATCCAGTTAATACCTTAGCTCTAGCGATTGTAGTGGTACTTGGTATTATTGCGCTAGTGATTGATTGGCATAGTTGGCCTGTTCTTATTTTTGCTTTATATGCTGTATTTGGCATTTGTAATACGATTATTAATATTGTAAAACGGTGAGAGGTGAAGGACGTAAATGGATTATATTCTTGACCTTATCATGATTCCCTTACAAGTAATCATTGTATTTTATACGATTTATTACTTTGTATTAGCAGTATCGGGAATGTGGCGAAGGAAAGAAAAAAAGAATTATACGCCTAAGAACTCGTTTGCCATCATCATATGTGCTCATAATGAAGAGGCCGTTGTGGGTCAATTAGTGGAGAATCTTAAAATTTTAGATTATCCTAAAGAGTTGTATGATATTTTTGTAGTAGCTGATAATTGTACGGATCAAACGGCGACCATAGCTCGTGAAGCTGGCGCTAGTGTGTATGAACGTGAAAACCACGAAGAAGTGGGTAAAGGCTATGCTATGGGGTGGATGTTTAATCGCATCTATGAAATGGACCGTCACTACGATGCATTTGTCATATTCGATGCTGATAATTTGGTGCATCCTAATTTTTTATTGGAAATGAACCATCATTTGGAATTAGGGGAACCGGTTATTCAAGGGTATTTGAATGCTAAAAATCCGACTGATACTTGGGTAGCAGGTACATTTGCCATTGCATTTTGGCAAGTAAATCATATGTGGCACTTAGCAAAATACAATTTAGGTTTATCTACGGCCCTTGGGGGCACTGGAATGTGTATCCGTACGGATATCATTAAAAATTACGGTTGGGACTGTAACTGTTTAACAGAGGATATGGAGTTTTCCATGAAACTCTTAATACACGGTATTAAGACAACCTGGGCTCATGATGCCATTGTTTACGATGAAAAGCCACTGGGCTTTATGCAATCTTGGCGTCAACGTAAACGGTGGGCACAAGGTCATTTTGACTGTGGTGAGCGGTATATTCCTAAATTGTTCGTGGAAGGTATCAAACAGGGTAATTTCCGTATTTTAGATGGTATTATTCAAATTAGTCAGCCTTATTTCTTATTGGTATCTACATTCTATTTGATTATGACATATATCAATGCGTATGTGCCTATTTATACCAATATTATCTATCAGATACTGCCTGTTACTGTATGGACTGTTATTGGGATTGGCCAGTATTTGTTTCCTTTGATTGTGTTGGCTAGCATTAAAGTACCACCTAAAGTTTGGCTATACTATTTGGTATATCCATTGTTTATGTATAGTTGGGTGCCAGTTACTTTCTTAGGCTATCTAAATCGTCACGATAAAGTATGGGCTCATACAGAGCATACTCGTGGGGTTTCCTTAGGTGAAGTAAAATTGACACGCATGGGCAATGCGGATCAAAAGATAAAAAAATAAAATTGAAATTAGAATTTATGCGTTATACGCATAAATCCTAGAGAGTTATAAAAAAGTGCCTATTAATAGGCACTTTTTTAATATATAATAATAGATGTAATATTAATTAATAATAGGCTTTTTAATAGAGCTATATTATAAGTAGTTATACTGGCTATTATAAAAAGAAGTGAATAGCCTGTTTTATGGTGAAAAGAAAGGATCTATAAACGACTATGCACATTTTATTAACAAATGATGACGGCGTATGGGCTAAAGGTATATTGGATTTGGGAGCAGAATTAGCTAAGCATCACCGTGTAACGGTTATTGCACCTGAAGTAGAGCAGAGTGCTAAATCACATGCCATTACCATTCAAATGCCAGTTCGTTTACGTCGATTTTCCGAAGATAGTGACAATCCTAGACGTTTTGCAGTTACGGGAACACCTACTGATTGTATGAAGTTTGCGCTTTCCCATTTCTTAAAAAATGATATGCCTGACTTAGTTGTGTCTGGTGTAAATAATGGTTTCAATTTAGGCTCTGATGCCTTGTATTCAGGCACTGTTAGTGCGGCTATGGAAGCTATGTTTTACAATGTACCAGCCTTAGCAGTATCTGTTGAACGTTATAGCCCAACGCGCAGTGCGGAAATTATGCCATTTATTCGAGAGTTTATTGAAGAAGTATATGAAAAGCAGCAGTATAGAGGCCTTTTAAATATGAATTTTGCCAAAGAAGGGCCAGTAGGTTGGTCTAATTGTGAAATTCTAGATCAAGGTTTGCAACAGTATTATGATATTATTGATCCGCGCGAAGATCGGAAAGGTCGTAAGTATTATTGGATTGGTGGTAAATTAGGCTTTGAGCCAGAAGCTACACCAACCGATGTAGCCTCAGTTAAAGAAGGTAAGATTACCGTTGTTGCTTTAACTTGGAAACAGCAGGATGCAGCGGGAACCGCCCAAATGCGCGATATTCTTGGGGAAGTAAAAGTAAAGTAAATAAATTATAAAACCAAAAAGAGACCTGTGAAGGATTCGCAGGTCTCTTTTTATAATATGCTAAAAAGCATTAGAATAATTGATTTTTTCATTTTTGGTGCGGTTGGCGGGAGTTGAACCCGCACGCCCGAAAGCACTGCCGCCTGAAGACAGCGTGTCTGCCATTCCACCACAACCGCATAAACATGTCCTCATTGTAGTACTTTTGGCTAACAGTGTCAATAAGTTGCATAACACATGTATACGTATTATTATTGTTGTAGGGAGGCGTAGTATGAGGGATAAAGATGTGCCTAAGGGCTTGTTAAATGCTATTTAAAAAAGGACAGGCTTAATTGAGAAGATATAAAAAGGAGGGATATATATGTTATTTACATATCCTGCATTTATTCATGAAGATAAGGATGGAATTTTTACTATAAAGTTGTGAGGTAATTAGTGATTTTCTCAAGGCACTAAATTACTAATATATGGTTTTTTACCAGACTGAAAATCATCATATAATTCTTGTTTCCAATCGATATATTCGATGGACGTATTTAACTCGTCAATTTGTTGTAGTAGCTCGTTACGTTTAGTAGCGAGCATTTTTTTGCGTTCCGTAATGCTACTAGGGCCTTGTAAACATAATTCTAAATAATATTTCATTTCTTCAATGCTCATGTTGCAACGTTTCAGACAAGATAAATCTTTAATCCAGCGCAAATCTTTTTCATCGAAAATACGACGATTGTTCTTATCGCGTTTCATGTTAGGTACTAGGCCTTGATTACAGTAGAATTTTAACGTTTCATAAGCTAGACCTGAATAATCACAAGCGTGTTTCATGGTATATAGTTCGGCCATAATAACCCCCTTATGGTACATTAACTCAATGGCAAGGATAAAGTTTTAAATAAAGTCTTGTGCGGTAGCCACTACCGCCGTGTATACTATTATTATATGGAAAAGGTAAGAGTTTGCCAATTAGTATTTATTATAATTCTTTTACTTTGACTTGTAATTGAGGCAGGAGGGATAGATATGAAAGTAAACAAACAGTTGGGAAAACGTTTTTATCAGCGTTTATTGGTATTAAGTTTAGGGGCGATTATGTTAGTAGCTACTGGTTGTGCAGCTACTAGTTCGACTAATGAGACTAATCGTGCAACAACAGTAACGAATACCATTAATCAACAAGACAAATTTGAAATGAAAACTAAGAGTTTATTTATTAATACGAGTCGCGATCCGCAAGGGAATACGGCTAAAATGGGTGACACCTTCTTCGGCGATGTACCTCATGATACTTTATTTTTAAATAATTATAAGGTATATCAGCTCGGCCAAGAGTTTCCTGATGATCAGTTTAATATAGTCTATGATGCGATGAAACAGGCTGATATTATCGTCATTGGTACGCCTGTATATTGGCACACTATGAGTGGCGGTTTAAAAACCTTGATTGATCGCATGTATGAATTACCATACCCCGATCCTAATTTAGAAGGGAAACAATTGTATTTCTTAATGCAAGGGATGAATCCATCTGCTGAAACAAGAGAACAGTTGCCATATACGATGACACGGGTAGCTAAGCGTTATGGTATGGAATATATGGGGGCCGCTCGCGATGCTATTGAATTGCCTATTTTACAGAAGACTTTATTTGAGCAAGTAAAATAAAAAACAGTAAAATAAAAAAAGCAGTAAAATAAAAAAATAATAAAAAGTCAGTGTTATGAAAAAATAGCACTGGCTTTTTTTATAAAAATTTTGTATAGTACTTACTAAAGCAATTGGTGGTAACGCAGTCATATGAAATGAGGTATAACAATGAAAGGGTATACGACGATTCCTGTTTTATATATGCGTGGTGGCACTAGCAAAGGGGCTTATATCGGAAGCTGCGACTTACCATCAGATCCTATGGTACGGGATCAATTAATTATGAACTTATATGGCACACCGGACAAACGACAAATTGACGGTATTGGTGGTGCTGATCCCTTAACGAGTAAAGTCGCTATTGTGGGTCCTTCGGTACATGAAGGGGCTGATGTAGACTATACCTTTGGTTATGTAGGCATTGAAAAAGCTGAAGTAGATTATGAGGGAAATTGTGGTAATATGTCAGCAGGGGTTGGCGTATATGCAATCATGCGTGGTTTAGTCGAAGCAGTAGCGCCTATAACCATTGTGAGAATTTACAATACGAATACCAATAAAATAATTGAAGCTCATGTACCGGTAGAAGCGGGGGCTCCCGTTATTGATGGTGATTTTGCTATTGATGGCGTGCCTGGCACAGGGGCACGTATAACTTTATTCTTTTTAGAAGCAGGCGGGTCTAAAACGGGACGATTATTACCGACTGGTCATGTTAAAGATACTTTAACGCTAACTGATGGACAGCGAATTGAAGTAAGTTTAGTAGATGCCGCGAATCCTGCGGTTTTTGTAAAAGCAAGTGATATTGGCTATAAAGGAACTGAATTGCCTAGTGAAGCAGAAGCTGATGGCGGTGCGTTACTTGCTGTGTTAGAAGATATTCGTACGTCTGCGGCGGTTATGATGGGGCTCGCTGAGTCTAAAGCTACCGCCAGTTCGGCGGTTCCTAAAGTCTGTATGGTGGCGCCACCGACTAGCTATGTAACGAGTGATGGTCGATACATAGAGGCTGAACAAGTAGATTTACTAGGTCGTACGAAAGCGTTGGCAGTTATGCATAAAGCATATGCTGTTACTGGTGGTATTTGTACAGCTACGGCTGCGCTAATTCCAGGCACTGTTGTAAATGAGGTAGTCAGTGAACGGGCTAAAGTAACTAAGCAAGTTATATTAGCTCATCCTAGTGGTCAATTACAGTTTGAAGTGGTATTGACAAAGAATGAGGAAAGTTGGCATTTAGCCAAAGCTGGTGTAGCACGCACAGCACGGCCTATTTTAGATGGAATGGCCTATGTGCGGAACGTTAAATAGTTCTAAATAAAAGTTAAGCGTTAATATATAATGGCTAAATCGTTAGGCAATATCTAGGTAATAACTAGATAATAGAAAACCAGTCTCCTTTGGTGGGGACTGGTTTTTAATTTTTATACCCATAAATTTTACCTATGTCTAATTCGTTTAATTATTATTTGTATATATTGCTTTTAAGTTATATAGTAAATCTATAAAAAGAATATAGATACGCTCGTCACATAGAAATAAGAATTTTATAATTGCCATGTTTTCACGAAATCGACAAAGGCTTTTACTGGCGTCATGGCTTCATAGTTATGACGATAATATAAGGTGGTGTTACGGCGCAAAGGCTCGCCGTCCTTATTATGTAGGGGATAGGTGATTAATTCTGGTGCATCTTGGCCACAACTTTCTGTTAATAAGGTAAAGCCCAGACCTTGGCGCACTAGTTTTACACAAGTATCAATATCGTCAACAACGATAGATACTTTAGGCGGGGCCTGATAATTGGCATACCACCAGTCATCCAAGGTTTGCTGTAAATTAGGATCCGTTTGATAATGGATATAGGGATAGTGTGGTAATTGACTTACATCTAATTCTGTTTTATTAAATAAGCAGAACGGTTCATTCATCAGTTGTAATTGATGTTCTGACCAGTCATGAGGGCCACGGACAATCGTTAAATCTAAGTCACCTTCTAAGAAACGGCGATACAGTCGATAGCTTAGGCCGCTATACATATTAATATCAATATGTGGATAGGTTTGTGAAAAGGCTGATAAAATATGAGGAATGTGATATTTAGCAAATACATTGGAACAGCCAAGTCTTAGGGTACCACGAATTTCCGTTCCCGTTGCTACCAATTGCTTTTTAATCGCTTGGTACGCTAGGTCCGCTTGTTGGGTGTAGGCATATAATTGTTCACCTTCTGAAGTAAAGGCAATGCCGCGAGGTTGGCGAATGATTAAGGAGCAGTTAAACTCTTTTTCTAAGCGTTTAATGCGTTCACTCAAAGCAGGCTGTGTCATAAAAAGACGTTTAGCCGTATAGGTAATATTTTTTTCCTCATATAAGATTTTTAGTAATAGGAAATCTTTGGTATCCATGGCATCCTCCCATAAATAATTCTTATTTTAAGTATACGAGACTTACGTATTGAAAACAAGTACAAAGTGTATAGGTAATAGGCAAAGGAGTAATTCAGTTATGGTAACATTAATTCCAGATGGCGTATTTTTACAAGATGGTCAACATATAATTCCTGCAACAGCTGCGCAGGCTAAGGAGAATGCTAATGTCTTTGATGCCACTAAGGCGTATAAGGAAACGATGGCCTATCGAATCCTGATGGCTCATCAAACAGGGGATGGTGACCAAAGTCTACAAATTAAATTTGATGCTCTTACCTCTCATGACATTACCTATGTAGGGATTATCCAGACGGCTATTGCTTCTGGTTTGGATCACTTTCCAGTACCTTATGTATTGACTAATTGTCATAATAGCTTAGCCGCTGTAGGGGGCACCATTAATGAAGATGACCATGTATTCGGTTTATCGGCAGTAAAGCGTTTTGGTGGGATTTATGTACCTCCTCATTTGGCTGTTATTCATCAATATATGCGTGAAATGGCAGCTGGCTGTGGCAAAATGATACTGGGGTCAGATAGTCATACCCGCTACGGTGCATTAGGGACGATGGCTATTGGTGAAGGTGGTCCTGAACTTGTGAAACAGCTACTAGGTCGCACCTATGATATTCAGCGCCCAAAAGTTATTGCCATCTATTTAGAAGGTAAACCTCGTCATGGTATTGGGCCACAAGACGTAGCCTTAGCTATTGAAAAGGCGGTTTTCAAAAATGGTTTTGTTAAAAATACCGTTATGGAATTTGTAGGGCCTGGTATTCAGCATTTGTCTATGGACTTCCGCAATGGTATCGATGTAATGACGACGGAAACCACCTGCTTATCTACTATTTGGTGTACGGATGCAGTGACTAAAGAATTTCTTACCGTTCATGGTCGCGGCAGTGATTTTACCCCATTAACACCTGGTGAGGTAGCGTATTATGATGGCCTTGTAAAAGTAGAATTAGATAAAGTGGAAAGCATGATTGCTATGCCATTCCATCCAAGCAATGTATATACCATTAAAGAATTAAATGAAGGTGGTCAAGATTTACTTCGCGAAATTGAAGCTAAGGCTGTAGAGCAGTTAGATAATAAAGAATTACGCTTATTGTTACCTGAAAAATATGCTCATGGTAAGTTACACGTTGATCAGGGCATCATTGTAGGGTGTTCCGGTGGTTTATATGAAAACGTTATGGCCGCGGCTAATATTGTGCGTGGTAAGGGCGTAGGGCATGATCGGTTTGCCTTTAGTGTGTATCCATCTAGTCAGCCTATTTACTTAGAATTAATGCGCAATGGAGCATTAGCTGATTTAATGGAAGCGGGTGCTATTGTGCGGACTGCTTTCTGTGGGCCTTGCTTTGGTGCTGGCGATACGCCTAATAATGGTGGCCTATCGGCTCGTCATGCAACTCGTAACTTCCCGAATCGTGAAGGCTCCAAGCCAGGTAATGGTCAGATTTCTTCCGTAGCCCTCATGGATGCTCGTTCGATTGCGGCTACGGCTATTTATGAAGGGGCTCTTACACCAGCCACTGAAGTGGATTACGAAGATGAAATTCCAGCCTATCATTTTAATAGTAAACCGTATGATCATAAAGTGTATGCAGGCTTTGGGGAAGCTAATAAAGAGGCCAATATTATTTATGGCCCTTCCATTAAGGCTTGGCCTACGATCCAACCATTGACGGAACATATTTTGTTAAAAGTGGCTGCTTATATTGATGACCCTGTAACGACTACTGATGAATTAATCCCTTCTGGTGAAACGTCCTCCTTCCGTTCAGATCCATATGCCTTATCTGAATTTGCTCTGAGTCGTAAAGTACCAGAATATGTAGGGCGGGCTAAAGCGGTGCGCGCTTGGGAAAAGAGTCGTCAAGATAATGAGTTAGCTAGTGATTTGCAAGACGCGTATATCTTGCTTAATGATACCTTACAGTTAGGGCAAACCGTGGAAACGTTAGCGAATACTACCGCCGTAGCTAGTTTAGTATATGCTAATAAACCAGGCGATGGCTCTGCTCGGGAACAAGCTGCCTCTTGTCAGCGTGTTCTTGGCGGTGGTGCTAATATTGCTCTTGAATATGCGACGAAACGTTATCGCTCTAATGTTATCAACTGGGGCATGTTACCCTTTGTAACCAGCGAAGAAGACGCTAAAAAATTAGCCGTTGGTGATTATGTATATGTGGCAAATGTACGCACTATTTTATTGAGTGAACAGGACGATTTCAAGGCATATGTAGTGAATGAAGGTAAAAAAGAAGAAATTAACTTACATTTAGGCTATTTAAGTGAGGAAGAAAAAGAGATTATTGCTAAGGGCTGTTTAATTAATTATTATGCGGATGCCAAATAATAGGGATGTAGCGTTTTAGTTAGTAGATAGTAAAATTTAACAGATACTAAAAAATAGTAGGTAATAAAATTTAGTAGATACTAAAATTTAGTAGATAATAAAAAGGACTGTAAGTAGCAGACATTACTTACAGTCCTTAATTTATTGAGGATAACGCTTATATTGAATAAACCAGACTCGCCCCGTATAGGCCACCGCAGAACAGGCAACGCCCCCTAAAAGGCCCATCCAAATTCCATAGGGACCATAATTCATGACTAAGGTGAAGAAGGCTGCAATAGGGAGGCTAAGGCCCCAATAACAGATAAGTGCAATAAGGGATATAATGCGCACATCTTTATAACCCCGTAGTACACCTTGGAGCGGTGTGCCAAATGCATCGATTACCGTGAAGAATACAGCATAGGATAAGAAACTACTGATTAATTGAATCATATGAGGATCATTCGTGTAGAAGCTAGCAATTTGCAGTAGATGGGTAAAACTATACATGCATATAAGACCAGCGATAATAAGGGCAATACCGCGCGCAATATAGGCATATTGTTTAGCGTCCTTATATCGTTTGGCTCCCACTTCATAACCGACAGCAATGGTAGAAGCGATACTTAGGCTAAGGGGGAAACAATAGAATAAATTAGTAAAACTAATAGCCGCTTGATGGGCGGCTATAATTTGTGTGCCATAGTAGGCCATAATTAAACCGACCACGCTAAACAAGCTCATTTCACAAAAAATAGCAATACCAATAGGAATACCCAGTTTTAGCTGTTCCATTACATAAGGTAGTTGAAACTTAGGCCACCAGCGAAAGATGCGATAGGGCCTAAACGCTTTATTATAGAGTAAAATAAAAAAGTAAGCTAAAAAGTTATACCAAGAACAAATAGCGGTAGCAATACCGGCCCCTAGACCGCCTAGGGCGGGGAGGCCAAAGTGACCTAGGATTAATCCGTAGTTTAAAATAACGTTTAGTACAAAACTGGATATCATAATGTACATGGAGTAATGGGTGTAGCCGTGACAATCTACGGTATTACGTAAAACGCTGCTACCCATGAGTGGGACCATGCCAAAGGCAATGGCTACCATGTATTGGTTGGTAATGGCTCTAGTGGCGGGTTCTAAATTAATTAATGTTAAAATGGGTTGCAAAGCGATGACGCCTAAGAGGATTAGCATTAGCCCTAAGGCAATAGCTAAATATAGTCCATGACCGATAATGGTAGGAATCGTTTCTTTTTTATTAGCCCCTAATAATTGTGCAATAATAGGCGAAATGCCTAATAAAATCCCCATTACGCCAAAGAAAGAGGCGACCCAAATATTGTAGCCTACGGAGATACCAGCTAGGTCTACGGTACTATATTGGCCCGTTAATAAAATAGATACAAAAGAGCCAGCAATTAAGGAAAACTGGGTAAGTATAATGGGTAAGGCTAAGCGAATAAATAGCCTTATTTTTTCAAAAAGTCTAAAGGTTGGGTGCATAGCGCCTCCTTGTGGTAACAGGCAATAAAAAAATCTCCAATAAACATCGGAGAACAGTATCTATAAACATTACTACATCATTAATTATTATAGTTTTATTGTAACATAGGCCCTAAAGAATGAAAAGTAGAATCTATTTAGTAGAAATTAATAAAATTTATAATGAATCTAATTAAAACTATCGACAAGACTAGTTTTTTTCGATATAATAATTTTGCTAGATTGATAATATGCGATAAAGTTATATGTTAAATGGGGGTATTAAATTTGGAACTGTTTACAGCTGCAGGTTTGATGGCTATTGCTAAGATTATTGTAATCGATATTTTATTAGCCGGCGATAATGCGATTGTTATTGGTATGGCTGCTAAAAACTTACAAGATAAACATCGTAAGCAAGCTATTTTCTGGGGTACTTTTGGTGCTATTGCATTACGTTTGGTGATGGCATTCTTATTTATAGAAGCCATTAATAATATTCCAGGCTTACGTTTAGTAGGTGGGATTTTATTACTTTGGATTGGCTATAAATTAATGTCTAATTCTGAATCTTCTCATAATATTGAAGCGAAGAGTAATTTACGGGATGCTATTATTACTATCGTTATTGCCGATGGGATTATGGGTATCGACAATGTAATTGGTGTAGTTGGCGCTGCAGAAGGTCATATGGGCTTAGTGTTAGCGGGTATCTTAATTACTGTGCCAATTATTATTTGGGGTAGTACCTTATTTGTGAAATTAATTGACAAATACCCTGTCATTTTATTCTTTGGTGGCGGTATTTTAGGTTGGATTGGTGGCGAAATGATTCACGCCGACAAGTACGTCTTTGATTATATTGATCCAATTACAGTACCATTTAAAATTGCTTGCGTTATTTTAGTGGTAGGGGCTGCGTTGTTGCAACGTAAGTTAACGGCTAATAAAACAAAATAAGTAAATGTATAGAAAGAGGCTCTTTTAGGGCCTCTTCCAAGATTTAGGAGGTTTTGTATGAAAACACTAGAAGTAGCAGAAAAACGTCGTACCTATTACAATATTAATAAAGAATTACCAGTAAAAGCAGAGGACGTAGTATCCTTTGTAGAAAAAGCTACGGAATTAACACCTGACGCATTTAACATGAAGAGTTCCCGCGTGGTCGTTGCCTTAGGTGCACAACATGATGCGTTATGGGACACCATTTATGATGTGTTTGAAGGCAAAGTAGCCCGTGAAAAAATCGATAGCTTCAAAGCTGGCTATGGCACTATTTTATACTTTGTGGATCAAACGACTATTGAAGGCTTACAAGGTCAATTCCCTATGTATGCTGACCGTTTTCCACATTGGGGCGCACAATCTGCAGGTATGCTTCAAATTACAATTTGGGAAGGCCTTCGTGAATTAGGGGTAGGCGCTTCGTTACAACATTATAATCCAGTAATCAATGAAGCCGTACAGAAGTTGTTTGATTTACCGAGCACTTGGGTATTAGATGCACAAATGCCATTTGGTGGTATTGTGGTAGAACCTGAGGCTAAAGACAAAGAAGACATTAGTCAACGTGTTGTTATTAAAAAATAATAGTTTTGTACCATCATACTATAAATTGAGTTATGGTTACTATATTATGAAACGTAAAACCAATAAAAGGGCCTTAAGGCCCTTTTATTGGTTTTATTTATATTGTGTTCTATATTTTGGGTTATAGGACAAAACGT
>NZ_NMZQ01000080.1 GCF_010093125.1 Veillonella sp. R32
CCAATATCCAGCACCGCATCCCACATGGATTTGAATGCCCGCGCAGTCCTGTCTGCCCAGGTCTCCAGCGTGCCCATGTTCTCTTTCAGGCGGCGGGTCTGGTCATCAAACCCTTTCGTTGCGGCCTCGTTCGCCGCCTGCAATGCCCCGGCTTCATCGCCGGAACGCTGCAACTGAGCAACATACGCAATCTGCTCCGCCGACACGTTATGGAACTGGCGAGCCATCGCCGTCAGCCCCGACGTCGGGTCTGTGGTCAGCTTCCCGAAGGCTTCAGCGACCTTGTCCACCTCCACGCCGGATGCAGAGGAGAAACGCGCCACACTCTGGCTGATGGACGCAATCTGAGCCTCACCGCTTACCCCCGCCTTAACCAGTGCGCTGAGTGACTCGCTGGTCTGGTTAAACGTCAGCCCTGCCGCCTGCCCGGCTCTGGACAGGACCAGCATACGATCTGCCGTCAGTCCCGCCTGATTGCCGGAAAGGACCAGCGTTTTGTTGAAATCGGACAGGGTTGAGTTGCCCTGATACCAGGCATACGCCAGCGCACCGGTCGCCACCGCCAGCGAGGTGGCCCCCACCATCGGCAGGGTGATCGCAC
>NZ_NMZQ01000081.1 GCF_010093125.1 Veillonella sp. R32
GTCTGTGACAGAGCCAACACGCAGTCTGTCACTGTCAGGAAAGTGGTAAAACTGCAACTCAATTACTGCAATGCCCTCGTAATTAAGTGAATTTACAATATCGTCCTGTTCGGAGGGAAGAACGCGGGATGTTCATTCTTCATCACTTTTAATTGATGTATATGCTCTCTTGGCTGACGGGAGGCTCCGACGGCAGGCTGCAATGACCCAGGCTGAGAAATGCCCGGACCCTTGTTGCGCAAGAGCGAGGGTAAGTTGGGCAATCATTTGGTTAGGAAAGCGGATGTTGCGGGTTGTTGTTCTGCGGGTTCTGTTCTTCGTTGACATGAGGTTGCCCCGTATTCAGTGTCGCTGATTTGTATTGTCTGAAGTTGTTTTTACGTTAAGTTGATGCAGATCAATTAATACGATACCTGCGTCATAATTGATTATTTGACGTGGTTTGATGGCCTCCACGCACGTTGTGATATGTAGATGATAATCATTATCACTTTACGGGTCCTTTCCGGTGATCCGACAGGTTACGGGG
>NZ_NMZQ01000082.1 GCF_010093125.1 Veillonella sp. R32
GTGCTGAATTAAGCGAATACCGGAAGCAGAACCGGATCACCAAATGCGTACAGGCGTCATCGCCGCCCAGCAACAGCACAACCCAAACTGAGCCGTAGCCACTGTCTGTCCTGAATTCATTAGTAATAGTTACGCTGCGGCCTTTTACACATGACCTTCGTGAAAGCGGGTGGCAGGAGGTCGCGCTAACAACCTCCTGCCGTTTTGCCCGTGCATATCGGTCACGAACAAATCTGATTACTAAACACAGTAGCCTGGATTTGTTCTATCAGTAATCGACCTTATTCCTAATTAAATAGAGCAAATCCCCTTATTGGGGGTAAGACATGAAGATGCCAGAAAAACATGACCTGTTGGCCGCCATTCTCGCGGCAAAGGAACAAGGCATCGGGGCAATCCTTGCGTTTGCAATGGCGTACCTTCGCGGCAGATATAATGGCGGTGCGGTTACAAAAACAGTAATCGACGCAACGATGTGCGCCATTATCGCCTAGTTCATTCGTGACCTTCTCGACTTCGCCGGACTAAGTAGCAATCTCGCTTATATAACGAGCGTGTTTATCGGCTACATCGGTACTGACTCGATTGGTTCGCTTATCAAACGCTTCGCTGCTAAAAAAGCCGGAGTAGAAGATGGTAGAAATCAATAATCAACGTAAGGCGTTCCTCGATATGCTGGCGTGGTCGGAGGGAACTGATAACGGACGTCAGAAAACCAGAAATCATGGTTATGACGTCATTGTAGGCGGAGAGCTATTTACTGATTACTCCGATCACCCTCGCAAACTTGTCACGCTAAACCCAAAACTCAAATCAACAGGCGCCGGACGCTACCAGCTTCTTTCCCGTTGGTGGGATGCCTACCGCAAGCAGCTTGGCCTGAAAGACTTCTCTCCGAAAAGTCAGGACGCTGTGGCATTGCAGCAGATTAAGGAGCGTGGCGCTTTACCTATGATTGATCGTGGTGATATCCGTCAGGCAATCGACCGTTGCAGCAATATCTGGGCTTCACTGCCGGGCGCTGGTTATGGTCAGTTCGAGCATAAGGCTGACAGCCTGATTGCAAAATTCAAAGAAGCGGGCGGAACGGTCAGAGAGATTGATGTATGAGCAGAGTCACCGCGATTATCTCCGCTCTGGTTATCTGCATCATCGTCTGCCTGTCATGGGCTGTTGATCATTACCGTGATAACGCCATTACCTACAAAGCCCAGCGCGACAAAAATGCCAGAGAACTGAAGCTGGCGAACGCGGCAATTACTGACATGCAGATGCGTCAGCGTGATGTTGCTGCGCTCGATGCAAAATACACGAAGGAGTTAGCTGATGCTAAAGCTGAAAATGATGCTCTGCGTGATGATGTTGCCGCTGGTCGTCGTCGGTCGCACATCAAAGCAGTCTGTCAGTCAG
>NZ_NMZQ01000083.1 GCF_010093125.1 Veillonella sp. R32
GTTAGAGAAAACGAAGAAAAAAAACCGACTTTAGAAATATCAACAGCAGACTCAAAACATGACGAAAAACCATATTTCATGCGTTCAGTCTTAAAAGCAATTGGCGGTGATGTAAACACTATGAACAATTGAGTCATAGAACTTCCATTATTCTCCTGAAGATAATAATCGCCAAATAAACCAATACTCAGCTTTACAATATACTAACTAACCGCAGAACGTTATTTCATACAACGTTTCTGCGGCATATCACAAAACGATTACTCCATAACAGGGACAGCAGGCCACTCAATATCAGGTGCAGTTGATGTATCAACACGGTTCAGCAACACCCGATACTTCTTCCAGGCTTCCAGCAACGAGGTTTCTTCCTTCGTTGCAATTTCCAGATCTGCAGCATCCTGAAGCGGCGCAATATGCTCACTGGCTACCTGCATCAGGCTTTTTTTTGTTTCTTCCGCCTCCCGGATCCGGAACAGTTTTTCTGCTTCCGTATCCTTCACCCAGGCTGTGCCGTTCCACTTCTGATATTCCCCTCCCGGCGATAACCAGGTAAAATTTTCCGGTAACGGACCGAGTTCAGAAATAAATAACGCGTCGCCGGAAGCCACGTCATAGACGGTTTTACCCCGATGGTCTTCAACGAGATGCCACGATGCCTCATCACTGTTGAAAACAGCCACAAAGCCAGCCGGAATATCTGGCGGTGCAATATCGGTACTGTTTGCAGGCAGACCGGTATGAGGCGGAATATATGCGTCACCTTCACCAATAAATTCATTAGTTCCGGCCAGCAGATTATAAATTTTTATGGTCCGTGGTTGTTCACTCATTCTGAATGCCATTATGCAAGCCTCACAATATAGTTAAATGCAATGTTTTTGAC
>NZ_NMZQ01000084.1 GCF_010093125.1 Veillonella sp. R32
CTTCCAGCTTTCTGCATCCAGCCAGCGACCATGCCATTCAACCTGACGAGAGACGTCACCTAAGCAGGCCCATAGCTTCCTGTTTTGGTCTAAGCTGCGGTTGCGTTCCTGAATGGTTACTACGATTGGTTTGGTTGGGTCTGGAAGGATTTGCTGTACTGCGTGAATAGCGTTTTGCTGATGTGCTGGAGATCGAATTTCAAAGGTTAGTTTTTTCATGACTTCCCTCTCCCCCAAATAAAAAGGCCTGCGATTACCAGCAGGCCTGTTATTAGCTCAGTAATGTAGAGGGTCATCTTTTAACTCCATATACCGCCAATACCCGTTTCATCGCGGCACTCTGGCGACACTCCTTAAAAACCAGGTTCGTGCTCATCTTTCCTTCCCGTTCTTCCCTGGTAGCAAACCGGTAATACACCGTTCGCCAGACCTTACCTTCGATAACCAGAAGACCTGCCCGTGCCATTTTAGCCGCGGCCTGATTTATGCTGGTTACTGTTGCGCCTGTTAGCGCGGCAACGTCCGGCGCACAGAAGCTATTATGCGTCCCCAGGTAATGAATAATTGCCTCTTTGCCCGTCATACACT
>NZ_NMZQ01000085.1 GCF_010093125.1 Veillonella sp. R32
CGTGTGCGTGACATAAAACCGGTATGGGCGCTTGCCAACGACATGAACTGCAGTGCAGGTCAGTTGCTTGCCAGTGCCGCCTCCCGGCGTCTGGTCACGCAGACCGCCCGGACAGGCTCCATCGGCGTCATGATGGCTCACAGTAATTACGGTGCTGCGCTGGAGAAACAGGGTGTGGAAATCACGCTGATTTACAGCGGCAGCCATAAGGTGGATGGCAACCCCTACAGCCATCTTCCGGATGACGTCCGGGAGACACTGCAGTCCCGGATGGACGCAACCCGCCAGATGTTTGCGCAGAAGGTGTCGGCATATACCGGCCTGTCCGTGCAGGTTGTGCTGGATACCGAGGCTGCAGTGTACAGCGGTCAGGAGGCCATTGATGCCGGACTGGCTGATGAACTTGTTAACAGCACCGATGCGATCACCGTCATGCGTGATGCACTGGATGCACGTAAATCCCGTCTCTCAGGAGGGCGAATGACCAAAGAGACTCAATCAACAACTGTTTCAGCCACTGCTTCGCAGGCTGACGTTACTGACGTGGTGCCAGCGACGGAGGGCGAGAACGCCAGCGCGGCGCAGCCGGACGTGAACGCGCAGATCACCGCAGCGGTTGCGGCAGAAAACAGCCGCATTATGGGGATCCTCAACTGTGAGGAGGCTCACGGACGCGAAGAACAGGCACGCGTGCTGGCAGAAACCCCCGGTATGACCGTGAAAACGGCCCGCCGCATTCTGGCCGCAGCACCACAGAGTGCACAGGCGCGCAGTGACACTGCGCTGGATCGTCTGATGCAGGGGGCACCGGCACCGCTGGCTGCAGGTAACCCGGCATCTGATGCCGTTAACGATTTGCTGAACACACCAGTGTAAGGGATGTTTATGACGAGCAAAGAAACCTTTACCCATTACCAGCCGCAGGGCAACAGTGACCCGGCTCATACCGCAACCGCGCCCGGCGGATTGAGTGCGAAAGCGCCTGCAATGACCCCGCTGATGCTGGACACCTCCAGCCGTAAGCTGGTTGCGTGGGATGGCACCACCGACGGTGCTGCCGTTGGCATTCTTGCGGTTGCTGCTGACCAGACCAGCACCACGCTGACGTTCTACAAG
>NZ_NMZQ01000086.1 GCF_010093125.1 Veillonella sp. R32
TTTTATGCGTTTTCATGTTGCCTGCCCGCATTGCGGGGAGGAGCAGTATCTTAAATTTGGCGACAAAGAGACGCCGTTTGGCCTCAAATGGACGCCGGATGACCCCTCCAGCGTGTTTTATCTCTGCGAGCATAATGCCTGCGTCATCCGCCAGCAGGAGCTGGACTTTACTGATGCCCGTTATATCTGCGAAAAGACCGGGATCTGGACCCGTGATGGCATTCTCTGGTTTTCGTCATCCGGTGAAGAGATTGAGCCACCTGACAGTGTGACCTTTCACATCTGGACAGCGTACAGCCCGTTCACCACCTGGGTGCAGATTGTCAAAGACTGGATGAAAACGAAAGGGGATACGGGAAAACGTAAAACCTTCGTAAACACCACGCTCGGTGAGACGTGGGAGGCGAAAATTGGCGAACGTCCGGATGCTGAAGTGATGGCAGAGCGGAAAGAGCATTATTCAGCGCCCGTTCCTGACCGTGTGGCTTACCCTCACCGCCGGTATCGACCCCAAGCTGGACCGCTACGAAATGCGCGTATGGGGATGGGGGCCGGGTGAGGAAAGCTGGCTGATTGACCGGCAGATTATTATGGGCCGCCACGACGATGAACAGACGCTGCTGCGTGTGGATGAGGCCATCAATAAAACCTATCCCCGCCGGAATGGTGCAGAAATGTCGATATCCCGTATCTGCTGGGATACTGGCGGGATTGACCCGACCATTGTGTATGAACGCTCGAAAAAACATGGGCTGTTCCGGGTGATCCC
>NZ_NMZQ01000009.1 GCF_010093125.1 Veillonella sp. R32
CAAAATATTTTATACTATCTAATCAATCCCGACCTATCAAAACGTGATTAATGTAGGTCTATCAAAATATACTTAATATAAGTCTATAAAAAACGACATTAACCGATGTCTATCAAAACACAATATGCTTATCAAGCCGCAATACATAGAATATGGCGGTTACCTTCTTAGTTCTTCTTCATTGTAATACTTGAAGTAAGCTTTAAGTCAAGACCTTTAGTTACTTTTGTCAAATCTCACAAAGAATCCCTAGGTAAACGATAAAACAAAATGCTCTATTTGATGTATACCTATCATACAGTAGTATAATTGTAGTATTATATTTATAACAAGTGATAAAAGTTGTCAAAATAAAAGCATGGGAGCGGGATATGGAAAAATTAATTTCAATTAGTGAAATGGCAAAATTACATGGTATGAGCCGTCAAACTTTAATTCATTATGACAAAATTGGTCTATTCAAACCAATGTATACTAATAAACGAGGTTTTCGTTATTATAGCAAGCGACAAATTCCTTTTATGCGCAAGATTGGCTTCTTAAAAAACCTAGGCATTAGCTTAAAGGATATTGCCGAATGCGTACATGATAATAAATTAGATAATACGATTGCCTTATTGCAAAATCATCGCGCTACTGTACAAGCTGAAATTGAACGCTTATCCATTATCGAAAAACGTGTAAGCCAACAAATTCAATTACTTGAAGATGCGCGTGAAGTAACGGCTCAACCAGTACACACGCCATTTATCACCAAACGAAGTGAACGGCAAATTATTTATAAAGAGTATATTGAACCCATTAACCGTGAAAATCTAAGTCTTACCTTGGTTAATCTATGGCATGAATTATTTAAAGGGCAACTCTTACCTTCAGCGGGTTTTGGTTCTTTCTTTCCTAAAGACAGCGTTATAAACGGACAACCATTAAAAGGTGCGGGTAGTTGTATTTTTGTTCCCCTTATGGATTTACCAGGGCTTCATACGGCTACCTTACCCGCCGGTTTATATGCTTGTCTTTATAAATATGGTATGCCTTACGACACGAAACATATTGAAGAATTATATAGCTGGCTTGATGCAGAAGGCTATGAATTAGCTGGCGATATCATCGATACTTGTTTATTAGATACGACCTTATACACTAATGATCAAGAAGTCGATTTGTGCTTATTAGAAATGCCCATTCGCAAAAAAGACTCTACCGCAAACCTATAAGCTAATACAGTAAAACATACCAAAAGGCTGTAACCTATAACGGATTTTAATCCGCCCTAAGGTTACAGCCTTTTTCATACCTATGTTAATAGGCGCTGTTAGCTATGAACCTTTAGAAGGCTATTCATCAGTCCTTACCTAACAGGCACCTATTTACATCAACTATATGCTATTAATACCACCAATACTCTGTATAGGCATATGGATTTTTAATAGTTGTGATTTGTTTATACGTGTTCCAAAGCTTGTGCCAAGTCATCGATTAAGTCCTCCACATTTTCAATCCCTACGGAGATACGAATCATATCTGGTGTTACACCCGCTGCTTTTTGTTCTTCTTCATTAAGCTGTGCATGGGTTGTGCTGGATGGGTGAATGACTAAGGATTTAGCATCCCCTACATTAGCAAGGTTGGAGAAAATTTGAAGTTCATCAACAAATTTAATACCTTCAGCTTTACCACCTTTAATACCAAAGGTGAAAATAGAGCCAACCCCTTTTGGATAATATTTATCAGCTAACGCTTTATATTTGCTATCTTTTAATTCTGGATAGTTAACCCAAGCTACTTTAGGATGATTTACTAAGAAATCAATGATTTTACGCGTATTTTCTACATGACGTTCTACACGCAAGGATAACGTTTCAATTCCTTGGAGAATTAACCAAGCAGCTAATGGTGTTAAAGCAGCTCCTGTATCACGAAGCAACTGAGCACGTACTTTTACTGTAAATGGAATTGGTAAATCTGCATATACAAGACCATTATAGTGAATATCACCAGCTACAAAATCAGGGTAACGACCACTTGCTTTATAATCAAATTTGCCACTTTCTACGATAACCCCAGCAATTGTAGTACCATGACCACCTAAGAATTTAGTAGCCGAGTGAACAACTACGTCAGCACCATGTTCGATTGGGCGAATGAGGTATGGTGTACCAAAGGTGTTATCTACGATAAGGATAATGCCATGTTTATGAGCAATATCAGCTACAGCTTGAATATCAATCAAGTTAATATTTGGGTTACCAATGGATTCAATATAAATAGCTTTCGTTTTATCATCGATAGCCGCTTCATACGCTGCCAAATCATCAGGATCAACAAATTTAGTAGTAATACCAAAACGTGGTAGTGTAGAGCTAAATAAATTGTATGTACCGCCATATAATGTGGAAGCAGCAATAATATTATCGCCAGCACCAGCTACGTTTTCAATCGCATAGGTAATAGCTGCTGAACCAGAACCAACGGATAAAGCACCGGCCCCACCTTCTAAAGCAGCTACACGCTTTTCAAGCACATCATTGGTTGGTGTGCCAAGGCGGGAATAAATAGCACCTGGGTCACGAAGAGCAAAGCGGTCAGCTGCTTGCTGTGCATCTTTAAATACATAACTAGTAGTTTGGTGAATTGGCACCGCACGGGCCCCTGTTTCGTCGATTACTTGACCTTCATGTAATTGAATTGTTTCGAATTTGTACTGTTTGTTGTTGCTCATAATAAAATCTCTCCTTTTTCTCCGTCGGTTTCTCACGCCGACAATACCTAATCTCTCAATTTACACGGTGTATCTCTCCAGCTACGCTATCATTGAAGATACTATATTTTAATTTTAAAAATTAACTCAAGCACGATGAAGTCGTTTTTGCTTCATCTTTTTTATTTGCTCAATAATATATGGTGTTTCTTGGTATACATAATAATTGAGCCAATTAGTAAATAACAGCGTTCCCGTTGATCGCCAACGCACGATAGGTGCTTTATTTGGATCATCCTGAGGATAATAATTTTCAGGAACCGCTATATCAAGGCCAAGACCAATATCACGTTCATACTCACGTTGCAAGGTATCTCTATCGTATTCAGAATGACCAAAAACAAAGATATGTTTATTGTCTAGACTTCGTACAATCGCAGCGCCTGCTTTTTCTGAAGCCGCTAATATTTCCAAGTCTTTATTGGCTTTAATTTTATCAATAGGAACGGTGGTGTGCCGTGAATGAGGCATGTAGAATACTTCATCCATACCACGCAATAACATAGGCTGTGTATTTAACACTTCATTTTCAAAAACCCCAAATAGTTTTTCAGGTAATAATTCTTTATCGATGCCAAAGTGATAATATAAGCCCGCTTGTGCACCCCAACAAATGTACAAGGTTGAGTACACATGATCCTCACTCCACGCCATAATCTGAGTCAACTCTTGCCAATAATTCACTTCTTCAAATGGCATTAGTTCTATAGGCGCCCCTGTAATAATCATCCCATCAAAGTACTGATCTTTAATTTCATCAAAGGTTCGATAAAACGAACTTAGATGATCCTCTGAGGTATGTGCGGCTTTATGCGTTACCATATGTAGTAAGGTAATATCAAGCTGCAATGGTGTATTACTTAAGGCTCTCAAGATTTGCGTTTCTGTAATTTCCTTTGTAGGCATCAGATTTACAATTAAAATCTGTAGTGGTCGAATATCTTGCGCTTCTGCTCTTACCGTGTCCATGACGAATATGTTTTCCTCCGCCAGTCTATCAATCGCTGGCAAATCTTTCACTACCGTTATGGGCATTTACTATGTCGCCTCCCCCCTATACCTAAACTCTCTACTTTCTCAAACCCCTAATTGTCTCTCTCTTTTCTCAAGCATTTGTGTAAAACTCGTTATTAGCTTAGCTACTCCAAAAGGTCTCTCACCTCTTTTGTTTCGCTGTAATAAACAAATACAGGTATAAAAAAACATCCTCTATTCACAACTGTGAACAAGGACGTTATAAACGTGTTACCACCTTGATTTAGCTAGGCCTCACAGCCTAACCCTCAGCCAGTACGTCTTACGAATGAGTAAGATTATACTGTGGCATTATAACGGTTGCATCCGCCGAGACTAAAGCTTACGCATTCCACCTCGGATACTCCAAGACCATTTTCCTCGCAGTCTTTTGCATCCCCTTCCACCTACCGGGACTCTCTGTGCCAACGCCATGCGAATACTTATCTCTTCATCGTCGATTCTGTATTTGTCTGTTATCGATGTTGTATCGATGTGATTACTATACCAGTGGCAAGAAAAACTGTCAACACACTTTTTACACCAGTCTTCTGTAAATAGACATTGTCAGTCTACTACATATAAACAAATATGTATCAGCTATTAAACATATACAGCCTTTAATCCTATATATAATCTAGGGTATTAATACGTAACAGCCTTCACATATCATCGCTCGTTATAGCCTAAAGCTATAACGAACTTCAAACAACAACTATAAACTTGTCCACTGTATACACAATACAAAAAGACTGCCTAGCCCCTTTCACAAGGAATAGGGAGTAGACAGTCTCTATCATTAACCCATTTTCTTTTTAATGTCCAAACGCAGTAACGAACGTTTTAATGCTAATTGAGCTCGTTGAAAGTCTATATCAGCATTTTTACTCTGTAAACGTTCCTCGGCCCGCGTTTTCGCCCGTTGTGCTCGTTCCACATCAATTTGTTCAGGTAATTCACAATTTGGCGTAACAACGGTGACAACATTATCCTTAATTTCTAAGAAACCACCAAAGTTCGCTAAAAATGTTTTTTTACCATCCGCACTATCTAGGCGTAGCGGTGCAATTTCTAAAGCAGCTACTAAATTCGCATGACGTGGTAATATCCCTAAATCACCAATTTCTGTGCGGGCTACTACAAAGCTAACGTCACCGGAATAAACGGTCGCATCTGGGGTGATAATATTCAAATGCATAGTTTTACCACTACTCATGAATTATTCCCCCTTCTCCAACAATTCCTTTCCTTTTTCAACCGCTTCATCAATCGTGCCTACCATATAGAATGCATTTTCAGGTAAATTATCATGTTTACCTTCCAAAATTTCTTTAAAACCACGCAAGGTTTCTTTTAATGGTACATATTTCCCTGGCGAACCAGTAAATACTTCTGCTACGAAAAATGGTTGGCTGAGGAAACGTTGAATCTTACGAGCCCGTGCTACTGTTAATTTATCGTCTTCAGACAATTCTTCCATACCAAGAATCGCAATAATATCTTGCAAATCTTTGTATTTCTGTAACACTTCTTGTACGCCACGAGCGATTTTGTAATGTTCCTCGCCTAATACTAATGGATCGAGAATACGGCTAGTGGAATCTAGTGGATCCACCGCTGGATAAATCCCAATTTCAGCAATAGAACGAGATAATACAGTCGTAGCATCCAAATGCGCAAACGTAGCTGCTGGCGCTGGGTCAGTTAAGTCATCGGCTGGTACATATACTGCTTGTACCGATGTAATAGACCCTTCTTTAGTTGACGTAATACGTTCTTGAAGAGCCCCTACGTCATTTGCCAAAGTTGGCTGATACCCTACGGCTGATGGCATACGACCAAGCAAGGCGGATACTTCAGAGCCGGCCTGAATGAAACGGAAAATATTATCAACGAATAACAATACGTCCTGTTTCTGTACGTCACGGAAGTATTCGGCCATAGTCAAACCAGTCAAAGCTACGCGCATACGAGCTCCTGGTGGTTCGTTCATCTGACCATATACTAAAGCCGTCTTAGAAATAACGCCCGATTCCTTCATTTCATTCCAAAGGTCATTCCCTTCACGAGTACGTTCCCCTACACCAGAGAATACGGAATAACCACCATGTTCTGTAGCAATATTATGGATTAATTCCATAATTAATACCGTTTTACCTACACCGGCACCACCGAATAGACCGATTTTACCACCTTTTACATAAGGGGCAATCAAGTCAACAACTTTAATCCCCGTTTCAAGGATTGTTGTTTCTGGAGCTAAATCATCAAATTTAGGTGCTGGACGGTGAATTGGCCACATTTCAGAAGCCTTAACAGGCGTATCATCATGGTCCACTGTTTCACCAAGCACGTTAAAAATACGGCCAAGCACGCCATCCCCAACTGGTACAGAAATAGCAGCTCCTGTATCAACTGCTTCCATACCACGAGTAAGGCCATCGGTAGAGCTCATAGCAACGGCACGAACCGTGTCGTCCCCTAAGTGTTGCATAACTTCTACTACAATCACTTCTTCTTTACCGGATTCGCTTGTCTTTTTAATATGAATTGCGTTGTAAATAGCTGGTAAGTTCCCTGCCGTAAAAAGAACGTCAACTACTGGCCCAATGACCTGTACAACTTTACCTATATTATTACTCATTTAAGAGGTCTCTCCTCCTTTGTCGTTACCCTATTGCAAGGCATTCGCGCCGCCCACAATTTCCGAAATTTCGTTTGTAATGCCAGCTTGGCGTAATTTATTGTATTCCAAATTCAATGTACTAATTAATTCACCTGCATTATCGGTTGCGGACGTCATAGCCGTCATACGAGCACCAAGCTCACTAGCAGAAGCCTGCAATAATGCATTATACATAGTAATCTCTAAATATTTAGGTAACAATTGATCGTAAATGGCTTCTACATTTGGTTCGTAAATATATAAGTCATTTAACTCACCTTCTACATGACCTTCCATTTCAATAGGCAGTAATTTAAGACTTTGTACATTCTGTGTTAAGGAGTTAACAAAATGTGTGTAAATCAAAATTACTTCATCTACAGTGCCTTCTAAAAATAGCTTCGTTGCTTCTTGCACAATTTGACGTGCATGGCTATATTCAGGTTTATCGGAAAAGCCCACATGAGAATGAGTCAACCCATAATGGTGGTATTGTAAATATTCCGTTGGTTTACGACCTACTGTAATCGTTTCAAACGTAGAAGCCTCTTTTGCTTCTGTTGCATGTCCGAAAAATTTAATTAAATTACTTGTATATGCACCGGCTAAGCCTTTATCAGCACCAATCAAAATGTAACATGTACGATTCACTTCGCGCACATTCATGAGTGGATAGGTAGCTAATTTTTCACTATCTAAGGTACTGGATACATTTTTAAGAATCTGGCCTAGTTTTTCTGCATATGGTTCTGTAGATTTGGCTTTGGTCTGTGCACGGCGCAATCGAGCAGACGCGACCATTTTCATGGCCTTCGTAATCTGCTGCGTATTAGACACACTTTTAATGCGCTTACGCAAATCTTGTGCACTACTCATCGCCTACGCCTCCTCGGTAATTAAGTGATGGGATTCGCCAAAAGCTGCAATGCATTCTTTAATGGCTTTTATTAACAATTCTTCGGTCGCCTCATCTAATTTCTTAGACGATGCAATATTAGTAAGAATTTCACTATAATTGCCATGTACATAGCGCAGTAATTCAGTCTGGAAGGCTGGTACATCGGCTACTTCAATGGTAGCAAAGCAACCATTAATCCCTGCATACAAGCACACTACTTGCTCTTCTACCTTTAATGGCGAGTACTGTGGTTGTTTTAACATTTCAGTTAAACGTTCACCACGATCAAGTTGTGCTTTCGTAGATTTATCAAGATCAGAACCAAACTGAGCAAAGGCTGCTAATTCACGATATTGTGCTAAGTCAAGACGTAATTTACCAGCTACTTGTTTCATCGCTTTAATCTGAGCACTACCACCTACACGAGATACGGATAAACCAACGTCAACGGCTGGTCGAATGCCCGAATAGAACATATCTGTGCCAAGGAAAATCTGACCGTCCGTAATGGAAATTACGTTCGTAGGAATATAGGCCGATACGTCACCAGCCTGTGTTTCAATGATTGGTAACGCTGTAATCGAACCGCCACCTAATTCATCAGATAATTTAGCAGCTCGTTCTAATAAACGAGAATGTAAATAGAATACGTCACCAGGATATGCTTCACGTCCTGGTGGACGACGAAGTAATAAACTCATGGCACGATACGCTGCTGCCTGTTTAGATAAGTCATCATATACACAAAGTACATGTTTCCCTTGGTACATGAAATGTTCACCCATAGCAACGCCTGCATATGGCGCAATGTATTGCATTGGTGCCCCTTCAGAGGCACCGGCAGATACGACAATGGTATAATCCATAGCGCCTGCTTCTTGTAATTTCTGTACTACACGTGCTACGGTGGATTCTTTTTGACCAATAGCTACATAAATACAAATAACATCTTGTCCTTTTTGGTTCAAGATTGTATCAATAGCAATGGCCGATTTACCCGTACCACGGTCACCAATAATTAATTCACGCTGCCCACGACCGATTGGAACCATAGCATCAATAGCTTTTAAACCTGTTTGTAATGGTTCAAATACAGATTTACGGTCAGCAATCCCTGGTGCCGGATATTCAATAGGACGATGGCCTTCAGGCGTAATAGCCCCTTTACCATCAATTGGTTGCCCTAAGGCATTAACTACACGACCGATTAATTGTTCACCTACTGGTACCTGCATGATACGGCCAGTACGGCGTACTTGATCGCCTTCTTTAATTAAAAAATCATTACCTAGTAGTACAGCCCCTACATTGTCTAATTCTAAGTTCTGTACCATACCATATACACCATGAGGTAATTCTAATAATTCACCTGCCATGGCCTTTTCAAGACCGTAAATATGTGCAATACCATCGCCTACTTCAAGCACAGTACCCACATCATCAACGTTAAGTTCCACATCGTAGTCCTGAATCTGCTGTTTAATTATGGCAGTAATTTCTTCAGGCTTCATTTTCATACTTAACCATTCACCCCAATCTCTGTTGTATCGGATTTAAGCAAATGCTTTTTCAAATCATCCATGCGACGCAATACACTAGCATCGATACGTGTATCGCCAATTTGAATAATTAGTCCCCCAACAATCGTTGGATCTACTTTAATGGTAAAAACATATTGCTTACCCGTAATTGCTTTTAATTTATCTGCCAATTGTGTATATACTTCTTCTGGCATAGCTTGACTCACTGTAACGGTGGCTGCAAATATACCACGAGCTTCCCGTGCCTTATTAATAAATTCTGCAATGGTAGCCTGAATATACCGTATACGCCCTCGTTTTACCATGATATACAAAGTATTTAGTGCCATTTTATGAATCGCTTGGCCAAAAATTTTGGTCAATATATCACATTTGGCTTGTGCTTCTAGGGCAGGGTACAACAACAATGTGCCTAGTCCAGGTTGCGTATCCATAACTTCTTTTACGTAGGAAAGATCCGTTTCCATTTGTTCAAGGATTTGCTGTTCCTGCGCCAATTCAAAGATAGCGGTACTGTATTTTTCTGTTACAATGTTTTCGCTCATACCAATCACCCTAATGCTTTACTGTCAAGCTTAGCAATCGCTTCTTTTACAAGATCCACATTAGCTTGACTATCCATATTTTTAGCCACAAGTTTGCCAGCAATAGCTACTGATAAGGTAACCATATCTTCACGCATTTTTTCTAATGCTTTGGCTTGTTCACGGGCAATTTCATTACGAGCTTCTTCTTTTTCACGTACTAGCTGTTCTTTTAATTCCTTAATTTGAGCTTGCGTATTACGTTCTGCTAACTGAGCTGCTTTTTCAACAATCGCTTGTGCTTCTTTACGAGCATTTGCTAATTGCGCCTCATACTCTTTACGAGTTGCTTCGGCGGCATCTAAAGTAGCTTGCGCATTCGCTAAATCGCCTTCAATTTTTTTACGGCGTGCTTCCATAACGCCCACTAAAGGTTTAAACGCAAATTTCGCTAAAATCGCCACTAAAATAAAGAAATTGATAAATTGAACCAGCAATGTACCGTTTATTTCTACCAACGGCGTAACCCCCTCTTAAACTTGGAATTATAACTTGCCTTGTTGTATTCGTTCAATTTAAAAATCATCTAATTATAGTTTACCAATAACTACATCCGTGAATACAAGAACGATGGCAATAACTGTTGCAATAATTGGAATAGATTCAATCAAACCGATGGAAATAAATAAATTAGTCATAATCTTACCAGCCATCTCAGGTTGACGAGTCATCCCTTCAAATGCTTTACGAACTGCCAAAGCATCACCGAATGCAGCTGCCAATGCGGCTAAACCAGCTACTAAACAAGCACTGAATACACTCACTGACAATAAGATTGCTTTTTCCATAATAAAATTCCTCCTAAAAATGTAATTAATACTATCTAATCTGAACGTAATTAGATTGTAAAACTATGGTGATTAATGCTCTTCTGAAACTGCCATACCTAAGTAGGATGTTACTAAAATAGTAAATACGAAGGCTTGAATAACACCAACAAATAGACTGAATACAATCCAAATAATAGGTGTTAAATACGGCGCCAAACCATTTAACAATTCCAATACAATTTCACCGGCTACAATGTTCCCAAATAGACGGAAACTAAGGGTAATCGGTTTAGAAATTTCTTCCATAAGATGGAAAATTACGAAAACGGCAAACGGTTGAAAAAAATGCTTAAAGTAAGCAGGCCCTTTAATACGCGCCCCAATAACCCAAATACTAAAGGAACTAGCCAGTGCCAGCCCTAAGGTCGTATTTAAGTCATTAGTGGGCGATACCAAGATATGTGGACTCGGTATTAATCCCAGTTCATTACTTACTAAGATAAAGAAAAAGAATGTAAATAGTAGCGAACTTACCTTATTAAAGTGCTTACCTAAAGGTCCCTTCAACTGATTGCCAATAGCTTCTAATATAAATTCCACAACATTTTGAACGCCTGTGGGAACCATGTTAACTTGTCGTGTAGCAAAAAAGGCAATGACAATAAGAATACCAAATACAATCCAAGTCATATATAAAGTATCCATATTAAATGCCATGCCCCACATGTGAACAACGGTATGGTTACCGGTATGTAACTCCATAAGGTTCACCTCCTTTCACGAATTTTAGCTACTATTTATCTAATATTTGTGAATATTTACTAAATTAAACTGTTCCAACCATGCTGCATATTATAACGAATTCGTTCTATAATCGATAATGGCCGCCAAGCTAATAGACCTATCATATACGCCACAAAAGGGAAATTATCAAACAGAAATGCTGCTAATATAGTCCCAAACGCAACTAAGGTAAGTCGTACAGCTGAGCCAGCTTTGGTTGCCCTTTCAATAACTCGAATATCTTTATGACGAACTCGATAAATCCACAGCCCTAAAATCAATAAATATAAAAAGTTTATCCCACAGCCCCAAAGCCACCCTAGAATATACTGCTCATAGTCTAATACTTCCAATAACAACATAATCGTAATGGTGGTAAAGAATAAATAGGCTGACATACGCTTTATAAATTCAACAAAATCCGCCATGTCTTATCCCCTTTCAGGAAACGACTCTCAGATATAGAGAGTATAAACCTCCCAAACCTCCTACAATCCCTCCGATTAGAGTGCCCCACGGCGATACACCAAATAGATAATCTATGCCGCGCCCAATGGCTAAACAACCTAAAATAGATACCAGCAAAGAAAAACCGGCTGACAAAGCTACATTCAAAGCTTTTAACGTTGTGGGATCCAGTCGCTTCATAGCATCACCTACACTTTGTTGACTACTAAGATACGCCACAAATCACACTGTATGAATTAGCATGAACTGGGCAAATCCAACATTCACTAAATTATAACATTTTGTCATTACTTTAGCCAATGCAGCTATAACAAGTATTATTTCTATATTTTTCCACTCATTATAAATTTCAATGTACGTGCCAACTAAACAACGAATTTTATCTATGTATACAAAACGCTATACTATAAGAGTTTAACTAGAAATACACCCTTATACACACTATCCAATAATCAAAAAATATAATCACTGTAATACAAATTTCCGATTACTGCAACGAAACTCATTCATGACTGACAAGAATAATGAAGCCTAAATTTACCCCTTTTTGGATAAATTAATATAACTAACACCATCAAAATAGGCTCGCCCAGTATACTCAGCAAGCCTATTTCATTAGTAAGTCTACTATCTAAGTCAACATTACTACTATATATTAGTATCCAAAACGACTTGGCTTCTTACCGCTCTGCAAAAACTCATATCGTAAGGCTTCTACAATACGTTGTGAAGCAATACCATCACCATATGGATTTACAGAATTAGCCATTACATCGTAAGCTTCTTTATCAGCTAACAAACGATGGGCCGTATCATATACTGTATTTTCATCAGTTCCTACTAAGCGAACCGTACCAGCTGTCACCGCTTCAGGCCGTTCCGTCGTATTGCGCAATACAAGCACGGGTTTACCTAAAGCCGGCGCTTCTTCTTGAATCCCGCCCGAATCAGTCATCAACAAATAAGAGCGAGCCATTAAATTAGCAAACGGTTCATATTCTAAAGGATCAATTAAATGCACCCGCGCTACATCGCCTAATTCTTCCTTAACAATACTGCGTACTTTTGGGTTCTTATGGACAGGGAATACTACTTCAATATCGGTAAAAGCATCCACTAAACGGCGGATTGCTTTGTACACATGACGCATAGGTTCCCCTAAGTTTTCACGACGATGTGTCGTTACTAGCACAATACGACGATTTTTATAATCTAATGTATTGAGTAACTCTTCTTCAAATTGATAGCCTTCCTTAACCGTCGTTTGTAAAGCATCAATAACAGTGTTACCTGTCACATATAAATGGGCAGAACTAACATTTTCCTTCATCAAGTTCTTCTCAGCACTAGATGTAGGGGCAAAATGATAGGTAGCTAAAGAGCCTGTTAATTTACGATTCATTTCTTCTGGGAATGGCGAATAAATATTACCCGTCCGCAAACCAGCTTCTACATGCCCTACTGGAATTTCTTGATAGAATGCCGCCAAGGCACCAGCAAAGGTTGTCGTTGTATCACCATGCACTAATACTACATCTGGTTTCGCTTCTGTCAACACATCTTTAAGACCTTCTAAGGCACGAGTTGTCACATCATATAAAGTCTGACCTTGACTCATAATATTCAAATCATAGTCAGGAGTGATAGCAAATAAATCTAATACCTGATCAAGCATTTCCCGATGTTGCGCGGTAACGGTTACGATGGCCTCCATGTCAGGAGCCGCCTCCAATGCTTTCACTACAGGTGCCATTTTAATCGCTTCTGGCCTTGTTCCAAAGACTGTCATTACTTTTAACATACATTACCTCCCATAAATCGCTAGCCCACAGATATCATCCCTGTATGCTAGGAAGGCGCCTGTACAATCCGTACAAGCGCTCGTAGATTACCGTCTATTTGTAACTGCTTTTTCCTTAACTACTACTTCATCCTTAGCAATCATACCAAGTTTCGTAGCAATAAACACACAAATACACAAAATAGCTAACACTATGGCAATGCCAACTAAAATATTTACTTTCGCTAATAAAATAGCTACGTAGCCTAGCAAAGCTGTTACGGCATACATCAACAATACAGCTTGTTTCTGTGATAAGCCTAAGGCCAATAAACGATGATGCATATGACCTTTATCCGGTTTAAACACTGGCCGCCCATTAATTTTACGACGAATAATCGCAAAGGTCGTATCTAAAATAGGCAAGCCTAATACAATAACAGGGACTACCAAGGAAATAGTAGCCGCTGTTTTAACAGCCCCCATCACTGAAATAGTAGCCATCGTATAGCCTAACAGCATACTGCCTGTATCGCCCATAAAAATCTTAGCAGGGTTAAAATTATAGCGCAAGAAACCACAAGCGGCACCGGCTAAAGCTAAGGCAATGCACGCCAAATCTACCTGTCCCATTTGCCATAGCACCGTAAAAATAGCCATACAGGAAATTAACGAAATTCCTGCTGCCAGGCCATCTAACCCATCAATTAAATTAACAATATTGGTAAACCCAACAATCCAAAAGATAGTCAAAGGAATCGAAAAGATGCCTAAATAAAAGACATGCCCCCAAGGATTAGTAATAAATTCTACTTGATTACCAAAGGCCACGACTACAGCAGCCGCTAAAATTTGGCCTGTCAATTTTGTTTTAGGACCGATTTGTTTCACATCATCCCATATACCTACAGCAACTAAAACGAGCGAGCCCACTAAGAGCCCCATTTCAGCGCTTAAATCATCTACGGAATAAATAACGGAAACCATATAGCCAATATAGATGGCTAAGCCACCTAAGCGAGGTATGGCTCCATGATGCACCTTACGCGCATCTGGTTTATCCATAGCCCCAATATTAATCGCCAACTTTTTAATCAGCGGTGTAATCGCATACGTAATGACTAAAGCAATTATGAATGCCCACACGTACACCGTCATTACTGCACCTCCTCGTGCTTGTCCTTAGTTTGTAAGACTGCGAATAGGTGCTGGAATGCGTCCACCTCGTTGGATGAACTCTTCTGCCCCAAACGGACTTACTTCAATAATTGGGCAATATCCCAATAAACCACCAAATTCAACCATATCCCCTACTGTTTTACCAGGTACTGGAATAAGACGAACGGCAGTCGTTTTATTATTAATCATACCAATAGCTGCTTCATCGGCAATAATAGCAGAAATAGTAGCCGCTGATGTATCTCCTGGCACAGCAATCATATCAAGCCCTACCGAACATACACAAGTCATCGCCTCTAACTTATCTAAACTTAGACTACCTACAGAAACAGCATCAATCATGCCTTTATCTTCACTAACAGGAATAAAGGCACCACTTAAACCACCTACATGAGAAGAAGCCATGAGGCCTCCTTTTTTGACAGCATCATTAAGCAACGCTAAGGCTGCTGTTGTACCATGAGCCCCACAGGAGGTAATACCCATTTCCTCTAATACATGCGCTACGGAATCACCCACAGCAGGCGTAGGAGCTAGTGATAAATCAATAATCCCAAACTGCTTACCTAATCGCCGTGAGGCTTCCTGAGCCACTAATTGACCAACGCGTGTAATCTTGAAGGCCGTACGCTTAATCGTTTCGGCCACTTCATCAAAAGGTCGTCCGCGCACAGCTTCTAATGCATGCTTAACAACCCCTGGACCACTGACACCAACGCTAATCGTTGTATTACCTTCTGTGACACCATGGAACGCTCCTGCCATGAAAGGATTATCTTCGACAGGATTACAAAAAATGACAAGCTTAGCACACCCAAATGCATCACGGTCTGCTGTTAGCTCCGCTGTCTGTTTTACAATTCGCCCCATTTCAGCAACAGCATCCATATTGATGCCTGCTTTAGTAGAGCCAATCCCTACCGAACTGCACACTAAGTCAGTCGTTGCCAACGCTTCTGGAATAGAGGCAATCAAACGATGATCGCCTTCTGTATAGCCTTTGCTAACGAGAGCAGAAAACCCACCAATAAAGTTAACCCCTACTGCTTTAGCCGCTTTATCAAGCGCTTCTGCTACGGGTACATAACTTTTTAAATCACTGCCCGCTGCCACGAGAGAAATTGGCGTAACGGCCACCCGTTTATTAATGATAGGCACTCCGTACTCCTGAGCAATGGCTTCGCCAGTAGCCACTAGATGTTCAGCTTCTTTAGTAATGTGATCATAAATGCGCGTGCAAAGAGTCTTGCCATCTGAAGCCGCACAGCCTAGAAGACTAATCCCCATAGTAATGGTACGCACGTCCAATTTATTGTCACGAATCATTTGGTTAGTTTCAATAATATTCTCAATACTTAACATAATACCACCTACCCTACGCGGTGCATGCTAAGGAATATATCCGCATGTTGTGCCTTAATTTGAACACCTAACTGTTCCCCCTCAACAGTTAATGCTTCTTGCACCTTTTGAAGTGCTGTTGGTTCTTCTGTTTCACACATCATAATCATATTAAAGATACCATCTAAAATAGTCTGATTAATGGATACAATATTTACATTATTTTCGGCTAACACGGTAGCTACCCGAGCAATAATCCCCACTCGGTCTATCCCTACTACAGTTACAACTAATTTCATGTGATTCACCTTTTCCTTAATACCTAATTCAACGTTTCTCTCTGTATTTCAATAATGTTATATTATATCACACTTTATTTTACAATTCTACCGTGCAGTAACCTCGTTTACAAGGTCTTTACCAGCTTTTAACAAACTTTCTAAGGCCTCTTCGCCATTGAAACTTTCTGCATATACTTTGTATAAATCTTCCGTTCCAGAAGGACGAGCTACTAAAAAGCTATTAGCCGTTGTAATGCGCAAGCCCCCCAAGGCATACTCACCATATAAAGAAGTTGTCCGAATAGACTCAATAGGCTCCCCTGCTAATTCCGTAGCCGTTACATCACTAGCCTTTAATTGACTTAACGCTTCCTTAGTCGCTTTAGTGCAAGGCGTGTCAATACGCGTGAAAACAGGCGTACCATATCGCTGTGTTAATGCATCATACAATTGATCTGGTGTACGCCCTGTGACTGACCACATTTCCAGTGCCAACAAGGCCATAATCATACCATCTTTATCGGTAGTCCAAACGGTGCCATCTTTTTTAAGGAACGATGCACCGGCGCTTTCTTCCCCACCAATGCCAATTGTTCCATCGAATAATAAAGAGGCAAAATATTTAAAGCCTACAGGCACTTCATAAACAGTAATCTCATTATCGGCACAGAATTTATCCACCATACCCGTAACTACAGCGGTCTTACCAAAACCCTTGCCAGACCACTGACGATTATAGAATAAGTACGCACCAGCAGCTACTAAGAAATGATTAGGTGGCATAAGACCCGCCTTTGTCACAATCCCATACCGATCATAATCAGGGTCATTGCCTACAGCTAAGTCAAATTGACCAATCTGTTTCACCACATCCGCCATTGCATAAGCGGAAGAGCAGTCCATGCGAACTACCCCATCATGGTCATAAGGCATGAAACTAAACGTAGGGTCATATTCATTATTAATAATTGTTAAATCCAACTGGTAGGTATCGCTAATGGCTTCCCAATACTCCATTCCACTACCACCTAGGGCATTAACTAAGACCTTTGGTTTTGCTTTGCGAATGACATCAAAATTAATAACATCCGCTAGTTCAGCTACATAAAGGCCTTTATAATCATATTCCCATTGCAAGGCAGAATCGATTTCATCAATAGCCACGCGACGAATGCCCTCGCCACCACTTTTAATATACTCATTCGCTTTTGTTTCAATCCATTTCGTAATAGTCGTATCAGCTGGGCCCCCGTTAATCGGATTATACTTAATCCCCCCTTGGTCCGGTGGGTTATGAGATGGTGTAATAATAATACCATCCGCCTTACCTTGCCCCACTTTATCTTTTAAAAAGGCAGGTACAAAATCTAAGGCTAATTGTTTATCAATAATCTCATTATAACGAATGATTGCCCGTGAAACGCTAGGTGTTGGCACAAAGCCATTTTCCCCATCCACAGCAGCCACTACGCCATTAGCGGCCAATACTTCTAACACCGTTTCAATCGCAGGTTCTGACAATGCATGGGTATCATGACCAACAAAACAAACACCGGTAGCACCAAATTCTTTACGGCCATCACAAATAGCTTGCGCAATAGCTGCCACATGTAACTCATTAAAGCTACCAGCCAACGACTTACCACGATGACCCGAAGTTCCAAAGGAAATGCGTTGTTCTTTATTATCATACTGAGGCACTATTTGGTAATACGCTTCAATAATAGACTCTAAATCAATCAAATCTTCTGAACGCACCAAAGTGCCTGCTAATGCATGTACCATAAAAACCTCCATTATTTCATTTATATATCATCAATTAGCTAGCATCTATTAACTAACTAATAACTAATAACTAACATCTAACATCTATCAGCTAACTAAACGCTATCAACGCCTAGTGTGTACGCTTTCACAATGACCTTTCACTAGACTAAGGCGTAAAAGTAAATGCAACCACGTATTACTACTAATCATTCATCTCTACCCGCGCTCGAATACGCTCAATAGCTTGCTGGGTTTCCGCTTTTGATGGTAACGTAAAGCCAGCACCGATAACTTCGGCTACATCAGTAACCATTAAAAAGGCCGTTGGATCTTCTTCCTCTACTGCTTTTTTAAGTTTAGCAACCTGCATTAAGCTAACTACTACCAAAATCACCTGCTTATGCTGATGTGTATACGCCCCTTCCCCATTCAAAATAGTGGCGCCACGGCCAATTTGATTAATAATCAAATCACAAATTTTATAGGGTTTATAGGAAATAATAAACACCGCTTTACGTTGATCAAAGCCCACAATAACACGATTAGTTAGCATAGCTGAAATATACAAACTCACCAAAGTAACCGCAGCCGCTTCAATATTAACTACAAAGGCCGCTATCGTCAAAATCACCATATTAATGGCTAATACAATACTACCAATTTGTAAACCATAATATTTACGAATAATTAGCGCAATCGGATCAAGGCCTCCTGCATTACCGCCTGACCGATATACAGTACCTACCCCAATACCACAAAATAGGCCCCCTAAAATCGCCCCTACCAATGGATCATGCGTCAAATCATAATCTGCTAAAAATCGCAGCATATTAATAAACAGCGAGGATACAACCGTACCAAAAATCGTAATCATTACATGCCAACGACCTAGCCAACGATAGGCTGCATATAGAACGGGAATGTTTAAAAGTAAATTCAATGTACCGACTTGAATGCCCGTTAAATAATACAACATTAAGGCAACCCCACTAATGCCACCACTTACCAATTTATGTGGCACTACAAAGGCATTAATCCCTATGGCAAATAAAAACGTACCCAACGTGACCATAGCCATTACATATAAAGTTGAACTCCACTTTTTAAACATGTCGCCTCCTAATTCTCAATTCGTCTATTTTGCTAGTTTCCCATTAATTTTTAGGGGTTTCTGCAATTGTCCCTTCCGGCGCATCTGGTAACGAATCCCCCATCGCCCCCGACTGCACGGACCGCTCAATAGCCGCATTCACCGATTCAGGGGTAGCCAATGGAATGGTAAAACCTTGACCAATCACTTCCGCTGCATCAGAAATAATCATAAAGGCCGACGGGTCTTCTTTCTGCACCGCTTCTTTTAACTTAGCCACTTGCATTAACCCAACAACAACTAAAATGACCTGTTTATGCTGATGTGTATACGCCCCTTCCCCATTTAAAATAGTCGCACCACGGCCTAACTGGTGAATAATTAAGTCGCAAATCTTATATGGTTTATAGGAAATAATATAAATAGCCTTCCGTTGATTAAAGCCTACTACTACCTTATTGGTAACCATAGCTTGCACATAAATACTAATAAGCGTAATGGCCGCTGCTTCTACACTAATAACTAAGGCCGCGGCGAATAAAACTAATACGTTAATACCAAAAATAATGCTCCCCATTTGTAAGCCATAATACTTACGGATAATCAGTGCAATAGGGTCCAAGCCGCCCGTATTCCCGCCAGCTCTATACACAATACCTAGGCCTAAACCGCACATAATACCACCCAGTAATGAACCTACCAACGGATCGGAGGTTAACTGGTATTGCTCCATAAATTCCATAGCATTAATTAAGAAGGAAATAACAGCTGTCCCAAATAGTGTTATCATTAAATGCCAACGACCCAGCCAACGATAAGCAGCATACAAAATAGGCACGTTTAATAGCAAGTTTAAGGTACCTACTTGAACGCCCGTTAAATAATATAGCATTAACGCAATCCCGCTTAAACTACCACTTACTAACTTGTGTGGTACAATAAAAGCATCAATACCAATGGCAAACAATAATGAACCAATCGTTGTCATCACTAAAGCATTCGTTGTTCGGCCCCATTTCAACTGCATAGTTCCTCCTGGAAATTGAAATTTCTCACTTAATAGCGTATAATAAATTGATTAAATATAAAAAATCATTAGGTTAATATTTCTATGTCCATCTTAACCTAACCACCTTATAATTTCAACTACTAAAGCAGTTTCATCTGTAAGTTCATCAGCAAAAAGGAGGCTCCCCATGGAGCAATTAAGCTTCAGTAAAATTAATATTGGTTTGGCCATTCTCAATAAACGCGATGATGGCTATCACAATATCGACACTATTTTTCAATCTATTTATTTAGGTGATTCCATTTACTTTGCCAAACACCACTCCGTAGTTTTTTCTGGCATGGCCCCTGAACTACCTACCTATATGAACGATATGATTCCTTATGACGAATCAAACCTAGCGATGAAAGCCTTGCGAGCTATTCAAGCCTATACAGGTTGCACTACAGGTGGCGCCATCCATTTATTAAAACGAGTGCCTCCAGCAGCTGGTCTCGGTGGTGGTAGCTCCGATGCGGCGGCTATGCTACTGGGCTTAAATAAATTCTGGGATTTACGCCTCACGGAGAAAGAACTCATGAAACTAGCCAACGACTTAGGCTCCGATGTGCCCTTTCTCATGAAAGGCGGCACAGCCCGTGGCACTAGTCGTGGAGAAATACTCAACTATTTACCAACCGACAAACCCCATTGGCTATTAATTGTAAAACCAGAACTATCTGTATCCACAGCCGCAGCCTATAATCGTTTCAACAATCAATCCCAAGTAACGAGTGAAACTATCGATACCGTAGAAAATGCTATGCGCGAAGGGGCTGTCAAAAAAGCCATGCAGCATAGTGGCAATACCTTCGAAGAATTACTATTCCCACTGCATCCAGAGCTCATCACTTGTAAAGAGTTTTTCACCAGCCGTGGTTATACCACTATTATGACTGGCAGTGGCCCTACGATGGTAGTATATCTTGATACAGCCTTAGAAGTATTAAGCCTACAAGAAGAAATAAAAAAAGCAGGGTATACTTGGTTATCCTTAATCACTAAAACTCATGGTAAGGAGGCATTATCCGAATGAATAAAGATCTAGGACGTTTACAGCCTATCGTATTAACATCTTACAAACCATTACGTGAAGTCGTATGTGAAACCTTGCGTCAAGCCATCCGTGATGGTATCTTCAAGCCTGGTGAACGCCTCATGGAAGTACCTCTAGCCGAAGAATTAGGTGTGAGCCGTACGCCAGTCCGTGAAGCTATTCGCAAACTGGAGCTAGAAGGCTTTGTTGTCATGATTCCTCATCGTGGAACTTATGTAGCCGATATTTCTCTCAAGGATATTACCCAAGTCTTTGAAATTCGTTCTGCCCTTGAAGAATTAGCCGCCCAACTAGCAGCCGAACGAATTACCCCTGATGAAATTGAGTTCTTAGAGCGCATGTTGGTAGAAATTGGCACCTTCATGGAACAAAAAAACATGGAAAAAGTAGTTGAAGCAGATATTAACTTCCACGAAGTATTATATAAAGCATCTCGCAATGAACGGTTAGTAGAAATTATTCACAACTTACGAGAACAAACCTTGCGTTTCCGCACCATGTCAATGAATCAACCCGGTCGCTTAGTCAAAACTTGGGAAGAACACCGCATGTTAGTCGAAGCAATTGCTGAACGCAATCCAGCGCAAGCCCGTGAAATTGCACGTCTTCATATGGAACACTCCGAACAAGCCTTATTAAAAGGCATGAATATTGACAAACCTTAATAACGTATAGCTCTTTAACAAAAGGGACTGTTGCTTACATAATGAATAATTCTGTATTCGTGCTGTAAACGACAGTCCCTTTTTATGTTCAAATACAAATTCATTTAAAATTCTAAATTTACTTATTTATCCATTTATCATGCATTCATATCGAATTTTATTGATTTATCAATCATATATTTTCTTTAAAAACTAAATAGCATATAATTTTTCATTTCGTGGATTTTACTCTATTTTTTTAATACTTTCTTAAAGGTAATATGATTTCTTTGTCGAAATCTTACACTATAGCACTTTGATATAATTCGATATACTTATTAGCATATCGCTTAAAATCAATTTTATTATGTATTCAGTATAATCACAAGAAAGTGAGATGATTACAAATGACACAACCCGCTTCACCCGCTCCGGTACCTGCTAAGGCTCGTTCTCATAGCCAGAATATTGGCTTGATTCTTAGCTTCTTGGTCTTACTTGGTATTCTATGCATCCCTACGCCTAGTGATTTATCTACCGCTGGCCATCGCATGATTGGCCTACTCTTTTTTGCTATCGTTCTTTGGATTACCAGTGCTGTATCTTATCCTGTCAGTGCCACTATGTTAACGGCCTTAACCGCCTTACTCTTAGGAACAGCACCCAACATTGATGCCCCCGACAAAATATTAGGCACCAGCAACGCATTAAAATTAGCCATTTCAGGCTATTCGACACCAGCTTGGGCGCTTGTAGCTGCGGCTATGTTTATTTCCGTTGCCATGACTAAAACAGGACTGGATCGGCGTATTGCTTTAAATGTATTATCTCGCATTGGCACTAAAACAAGTCATATTTATATTGGTGTTATCTTCACCGGCTTTATTCTTGCCTTCTTTGTACCAAGTGCCACTGCTCGACTAGCTTGTTTAGTTCCTATTATTATTGGTATTTTAGATAGTTTAGGCATTAATCGACAAAGTAAATTAGCATCCCTACTCGTAGTGGGTGCTACACAAGCAGACACAGTTTGGAATATCATGGTACAAACCGCCGCTGCCCAAAACTTAGTAGCCGTTGGTTTCATTTCCTCCCAACTTAACACCTCTGTATCTTGGTTAGATTGGCTACTAGCAGCCGCACCCTATTCATTAGTAATGATCGTCATCTACTACTTCTTATCCATGTGGCTATTAAAACCAGATGAACATGATTTAGAAGGTTCACAACAAGAACTACAACGGCATCTAAAAGAACTAGGCCCTATGAGCTTTAATGAAAAGAAATTATTAGCCTTATCCCTTATTTTGCTCGGTTTCTGGGCTACTGGTGGTCATTTACACAAATATGATACATCTACTACCACAATTGTAGCTATCGCCTTATTCTTAATGCCTGGCATTGGGATTATTGATTGGAAATATGCTCAAAGTCGTATTGATTGGGGTTCCATCGTTATGTTCGGCGCTGGCATCAGCTTAGGTACCGCCCTTTTAAAAACCAAAGCCGCGACTTGGCTAGCGAATGCCTTTGTTCACATGTTTACCCTTGAAACCTTGTCCGTATTCATGTTAATTGGCACGATTACCTTCTTCCTCATCGCGATTCACCTAGGCTTTGCTTCTGCTACGGCCCTAGCTTCTGCGATGATTCCTATTGTCATTTCTATCGTGCAAGCCGTTCACCTTCCTGGCATTAATCCCGTTGGCCTTACTATGATTGCGCAATTCTCTATTTGCTTTGGTTTTATTTTACCAGTTAACTCACCACAAGGTATGGTCGCTTACAGTAGCGGAACTTTTGATGTAAAAACCTTTATGAAAACAGGTATTCCTATCACTATCATCGGCTACGCTTTACTTGTAATCTACGCCGCTACCTACTGGCATTGGATTGGTTTAGTTTAATATTATCTTATAATACATAAAGCCCCCTCTACCGAACATTCGCTAGAGGGGGCTTTTATATTATATTCAGTTATATTAAAGCAGTCTCTAATTAAAGCAACACACTCTAATTATTTTTGAAGAATTGTTTGCATAGCCGCCTTTAATTCATTAATTTCAGCTTGCTGTGCTTGTAAACGTGCTTCTTGATCCGCTAAACGGTTGCGAAGTTCTTTATTTTCTTCACGAATGTTAACGCTTGCATTAGGAGCGCTACCAACAGCCCAAGAAATACCTGCATTAATCATAGTATCATTGTTACCGCTATAAGCTAAACCTGCATTAACACGAATATCTTCATTAACACGATGAGCTACGCCAAGAGCAATAGCTGATTCACCTTTGTAATAACCAAGGCCCGCATTAATAGCTGTTTTCTTATAATCTAAATCGTATGTACCATTAAGAGCCGCTAAGGCAGCACCCATAGCACCTGTTTTTTCAATTTTAGTATTTAATTTTGATTCCACTCGACCAATTTCATTACGAGCATTTTGAAGGCCTGTCGTTAAATCATTGTTTATATTGGTTTTTAAATCCTTTAATTGACTCACATTAACTGCATCAGTAGGCTGCTCACCAGGTGCTACATGACTAATTACTTTATCACCTGCATTGATACCCTTATCTGTAATCTGCACGCCACCATTTGTAATAATGCCATTTTTATTAATCGTTGTATTGCCAGCTTTTACACTACCATCAGCGCCAAGATTAATATCTTTATTCAAGCCAAGCGTTACTTGTTTTGCCTTCCCATCATTAATCGGTTTGTTACTCACAGATAAATTACTATCAGCGATGAATGTAACATCTTGAGGCCCCATATTATTTTCAATCTTCTGTTCAAGTGCTTTTAGTTGAGCCACATTGACCGCATCCGTTGCATCATAACCACCAGCTACATTGATGATACGGCGCGTGTTAGCCGGTACACTAATAGATTCATCATCTATATTCACTTTATAGTCAACATTCCCTACCGAAACAACACCTTGTTCTTTATTAAATACTTCTTCTGACAAATAAGCTGCCTTAACATAACTCTCTGATGGTGCTACCAAAGAATCTTTCCCTAAAACTATCGAATTATTCAATAAAGAACGTGCATGCGAACCTATAGCCACAGAATTAGACACTCCTTCTAGACGAGTATAATCACCTATAGCCGTATTATTTGTACCACTAACCCGTGAATAATATCCTAAAGCAGTAGACTCCTGACCATGTGTTTCAGCATAATGACCAATTGCTACAGCATTATCAAAAGCTGTACGAGATTGTTGGCCAATAGCTACCGAATAATGCCCTTTAGCAATCGAAGATATACCTAAAGCAACCGTATTAGAATCAAGGGCTTCTGAGGCTGCCCCTAAGGCTATAGTCTGAAACCCGAATGCTTTTGCCTTGAAACCTATGGCCATAGAATTTTCTGTAGCATTAACTGCTTCTGGTGCTTTTGTATCATCTACCCCAATCGGATGATATTTACCGCCAATTGTATAATCTACTGTATAATCTTGATCACGTGGCGGTTCTTCTGCAATTGTATTAGTTGGATTTTGCTCATTAATTTCACCAACATAAGCTTGACTCCCAATAGCAATACTATTTCGTGATGTTGTTTCTAAACCTGCCTGACTCCCAAGTGCTACGCTTTGTCCCGCCTTATTATTAGTGAAAGTGCCAATTGCTACCGTATCATTACCATCAGCTGTAGCTTGAGCTCCAATTGCAACCCCTTGACTTCCGTTACCTTTTGAATATACCCCTATTGCAATTGCATTAGCAGCCTCTAATTTAGTAGATGAACTATATCCTAAAGCAAGCGAAGCCTCTCCTAGTGCTCTTGCATTAAATCCAACAGCTGTTGCTCCTTGTTTTTGTGCCAATGCTGTATTCCCAATAGCAGTACTATCTACTGCATTGGCAACAGCGGAATTTCCTAGTGCAGTAGAACCACGAGGATTTGCCTTTGCACTATTGCTACGGCAGTGCTCGTTGTGTCATTTGTACTCGATGTTTCCCCGACAGCTAATCCAGCCCCACTACCTTTCAATACAGGGTCTGCTGCCCACACGTTACTCCCAGTCAGTGCTACCACAACAGCCAATGCCAAACAAACTTTAGATTGTTTTGAAATTACCTTCTTGCTCATGATACACACTCCTTCTAATATTTTATATAAAATAAATAAACAAACTCCCTAAGTCATGCATCTAACAAACAATATATAATTAAAACTTACCTATTACATCTAAAATTTTCATCATTATTTAATACAAGGATAGCACGTTTGCCCCCCGACAAGACATTCCACTCTATTCCAAATTCAATCATATATACCAATTTTGAATTATAATTTTATTTTCTTTTATGAAATATAAATATTTTTCAAGTAATTTATATTTCATAATATCAATCAGACACCGTTAATTATAGAAAATCCAACAACAATGCTATGATATAGCTATATTATGCTTTTTTGTTATCATATAATACTTTTAAATTTTACTTTCACCGTTTCAATAAGTTATTTATATAATAAATAAAAAACTAGCAACTAACTTACACTCTATAAATAGAGAATAATCAGTTGCTAGTTTTAATTCATTTGGGGAATTTATTTTTTTATCACGTTAAAGTAATTTTATATCTAACTATATTTTATTTTTGAGCTAACTGTTGTACTAAAGCTTCTAATTTTGCAATACGATTATCTTGCAAAGCAATTTTTTCATTTTGAGCAGTTAATTCAGCTTTTTGTTGTTGAATTTCTGTGGCTTGAGCTTTATTAGCTTCAGTTAATTGATTAATTCGCTGCTGCGCTTCCTTACCAGCCAATTGTTGCATTTCAGCATTTTCACGTTGTGAATCTGTACCAAATTTCCAAGTTACCCCTGCATTAGCCATCACTTTAGAATCATTGCTACCATAAGCTATACCTGCATTAAACATAGTAGAATCATTTACATAATGAGCAACCCCTAACGCCATTGCATTATGCCCTCGATAAGTACCAACTGCCGCCATAACTTGAGTTGGCTCAGCTGCATCATACTGAATTGGTTTAAGAGCACTTAATGCAGCACTTAAAGCACCTACATTTTTAACTTCATTCTTCACTTCACTAACTTGTCCTGAAACTGCATTTAACTGCCGCACATTAACAGCATCAGTATCATTAATACCATCAGCAACATTAGTCAGTCTACGTTCATTACCAACAGAACCAATTGAAACGGTATTCGCTTCTGATGCTACTGAATTAGCCCCTAAAGCTACCGAGTTAGCACCACTGGCTTGTGAATTGGCACCTAATGCGGTAGCACCATCAGCAGTCGCTTGCGCATTTGTACCATAAGCAGTTGTATTATTGCCAATAGCTTGGGACCCTTTGCCAGTTGCCAAAGCACCTTCACCATCAATAGTACCACCAGAAATGCCGCCAGAATTTAAAGTATCTAAAATGCTGTTAGCTGTAGAGGCTGCGTTAGTAGCTACAGTAGCACTGCTTGCTGCTAATTGAGCACTAGAATCGGCATTAGTTGCACTGCTTTGAGCACTACTTGCACTAGTGCTAGCAGCTGTAGCACTGGATTCTGCATTAGATGCACTCGTACTTGCTGCACCAGCACTTGATTCTGCACTAGATGCACTCGTACTAGCTGCGATGGCACTAGAATCGGCATTCGATGCACTAGTAGAAGCACTCTTAGCCCAAGATTCAGATACTTCTGCGCTAGATAAAGATGAGCTTGCGCTAGCCGCAGAACTATTGGCACTAATTGATGATTGATTTGCACTCGATTCAGATAATCTTGCCCAAGATTCTGATGCATCGGCGCTAGAAGATGCACTAACTGCACTAGAGTTTGCAGCAATTGCACTAGATGCACTGCTAGTTGCACTCGTGCTGGCTACATTAGCGCTAGATAGAGCATTATTTTCACTTACTGTTGCATTAGATGCACTGGTACTAGCCGCTGTGGCACTGGATGCACTACTTACCGCACTTGTGGATGCGGCCGCTGCGCTAGACGATGCATCAGAGGCACTCGTACTTGCTGCCGTGGCGCTAGACGCACTGCTTACTGCACTGATGGATGCTGCTGTTGCACTAGACGCTGCATCTGAAGCACTCGTACTTGCTGCCGTAGCACTGGACGCACTGCTTACTGCACTAGTAGATGCTGCCGCTGCGCTAGAAGATGCATCAGAAGCACTGGTACTTGCTGCCGTGGCACTAGATGCACTGCTTACTGCACTAGTGGACGCTGCCGCTGCACTGGACGCCGCATCAGAAGCACTCGTACTTGCTGCCGTGGCACTGGATGCACTGCTAACTGCACTTGTGGATGCGGCCTTTGCGCTAGACGCTGCATCTAAGGCACTCGTACTTGCTGCCGTGGCGCTAGACGCACTGCTGACTGCACTAGTAGATGCTGCTGTTGCACTAGACGCTGCATCTGAGGCACTCGTACTTGCTGCTGTGGCGCTAGACGCACTGCTGACTGCACTAGTAGATGCTGCTGTTGCACTAGACGCTGCATCAGAGGCGCTGGTACTTGCTGCCGTGGCACTAGATGCACTACTGGATGCACTTGTAGAGGCTGCCTCAGCACTAGACGCCGCATCAGAAGCACTGGTACTTGCTGCCGTGGCACTAGAGGCACTGCTGGATGCGCTGGTGGATGCTGCCGTGGCACTAGACGCTGCATCTGAGGCACTCGTACTTGCTACGGTGGCACTAGATGCACTGTTAGATGCGCTGGTACTTGCTACCGTGGCACTAGACGCTGCATCAGAAGCACTGGTACTTGCTGCGGTAGCGCTAGAGGCACTGCTGGATGCACTGGTACTTGCTACATTGGCACTGGATGCTGCATCCGAAGCACTGGTGCTTGCTGCCGTGGCACTAGAGGCACTGCTTACTGCACTAGTAGACGCTACTGTTGCACTGGACGCCGCATCTGAGGCGCTCGTACTTGCTGCCGTAGCACTAGATGCACTGCTTACTGCACTAGTAGAGGCTGCTGTTGCACTGGACGCCGCATCTGAGGCACTCGTACTTGCTACCGTGGCACTAGAGGCACTGCTTACTGCACTAGTGGATGCTGCTGTGGCACTTGACGCTGCATCTGAGGCACTCGTACTTGCTGCCGTGGCACTGGATGCACTACTAGATGCGCTTGTGGATGCTACCTCAGCACTAGAAGCTGCATCAGAGGCACTGATGCTTGCAGCCGTAGCACTAGAGGCACTGCTTACTGCACTAGTAGATGCTGCTGTGGCACTTGACGCCGCATCTGAGGCGCTGGTACTTGCTGCCGTAGCACTAGATGCACTGCTAGATGCGCTTGTAGATGCTGCTGTGGCACTGGAGGCACTACTAGATGCACTGGTACTAGCTGCTGTGGCACTTGACGCCGCATCAGAAGCACTGGTGCTTGCTGCCGTAGCACTAGAGGCACTGCTAGATGCACTTGTAGACGCTGCTGTTGCACTAGACGCACTACTTACGGCACTGCTAGCAGCCTCCTCAGCACTCGCTGCAGAACTTTCTGCATTACTTGCCGATGTATTGGCACTACTTTCAGCAGAGCTTGCACTGGAAGCAGAAGAAGTGGCAGAGGATGCAGAAGAAGAGGCTGCCGCAGCTGCTTGATCCAACTTCTCTTGCGACTCTGTACTCAAGCCTATAGTCAATACTTGTAGCGCTGTACTACGAGTTGGAGAATCTGCACCCACACCATCTGCATCACTAGAATCATAAGCACTCAATGTAGTAGTAATACCATTAATACCACGTAATAACAAACGGTAACTGCCAGTATTACCAGCATCCCACGCTACACTACTACTACCATTCATAAAATTAATATCTGCACTAATTAGACTGGCATATACAGATTGTTGCATTAATAACGTCGTACCCAATAATAAAGTGGCCACAGTCTTTCTTGCCCTAGACGACGTCCCCCCCCCGGTGTACTTTAGCAAATTCAGAAGCTACAACATAGCAGTTTTTACTCTTACTCCACACAACTTTAAAAATTTTGTTCATAAAATTTCCTCCACAAAAACCTACAATTTTAAATCTACAAATAGATGTTTAAAAGTAAAGCATTTTGTAATAAAAATAACCAAACCAGCAGATTTTAGTAAAAAAACAAAATATAATTTAAAATCCACCTTTAAACTATACTCATCATTATCTACCTTACACATTTCATCAAAACTATTAATTAGTTAGTATTTTTAAATACTATTTTTAATTCATTTTATTATATATCTTCACATTTTTTGATGTCAATACACCTTCCACCTTCACATTTAATCATTAACCTAATAGACTATCATTTTCAATTAATAAAGAACAACAAATCTTCTAAAACTCTCGTAAAAACGTCATTTTAATCACATATAACAAAAATTTTAAATTCTCATTTTCATTTTTTCAAACCTATCTATATCACGAATTGCATATTCTTCATTAATCTTAATATTAAATTCATAAATATCCTATCACCATTTTTTCATTTATATAGATAATTAACATTTTATGTGCAGTCATTTAACTTCACGTATATTTTATCAACATTATTCTTCATAATATAAAAATACGATTTCAAAAGAATTATCTCTTCTAAAATCGCATTTTGTAATTCATATTTTATTACTTCTTCCAGCGCCTCTTCATACGAAGTTTATCTTTCATCATGCCTTCTCTCAATCTATGCATACACAACACAAAACCCTACATTAGTCTTCAAATAATTTCTGCAATAACGACCGATGCGCCGCTACTACATCAGCATTATAAGGGGATAACGTTTCAAGAAAAGCTTTATTCTTTGTCGCATACGTTTCAAGTGATGCATCATAATGATTAATTACATCGAGCAATACTTCGGCCCCTTTATAGGCATCAAAACCAGGGTAATAGAAACCCACCCCTGCATCACGAAGCATTTCAGAGTTATGCACTAATGGATAATTGCCATATAAAGCTTCATAGTACGCATAATTTAGCCCCAATTGCCATTGATAAGAAAGCACAATATCCGTATAACGGGATAAGAAATAAGGCATTAAATGACGACTTTCTACAGTCATAACATTGTCTTTCACCAATCGAGTATACCCAATAAAGTTATGGAACCCGCTCACATCTTTTAAATGATATGTATTACATAGGTACACATGGGCTAACGCCTCTTTATCTTGTTTATACACAGCTTCAGCAATTAGAACAGGGATATAGCAATTTTTTACCACCGATGAATTAGGCTCAAATACGGAAACACGCCGACCACGCTTAGTTTTATCCGGATTATATCCAAAGGTAAGCCCTTCCTGTAATTGTGCGACTTGACGGTCAAAGAAAAAAGAATTCCAAATATGCGGCACTTTATATACCTTTGTCCCCGTCATAATGCTCAAATAATCTTTATTGGTTTCATATACTTGAGGAATGAGCCAAGCTTGATCATAGGTAGAACCATTAAATGCACGACCACCATCTTTACCTACAATGAATTTCTCCATATCCCAAATGAAATCATTCCCCATGCGATAGGTAACAATTTTTGCCCCATGCTTTCTAAATTCTTTTTCATAGAAGGGTTCTAATGTTAGCGTACCTTCAATAAGCACATCCGTTGTTTCCACAACCTCTTCATAGGGATATACGGCAATGCCCATGGCATCCACTTCTAATTCTTTTGGCAATGTTTTTAAATCATTTCCCCAAAACAGAAAATACACATCGTCTACTTCAGGAATTTGCATCAACGTTTCACGAAGAAAATACATATTTTGCCCTGCTCCATTAGACCAAATATGCTTATAGGAAGGGCCCCAAAAGAAGGTGATGCCTATACGCAAACCAGATTTCATACACTTCAACCTTTCTCTTTACTACACAATGTATACGATTTACGAATACTATATCATACTCTATATGATAATTTTGTGAAACAACCTGTCTAATTGCCCCAAGATATACAATAAACGGAAATAACAGCCCCTATAGAAAAGGCGATTTAAAAGGAGGGGGTTCCTTTCAAATCGCACTTTTCTAAGGCTAACAGCCTACCTAATATGGGGTTGTCACTAATGATGAAGCGATAGTAATACTACCATCTCATCATAAAGTTTCACGCAAACTACTATCAGTTGAGTTTAATTATCGTTGTGCTAATTGTTGTACCAAAGCTTCTAATTTAGCGATACGATCATTTTGTGCATCAATCTGATTTTGTTTTGCCGACAATTCAGATTCAAATTGAGCTTTTTGAGCCTGATTTTGAGCTTCTAAGGTTTCTACTTTATTAGAAAGTGAAGCAACTGAACTTGTCGTTTTAGCAGCATCGCCTGCGCCAATGCGGAATGTGGCCCCTACATTAGCCATCGCTTTGCCACCTTGACCATAAGATAAACCTAAGGTGTATTGTTGATTATTATTAGGTGCATATGCATAACCTACTGCCAATGCTTGTTTGCCGCGATAAGTACCTACACCAGCCATCACTTGACCACGTTCACCTTCTACGTAAGGAAGTGGATTCAAGGCAGCTAAGGAAGCAGCCATAGCATCGCCTTCAGCCGATTCATCGCGAACATTTTGAATTTCAGAGGCTAACCCACGGATTGCTTGGCCATGTGCATTCACTACTTCACCAAGAACACCGATGGATGCTGTATTCGTTTCAACTTGCTGTTTAATTGGATATAATTGGCCGCCAGTAATAGCTTGACGAGACCCTTCAGCAATATTACCATCAGCAATATTATTAGTTTCAATTAAACCCGTTTCACTGTTCTTCGTAGCAAATTCAACACCACCAATAGCTATGGATGTAGCAGTTAACTTAGTTTGATCACTCGTTGCACTCTTATCTGCCACACCGCCACCAATTGTTAACGCATCGCCAGTTAAAGACGAACCATTTACATTAAGAGCTGTGCCTGTTAAGGAAGAACCATCAACAGTAAGAGCTTTACCAGTTAATGTGGAACCATCTACAGTAAGAGCTTTATCTGTTAAGGAAGTGTTGTCACCTACTGATACACCATTATTAGTTACATTAGTGTTACCAACAGTTACACCAGTAGTAGTCACTTTAGTGTCTCCCACAGTTATAGACTTATTAATAGTTACATCATCTTTTAAGCTTAATGCATCATCATCATTAATGATAAAGTTATTCTGATCATATTTAAGGAATATATCATTTGGATTATCTTCATATGCACGATCCATCCAGTTATCTTCAATTGAACGGAACGATGAACCATTGGACGCTGTCGAAGATGCTGGTTTAGCACTACGATTAGTGTTAGAGTCACCTCCTACTGGCGTCCACCCTACTTTACGGTTCAATTTCAACATAGCATCTTCGGTTAACGATACATTGAAGATACGTTTCCCATTTTCATTAACAGTTGACTCTACTGCCACCGCTTCTTTACCACGAACACTAATTAAGTTTGTAATATTGCGTTTACCATCTTTAGTCAAGTTGTCCATATCCCTAGTAGCTGCATTTTCTGCATTAGCAAGGCTTTCTTTAGCACTGTCAGATAAATCAACAGTCACTTTATTTCCTTCAACTGCAGTTACGATGTTTTGTTTACCAGCTTCATCGGTTTTACCAACGATATCAACACGGTTGTTTTCTTTGGAAATGTTAACGCCATCAGCTTTACCATTTTCATCAGCACCAATAGTTACACCTTGTAGAGCACTACCAGCTGTTTTTTCAACATCCGCAAGTCTACCGTCTAAACCATCTACTTTATCGCCTAGATTCTTCACATTATCATTTAATCCCTTAACTTGATCACCCAAACCTTTAACGTCTTTATCAAGACCGTCAACACGGTCATTTAAGCCATCAACTTTATTACCTAAACCATTTACTTTAGAGCCTAAGTCTTTTACATCTTTGCCTAAACCATCAACCTTATCATTTAAGCCGTTTACTTTACCGCCTAAATCACCTAAGCCTTTTTCAAGCGTATCGACTTTACCATCAATGCCGCTAACCTTAGTATCTAAATTGTCAACGCGATTATTCACTTTATCAAGTTGGCCTTTATTAACAGCATCGCCAGCATTTTGACCTTCTGCAATATTAGTAATTACTTTACTACCTGCATCAATGCCTCCTTTAGTAATAGATGGACCATCTTTAATAGTTAAACCATCATTAGCTACTGCTGTATCACCTACATTGACGCCACTATCAGTAACACTAGTATTACCAGCAGTTGGGCTACCTACTGTAATACCATTATCGCTAATGGTAGTACCGCCAGTCTTGATAGAGCCATCGCTACCAAGATCTACATTCTTATCTAGGTTAACTGTAAATGTCTTAACATCATCTTTAGTGCTTGTATCAACAGTAATATTCTTGCCACCAACTACATTAACAGCATTTTGGCTCACTTCTTTAATAACATCCTTACCTTTATCATCAAGGTTGGAAAGTTGTTTGTCTGCTGCATTGTTAATACGTTCCTTAGTAGCTGCCGTTAAATCAACTACTAAGTTCTGACCATCAACTTTGCTTTCTACCATGCCACCATTTGGTTTGCCAATAATACCGAAGCTTGCATTGCCTTTATTAACAGTGACTACTCCGCCATTGCCATCATTGATTGTAATGGATTGTAATGCGGAGCCAGCTGTAGCTGCACCACCTTCAGCAATATTTTTAACCTCTTGTAACTGGTTGTAAGTAACTACATCGCCATCTTGTGTACCATTAGATACATTAGTAATCTTAGTACTACCTGCATTAATGCCACCAAGACTAATAGATGGGCCATTTTCAATAGTTAAACCACCATTTGAAATTGTTGTACCACCTACAGTAATAGTACCTAAATCACCAACTGTTATACCACCATTGTTAATAGTAGTACCACCTACCGTTACACTACCACCATTGATTACAGTGTCACCCACTTTAAATTCGCCTTGTGGCTGTAAGGTTACACCACCATTGTTAATCGTTGTGCCACCTACCGTTACATCTCCAGATTTAACTACGGTATCACCAAGAGTAATGGAGCCATCGTTACCAAGATCTACATTCTTATCGAGGTTAACTGTAAAGGTCTTAACACCATCTTTAGTATCGTTAGCAACATTGATGTTATCGCCACCAACTACATCAACAGCATCCTGACTGACTTCTTTAATAACGTCTTTACCTTTATCGTCAAGATTGGATAAGTCTTTATTAGCAGCATTGTCGATTTTTTCTTTAGTCGTTGCATTGAGATCAACTACTAAATCATTACCAACTACTTTGCTTTCTACCGCACCGTTTTCAGCACCTTTTACACCAAAACCAGCGTTAGCTTTATTAACAGTGATTTCACCATTATCGCTAAC